>JBKECY010000074.1:0-15715 GCA_047975025.1 Lachnospiraceae bacterium
TGACGATGATTTGCTCCGTTGTGTACCTTGCTTTTCCCATTTTTGTACTGCTCCTTTTTGTTAGTTTATCATATCAAAACTAACTCTTCCACTGGTACAAAGATCGGGGGGCACTCCATAACTTTGTTCTGGAATTCATCATACAGCTTCATAACCACACCAATACTGATCTGCTCGCCGCTTGAAGTACTCTCTGTACCGGTACTGTCGGTACTGTCGGTACTTGTTGTATCCTCTGTGCTTGAGCTTCCCGATGAACTGCTTCCCGCACACCCCATCACCAATACCATCATGCTGATTACTAACAATCCAACTACTAATTTCTTCATCATTTTCCTCCTTTTGTTAAACAACTCTCAATAAATGATTTAACTACCAACTACGCGCATTATATCATCTATAAGATGCAGCAGAAACTTATAATATTTAGCCGGAGGTGTAATATTTTTGGGTCTTACATTCTGCACATTTTACCCAATACAGTCCTCTAAAGCCAATTCGTAAGTTCGGAGGCAGCCGTCTCATGCAGCGCTCCATCTCTAAGCATCACAATCCGGTTTCCTATATAACTTGCCTCCGAAACATTTCCGCACAGAATCATTACAGCAATTCCCCGGCGCGTTGCTTCCACAATCAGGTGCCGGGTCAGCTGCTGCATATTGTAATTTGCGGTCGAAAACGGTTTGTTGCAGACAATCACTTTCGGTGCATACAGAATCCATCTGTAATAAGCCATCTTTTGTATCACATACGCATTGGCGAACTCAACACTTTGACTTAACTCTTCTATCGTAAAATCACCTGTTGCCACCAACTCCTCCTCAATGCACTTTTTATATTTTGCCGCCATGCCCCGGATTCCCATTTTTCCGGAAAGCACCAGGCATATATTATCAAGTACGGTCGTATTGAAATACGCCTTCTTGTCATAGGATTCTTCCGGGATAATTGCCAGCCCGGCCTTAAGTATACTTCTGTAATTTCGATTTCTGCACACCCTATGATCCAACTGAATCCGTCCCCCCAGCGGCTGCTTCCTGCCTTCTAAAACCTCCAGTAAGGCCGCGCGGTTCTCAGCGCCGGGCGCACTGTCCACAAAATTGACGATCTGGGCCCTGCGAATCGCTATGTCCATTGTCATAGTATCGCTGATTTGCAAAGCAAGCAGTGACAGCACTGTCTGCTGTCCGCTATAATCTGCCACATCGGTTTCCGCCCAGTTGGTCTGGGAGATGACACTATACAAACGCTTTTTATCAAAATCCCGCTTGTACATGATCATTTTGCTTCGTCCCTGCATAAAAATATAAATATAGTCTGACAGCCGGAACAAAAGTTCCGATGTGTTGGAGATTACCAGAACATCAATTCCTTGCTCTTTTAGTTTTAAAATCAACTGCAGGAAATTCTCGGCTTTACTGTCATGCAGAATCTCATCAAGCTCTGCCAGCACAATCAGCCTGCGTCCGCTGATATAGGCAATGATCAATTCCACCATCTTGCGTTCAAGCACGCTTAAGTCATCAATCATTTGTTCCAAGTCAAGCGGAAACCCTGTTTCTTTTGCCGCTTCCAGCACTTCTGTATACGATTTCATCTGCCGAATCAGAATATTATGAAAAATGGAGAGCTGGGTCGCCAGCGCATCCCGTTTCCGAATCACATACAATTGCTTTTTAAAAACTCTTCTTGATTCATCTCCCACCAACAGCCTGTCGTTGTAGTAGACCCAGCCCTCATCCAGGCACTCTCTGCCCGCAAAAAAAGCGACCAGGAATTCCTGCTCAAGATTATTGTTCGTAATCAGTCCACAGATTTCATTTTGGAACATCTGTATGGAAAAATCCCGAATCCATTTTACATTTCCGACCTTTTTAACCCCATAATCCACCCGCAGCAGCTCAACTTTCATAGCGACCTTCACCTTCCGCTGCCTCAGACCTCTGCCGCGTCTCAATATAGGGCAGATTGACCCGAACCTCCACACCTCCTGTGGAAATCGTAATAATATGCAGTCCATAGCTGCTTCCAAACTGCAGCTTGATTCTGGCGTTCACATTGCTAAGCGCAATTCCCGTCTTTTTAGCGGAGGTAGACGCATTGAGCTGTACATCGCTGTCCTGAAACGTTTTATTGAGGCTTTCGATCTTATCCTCAGAAATTCCTATGCCGTTGTCACGCACATAGATAAACAGATTTTTCCTTGTATGTTCAATGTCCACACTTACAACCCCATTTCCAAGCTTCGACTCCAGACCATGCTGAATCGAGTTCTCCACAAGTGGCTGCAAAATCAGCTTCGGTATCTGACAATGACTTACTGCTTCGTATTCATCACTATGAATCAGCAGATTGACACGGTCTTCGAATCTGTATTTCTGGATTTTAAAGTAATTATTGACACTGTCCAACTCATCTTCAAGTGTCACCAGATCTTCCGAGCGCGTAATCGTATACCGGAAGAATTTGCCCAACGCCTCAGCCATATTCGCAATCGACTCTTCCTTCGACAAGATGGCTTCCGCGCGGATTGATTCCAGTGTATTGTACAGAAAGTGTGGGTTGATCTGATTTTGAAGTGTCAGATATTCCGCCTGTCGTGCTGCCATATCAATGACAGAGTTTCGGTCTATCATCTGCTCCATTTTTCCAAGAGCTTCCTGCATCTGGGCATCCATCATGTGTCTAGATTCAAAGAGCTCTTTATAAATCACCCCGCGGCTGAACATATAGAACAGCCTACTTAGTTTATTCATCGGATCAAATACAAACCGACGGCAGATGACCATTGTAATGCTCAAAACGAACAGAAGGACTGCTGCCCACAGCAGGACCAGTCTGGGGTTATCGCGGTAATCCATCGTCTTAAGAAGCAGAACCGACGCTGCCACTACCAGAATTACATTGACTAAATACAGGCCCCAAAATACAATTCTGACTTTATGTCTCCAATACAATTGCTGCATATCTGCCTCCCTTTATCCCAGAAGTTTTCTGTATTTTGACGGGGTCACTCCATAGACACGTTTGAATTGCTTGGAAAAATATTTGGCATCTCCGATTCCAACTAGCTCCGGTATATCGGCAATCCGCACTTCCGAATTGCGCAGTATCTCTTTGGAACGCTCCATCCTCACCCTCTGTATATATTCGGTCAGTGTCTCTCCGGTCTTCTGCCTGAACATCGTGGAAAAATAGGTGGCGTTAAACCCTACGTACCGGCTGATATCATCCAGCGTGACCGACTCCCTGTAATGCTTCAGTATATATTCTTTTGCATCTACGATGGGCTGCAGCTCCCGCTCATACCCCTGACTGATCCGCCTCTGCATCCGGTCAGTAATCAGACAAATCAGGCAGACAAACACATCTTCAATTGTCAGACATTTGGGAAACTCCTGTAAGAACTCTTCCCTTTCCTCCTTGCTGCTTGGCATCCCTTGCTCCTGCTGCAGTGCAAACGAGAATAAGTCCAGGATTTCATTACAAATGCTAAAAAGACATCTCCCATCAATCTCTTCATTTTTAATACAGACTTCTTTCAACTCATTTAGTATTTTTTCGACTCCGTTCATGTCGTACATTTCAATTTTTTCCCAAAATACCTTTTTAAAATCTGTCCGCAAGGAGGAAAGCGGTATGTCGGTCTCCGGCTCATCCGTCATCTGTAAGACTCCAATCAGACGATTGTTACCCAACCGCAGCCGGTTCATAACCGCATTCTGGGCGCTGCGAACAGCCCGATACAGCTCCTGTGGTTCAGTTGTCTCATAACCAATTCCAATCGTAACGTAGATTTCCTCATTAAACTCATTTTCAGAAATCATTTTACTGCGTATCTGTTTTAATAAATACCGGAAATTCTCAATCCCATCGGTCCCATAATTCAAGAGCAGACAAGTCCCCCAGATGGTCGGTTCTGCGATCATGTCATAGCAGTATTCCTCTAACATCCGTTCACTTACACCAATCAGCTTTTCTGAGAGCTGATTGAATTTCAGAGTATAGTCAGACGGGTCAGGAAAATCCACTTTAAGGAATAGGCAGCGAAACACGCCGGTGCGAAAATGGCACTGGTAATAATTGTTCAGCCAGCCAAGCCAAGGTCTTTGCAGAAAAACTTGTGTTCTTTGGATTTAATATCCCGTATCAGCGAGGTTCTGAGCTTCGTACCGCTTTGGTATACCGTATTTTCCAGATTCATCAGACGCTCCTGCTGCTTCCTGCTTTCCTCAAATTCTGTTTTGAGCTTGACTAGTGTACTTTCTAAATCCTCCTTTTGAATCGGTTTGGTCAGATAATCCTTCACCCCATATTTGATTGCCGACTTGGCATATTCAAAATCCTGATAACCGCTGATAATAATAAATCTAACGTCCAGCCTGCTTTCAATCGTTTTCTCAATTAACTCAATACCGTCACATTCCGGCATCTTCAAGTCAGTAATCACTATATGGGGACGGACCCGCTCGATTATCTCATACGCGCTGGCACCGTCATATGCCATACCGATGGACTCTAAGCCTAAGTTCTCCCACGCAATCAGACTATGAATCAACATGCATATTTTCTTCTCATCATCTACAATCAGCACTTTCATCTGTTTCTCCTTCAGACCACGCAATATTTATTCGTGTGTATCTATTGCCCATATTTTTGATAAGAGTATATCATATTTAGGTTATATCATCTAATTTTAATTGTGATTTTGACTTTTTATAGTACTTTTATACATAAAAATGCACCACTGAATATTAGTTTTTTTCTAACATTCAGGGTGCATTCCCATTGCTACTGCCCGCATCCGACCCTTTACAGATACTCCGCCTGGAAGCCCATATCTCTACAATATTTGTCTACTATCCCGCCTCTGTAGCATCTGATTCGCGCACTGCGGTTAATAACCCATTCTCCTATTTCCTTTGGCTCATGCGCAATTTCCAGGATTTTTAGCCGATTGCATCCATGAAATGCCCATTTCTCAATCGTTTCTACACTCTCAGGAAGTTTGACAATTTCCAGCCTGTTACATTTTAAAAACGCACTGTCTCCTATCTTCTCCAATCCGGATGGGAGCTCCAATTGTGAGAGGGCTGTCTGATAGAAGGCTCTGGTTCCAATTTCTTTTAAAGACGCCGGGAATTCAATCCTATCGAGCATGACACACTTGAAAAAGGCTTGCTCTCCTATTTTTCTTAGCTGTTCCGGCAATTGGATTGACTTTAGACTTGCACAATTTGCAAACGTTTCTGCCTTGATTTCCCGACAGATACTTCCGCTTGCAAATTCCGCACGTTCTAATCTTCTGCACTGGGCAAACGCCCTGACCCCAATAAAGCCGGTAGTTTCCGGAATCTGCACTTCTGAAAGCCTGACACAATTTGAAAACGCTTCTTTTCGAATCGTGCGTATCCCCGCCATATGTACTGCTCTAAGTGTTGAATTACTGAAACTTTGTATACCGACCTCTTTTATATGCGCATTTAGTACAACTCGTTTGAGTTTACTATTGCCTTTAAATACTTTGTCGCCAATTCTGCTGTATTTTTCATCTGCGCTCCATTCCTTTACACTATATTCCCCCTGCATGTTCTCCAGGGTATCTTCACTTTTTGCTCTCCAGACTGATATCTTAGCCGCCATTTCATTTCCTTCCTTACATCCTCCGCTATCTAAGCTATTTTTTCCCACAAAAATAAAGCTATTTCTTCATCCCAGAAATAAACTATCTATCCTTCTCGGCAGGTTTCCTGACTTAGCTTCTTCCTCCAAAGCACCTTCTCAATAACATTCATTTTATCAATGGTATCTGCTTTATCGTCCGCATCACAGTAGAGGTGACTGTGCCGGATTCACACCGGCTTCCCTTTTAAACGCCACAAGGATTGTGGCATCACCGCAATAAATATTCTCTTTTTTTAATCATTTACATTATATCTGTCTACTACCAAAAAGGCAATCCTTTTTTATACTCTTAAGTACATATTGTAGGAAAAGCAGCCCGGATTCCAGGCTGCTCTGTACATAGCGCTTTTAATACTGACAACTAAGCTCCTCAAATGCAGCTTCCGTATTCTCTGCGAACATGCCCAGAAATGTTCCGGTAAACGTCATGGTCGCCGTCCCTTCCGTGCAAAGTCCTGCAGTTAGTCCACTGCCCAGGCAGATATAGGGGTTCTCCTCCAGGCGGTAGAAAAATTGATATTGCCTGCCGTCTGCCTGCACTTTAAGACGCACATTTTCAGCTTGCATAATCTGTACTCGTTTTGTTACTACAAACACATCATGGATGTGCCTGGCCAGACATACATAGTACGCCCCTTCTTCTTTTGTCAGGTAAATATCATAGTGATACTGTTCGTTGTAAAATGCCGTAAGGCCGGCACGCACACCTTTTTGTCCTGAAGTTTGCTCTGCCAAAAGCCCTACCGTTGCCTCAAAGACAACTTCATGTTCTTTTTGTCGAATCCCAATCCATGTCGGACTGGCTGCCTCCTGCAAGGTTTCCTTGCTCCCCTTTAACAAAAGTCTGTGCTGCTTCGTATCTCTCATGTAATGAAGCGGGGAAGGATTCCGCAAAAAGCTATACGCATAGTCAAACGAAGGCTTTGTAAAATCATCTTTAAAGCTTTTGCTTCGCACAAAACCATCCGTCATTTCCTCCTGGAGCTTGTCCGGCAAAGCCGCCGTCATTTCCAATAATACCTTGCCATGCTCTCCTGCGTACGGCCAGTCATCCTCTCCCCAGGTCACAGGCACTAAGAACGTTTCCCGTCCCAGATTATGCAGCATCAGTGCTCCGTACTCCCCCTGCAAAGGCCGCGTACCCAGACAAACCATCCACCAGTTACCATGCTGGTCTTCCACTAAATCTCCATGGCCTGTACAGCAGATTTCTCCTCGTACATCATCACGATGTGTCAAAATAGGGTTGTGGGGACATGCTTCATACGGCCCATAGATATCTGTGGAGCGCTGAATTGTCTCCATGTGCCCATACTCCGTACCGCCTTCAGCCTGCATCAGATAGTAGAATCCATGTCTTTTGTACAGATGCGGTCCTTCCGGGAATTTTCCGGCACAGCCCTGACTTATAACGCGGCTTTGCGTGTATCTTTCTCCTGTCAGAGGGTTTATCTCACACATTTGAATCGTACAGCTTCCATCTGCCAGATTTCCTGTAGATGTAAAATACACTTTTCCATCTTCATCGAAAAACAGAGAAGGATCTCTCCCGCCCTGGTCCACCCAGAAAGGGGCAGACCAGCCTTTGTCCGGAGATTTGCTATGGACAATAAAGTTTCCCTGATCTGAAACATTGGTGGTCGTCATGTAAAATATGCCTTCATGAAATCGAATAGTCGGCGCGTAGATGCCTCCCGAGGCCTTGGCACAGGTAAGATGAAGCTGTTCCGGGGAGGTCAGACAGTGACCAAGATACGTCCACTGTGCCAGATTCTTGCTGTGACTTATCGGCACACCCGGGAAAAATTCAAAGGTTGAGTTCACAATATAGAAATCGTCATTTGCCCTGCAGATGGAGGGGTCGGGATGAAACCCCGGCAGAATCGGATTTTGGAATTTTTCTAGCATCGCTTTTTCTCCTATAACTCCAGACGGATATCATGCGAGGAACTACCGATACGAAGGCACATATCCTCAGAATACCCGGCTATCTCAATACACACTTTCTTTTTTTCTCCCGAAAGCAGACTGACCTTGTCAAAGCCTTTGAGCTGTTGCAGCGGCTCATCCTTTCGAGGTTCTTTCAATGCCAGGTAAACCTGCACCACTTCTTTTCCCGCCACAGCTCCGGTGTTTTCCACCGAACAACTGAGATACATTTTCATCTCCGTCCGCACAATCGCCGGTTCTGAATAAGCGAAGTCCGTATAGGACAGACCATGACCGAAACAAAATTCCGGTTCCACATGATAGGTATCGTTATACCGATATCCTACAAAGACACCTTCTGTATATCGTACGCTTTTTCCTCCGGGGAATTCTCCCAGCGCATGTGCCGAACAATCCATATGGTTCTTATAAAATGTTTCCGGTAGTTTGCCAGAAGGATTCACGTCTCCGACGAGCACTTCTGCCAGCGCCGTACCACCTTCCATTCCGGCATACCAACTCCATACGACGGCTCCTGCCTTGTGAATCCACTCCCCCATTTCCACGGGGCTTCCTCCGACAAAGGTAATAATCGTTGATGGATTTCTATCCAAAAGCTCACTGATCAGGCGATCCTGCTCGTAGGGCAGTTTCATGTTTTCCCTGTCAATTCCTTCACTGTCATAGTCATGATTAAGTCCGCCTACAAAGATGACATGTTCGTATTCTCCGGCAAGTGCCACTGCTTCCTGGCGCAAAAGCATTCTCCTGCTTTGTATTTCCTGATCTACTTGTGTCTGATGTGTCTTACCTCCGCCATCTTCCAGACTGGTTTCCTGCCAGTTCGCGTCTGCATTCTCTGCTTTTTTATCTCGGCAGTAGCCTGGTACATACTCGACTTGTACATTCCCCCCCAGAAGCGATGTCAGACCTGACAGCGGGGTGATTTCGTACAAGGCTTTGATTTCCGCACTACCGCCTCCATTGGCATGGGCCATATCTGCATTTTCTCCTATTACCAGCAGTTTATGCATATTTTTTCTGGTAAGCGGCAGAAGATTCTTGGAATTTTTCAATAGGACAACCGACTCTCTGGCTGTATACAAGGCTTTTTTGTGATGCTCTCCAGTGTTATATGCACCAGATTTTCTGTCGCCCTCCAGCATATGCAGACGCATCATCAGCCGGAGGATATGCCCGACCTTTTCATCAAGTATCTTACTTGAAATCTCGCCTTCTATGATTTTTTTCTTCAGAGGCTCTGCCATGAAGTATTGGTCGAAATCATCTGTCACAGACATTTCGATATCCAGCTGGGATTTAGCTGCCAGCTCAGTGTCGTGCACACCGCCCCAGTCAGAAATCACAGTGCCCTCATAGGCCCATTCTTTTCTAAGCAAATCATGGAGCAGATATTCACTTTGGCAGCAGTGTTCTCCTTGGATCAGATTATACGCTCCCATAATAGAATAGGAGTCTCCCTTCGTCACCGCCTCATAAAAAGCCGGCAGATATATTTCACGCAGTGCTTTTTCATCAACCTCAACCTCCACCCACAGACGTTGTGTTTCCTGATTATTAGCAGCAAAGTGTTTGACACAGGCTGCCACATCCCAACTTTGGATGCCTTTTATAAACGGCACCGCCAATTCTCCTGTTAAGTACGGGTCCTCACTAAAATATTCAAAATTCCGCCCGCACAATGGGCTCCGTTTGATATTAATTCCAGGGGCAAGTATCACATCTTTGCCCCGCCCCCTGGCCTCTGCTCCCAGTACGGAACCTGTGTCAAATGCCAGTTCACGGTTCCATGTAGCTGCAAGTGCACTGTTGCAGGGAAGATAAGAGACAACGTCATTCGAGTTTCCTACGCTCATCCAATTGTCAGGCTCAAATTCCTGCCGTACCCCCATCGGCCCATCTGACATTTTAAGAGGAGGGATGCCCAGTCTTTCGACCCCTGCTGTTTGAAATAGCTGCGCCCCATGTACCATACCTATTTTCTCATCCAGTGTAAGCTGTTCTAACAGCCGGCTGACTTTAGTTGTCAACCCCTGCTTTATTTCTGTCTTCATTCTGCTACCTCGCATACAAATTCATCACTTGTCAGTGCAATGACTGTATCTGTACCCTCAGAAAGTACGTGTGCACCTGCGACTGCCTTAACATTTTGGTTCACAAATCTTATAGTGCTTCTTTGCCCTTCGGAGGTACCTGTGATGACATTGTCTGTTCTCGTCAAAATCAGCTCTGCTATCTTCTTTTCTTCAGAATACAACGTCGTACGTGCGGTGTCGGTCAGTGCGAAGACACGCATCTCCAGGTCTTGCGTGAAATCATCTCCTGCATGTTCCAGTCCGCTGGCTGTGGCAACCACACTATTTTCTTTTACCCATAATGGAATCGACAGATACGCATGATACTCGTTTCTCCAGCATCCCCCCTGTACACTTTCTCCGGTCAGATAATTTACCCAGATGCCCTCCGGAAGATAGTATTTGGCCATACCACCATCATTGAAAACAGGAGCTACCAGCAGTGACTCTCCTAACATATACTGCTTGTCCAGATAGCGGCAATTCATGTCTTCCTCAAATTCCAAAGCCATGCTGCGCATCATCGGAATCCCTGTGCGAGAGGTGAAAACGGCACTGCTGTATAGATACGGCAGCAGCTGTAATTTTAATTTTGTGAAGAAACTGACGACATCCACCGCCTCTTCATCATAGACCCAGGGCACTCTGTACGAAGTACTTCCATGCAGCCGGCTGTGTGTGGAAAGAAGCCCAAAAGCCGCCCATCTCTTATATACATCCGGAGTCGACTGGCTCTCAAATCCTCCTATATCATGACTCCAATAGCCAAATCCACTGCTCGTAAGAGAGAGTCCGCCACGTAAGCTTTCTTCCATGGATTCATAATCCGACCAACAGTCCCCGCCCCAGTGTACGGGGAATTTCTGTCCGCCCACCGTAGCAGAGCGTGCAAACAGAACAGCCTCCGCCTTCCCTTTCTTCTTCTCCAGTACGTCATACACTGCTTTATTATAAAGATATGTATAGTAATTATGCATTTTCTCAGGGTCCGCACCATTAAAGTATACTGCATCCGTCGGAATTCTCTCGCCAAAGTCGGTCTTAAAGCAATCAACTCCCAGATCTATTAGTTCTTCCAGTTTTCCTTGAAACCATTCTACGGCTTTCGGATTCGTGAAATCAACGATTGCAAGTCCCGGCTGCCACATATCCCACTGCCACACTGCTCCATTGGGGCGCTTCAAAAAGTAGCCTTTCGCTTTACCTTCTTCAAAGAGGGCAGATTCCTGTCCTATGTAGGAGTTGATCCACACACAGATTTTTAAGCCCTTTTCTCTGATTCGCTCCAGCATCCCCCTCGGATCCGGGAACACTCTGTCATCCCAGATGAAATCTGTCCAATGAAATTCTCGCATCCAGCAGCAGTCAAAATGGAAGACACTCAGGGGAATCTGTCTTTCCTGCATACCATCAATAAAACTCATGACAGTCGCTTCGTCATAATCTGTCGTAAACGAGGTAGACAACCACAGCCCAAAGGTCCATTGTGCCGGTAATGACGGCTTTCCTGTGATATCCGTATAACGCATTAAGACTTCTTTCATTGAGGGACCGTTGATGAGAAAATAGTCCAGGCTCTCCCCTTTTACACTAAATCCCACCTTGATTACCTGCTCCGTAGCCACTTCAAACTCGACTTTTTCCGGATGATTCACGAATACTCCATAGCCTTTGTTCGACAAATAAAATGGAATGTTTTTATAGGACTGTTCTGTACTGGTGCCTCCATCCTCATTCCAAATCGAAACCGACTGCCCATTTTTTACAAACGGTGTAAATCTCTCACCCAGACCATACACCAACTCATCTACTGACAACCCCAACTGCTGACACATGTATGCCTCTTTGCTGCCATGATCGTAGGCAAATCCTGTCCAATCTGCTTTCATATAAGACAAATCTCTCCCGCCGCTTTTCGTCAGAAGCTCCCCATCTCGTTTATACTGCATAGACCAGTTTTCTTTATCAATCACCAAACTCAAATGACCGCTCACAACGGTCAGTAACTGTTCTGTTTCATCGACTGTAAACTCCGCCGTATCCGGCAACTGCAGTTCGAACGCAGGGCCATTGTCAATGACACCTCTGTGATGAAATGTCTGTACTCTGATGACTTCCGGCATGGGAGCCGTAATCCTGATTGTCAGATTGATTCCGCCCAGAGTATCTCCTTTATGCTGAATTCTGCTGGTGGGAGCACATAAAGTCACCTCATCCGCCTTTTTTCTTACTTCATAGACATGCTGCGGTGAAAAGCATTCATACCCCTCTTTATACAACCAACATCCATTATGAAATTTCATGCTGTTTTTCCCTCCGTTTTCATGGTTTCCTTCTTTTCCCCATTATAGGAAATGCACTGGTATATTCCTACCACACTTATTGGAACAAAAATACATCATTTTTCCTTGATTTATTTTTAGAAACTAAAATCTTGCACAGTTTGCCGGTTTTGCATTATAATACTAGTGATCGGAAACTATCCGATATACAGGAGAATCTAAATGAAGTCAAACAAATTGACATTGAACTACTTTTCCAGACAGAATGTCAGCAGGCAGCTTCGTGCTTTATTTATCTTTACCATTCTAATTCCCATTCTGATTATCGGCGGTATTATCTACTTTTACTCGTATCGTCAGATTACGAAAAATTATGAACATTTAAGTGAAGCCAAAGCCATGCAGGTGCGTTCCGTCCTTGTAACTACTACACTTTATTTACACGAGGTCTATGAAGACCTGGCCGGTGATTCTACACTGCGCAGCTTATTGGCCACCGAATATTCCACTTCCGCGGAAGCTTTGGCCGCCTTAGGACAGTATACCGGTTTTGAAGATACCCTTGCGAATACAACTGCCCTTACCTCTCTTGCACTCTACGTGGATTCCGGTTTACTAAAGCAGGACACACCCTATACCTTCTTTAACCCTATCACAGAACTTGTACAACAAGAAGAATGGTACAAAAGAGCTGAAACCACGAAAGGTAATTTCTGGATGAGCAACCTGCGTACCAGTGAGGTCGGAGTTTCCTATTGGGAGCTTAATTATTATTGTCATATTCCCATTCCCAAGACGACTTCCTGGGCCGTATTGGTGCTGACGGTTTCAAATGACTATTTACGAAATCTCATTCAGGAAGACAACTACGACATCTATGTTTCAGTGAACTCTGATCCCGTATTTTTTAGTACCGACCGTCAGTATGCCGGCAATGCTTTTCCATCCGCTCTTTCCTCAGCATCCTCCTATTATGAAGAAACCGGACAACTTACCGTATCCGGTACAGAGGCCATCGCCTCTATCCAGACGCTAAAGCCCTATGCTTCCTCAGACCAGATACATATACTCGCCGCAGCTCCGGATGCACTTCCTAATATCGTGCGTCTTGAATTCGCCTTTTTCCTTGCTGCCGGATTTGCCGTTACCATTTCGGCTCTACTTATTTTTCTATATGCCAGATATTTCAGCAACAGGATACAGACACTGCGTCTGGCCATGTACAAGGTATCCCGAAATGACTATGAAATCGTTAATACCATACGCGGAGATGACGAATTGACTGCCACATTTTCTGACCTGAAGACAATGGTACAGAAACTAAAGGAAACCGATGCGCAGATATACGAGGCTCAAATCAAGGAGCAGGTGTTGTCTAACCAACAGCAGCAGATGGAACTCAAACTTCTTGCCAACCAGATCAACCCGCATTTTTTATATAATACTCTTGAAACCATACGAATGAAAGCTTTTTCTGAAGGCAACAAAGAAGTTGCTACGGCAATCAAGCTGTTGGGCAAATCCATGCGCTATGTCCTGAATAATACCAAGACCACCGCTACAACACTGGACAAGGAGCTTGCTTATATCAAGACCTATCTGTCCATCCAGCAGATGCGTTTTGGAAATCGTTTGAACTATTCCATCCGTATGGACGATACCTTTTCACCAGAGGAATTCAAGATTCTGCCTTTGCTGATTCAGCCTGTGGTAGAGAATGCCATCACCCATGGTCTGGAAAGTACAGGCCGCAAAGGTCATATTATCCTGAAATTTCATAATACCGAAGAGAACTTGCTAATCGTGGATATTTTCGACAATGGTATAGGTATGTCAGCGGAACAACTACAAGAGGCACTTTGTCATCTGGATATACCCGAACCCAATTCCGAGCATGGCGTTGGACTCTATAATATTAACAACAGGGTGCGCCTGTTCTATGGAACGCAATACGGCCTGACGATAAAGAGCCGGCCCGGCATGGGAACGCTCGTAACACTTACTGTCCCCCAATTGAATTTGACAGAGGAGAAATCATGAATGTGTTGATTGCAGACGACGAAAAGATTGTCTTAGAAGGATTAAAATATATCATTGACTGGCATAGCCTGGGGTTTTCTATCTGTGCTACCTCCCAAGATGGGGCTGATACACTGCACAAAATCCTGACATTAGCGCCGGATCTTGTCCTTTTGGATATCCGTATGCCCAAAATGACAGGGATTGAAGTCGTGCAAACAGCAGTGGAACAAGGCTATACCGGAAAATTCATTATCTTAAGCGGGATGTCGGATTTTAAGCTGGCACAAACAGCTATGCGCTATGGCGTTGATTTTTATCTGACCAAGCCAATCGATGAGGATGAGCTTGCACAGGCGGTTGCCTCCGTATATGCACTTATTCAGACAGAAACCAGGAACCAGACATCGTATGAGCAATATCGAAACCGTGCCAAACAAAGTATCCTTCAAGATATTCTTCTGGACAACTGTGACTATTTTAAGCTGGACCCGGAAGATCTGCATCTTAATTCCAATGTCTATCAGGTGATTTCTTATGAAAATTACAATCAGGAATATTTTTATCATACCTGGAATTTTGCTGACTTAATGCATGTTACAAACCAGGATAACCACACATTTGATATTATTGATCTGAACCAGCGAAAGATCATACTATTAAAGGGAGATTTTGCCATTTCAAAATTCAAAAGCCTGCTGGAGCACTATCAGGTAGCTCCGCAAAAAGGTTCCCCCTTCGATTCTGTCTTTCTTGCCTATGGTCAAAAGGTATATCGGATTCGGGACATACATCTTTCGTATCAGGATGCATGCCAGCTTTGTGACAGAAGATTTTTCTGCAATGAAAACCAGCATATTGTTGGATATGAAGAGCTACATGCTCCGCAGTCTTCCACCTTTGTCTTCAAATCATGACCACCCGTCCAACGGGTGGTTTGCTCTGACCCTATAAGGGTCTGTTACCGGCCAGCGCCTAAAGACGCTGGCTTTCACTTTGTTCAAGCCCTATAGCCCTTGACTCGTTGCAACCCTTAAAAGGGTGTTGTTAATACCAGCTACCCCTTAAAGGGGTCTTTATATTCTTTGACACTCAGTTTATCCATGGCTATATCATGGCTTTCTTGCTCCTGAATGTATTTTTTTATTGTTGCTTCGTTTATACCGACTGTCGATACATAATATCCTTCTGCCCAAAAGTGTCTGTTTCCATAAAGATATTTTAGGTTTGCATGTTTATCAAACATCATTAGCGAACTCTTTCCCTTTAAATATCCCATGAAGCTTGAAACACTATACTTTGGTGGTATACTCACTAACATATGAATGTGATCTGACATTAAGTGCCCCTCTATAATTTCTACTCCTTTATACGCGCACAGCTGTTTCAATATATCGCGCATATCTTCTTTGTATTGATTATAAATTACTTTTCGTCTATACTTTGGGGTGAATACTATGTGGTATTTGCACATCCATTTAAGTCAGTTTACAAGGAACTACACGCAGACCGAGAAACGGGCTGCTGACAACAAAATGGCTGCATGTTCCCGCGGAGGGAATATGCAGCCTGTTTTGTTGGGAGGGATTCCAAAGGGGGCCGAAGCCCGCCCTTTGGCACACGACTTTCGCAGAAAGTCTAGTGTGTTATGCCTGCCCTGCCGCCTGACGTGAAAATTGGGCCGCGGCCACGATGGGCGGCACG
>JBKECY010000001.1:0-14519 GCA_047975025.1 Lachnospiraceae bacterium
TTTCACGCATTGCTTTTTTCTGTGGTGATTCCTCTCTTCTTCTTGCCATAAAAAACCTCCAAACTGTTGTAATTATCTTACATCAGTTTGAAGGTTTACACAATCTTTGGGATAGTCCCGACGATTGTCTTTACTTTCCTCTTTGGAATGATGTTTTATCCGGCTGCCAGCGGAGCAACGCTTAATGCAAGTCTGCTTACCGTACTGGCTTCTTTGGTGGCAGGTGCTGCCGGGGTTGTCGCATTCGGCGGCATCTCAAATCTTTTTTTAAGGCATCGTGATCTCACATAAACCTTTGATTCATATGATGAATTTTACTCCATCTCTGTCACCTTGTTAATCAGTTTTCGTTTGGGAAGTGAAAGTGTAATCCTGGTACCTTTTCCAGGCACACTTTCAATTTTCAACCCGTCATTTGTATTATAGAGATAAAAAAGTCTCTCTCTAATGTTTGAAAGGCCAATACCTCTCCCTCTCTCATCCATACTATACTGCGCTTTTCTGACCTGAAGCAGGCGCTCCGGACTCATGCCCATACCATTATCCTCTACCTGAATCAAGATTTTGTCATCTTCATCCTTGTTAAGGGTAATCCAGATTTTACCCTCCACATTTCCAGTTTCTTCATCGATCAGGCCATGAAACAACGCATTCTCAATCAATGGTTGTATCATATTTTTGGGTATTAGTTCCTCAAGCAATTCCTCATTAACATTCCACTCCAACTCCAGATTCCCATCGTAACGATATCTTTGAATTACAATATACTGTTCCAAAACTTTTATTTCTTTTGCAACTGTGTCTAGGATTTCAATATCATTAACTCTTAGACGATCCCGCAAAACAGCCATTAACGCAGAATTGACTGTAATCACATCTTCACTTCTGTCTTGCCTTGCAAGGTAATTGATACTGTTAATTGTATTATAGATAAAATGCGGATCAATCTGACTGATTAGCAGACTGAATTTGATTCTCTGCTGCTCCTCTTCTTTTTTGCTGATAATTTTAAGGCTCTTTTTTAAGTCCGATACCATTCGGTTAAATGACTTTGATAGCCTGCCAATCTCATCCTCACTCACAATCTCAACTCTGCACTCCAGATTACCCTCGGCCACAGCCTCCATACTTTTTGACAATTGTGCAATCGGCTTTAAAATGGCACCCATAGTTCGTGAAATAAAAATCAGCACCAGCACTAAAAATGAAATCAAAACAAAAAAGACTGCCAGAATATATTTTGCAAACCCATGAAGGATTGTTTTATAAGATACAGCTGCAACAACTGCCCATTTATTGTTGAACGATTTCTGATAAAGCCCAATACCTCCGCTTCCGTTTAATACTTTACCCGTCTTGCCTGTTTGAATCAGCGAAGATGCATATTGCTGTAACGAGGAGTCTCCATTCGAAAAAAAGACATTCTGCTCTACATCCACAATACCAAAATAATCAAATGTACTACTGCCAATTACCTCTGATTCATAAAGCAGTCTGGTAAGATCCATATAGGCTGTATAGATGTACCTTCGATTACTGATGTAAAAGACTTTAGAATATGCAGCAGATGTTATGCTTTTATTTTCTATTTTACTTTCATAAACCGGCGAAATACTGCTCCCAAACGCTGAGTTTTGAATTGTATCATACCAGGGGCTGTCTAGAACCGATTTATCCATAGCAGTAATTTTGGTAAGAGAGTCTAGTCTGTTGCCACCCACCTCTTCGATTACAACACACCGAATCACCCCCTCACTGCTGATGAGCTGATTTAAGTACAATGCAGCAATTTCTCTGCTTTGTTCTGAGGGTTTCAAAAAATAGTCCATAATATTCACATTCTGAGCAACTGATAATGACAGACTTTCTGTATAGTCCTGTACGAATGAAATCGTTGAGTCAATCTGCTGAATCATTTCTTTGCCTGAATTCGTAACATCCTGCACCTCACGTTTCCAAAATGAGGGAACCATCACGATTACAGAAACAAGCAAGGAAGCTACTGACGTAAGAACCCCAATTAAAAGAACTGTCCTATATAGCTTTTGCTTAATTGACCTGTGATTTTGCATACTTCTACTCCCCATTGTATAAGATATTCAATAAAGCCTTATATCACTTTTTTGTATATTCGCTGGGATAGCAAGCTTCCTGCTTTAAGAAAATCTGACTAAAATACTGACTGGAATGATATCCTACCGCATCAGCTATCTCATATATCTTACGATTTCCTTTGCTTAACATGCGTTTTGCAGCTTCTACCCTCGTTTCGGTAATATAGCTGTTTAGCGTCTGTCCTGTCTCCTTTTTAAAGACCATACTCAAATATCCCATGCTTACATGAATCGAATCTGCCATATCCTTAACGGAAAGTGATTTATCCATATAATTCTTCTTTACATAGTCAATTGCATTCTGTGTTACTTTAGAATATTTTCTGTTCTTTTCATCTTGCCGCGCTTGGTGAAGTTCTTCAAATTTCCGTAAAAACCATTCCTGAAGGTCATTTCTATGTCCCCAGTGTGCATGGTTCTCTGCTGCGGTTATATCAATTTCAAATCTTCCGTATAAGTCTTTTACACTGTCTTCAAGTATTGAATACAACTCTTTTGAAATACATTTTAAATATGGCAGGGACATTTTCTCCAGCTCAAACAAGGCTCGTATACTTTGTTTGACTTTTTCACAGTCATTTTCCGCGGCTCCCTCCTTGAGATGCGCAAAAGCTTCCTCTTTTTCCTTTTCAGACACTACGTTCATCTTTATATTGTGTATTTCTCCAATATCGATTGTGTTTGTCTTGCTGATCCAATACTTTTCTTCCAGCACAGACTCATGCTGTATATAAAGTTTTTTAAATTGTTCCAGCGTCATTTTGGATGCTTCCGTAAAGATTGTAAATTCTGTCCCAAAATCCTTGGCAAGACTGTCTGCGACTTCTGCTTTGACAGCAAGCAGCTTCTGTTTCTGCATCGACTTAGAATGGCTGCTGCACTCTAACAGCAGTAAAACTCGGCGCGCATTAAGCTTACTGACTGCGACTCTGCTTTGCAGTGGCAGTTGTTCGCATTTCTTGATAATTGCTTCAACAGATATTTTCTGGCTCGCTGCATTATAATCCGTTTTAACTTCCAGCGGCAGATTTTGTTCAACAATGAGATACAAAAATGCTTTTTGAGAGACAGATTCCGGCACAGCAGATGTCTCATCTGCAGTCTGCAGATATTCAGAAATCTTATCCTTTAATATAACTCTGGCAATCTCTCTTTCTTCCTCAATCTGTTGCTTAAGCTTTTCCAGCAACAGATTGAGGCTTTGTTCTGTGATAGTACCTTTCACAATATAATCGTTGATTCCGTATTGAATTGCGCTTTTCGCATATCCAAAATCTTCATAGGCCGTTAAAAGCAGGATTTTAGATAGCTGTTCGCTTTCACGCAGCTTTCTAACAAATTCTATCCCATCCATAATAGGCATTCGAATATCTGTAATGACCACTTCCGGCGAAAATTCCTTGAATTTCAGCAATCCCTGCTTCCCATTAGATGCAGTTGCCACCACTTCAAAGCCTATCTTCGGCCAGTCAATCAGATTTTTAAGATCCTCTACGGCCAATCGTTCATCATCGACAATCAGCACTTTGATTTTCTCCATAAAAGCGCCTCCAATTTGTGTCTATTTACTTGTTTCCATTTTCAAATCTATCCACTTCTTCTACCATTGGTATCGACACAGATGCTCCATTTTTTGTAACTGCAATGGCAGACGCCTGCGCTGCTTTTAACAGGCATTCCGCGGCCGGCCGGCCTTTTGCCTTTTCACTTAAAAAATACCCTGTAAATGTATCCCCGGCTGCTGTTGTATCGACGGCTCTTACTTGTATTGCTTCCTGCTTTAATACAGTACTATTCTTCTTATAGATTGAGCCCTTTTCTCCTAAAGTTACTACAATTTCCGCATTGGGAAACTGTCGGTACATTTGATCCATCATGTTTTGCTCTGAACTTTCTTTCGCTATCATGGCACCTTCGTGTTCATTTAACAGGAATAGAGATATCTTGTCCAATGGATAGGAAAGTACCTCTTCTTTCATTGGCGATGGATTAAATGCGATATACATTCCTTTTTCCCACGCTTTTTCGATAAGATAGGCTGTCTCACACATTTCATTTTGTAGCAATATCATATCACCTTTTTCGAATCCCGCAAGCACTTCATCACAGAATGCTCTGCTATTCTTCTTATTGGCCCCACCATAGAGCACAATACTGTTCTTTCCATTTTTGTCAACTTGTATAAGTGCATTCCCTGTTCGTTCCGCAACTCTCTTAATATATGTACAATTTATACCTTCTGCCAAAAGGAGATTTGCAAGTTCCTCACCATCTGGGCCAATCAGCCCTGCATGCCAGATCTGCGCTCCTGCTCTCGCTAATGCGATTGATTGGTTCAGTCCTTTTCCCCCCGGATAGCAGGTCAAACCTAACGAATCAATTGTCTCCCCCTCTCTGACTATATGCTCTACTTCATATGTATAATCTAAGTTCAACGACCCAAAATTCAATATTTTCATTTGTGTTTCCTCCTAAGTATATCATATCTTCTTTTTAAAGCAAAAGAAGGCGCTGTTTAGCTAACCTTCTCATGCCACATTTCTTATTTAGGTGCCTTACTTAGTTTTTCGAACATATCTCCGAAAATCCCGTCTCTGTATACATAATTGCAAATCCTGATATGATGAGCATTTGCTCTGTTTCCCCATTTGATATCATCTGTCAGACTGGGCGCCTCAATCAGATTTGATGGGCACCAGAGAGGATTCACCAGATAACCAATGACTGAGATATCCCAAATAATACGGGAACTGGCCATCGCAGAAAACTCTGATTTTCCCTGTATTGTTTTGTCATAATCGTCTAATTCTCTAAGATACGTCAGTCTAAACAGGGATAGCATATTATTGGCAGCTTCCGGTGTCAATTCCTTGATAACAGTGTCTGCAAGAAAAGTGCCAATCTTGCTTCTTCCCTGCAGGCATTCCCGCAATTCAGCCCCCGTTGTAAGCAAATGGGATGCAACTGCCATACAAGGAACCAAGACCAGAGGAACACCGGAATCCAGAATAATCTGTGATGCCATAACATCTTGGCCCAGATTGAACTCCAGCGCATGCGGCCAATGAAGCGGTTGTCCTGCCAGCCATACGATCACAATTTTTTTGATGATTTCCGGCTCCATAAGAATGGCGGAAGCAATGTTGGTAATCTCACCAAGTGCCGCCACATACAGCACTTCTTCACTTTCCATTGCCTTTTTCACCAGGTCCCTGGCTGCATCACTTTCTATGGGTGTATCCTTGTCCTTCAGATAGCTTTTTGACCCGCGGAACACCTTTCCTTCAGGAGATAATTCAAGTTTGTCATATATCTTTAAAATCTCCTGATAGCTTTGTTCTAGTCCCTCTTCAATATCACTTGTCATAGGTGCTGCTGCCTCATCACTACTGACAAGTTCATCAAAAAAGCCTGAAGAAAACGGTGCTGCATAGACAGCTTCCACCTGCAATTTTTCTCTCGACATCAATGCATAGGATACGGCAAACTGGTCATCTACTTCATTAAATGTATCCGAATCAATCACAACCCTTATCTTACCCGTAGGAGGCAGCAGCATTTTTTGTCTGTCTTCCTCTGACAAATATGGATATTTCATAATATAATCTCATCCTTTCTTTCTAACTGACCTCAGCCTTTTTGTGGTACAATTTTTTTTGCTGCATCCATTCCATCCCATTTGAGCCCACCATCACGACCAGCAGGAAGAACCCCAGAATGATATTTTGGAATGTGTCAGGCAGCCCAATAGCAATCAGTCCAACAAATATTGTGTTGAGCATAACCTGACTGATAAAGATTCCTATGGTCAGATTACATATCGGCTGCAGTACAAGTGCAATAATAATGCCCATAAGCGGTTTGAAGAGAAGTGTAGAACTGCCAAGGTTCGTCTGGGCACCAATAGATCCTGACTGACTAATTGTCAGTACTGCGGCAATTGCAACAAATATACTTCCAATCAGAAAACAATTGACTTTTACCTGCTGGACTTTGATTCCGGCATTTTTTGCAACCGCCTCATCACTCCCCACAGCCCTCATATGAAAGCTGAAGTTTGTATACTTAATAATCAAATAGAACAAAATGGCCGCTGCCAGCATCACAAATACTATCTGTGGTGACGATGCAAGTCCTGCATATTTATAATCAATACTAACAAAACTAAATCTTCCGGAAATCTTTTTTCCGATAATTTCAAAGATCATTGTCAATGCCATCGTCAAAATCAGCGACGGGATTTTGCAGACCCAGTTTAACACCCCTGTTAACAAGGCAATCACAATACTTGTTATTAGGGTTCCTAGAATCAATCCCGCCATACCAAACTGCGCTGATGCAATTCCTCCGACCAACCCGCTTATAATCAACCTGGAACCAATGGTAAAATCAAAGAGACCACTAATATAGATAAATGCATACGCATAGGCTGTTATAGTCGGAATAATTGACTGTAAAATAATTGTGTAAGCCGTATTTAGATTTCCAAATCCTTTATAGTTTGCTATGACAAAGATCAGATAAATCGACAGCGGAAGCAATATGGTAATAATCGTATTTTTTAGCAGTCGTTTCATTTCTTACTTTTCCATCCCTTCATGTCTGTCCACAACATCTTGTACTGAGAAATCATCAACAATTGTTTCAAACGTTTCCTGATTGATATCTTGGTTATAATACTTAATCATCGTATCTTTAATCTCTTCTGGTGTGAATACTGCCGTATCCCCTAAGAAGTAATCCAAGAAATTATTCGCTTCTGAAGCGGATGTCAGTTCCAGATAATTTGTTACCAGGATAAACGGACCATCCTCTACAATCGGAGTACCAAGCACACTGTTGACCAGAATAACTGTTGACAGCATCGGATCAATCTGCTGCTGTCCTCCATAAGCTACGTGGAACGAGCCATTTTCAAAATATTCGCCCATCGTAAAGTCAAAATCAATACGGCCAACAATGATTTTACCATTCATCTTTTTATCAGAAAGTGTCTTTTCAATTGTCGGAAGTGCTGCATCTGCATAAGTACCTGCTAACAAGATTCCATCCAGATCCGGATAAGCCGCCAGATAACTCTCGATTGCTTTTGTCATATCCGTCTGTGATGAGATTCCATATGTAGTATTAAGAAGCGTAATTCCGGTCTCTTCTACTGCTTTTTCAATTCCCTTGTCTCTTAGATCAGAAGAGGTATCACCCTTGGCAATATTAATGACGCACAGATTCTCCACACCCTGATCTACCATATTCTTTACGATATTATAGGAGCATTCTTCATCATCCTCATAGCATCCACCTGTAAAGTAGTCTGAGGCATATACCTCTTCTTTGATACTTTCGTCATTAATTGTCCTGAACATAGTACCGTAATATACTTCTGCTTCAGTACACATCTGATTGACTGTGGCAAGCATAGAATCTGAAGCCGGCATAAATATAATTCCATCTACATCACGACTGATCAAATCCGCCACATTATTGATCAGATCCTCTGCCGACAAATCACTCTCTACTAATACCAACTCACCGCCCGCTGACTCGACTGCGGCTCTGACGTTAGTCACAATTGATACAAATACAGGATCTGTCGATGAGGTTGCCCAAGGAAAACCTATACTAAAAGATGGCGTTCCATCCTGACTTGTTTCGGTCGTATCGCTGCTTCCTTTGCTTCCACAACCACTTAACATTCCTACCAACATCAGTCCTATTAACACTAAAGCAATTACTCTTTTCATTATTACCCTCCTTGTTATTTAATTACAGAAACATTCCTTCTATCAAAAGAGATTACCACAACGATAATCAATATAACTCCCTGAACAACTTGCTGTGTCAGTCCGTCAATTCCCATAAGTGACATACCGTTTTGCATAATTGCCATCGAAATACTTCCGACTACGGCTGCTCTGAACTTGCTGCCCCACCCACCGGATAACGGTAACCCGCCTAAAAGAACGGCCAATAACACCTCAAATTCAAACGCATCTCCCGTTTTGGAAGAAGCCGTTGTAGTCCTTACCAAGCTGAAAAATGCGGCGAGTCCGCATAGGAATCCAGATATTGCAAAGGCTGCCATCTTGATTTTTTCAACCCGTATGCCAGATTGTCTGGCTGCATCCTCTGATGCTCCAATAGCCCTGCAGCTTTTTCCAAAAGCAGTAAATTCAAACAATACATAAAAGAATAGCATCACAATGAGAAATACCGGAATCTTAATAATATCCTGATCAAATTTTCTCATCTCTGTTGGAATCCCTACTGAGCCATTTAGTAACAATACCATAAATCCTCTGGCAACAAAAGATACTGCCAGCGTTCCTATAAAAGATTCTACCTTTAGCTTTGCTATCAGCAGACCATTAAAACAGCCAATGACAAGTCCTGTCACAATGGCAATCGGAAAAATCAGCAGCAGATTCTCGCCTCCTGCCATCGCAGCTAACGCTGCCGACAGGCCTAAGATTGCACCAACTGACAAGTCAATTTCCTTAAATGACATCAAGAATAAGACTCCGACGGCACCTAAACTTATAATAAAAAAATTGTTAAAAATATTCATGAGATTTCTGGATGACAATAGCCTGCCTTCTGTCAAAATCTCAAAAGCAATCAGAATAAGCAGAAGTCCGATAAATGAAAAGTAATCGAATACCAGTGTCTTTAAATTAATCTTTTTCATGTTTTTCATCCCTATATCATCTTTCCCAACAATTTTGTTTCTGTTAACTGTTCTTCTCTGAAGAACTCTCCCGATATCCTGCCATCTTTTAACACCAGCACCCGATCACTCATACCAATTAATTCTGCCAATTCCTCAGATATCAGCAGGATTGCTTTGCCCTCATCCTTTAACTGTTCGATAATCTTATAAATCGAGGCTTTTGTACCAATATCGATTCCTCTGGTCGGGCAGTCCAAAATCATAATATCAGATCCTTTAGCAAGCCATTTTGCTAAAACAACTTTTTGCTTGTTACCGCCACTTAAGGTGTTGCAATACTGATTTACCGAGTTTGCCTTTACTTTCAAAACATCATACCACTTTTCCGACAAACTCTTCTCACGTTTCTTTGTTATCAATCCCCACCTGCTTAACGCTTTTAATGACGGCAGACAGATGTTATCCTTGATACTGCAGATTGTCATCATGGACTCTTTGTCTCGATTTTTAGAAACATAGGCTATTCCATGATTCACAGACCATGCAGCATCCTTGACTCTTCCATGATTCTTCAACAAGACTTCGCCTTTTTCTGGTTTTACCAGACCAAAAAGCACTTTTCCTAATTCATGCATTCCGCAATCGCTCAGTCCCCCTATGCCAAGAATTTCTCCTTTATGCAGAGCAAGAGATATGTCAGAAATCCCTTCACTTTGTACTGCTTTCATTTCCAGAACTGACTCACCTTGTACTGAACTTGTATCTTTGTTCCGATAGTAATTACCTGAGATATCTCTTCCAATCATAAGCTGTTTGATAGCATCTTCATCAAAGTCTCTTTTTTCAACTGATGCCGTCACGACCCCGTCCCTTAAGACCGTCAGCCAATCACATTTATCCATAATTTCTTCAAGGTCATGTGATATGAAAAGTACGGAGCCTCCGCGTTCCTTAACCAGATCCATTACCCGATACAAAACATCCCTGCCCGAAAGTGTAAGTGCAGTTGTTGTTTCATCAACAATAAGAATAGTTGGATTGCTGTAATAGGCTCTTGCTATTTCGACGAGCTTACGCTCTTCAAAGGTCAAGGTATCAATCATGACTTCTGGTTTTATGTCTGTGACTCCAATTGCATTTAACGCTTTTTTCGCTTCTGAATTCATCTTGGCAATACTTACGAATCCGGCTTTTGAGAAAAGTGTTTCTTTTCCAAAGAAAATATTAGCCGCTACCGATATTTTGGCAATAGTCCCCTGTTCCTGTACGATCATGCTAATGCCAGCATCCATTGCTTCTAAAGTACCTGACGGATGATACTTTTCTCCGTTTAAAAGCATCTTCCCATCACTGGGATTTTGTATCCCTGCACAGATTGTAGAAAATGTGGATTTTCCGGAACCATTTTCTCCAATCAGACCTCTGATTTCCCCCCTTCCAATTTCTACTGTAACTTCACTTAATGCTTTTGTTGCGCCAAACGTTTTTGTGATTTTTTCCGTCTGAAATAGAATATCTTTCTTCTCCATAACTTATCCCTTTTCCTCCTTACGTTGTGTTTATTATACAAGCAGGACGATATCTCATAGGCTATAATTTTTTCATATTTTGTTTAATTTTTGCATATTTTTAATTATGTGATTCTATTTTTGCAACTTTTTCTCAATCCGGTTATATATTCTCCAAACTCTATTGTGTATTATTCATAATTATTTTATACTTTTTTGAGCATTTATCACAATTATTTCTTGACACTACAAAAAATCTTCAAAGTTACTCATTCCTATTGGAATAGACTTTGAAGATTTCTAAATCTCTAATATTACATTGTACTGCTTACTTTATGATAAACAATGTTTGAAGTCGCTATTCTTGCTGTGTACCTTGCCTCATCGTGTGCCGGTCATATTACCGGTGCTTGTATCCGACAAGATGGAGGGTTGGAAGCCACATCCAGGTAACACGAACGGTCATCACTCGTCATTAAAAATTTCTTTGGCAAGCGTAAATGCTGACCATGCTTTAGGCCAGCCGACATAGAATGCCAGATGCGTAATACTCTCAGCAATCTCTACTTTGGTCACGCCATTCGTCTTGGCCAAAGTGAGATGATGCTTTAGCTGCTCAAAATTACCGCCGCTTATAAGGGCTGCAACGGTTATCATACTTCTGTCACGCGAAGACAGTGTTTCACTTCGAGACCATACTTCTCCAAAAAGCACTTCATCATTTAATTGAGCGAATTTCGGGGCGAAATCACCTAAGAGATCGTGTCCCGCTGTTTGTTTCTTCATGTTCTTATACCTCCCTAGGCAATCTACCACAGCAGTTTATAGCGCTCCTACGATTTTATGTGGTACATACAGCTCCTCCAGAAAGGTTATATCTTCCTCAGAAAGATGAATGTTCAGACTTCCTGCCGCATCATCGAAATAAGCAGCTTTTGTAGCACCAATCAACGGTGATGTAACCCCTTTGGCAAACTGCCATGCAAGTGCAATCTGTGTCATCGTTGCATTGTATGTTTCCGCCAGTTCATGTACGCGCTGTACAATCCTTGTATCACTTTCCTTCGTACTGTCATATTTTGATACAGCCGTCACATCCGTCTGGCTTCGCTTTGTATCCGTTGACCATTCAAGTCTGGAAAGTCTGCCCGCGGCCAGAGGACTATACGGCGTAAGTGCTACTTGCTGCTGCCGGCAGATGGGAATCATTTCCCTCTCATCTTCTCTATAAAGCAGATTATAATGATTCTGCATAGAAACAAACGGTGTCCAGCCATTTTTTTCAGCTGCCATCTGCATTGCGTGAAACTGGTAACCGTACATGGCAGAGGCTCCAAGAGCTCTTACTTTTCCAGCCTTTACCAGACTGTCCAGAGCCTCCATAGTTTCCTCAATGGGTGTCTCTTTATCAAAGCGGTGAATGATATACAGATCCACATAATCGGTTCCCAGACGCTTTAATGAGCCATCAATTTCCCTGAGGATGGCCGCGCGCGACAGATGTCCCTCGTTAAAATAGACTTTAGTCGCAATCACCACCTGTTCACGGGACACCTGCTTGCGAAGTGCCTGTCCCAGATATTCTTCACTGGTCCCGGCAGAATAAACATTTGCCGTATCAAAGAAGTTGATTCCAAGATCAAGAGCCCGTTTGATAAGTGCCTCGCTTTCCGCCGGATTCAAGGTCCAGGCATGCATTTTGCTTGCAGGATCTCCAAAACTCATACAGCCTACGCAAAGCCGCGAAACTTCAAGATCAGATTTTCCAAGTTTTCTATATTCCATGTTCTTTCTCCTATCTGCACTTACAGGTGTAAAGATTCTACCCACGCTTCCAAATCTGAGGATGTCAAACGTCCCCTTAAGACCTCTCCCTCTTTCCAGACTGCCGTTGCAGCAGCAGAGGGCTTTAATTCAGCAATTGTTCTGCCGAAACCGCTGCCGCCGGAAGTAGCGAAAGGAACAATTGTTTTTCCTGCAAAATCATAGCTTTCCAAAAAGGTGTTAATAATTGTCGGTGCAATATACCACCAAATTGGGAATCCGATAAATACGACGTCATAGTTTTCAATTCCTGCCGCAGTATCTGCCAACGGAGGACGAAAGGCCAAATCATTCATTTCGACCGTGCTTCTTGCCTGTTTGTCATTCCAGTTCAAATCGGCTTTTGTATATGGAACCTGTGGTTTGATTTCATACAAATCGGCTCCTGCTGCCTCAGCCAGCTTTTTGGCAACACCGGCAGTTACACCACTTGCCGAAAAATAAGTTACGATACTTTTTTTCATTACATGCTCTCCTTTACAATATCTACGATTTCATTGTGATTCAGTATTTTATAGCCTCCTTGCATAATAAAAGAATTTTTGCAATTCCTTCTACCATGTCGTCAGTAACACCCAGATTTCTGACACTTAACACCAGCTCAAGCTCTTTCATCCATTTCTCCATTTCATCCAGACCGGCAGCAGCAATCTGTTCATCTGTCCTGCCATCCGGTGCCACATTCCAGACATTGAGCGCATACCGTTTGAATTTGGCGAGGCCAGACGGCATGATATACCGGTAATATGGCAGAGATACCGCTGCAAGTGTCATGCCATGTGTCGCATCCGTATAGGCACCGACCGACTGACCGATCATATGTACCATCCAATCGGTACTTTTTCCTTTGGCAATCAGTGTATTTAATGCCCATGTGGCGATCCACATAATGTTGCTGCGTGCTTCATAGTCTTCCGGATTCTTAACTGCGACACGTGAAGAATGAATCAGCGATTTCAACAGACCTTCGCTAAGGTAATCTGAAGTAGTGTCATCTTCACCGGAAAAATATTGCTCCAGTATGTGCGACATAATGTCAAAGAAGCCTGCGACCATCTGATATTTTGGTAAAGAAAAGGTGAAGGTTGGATTTAAAATAGAGAACTTCGGGAATACCGTATCACCGAATACATGACCAATTTGCAGCTTTTGTTCATGATTTGTGATGACAGAACCTCCATTCATCTCTGAACCCGTCCCTACCATTGTGAGAACACAGCCCACAGGGATGATCTCGTTGTCTACATCTTCCATGCGCAGATAGTATTTTCCCCAGGGGTCTTCTTTGCAATGAGTTGAAACAGAAACCGCTTTTGCATAATCGCAGACAGAACCGCCTCCGACTGCCAGAATAAGGTCTGCCTTTCCCTCTTTGGCACGCTTGCAGCCTTCATAAAGTTTCTCCACTGTTGGATTAGGCATAACGCCAGCGTCTTCTACGATATTTTTACCGTTGGCCGTTAGAAGTTCAACTACTTGCTCATACAGTCCATTTTTCTTGATTGAGCCGCCTCCATAAACCAATAGTACATTTTTTCCGTATTTAGGCAATTCTTCATTTAGATATGATAATGAATCTTTTCCAAAATAAAGCTTTGTGGGATTGCTGTAACTAAAATTTCCTAACATGTGATTTTCTCTCTTTCTTAGAATTGACAAATAGTATTGTTTTTGATATGCTACTACCATCTAAAGTAGATTTTACAAGTTGAACTCAACTTTAAGTCAAGCACTTTTTCACATTTTCGCATTTTTTATAAAAATCTAATAACAATACCGGGAGAAAATTATGTATTATACTGTAGGAGAAATGGCAAGAATGCTTCATGTAGCACCGTCCACTCTGCGTTTTTATGATAAACAGGGCTTGCTGCCTTTTGTGCAGCGTTCAGACGGCGGTATCCGCATTTTTACAGAAAAAGATTATGAATGGCTGCTGATTGTGGATTGTCTGAAGAAGACAGGTATGCAGATCAAGGATATACGTTCCTTCATTAACATGACCATTCAAGGGGATGAAACGATTGATGAAAGACTTCAGCTCTTTTACAAACAGCGCGAGGTAGTCAAACAACAGATGCTCGAATTGCAGGAGACTATGAATGTTATCGAGTATAAATGCTGGTACTATGAAACCGCCCAAAAACGAGGAACGACTAAAGTTCCTGAAAATATGAGTGCAGATGATATTCCCGAACCCTATCGGACGACTCGGGGAAAAATGAGTGCACATCACGCTACTGCTGCTGTATCAGCAAAATAAGTTTGCACTTAAAAAGAATCGTAGAGACTGTTTCAAGTTTTGTGTAAATGCAAAAACTGATATAAGAAAGGTTGATAGTTATATTCGGGCAAAGCCGATTTTTCGGGCTTTGCCCTTTGTATGTATTATAGCTCTATTTTAGA
>JBKECY010000002.1:0-14116 GCA_047975025.1 Lachnospiraceae bacterium
TTTCACGCATTGCTTTTTTCTGTGGTGATTCCTCTCTTCTTCTTGCCATAAAAAACCTCCAAACTGTTGTAATTATCTTACATCAGTTTGAAGGTTTACACAATCTTTGGGATAGTCCCCTCTTTTGAAAGCATCGTGTAGTTGGAGCGATTTCGGGAATAACAAGAAGGCGGGAATTCCCCGCCTTCTTGTCGCATGTAAGCAAATTTGAAGTATATATACAAGTTGGTTTTATTAACGGTAGTTATCCAACTCTCTTTATAAGAGCTTCTTGAAGTACCTGTGAGAAATTAATTCCCATTGCAGTAGCCTCCTCATTTAACCATTCTGGAATTGTAAGAGTCTTCTTTACTGCCTTATTATTGTTCTTCTTGCGGTATTCCATTGTATCACAACGCACTAATGTCTTGATCTCCCCATCCTTTACCTTGATATCTTCAAGAGTGGATGGTTCTGGTTTATCTATTTTATTTACTTCCATTCTATATAGTGCAAGTGCAAGCGCATCTTCTGCCATTTTAAGAGCCTCTTCTAGACTCTCACCATCCGTATAGCAAGATTCAAAATCTGGAAAGTCAACTAAATACCATTTGTCCTCTTTTGATATTACTGCTGGATACACGAATTTCGTCATAACCATTCCTCCTTACGTGTTTTTAGGGTGCAACAAGCAGACCCCTATATTAAACTGTAAATACTGGGGCTATTTTAGCCCCGCATCTTTCAGTATCTTGTTCGCTGTTCCAGTTGCCAATTCATTGCTTTTGTGTCGTGGTATCATGAATGTCTTTCCTGAAACCTTACTATACCACTCATCATGTGATGATCCATGCTGAATTAATTTGCAGCCATGTTTCTTTAGCTTCTTTTCAAGTTCTGATACCTTCATATCTTCCCCCTTTTACTTTATTATACTCACATTATACACGTATTAACACGTGTTGTCAAGGGCGCTGATGAAATTAGTTCCTTTTTTACAACTAAAAACAACCTGGCTGTTATATAAAGACACACATTTGCTTCAGGTTCTGTGCTTACTTACTAATGATCGATTCAAGATACTCCGAAGGGCTTAAGCCAATCACAGAGCGAAACACCCTGCTGAAATAAAACTGATCCTTAAAACCCACATAGGTAGCAATATCCTTGATATAGCTTTTAGGATTCTGTTCCATCATCGTACGGGCTGTTTCAATACGAAGTGTGGTAAGGTAATTTTTATAGGGGATGCCTGCATAGGTTCGGAATAACCGGTTCAATGTCGCCTGTGAAATACTGGCTTCCAGGCATACAGCCTGTACAGAAAGATTTCCATTTAAGTTTTTTTTCATATATGAAACCACATCGTTATAAACAGATTCTTTTCTATTTCTCCTGATTATGGGGGAGTCTTCCACATTTAGCAAGATAATTTCAATGATATTGCTGCATAATTCTTTCATGCTTAGAGAGTCTGAAAAAGCGTCATCCAGCCAATACTCATTCCATTCGGTTACTAACCCATTTACTTTTGCATGATAGAATAAATAGCGGATTCTATTTTCAATTTCGAATTGTGGCTGCAGTTCGTGAGTCCATATTTCAAACATTACCTTCATTTCCGGAATCAGGCGGTCATATTCCTTCTTCTCAATCAGATACAGAAGATATTGAAAGTGCTCAATTGATTTTGGACTTTCCGATCGGTCGAAGGCCTTTTCGCCAAGAAAGATGGTCTGCTCTAATCCGATTACGATTGAATTGTCTAAAGTTTTATATAAGGCAGATACAACTTCAGATAGTTTGAGCAATTCAAATCGGTTCTTATTTACGACCATTGTCAAAAAAGCTTCGTTACTTTTCAACTTATTATATTCGTTATTCATAATCTCACAAAAATCAGTCAGAACCACTTCTTCAGAGTAGATAAAGAGCATTTCTAAATGATCTCGACCATATATAGTCATAAGGTTATTTTCAGATGAAAAGATTTCGTTGGTGATGAAGATGCGTACTATGGGCAGTAGCAGAATACGGTCATATAATATTTAAGAAAACCTAGTCAGTGTGCAAATGTTCTGTTTGTATAACCAACAGCTTATAACTCTCATGTATGGTGTTTTCTTACAAAATTCCACAGAAAAGTTAGGTGGACCGTTTTTTGCCACCTTTCAGCTCTGGAGGATCTGATACACCGGAGCACCCTCGCACTGCGCTGTGAATGCAACGCCTAAAAGTGCTGATACCGTTGGAGCCACATCCACCTGGCGGATGACCCGCTGTGTAGTGTGGCTCTTTTTAATGCCATTTCCCGCAGCAATAAATACCGGCGTTACGGAGGTATCAAAGTAGCCTTCGGCGGTGGACAGCCCGTCACCATGCAGCCGGTTAAATCCCTCTTCTATGGTGAAGAAAATATCGCCGGATTCCGGTCCATCGACACCCAACACCACAGCATCTTTGTTCCGCAGCGCAATTCCTACGACTCGCTTGCCTGTGGCAGGATCTCTGTAATTATACAAATCTGAGATAATCTGCTCTTCGAGTGCATACGCATCCTCCGGTGCGACGATGCCGGTAGCATCCCGACCCTTGAGGTTAAGATAAATATAGTTGCTTCGAATCTGTACCGCCCTTGTCTTCTCCCAGTCTACTTCAGACAGGCGTTTCCCATCGGCGTCCCGCTTCATAACTGTATACCCCAAAGTCTCCATCACAGGAATATTCAGCCCTCCGTATTCGCCGAGAAGCGGAGGGACATTCTCGCCGACTAAAAGACCGTGATCCGATACCAGCAATATGGTAAAGCCCTTATCAAGCAGAGGCAGGAACTCACCAATATAGGCATCTGTCTGCAGATAGACCTCTTCAAGCAATGCCTGATATTTCTTCTCATCTGTATGAGCCCAAGGGGGCAGCGTCTTGGCCAGATGCCAGAGCTGATGCCCGGCACAGTCAACATTGTGCAGATGTGTGAAGACAGCTTCATAGCCTTGCGTATGGATGAGAGAGTTCAGTGCATTTGCCTGCCACGTATTGTACTGCTCCCAAGAAGGCAGGAATACCTGCTCTACCAGTTCGCTGTCCTCACCGCCAATCAGGCTGACAGGAGGGACAGGGCCGACCTGCGTGGTAACATCGTCCAGCAGGTGGCGGGGACTCCAGAGCGTATCGTTCGTAATATCCAGTGCATTGCTGATCCAGAGGCGCAGATCTGAGCCATCAGGAGCCAGGGAAAGCAGCTTGTAGGAGCGCATAGCAGGTTTGGTCACCTCTTGTTTTATGACCTCATCTACGGCACTGCTTAGTTCACCGGTCTGTACGGTCACAATAGGCTGCGTGGCTGTTTTGTCTTTATAAATGGCGATCCGGTCATAGACACCGTCCGCGTTTTGCAGGATGAGAGCCGGCCGGATGAGAGCGCCTGAAGAGGTCACAATTGTGAATTCTTTTGCGCCTGCGGGAGCCTTGGCCCAGTCGGCTGCCGGCCGGATGGGACTGTAAATGTCGTCATAGGCCACTTTGGCGCCAATCATCATTTCCGTATCTTCCAGCGTATCGACATAGGTACGTATCTCTACGCCGGTTCTGGCGGCATCGCCCCACCATAGTTCCATCATTTCGTCCGAGCTTTCATCCCCATGAATCAGTTCTTCAAGATCTGTGATATTGCAGCCTACACCGGCATTCTTTTTGGTATGCGGTATGAACTTAAGACGGCGAAAGGAGGCGGAGGCAGTAATGATTTTCTCCCAATCCATCTGTGCAATGCCCATATTTACGGAGCCGGGCTGTGTGCCGTCTACTACGGAGAGCTGCGGGCTCGGCGAGGAGGGCGGCCAGGAGGAGCCGGGCCAATGCCAGACCAGCGTTTTCTTGCCGGCTGCGGCTGTGACATTCCAGATTTGTTCTGCCGTACAATGGCGCGAGTCCATGTTATAGACTACGGCATCCAGAGAATCCGGCGACTGCCGCCAGTAGCAGGTGATACCATGAGTGCCGGGATAAGCTCCGGTGGCAAGTGTGGTCCAGCAAGGCGGTGTAATCGTGGGAAGGGCGCCCAGAAGCTGCAGATCTGCCCGCGCAGAGCCGCGGGTAAGCAGTGTCTGTACATTAGGAAGCTTCCCCTCTTTTACCATTCGGGCGGTGGTGCGGGCATCCATTCCATCGATACCGAGCACCAGTAATTTCTGAGTCGTGGCTGTTGTATTCATAATTTTATCTCCTGCTTTCTTAGTAGTTCATCCTTTACAATACCTATATGATATACATGAAAACTTGGAAAAGAAAAGACTTAAAAAGCGGTAAGGTATATCGAATAAAGCGATATCGAATTTGCAAATAAGATTGACAATCTTTTTCAGGTAGGCTATGATAGACCATAATTAATTCATACAAAACATATACAATAACTATGAAATGGGGTAGAAATGAAAATTGAGCAATTACATTATCTGCAGGAAGCGGTCAAATACAAGTCTATTTCGTTGGCGGCTGAGAAAAATTTTATTGCACAATCCTCACTGAGTACGTCCCTGTCCAAGTTGGAAAAGGAGTTGGGAATGCAGCTGTTAAGCAGATCCAATACAGGGGTCAAACCCACAGATTTTGGCAAAATCGTACTGGAAAAGGCAGAAGATATATTCAAGATTCAAGAGGAAATCCAGGAAATTGCTAAAACAAAAAGCAAAAGCGGTATGTTGGAAGTGTCCTGCCTTGCATGCAGCAGTGACTGGATTATACCGGAGATTTTACAACGCCTGCGGCAGAGTGACACGTCGCTTTCCATATCAATTACGACAACGGAAAGCAGGGGGATTGCACAGAGAGTGGCGGCAGGAGTTGCTGATTTTGGGATTTTGATACAATATGAAGAACTTGCGCAAAGCCCGCATCTGCAGTATACTCCACTGTTTCAGGATGAATTTCAACTGTTTGTGGGACCGGCCTCACCCTATTGGGGTGCTGAGAGTATTGAGCTGAAGGAACTCTACAAGCTTCCTTATATTGCTTACCGGGAGGAGTTCCTTAAGGATAACAGGGGACTCTCATCCGTCATACCGGAGGGGTTTGCTCTGAACATTGTCTTTCGTACAGATGATATGGATTCCATGAAACGGATGATTGCACAGTATGACTATGTGGCTTTTTTCCCAAAGTTCATGACCAGAAATGATTACTATCTGAAAAATCATCAAATCAGGCCGCTTACGGTACGTGGTATTTCGTCGGGATTTGAAGTTGGCTATGTAGAAAGTACGAAGTATAAAACCTCCTTGTGGGGCAAAAAAGTAATTCAAATCCTAAAGGAAGTCATAGAGGAAGCACAATGAAACGATTCGTATCGAAGTATAAGTACAAAATTATATCGATTTGTTCCGTAGTCACTTTTTTTCTGTTGTGGGGTCTGGGAAGTGCCTTGGAATGGTTCAATCCCGTATTCATTCCTCCTCTATCTGATGTATGGGCGGCTTTTATAGATGTTTTAGAAAATGGGTATAAGGGCTATTCGCTGCTATATCATATTGCCAGCAGTATGAAACGGCTTTTTTCCGCTATTGCATTAGGGTTTGTACTGGCGGTTCCCTGCGGCCTTCTGGCAGGAATTTCCAAGTCGTTTTTGGCAGTGATCGATCTGTTCGTAGAGTTCTTTCGGGCGCTTCCGCCGCTGGCATACTATACGCTTTTGGTGCTATGGTTCGGAATCGGTGACAGTTCGAAGATTTCGTTGCTGTTCTTGGGAGCTTTTTTCCCGCTTTTCATCGCAACAGTTTTTGCGGTCAGGAAGGTGCCGAAAGAACGCATTAACGGAGTAAAATCCCTGGGAGGAGGCGGCTGGCAGATTTTTTATCGAGTCTTGTTCCCCTCCTGCCTACCGGATATATTGACTGGGCTGCGTCAATCCGTAGCGGTCGCCTATGCGACACTTGTTGCGGCTGAGATGGTGGCGGCGGTCTCCGGCCTTGGCTGGATGGTGCTGGATGCCAGCAAATACATTCGGTTCGATATTGTCTATTTTGGAATTATTATCATGGGAGCCATCGCTATTGTGATAGATTCTGTGATACGGTTACTGATTCGCAAGAGTATTCCCTGGATTGGGAAAGAGTCGAAAGGAAGAGGAGATTATGAAAAAACGACAAATTTTGGCAAAAGCAGTTCTGGCAGTGGTATTGACCGGTGTACTTGGTCTGACGGCCGCATGCGGACAAAGTGCAGACAGTACACAGAGTAAAGAAACGGAAACAACAGCCGCGGCAGCTTCCGCCGAAGAAACGGATACGGCCTCCGAGCTTCCGGATGAAATCAGACTGGGCTACTGGGAATCTCCGAATGAGGAGTTACTGGTCAAGCAAAGTAAAGCACTCGAAGAAGCCTACCCTGATGTTAAAATCACATGGGTGCAGTTCGAAGCAGGCACCGATATCCTGACGGCTATGCAGGGAGGGTCTATTGATATAGCGACAATCGGCACACCGCCGGGAACATTGGGGATTGCAAATGGTATCCCCTACAAGATCTTTTATCTGCACGATATTATTGATGAAAGTGAAGGGCTGATTATCAAAAACAGTACAGGAATTACAGACATTTCCGATATTAAAGGTACAACCATTGCAACGACTTTTGGCTCCACCAGCCATTTCAGTCTGCTAAATGCATTAGAGCAAAACGGCATCAGCGAATCGGATGTGACCATTCTGGATATGAAACCGGCAGATATCTATGCGGCTTGGGAACGCGGCGATATTGACGGTGCCTATATCTGGGAGTCTACCAAGACACAGCTTTTGGAAAGCGATGGCACAGAGCTGATTTCTTCCGGAGATGTAGCGGCAAAAGGAGCGCTTACAGGTGAATTTGGAATCGTCCACAATGACTTTTATGAGGCGTATCCGGATGTAATCAAGACGTATATTGATCTGTTGGATCAGGCAAGTGACAGTTACAAAAACGATCAGGAGAACACAGCAAGCCTGATTTCCTCAGGTCTGGGGCTAAGTCAGGAAGAAACGCTAAAAGCCATGAACGAAATTATAGTGTTGTCCAAGGAAGACCAGAAAAGCGAAGAATATATTGGTACGACGGATCAGCCCGGCCAGCTTGCACAAATTTTGAAGAACACATCCGACTTTCTGGTATCGCAGGGCAGCATTAAGGAAGAAACCGATATTGCAGTATTTGAAGCGGCAATTTTAACTGAATTGTATGATTAGAATCAGAGGGTGAATGCTATGCTGACATTGGAACATGTAGGATTGAGCTTTGCACAGAAAAATGATAGATTTCAGGTGCTAAAAGATGTAAACCTTAGAATTGAGAAGGCGGATTTCATCTGCCTTCTGGGGGCATCGGGCTGCGGCAAAACTTCTCTGCTGAATATTCTGGCAGGGTATCAAAAAGCCAGCGAAGGGAGCGTCCTCCTGGGAGACACTGCGCTAAAAGGCCCGGGACCGGAGATTGGCGTGGTATTCCAGCAGCCTAATCTGCTGCCCTGGCAGACTGTCCGTCAGAATGTGGAATTCGGTTTGAAATTGCAGCATCTGCCACGACAGGAGCGCAAGGATATCGTGGATTATTATCTGGATATTGTAGAGCTGACAGGATTTGAACACATGCTGCCGCATCAGCTCTCCGGGGGAATGAAGCAGCGTACGGCCATTGCACGTACACTGGCGGCAGATCCCAAAATCGTCCTGCTGGATGAGCCGTTCAGCGCATTGGACGCATTGACGCGCGAGAAGCTGCAAAAGCATCTCTACACCATCTGGAAGAAGACACAAAAGTGCTTTTTGTTCATCACGCATGATGTGGAGGAAGCGTTGCTGTTAAGCAGCAGAATCCTGATTATGCACCCATCTCCGGGTACGATTGTCAGAGATTTCCAGAATCCATTGGATAAAAGCAGCAAGCAGTTCTTCGGAGAAAGCAGGCAGAGCAGCCGGTTCTGGGAGGTGCGTGACGAGATTATACGGGAGATCGATATTGAGGGGAGCAAGGGTGCGAACCGGGTTAAGGCAGTGAGTTAAGTAAAAGAGAATAGGGACTGAGAGCAAGAGGCCGTCTCTGGTAAGTTGGGTAAAACGAGTGTGTTTCCTGAAGAAAGAATTGCGCTTGTTCCTGAAAAATGATATAATATACCCGAAGTTAGCAACAGGTAACTTCCAATACTGTTTTTCAAACTATTTTTTATAGAAAGAAGAGGCTACGAATTATGAGATATTTGGAAATCGAGAAAGTAATTGGACGGGAAATTATAGATTCCAGAGGTAATCCGACCGTAGAAGCGGAAGTACATCTGGCAGGGGGGGTTATCGGACGCGGAGCATCCCCAAGTGGAGCCTCCACAGGTGTCTTCGAGGCATTGGAGCTTCGCGACGGTGACGCGAACCGTTTTGGCGGTAAAGGGGTGCAAAAAGCAGTCGATAACATTAATACGATTATTTCACCTGCATTACAAGGGGCTGATGCTTCTGATATTTACGCAGTAGATGCTATTATGATTAAGGAAGATGGGACAAAAGACAAGTCACGTCTGGGTGCCAATGCCATTTTGGCAGTGTCCATCGCGGCCTCCAAAGCAGCCGCTGCAGCACTTGATATTCCGCTATATCGTTTCTTAGGCGGCACGTATGGCAATACACTGCCAGTACCAATGATGAATATACTCAACGGCGGTGCACATGCAACGAATACAGTGGATGTACAGGAATTTATGATTATGCCAATCGGCGCTACGACCTTCAAAGAAGGACTTCGCTGGTGTACGGAAGTGTTCCACACACTCGCCGGCCTGCTAAAGGCACAAGGGCTTGCAACCTCAGTAGGAGATGAAGGTGGATTTGCACCGGATTTGGGCAGCGACGCAGAGGTTATTGAGTATATCTTAGAAGCAATCAAGAAGTCAGGATACGAGCCGGGATTAGATTTTGTACTGGCAATCGACGCCGCTTCAAGTGAGTGGAAAGGCGATAAAATAGGAGAATATATCCTGCCTAAGAGCAAGAAAAAATTCACTTCAGCAGAATTAATTGCCTACTGGAAAGAGTTGATTGAGAAGTATCCGATTTATTCAATCGAAGATGCGTTGGATGAAGAGGACTGGGATGGCTGGCAGCAAATGACGAGTGAACTTGGTTCCAAGGTACAGTTGGTGGGTGATGATTTGTTTGTTACTAATACACAGCGCCTGCAAAAAGGAATTGCACAGAAGAGTGGCAATTCCATCTTGATCAAACTCAATCAGATTGGCTCCGTATCAGAAACAATAGAGGCAATCAAGATGGCACATAAAGCCGGTTATACCGCAATTTCTTCTCATCGTTCCGGTGAAACAGAGGATACTACGATTGCAGATTTAGCGGTTGCACTTAACACAGGTCAGATCAAGACCGGAGCACCAAGCAGAAGTGAGCGTGTGGCTAAGTATAATCAGCTGCTGCGTATTGAAGAAGAGCTTGGAGCGAGAGCGGTGTACCCGGGAGTTGGGGCATTTAACAGAGAATCATAGGAAGTAAGGAATATAAAGCAGGCACTGCGGTTTATGGATTAAGCTGTGGTGCTTGTTTTTTGCGAAAAGGCCAGTCTAAGCATTGCAAATTGCCGACCAACTCGGCGTTAGTCTGGCAACTGTCAAACGCAGAATAAAGAGTTTAAAAGAAAGCGGGACAATCGAGAGAGTTGGTGGGGACAAGACTGGATATTGGAAAATAATATAGAATATGAATCAACAAAACGCTAGAAAATGCTCCCGCGCTGGGAGCACTTTTTATAATGCATTTTTATAAGCCTGTTCTTTGTTTTCCAACGCTTTTTTATAGTGCACCATATCATTTAGATCCTGATAATTATCGAGAAGAAGTGTCCATGCCTCTTCATTTAACGGATCGGTTTCTAAAGCACGAATCAATTCATTAACAGAACGGTTTGTATCCTGGATAGATTTATAGTAAGTAGCCAGACGCACCCGTAATATGGCGTGGCGTATGTCGTAGCGATCTCGCATTAGATTGGCCCATGTGCACTTCACGTCTTCAAAATACCGTCCCCGGTATAAGTCAGCAGCATAGGAGAGATATTCCAGATTCGTTTCTGTAATCTGCGTACTTTCCTCTTCTGCCTGCATAAAAATGTCCAAATCACAGAGAGCATGTCCCAAATCTATTTTGTAATATCCACTCTCATGCAGCAGGGTAATAGCAGAACCTGCCTGTTCCAGATACTTGCGCAGATAGTAGTTGCAGGTATTCAAATTTGCAAGCGCCTTATCTTCCGGTAAATCTTCCCAAAGTGTTTCTAAGAGGGTATTACGGTAGATACCATTAGGCCGGTTTTGTAAAAAAAGTGCGAAAAGCTCTTTGCTTTTAGCGGTTCGCCAAACAGGCATTGCGTTATTGGCTGTCCCTGTAATCTCCAGCTTGCCAAAAGCATGGACCATAGGTGAGGTCATCAGCTCCTGTATTCTTGAAGAAGGAAAGTTGATATTTTCGGTCGGCATTAATATAGAATTCAACTTATCAATTGTTTTAGCAAAACGCTTTTTGGTAATTGGTTTAAGCAGATAATCTGTGGCATACAGCTCAAAGGCAGTTACAGCGTACTGATCATAGGCAGTTACAAAGACAATTTGTATAGCAGGATCATACTGTTTCAGATAGGTTGCAAGCTCAATTCCAGACATTTCAGGCATAGCGATATCCAAAAAGGCGACTTGTGGATGCAGCGTGTCAAGATTTTGTATAAGCTCTTTTGCGTTCGTGTACCTTCCAATAATTTCGTAGTTCTTGTACTCTGCCAGCAAGTACTCCATTTTTACGATTGCATGTGTCTCATCATCTACCAGTATAGTCTTAATCATTTTTCTGTCCTCTCATTGCATCTTGTGCAGGTAGTTTCATAGTTACGATAGTGCCTTGAGGAGTTCTTCTTTCGAATTTCAAAGGCGTATTGTAGTGAAGTTTCATCCGATGATTTACATTTCTAAGTCCGATACCCATTTCCTCAGATGGTTCATCTGTGAGTATTTTATAGATTGCAAGTTCGCTGATACCTTTGCCGCTGTCTTCGATTTGTATGAAAATCTGCTCATCGCGTTCAAAAATATGTACCTTTACAGTAATATCTGTGATACTGCCTAATAAACCATGCCGTATAGCATTTTCCACAATTGGCTGAATGGAAAGAGAAGGCAGTATAAAGTCATAGCTGATCTGGTTATCCAGTGTGAAGTGGAGACGATTTCCAAAGCGTTCTTCTTCGATTCGGATGTAGGCATGGACCATCTCCAATTCCTGAGAAATTGATACAAGGTCAGCCTGGATCAGATTTTTATCAAAACAGCTTCGCAGATAAGTTCCCAAATCATCAATCAGTTCACTTGCTCTGACGCCATCTGTCAGAGCAATCGAGCTAATTGTATTAAATGCGTTGTATAAAAAATGAGGTCGAATCTGTGCCTGCAAAAACTGCAGTTCGTTGTCCATAGCCGATTTTACGGACTGCTGCAAGGTAATGAGTCCGAATACTCTGGCTCTTAACTCAATCTTATCAGCGGGTTTAATGATGTAATCGTTTGCTCCGCATAAGAAACCTGTCAAGATATCTTCTTTTGTATTACGCGCTGTGAGCAAAAGAATTGGAAGTTCAAAATGGGTGTATCTTGTACGAATTTCCCGCGACAATTCAAATCCGCTGATAACAGGCATCATAACATCTAATATAACTATATCATACGTATTCTGATTGAGTAATGCAAGCACAGTACTTCCCTCTGTGTAACAGTCGATATCGAAATTACAATCTTCAAAAATTTTCTTGATGATACTAAGGTTTTCAGGATTATCATCAACGGCCAATATACGAGCGTAGTCCGGATGCTTGACCTCGAGAAATCCCTGCTCCACACTGCCATCCGAGATGGTTCTAACAGCAGCAGACTGACTCTTGGCATATTCCTCATACTCACAGGCATCGAGTTCAAATGCAATGCAGGTTCCCTTGCCTTTTTCCGACCATTTGACAAAAATAGTTCCGTTCATTTGCTCTATCAATTGCCGGCATACATAGAGTCCAAGACCCAATCCACTGGTATTCGTTCCATTGTCATCTAGCCGAACTGATTTTTTGAATATTTCTTCCGCTTCATCCGGATGTATACCTACTCCCGTATCTGTGACCGTAATCTGTACCTTATCCTTAATTCGTTCTCCGCTGATGGTTACTAAACCCTGTGTTGTGAATTTTGTAGCATTTCCAATTAAATTATTCAAAACCTGCCATAGCCTGGATTCATCTGCATAGACCAGAGAGGCCTCTTGAGGCAGGTGATCCAGTATTGTAACATTATTATTATTGCTTGTATATCGATACATCTCTGTAATGGCGCTTAATTCAATGCGTAGATTTACCGGAGCTAAAACCAATGTACCACTAGGAATTGTTTCGTTAAAACCGTAGAGATCATTTACAATACTACGCATACGTTTGGCCAAAGTAAGTGCCAGCGCCAGATCACTTTCCCCAGCCTTGCTTTGAGAAGCGGCGGTATCTTCCAGAATGTTGATCATACCATGCAGAGGAGTGCGTAGTTCGTGGGATGTAATGGAAAGCATCTCATTTTTCATTTTATTAGATACAATCATTTGTTTGGCGAGTACTAAATTCCCACTATAAATACGGGAAACGTTAAAAGCGATGTGAAAAAGCTCTGCTACGGCGTGGATGATGACAAAAATCATAAAGGAGCGGCTGTATGAATCGGCCGGTATGACACCATGCTTGTATAGAACCTGCAAAACCAGCAAAGAGATAAAGCATTCAAGTGATACAAGCTGAATTAGTGCAATATAACGTTTTTCGAAAACCCGCAGACATAGAAGTGCGAAGCAAAAAGCAAAGACCAATATCATATATAATTGGTTGATTCGATGAAGCCAGGGGAGCCATTTCACAGGAGCAAAAAGAATGAGTGGAAGTATGGCACAGGCAGTATATTTAAGGAATTGATAGATATATAAAATGTAGCGTCCGGGATGCTGTCGGGGATTCAGATACAAAAGCTGGAATACGGACATAGCTGTAAGCAGCGCAATGGAGGCGCGGGTCAGTACAGAAAATATGTCAGAAGATACAGGATTAACCAGCAAAGTCTGGCTGACAGATACCAAATATAGTGTAAAACATAGTGTAAATGACAGAAGATAGAACGTGTGCCCCATCTGAATACGCAAAAATAGAATAAGAATCAAAAATATAGCAACGAAGCTAAGACTCATAATTCCGATTGTTTCGGCGAATTGAAATTGCGAGGTCAGTCGATAAATTTCCATCTGAGTACCAAAATAAACTGGGGTTAATATACCCCCCTCATAGTTTGTATAGTTTGAGGTTTGAATAATGATATCATGGGTTTTACGCATGGTGTCTAAGGGAAATATAAGATACTGATTGTCCTTAGCAGATTCAGCCCTGATATCAATGGTTGAGCTAAACCCTGTAGTGCTAAGCAGCGTACCATCAATATAAATACGTGCCGCACTGCTAAGATCAGAAATCTTGATCGCAAAAATGGATTCTGTGCTGACAAAATCAAAAACTAATCTGTAAGTACCGTAGCCATAGGTATTAGGAGCCGGGCCGGGCACACGTACATAAGTAGGAATAGTATGTGTTGCAGTGCCAAGAAAAAAACTGGATGGAAACAAAAAATCATTTTCATAGTATTCCCAGACTCCATTTAAGGCCTTGGCAGAGGAATTAAGTGATGCGAGATGGATCTGCCCATCCTTTGCCTGTGCACTGTATTGCGGCTTAATGACAGAAGCAAAGAAGCCCAATACAATAACTGCCGAAAGCAGGATAATAAAAGGATATAAGTACCTGTGTGGTTTCGGAATAGTAAGATGAAAACTTGTTGGGAGTCTTAGTTTCATGCGCTTGCTCCTTGCTACATGTACATCAGAAAATTCTTATTGGTAGTATAACACACTAAACAATCAATAGTAAATACACTAAACAAAATGGAGTGCCCCCCGATCTTTGTACCAGTGGAAGAGTTAGTTTTGATATGATAAACTAACAAAAAGGAGCAGTACAAAAATGGGAAAAGCAAGGTACACAACGGAGCAAATCATCGTCA
>JBKECY010000011.1:0-17440 GCA_047975025.1 Lachnospiraceae bacterium
CCTTGAACAATCCACCAAGAAATGTTACGATGTCGTCAAGCTGATAAGGATTTACCCTACCGGATACCGGTCATTACTAACATTGCGACTGGTACAAAAATCGGGGGCAGGTCACTCCCACCTCAATCAAATCACGAGCCTGACGAATCATCGCATATCCGGTATATGTATAGGTCACACCAAACAACAGATTCCTTACCCTGGCCATCTCTGCCAGTTCTTCTCCTTGTGCGGCCGTTAATGCCAGTGGTTTATCGCACATGATATGAATTCCCTGCTCCATAAAACATTTTGCTATTTCATAGTGTGTGTCATTCGGGGTGGCAATACTGACAAAATCAATGCCGTCCTGCCTCTGTGCTTCCTGACATGCCATTTCTTCGTAGCTGGCATATACTCTGGATTCATCCGATACACCCCACAGCCGGGCCGTTTCCAAACTTTTTTCTCTGCTTCTCGAAAAGCATCCGGCTGTTAACACAGCCATGTGATCCATGACAGCAGCGCTGCGGTGCACGTTGCCGATGAATGCGTTGTTACCTCCGCCGATGATGCCGAATTTTAGTTTCATGTGTGTTCCCTCCCTCATAGTGTTCCTGCCTACTGCGATTTTTCTGATTTGGCATTATGTTCTACTTATACGCTATTGCAGGCATTTTATCTATATAATTATTGCTATGATTTGGAGGTACTAAGTTCTTGCTTTCTAGTACATCAGTTTTGTAAACGCTGCTTCCAGTTCTCTCATTTCTTCAGGTGTTAGTGGTAAGAAGGGTTCTCTACAAGTACCACTTGGCAGCCCTTTAATATTCATCATACCTTTTACACCGCGAAAGACACCAATCTTAGACAGCAACTCTATCACTTCATTAGCGTCAGACTGTAATTTCTGTGCCCTGCCAATTTCTCCCTGCTGAAAATACATACGAATTTTTATAAACACTTCCGGCATAAAGTTAAAAGTACTTCCTATTGCCATCGGGCATCCAATAGCCAGAGAGCTTAAGAATATTTCATCGTGACCATTGATAATCAATTTATCATACTTTTGCATCATTCTTTGCATTTGAAACAGGTCATAAGAAGTGAATTTAATACCCGCCATACGGGGATGCTCAAAAATTGGGGCTATATTATCCGAATCAAACGCTATTCCTGTCAATGCCGGCGCATTGTATACAATTAATGGCAAATCAACCGCATCTGCTATCCTATGATAGTAGTTCTGCAACTCATTCATAGTAAATTTGTAATAAAACGGGGGCAAAGACGATATGGCATCCACACCTGTATCTCTTGCATGTTCTGCCAGTTTTATTGCTGCGTCCGTATGAAATGACCCTATATGTGCCACTATTTTCGCACGAGTTCCCGTCTGTGACTTTACAATTTCCAAAACTCTGCGCCGTTCAGCATAAGACATAAGCAGGGACTCTCCCGTACTTCCTCCGACATAAAATCCATCGATTCCGGTCTTAAGCAACTGCTCTACCAAATTCTGCAAAGCCTTTTCATCTACCTTATTGGTATCGGTAAACGGTGTAACCAGTGCCGGGTAGATTCCCTTCATTTCTATCATTTGGCTTCTCCTTTTCTGAGTACAGCACAATATTTTGCATACCCTTCTTCCCAAAGTAGAGATTCTTGAGGCAAGAAGCTCTTAATTTCAAACGAGTTTTTGACAATATCTCTTATTTCAGTTAAATTATGTACCTCACCCATAGCCATACTTTGAACTAATACATTTCCTATACTTGCAGCTTCGACCAGACCGCTGTACACTGGTATACCCAAAACATTTGCTGCAAACTGATTCAATAATTCGTTTTGTGAGCCACCGCCTACAATGTGCAATGCTTTAAAACGCTTTTGGGTTATATAGGTAAGCTGCTCCGTAGTTTTGCGATATCGCATTGCAATACTTTGGTAGATACATCGCGCAAGTTCACCAACACTAACAGGAACTTTTTGATTTGTACGCCTGCAGTAAGATTGGATTTTCTCAATCATATTTCCTGCATTATATAGCTCAGGTTCTTCCGTATCCAGAAAACTTTCAAAAGGTGTTGCAATTTCTGCCTTTTTTACTACCTCATCCCACGTAAGATGAAGTCCGGCATCTTTCCATTGACGCATACATTCCTGTATAAGCCACATACCCATTATATTTTTTAACAGTCGGAATTTGCCATCTACGGTACCCTCGTTAGAAAAATTCTCTTCTTGTACGCGTTGCCCCAGTACGGCTTCCTTTGTTTCAATCCCAAACAGCGACCAGGTACCACTTGAACAAAATAATTCATCTTCCTCTAATGGTGTTGCCGCCACAGCTGCGGCTGTGTCATGCGTTCCCACAGTAAGGTGTTGTACATTATTCATTCCTACCTCTTCTAAAACTGCAGGTAAAAGTGAATCTTTGTAAGCGCCCGGATAACTGATATCTGCGAATATATGAGTAGGTAGTTCTAATTTGGACAACAGTTCATAATCCCAGTTTCTTGTTGTGGGATTAAAACACATAGAGGTCGTAGCCATTGTATACTCTTCCCTTTTTATTCCTGTAAGAAAATATCCCAGAAGGTCCGGAAGCATCAGCATTTTATCTGCGTGCAGTAATGCAGGGTCTTTCTTTTTCAATCTTTCATATAATTGAAACACTGTATTACCTGGTATCGTCTGCAGTCCTGTACTCGAGAAGAGTTGAGTTGCTCCAACTTTTTGGGTTACTTCTTCAACTGCCTGCGTATTCGCATTGCGCATACAACGAACATTTCCTAATAATTGTCCGTTTCTATCCAACAGTCCATAATCCGTTCCCCATGTATCAATTCCAATTCCATGCATTCCATTGGATCCGTACTTTTTTCTTGTACTTTTTATAGAATAGAGCATTTCATGGAACAAACGATAGACATCCCAAAAGAAAGTCCCATTTTGGTTGACATAATAGTTTTGAAACCGATGCATTTCCTCCAACTTCAAAATCCTGCCATCAAACCTCCCTAGGATCCCTCTGCCTGTACTGCCGCCATAATCCATGGCCAAAAAATTCCTAGTTTCTTTTTTCATCACTTTTCCTCTTTATCATACTTGCATAACATATTTGATAAATTGCAATGCCTCTTTCGCATGCTCGTTCATTGCCATCGTATCGGCCTCATCGGTCATATCTCTCCAAATGCGGCAGTAATCGGCCAAGTCGCCCCCTGTCTGTACGAGAGGCTCCATATTGAGCATCCCGTTATAACCAATTTCTTTCAAGGCAACTCCTATTTCCTGCCATGGCAGATGACCTCTGCCCGGCAGTCTCCTGTTATTTTCGACAAGATGTACATGCCCTAAATATTTTCCGGCTGTAAGGATTGCTTTGCCAAACCCTTCTTCCTCTATATTCATATGAAATGTATCTAATAACAATTTTACATTAGGTTCATTGAGATCCTGCAAGAATCTTACACCCTGCTCAGCCGTATTAACTATATGGCTTTCGTATCTGTTACAGACCTCAATGTGTAACGTGATGCCATAGTTTCTGGCACTGGCTGCAAGCTTTGCAATTGCTTCCTTACCTCTTTCAATATCAGCTTCCTGTACTTTAATACGAGGATTGTGAGAACTGGTGTGTAAAAGCCTGCCTCCAAGATTTTTTATTTCCAGCTTTTCTAAAACTGGAAATATTTGTTCATAATATCGAATTCCGTTGTCTCTGTGTGCAGAAGATTCATCTGTAAACTCGCCATCTGCTCTTGGGTCTAACCCAAGAGCAAGCTCCATTTTTTTCTCATCTTTTAAAAGCTTTAATTCAGCCAGTTCCTGTTCAGTCATACGAAACAGAATATCATCACCTAATTCCAACACATCATACCCCGCGTTAAAGGCATGTTCCAGATGTGTACAATAACTCTTCGCATCCAGGTTCTTTTGCCAGTAAATATAATGCATGCCAAATTTCATACTATTTTCCCTTCATTGCTTTCTCGAACTCTTTCATCCGATTAATTCCATATGCATTATTCGGCTCATAGTAGTCTGATTTTAACCAGATTTTTGCTATTTCAACGCCTTTTTCATGGTCTACACACCATGCCCCTGTGCACAGAACGTTGGCATCACTATCGGCTCTGGACATTTTGGCAGTAAAAAGGTCATAGCAGATTGCAGAGCGAATACCAGCAAATTTATTAGCTGAAATATTCATTCCCTGCCCTGTGCCGCAAACAAGAATCCCCTTATCATATGTACCCGCCTGCACTGCTTTGCAGACTGGCTCCGCAGCATCCAGATAATATCCATCGCTGACACTATGGCATCCTACATCCTTAACTTCATATCCATCTTGTAACAATGCCTCTACAATTTTAACCTTTAACTCAAATCCGCTTGTATCTGAACCTATGATTATTTTTTCCATTTTTTTACCTACCAATCTTTCTCTATAATCTCTGCACGTTTCATTCCATCAGTATCACGCCCCGTATACTTGACCAGAAGCCATGCCTCTATCATTTTAACCGCATATGCTGCATCTGGCATAAGCCATCCCCCTGTACAGATTACATTTGTATTATTATCTGCTGCCATAAGTACTGCCCGTTCTAAGTCATACGCCAATCCCGCCCGTACACCAGTAAATTTGTTTGCCGCCATAGCCGCCCCAATACCTGAACCGCAAAGCAGGATTCCCTTTTGGTACTTTCCTTCTTGAATTCCTTTGGCGACGACTTCTGCCGCATCAGTAAAATCACCATGCTCTGGCCCAGACGTATCTGCATTTGTAACCTCATAGCCCTTTTCTCTCAGCAGCCTGATAATCTCTTCTTTCATATCATGTGATGCTATATCTGCACCTGCGATAATCTTATATCCTAATCTCATGTATTTATCCTCATTTCTCTTAATTAGCTTCCATTTCTTTAATCTGTTCCATTGTCATCATAATCGGCTCTCTTCCCATTCTTTTGCACTCATGGATGGATTGAGCACTTGACTCACATACTTCCAATTTATCGAACGCCAGAATTGGAGTTGCACCTGTCAAAATAATTCCATAATTTTCTACAATGGCCAACGGATGCGCCAGATCCAGATTCTGCGCTATCATTTCCTGATGTTCCATAATGGTACTAAATGGATACCGGTTTCCCAGACATAATACCCCATAGCTTTCTGGATATAGGGTAGTATCATATACAGCATCTGTCACGACAAATCCCATCGAATACATTGGTTGTGCAATGATTACTGCATTGACCTCTGGTTGTGCATCATATATTGCTTTATGCAGAAGCACTGTTTTTTCAGGTATTTCTCCGGTTTTGTACTTTCCTTCTCTGACAACAGCAAAATCTTCCAACGCAATAGCCCCGTTATCTACGCCTTCCTTTACGATCAAAAAGCTATTCTCATCAATTCTTGCAGAGAACACTCCACCTCTGCTCGAAAATAATTTTTTCTTATATGCCCTTTGAATAATAGATGTCATGACCCGTCTGGCTTCCAGCTCTCTTTCTGTATGCCCTCCCACTGAGGAAACAGCTTCAATAGATACCTCATGCTGCATATATTTTTCAAGCAGTGTATGCGACAGTTCCTTGGGAACACCTACTGTATAACTGTTAATTTGAACTCTGGATGCAAAATCAAGTGCTTCGAATTTCCAATAGGCATCAAGCAAACTTTTTTGGCTTCCCACAAAAGCACTGTGTTTTTCTAGGATTGCAGTGTCAAAGCCTGCATCAAATGCCTCCATAACACGATCCACAAGCTTCATAGAGCCCGGCAGCGCATAAGGTGTCATCTGGGGTTCTCCTGCGACAGCATATGCCGCAGGATATAATTTTGTAGTTGGGATTTCATTTAAAACACTCAAAGTTACAGTTGCCGGAGCATGTGCATGGATCACTGCTTTTATATCGGGCCGCTTTACCAGAATATTGCGGTGTATATAATATTCAGAAGTAGGTTTGTGCTTTCCTACAATCGTTCCGTCAGGTAATACTTTTACAATATCCTCTCTTGTCAAAGATTTTTTATCAATCGAGGTAGGGGTGACCCACATTACGCCTTCTTCATCCATCATGGAAATATTTCCTCCTGTAAGTGAAGTCATTTCCATATCGTAGATTCGTTCCATTAGTATACAAATTTGATCTGCCGGATGCAGTACTTCAAAGTTCATCTATTCCTCCTGTCTGCTTAGTCTTCCAAAATGTAACGTAGGACCACTGCTTTTTTCTGTGTCACCTCCGACATAACGGTAAGCATGCTCTCACGACTGTTTCCACTCAGTTTTTTTCCACCGCCAAATGGCAGCTCTGCCGCTCTAAAACCACCGGAACCATTAATCGTCACATAACCTGCTTCAATTTCTCTGCTGCACCGAAATGCCAGCTTGATATCCTTCGTAAAAACTCCGGAAGACAAACCATAATCAGTCAAATTCGCAAGAGCAATTCCTTCCTCTACCGTATCAAATCCAATAATCGGCCATACAGGTCCAAAAACTTCCATGTTGCGGGCAATATCCATCTCACTTGTCACATTAACTAGTACTGTAGGGTCATAAAACGCACCGTCCCTTTTACCTCCATAATAGATTTTTGCACCCTGCTCTACTGTGAGGTTGACCTGAGATTCGATTTCTTTTGCCGCCTTTTCTGTAATAACCGGTCCCATTATGGTCTTATCATCCATTGGGTCACCAATGACCAATGGTTTAAGGTATTCCTCAACCAAGCGTCTGGTAAATTCTTCTTTAATAGAATTATGAATAATAAAACGCTTCGCTGCACTGCAACACTGACCGGCATTTCTCGCTTTGTCCCCTGCCTCTTTCAGAGCAAGTTCCATATCACCATCTTCGAATACCACGAAAGGATCATTTCCACCCAATTCAAACTGATATCCGGTTAAATGCTTTGCTGCATGCTCTGCGATGTCAATACCCGTAGCTGCACTTCCCGTAAAATTAACAGATGCAATTCGAGGATCATCTACAATCCAGCGTCCCACTTCTGATCCGCGTCCGGTAATACCATGAATCACATTAGCTGGCACTCCTGCTTCAACTAACATATTACACAATTCAATCACCACTAATGGATCTGGTGAAGGAGCTTTAACAACAATAGCATTACCCGCCGCCAGTGAAGCCGCTGCTTTAAAGGAAAATAGTGCGGCCGGAAAATTATACGGGATGATGCAGGCAATCACACCTAACGGCTCATTCATTGTAAACTGGATGTCACCATCATATCCCGGTTCAGTACCAATTGGCATTGTCTCCCCATAATGATGCATCGCAACTTCACATGCGCTTTCAAATACATAGGCAACCGAATCAAACTCCCAGACTGCCTCTGCCATATATGGCTTTCCTGTCTCGCTTGTTAACAGTTTCCCCAGCTCCAGACGTCTTTCCAGCACCATTTGAGCGAACTTTTTCAACGGCTTGCAACGTTCACGTACCGGTAATTTTGCCCACGCTTTTTGCGCACCTACCGCCAGATCAATTGCTTTTGTTACATCTTCATGTGTTGCCATCGGCACAGTGTCTACTACCTGTCCTGTTGCCGGATTAACAACCTCTTGTGTTGCCTTATTGCTTGCATCCACCTGTTTTCCACCTATTAGCATTTTCATCTTTCTTACCTCCTCTTTAGCCTATCTTCTCATCATGTTCATTAATAAAATCCATATTCAATTCCAGCCCTAACCCTGGCATGTCCGGTATATACATAAACCCATCCTTGGGTACAGGCGCATTTTTAAATACATTCGCAGTAATTTCTTCGAACAGCAGCAGACGTTCTAAGAATAGAGCATTAGGCATTGCACTTACCAGATGAATATGAATATTCTCCATGGCATGCGGTGCGAATTTTAGGTTCCATGCCTGACTTAAGGCTCCAACTTTAAGCATTTCGGTAAATCCACCTGCGCGGGCTCCATCTAACTGTATGATATCAGCTGCCTCATTTAGAATTAAATCTCTGGCACCATATTTTGTATATTCATGTTCTCCAGTCGCAAGTGGCAGGTCAGTGGATCTCTTATATTTCTTCAGTCCGGGAATATCATCTGCAAAAACCGGCTCCTCTAAAAACATAATGTCCAGTCCCTTTACCATATTGGCAAATCTGGCGCCTGTCGCACCATCCCAGCAATTATTTGCATCCAGCATAATCCCGATGTCTTTTCCTACCGCTGCCCTTACCTTTTCAACTCTGCGCAGATCTCTGTTCAAATCGGTGCCTCCGGCGTAGCCTACTTTGAACTTCACCATCTTGTACCCTTGCTTAACCAGTCCTTGCATTTCTGCAACTAATTCATCATCTGTGTAGGATGTCCAGCCACCACTGCCATAGACTGGCACCTTTGTCTGATTTCCTCCCCAAAGCTTATAGAGCGGAAGTCCAAGAGCCTTACCCTTAATATCCCACAGTGCAATATCAATCGCACTTAGTGCACAAAACATTAATCCTTTTCTGCCTACTCCGCGTAGATATTGAAACATTTCCTGCCAAATAACTTCAGTTTCAAAAGCATCTCTGTTAATTAATTTCGGGGCTATGTTTTTTTCAATCAGAATCTTGGTCGCTTCTCCTCCAACCTCATGATAGGTTACCCCAATTCCTTCGATTCCTTCTTCAGTAAGCACACGAACAATTGTATATCCGATAGTTTCAACTTTTCTTGTTGCGTCAGCAAACCCACCGGTTACCGGCATTGATACTAAATGTACTTTGATGTCCTTAATAATCTGCTTCATATTCTCCTCCGCTGTTATACTTCTTTTTCTTTACTTGCCACATCGATTGCTACCGCTAACAACAGTACGATTCCCTTAATCACATATTGATATTCTGCACCTAAGTTAAGCAGCGACATTCCATTGTCCAGTCCGGCCATCAGCATTGTACCCATAATGGCACCAAAGACATTTCCTTCACCACCTCGGATACTGGTTCCGCCTACGATACATCCAGTAATTGCGGTAAATTCAAATGCTGTACCTGCCGCTGCCGTAGCCTGACCTATTCTTCCCAAAAATACAATGGCAGCTACGGCAGTTGCCAGCCCATGCAATACAAAAATAGTCATTTCTGTTTTAGCAATATTGATTCCGGATAAACGGGCTGCATCTCTATTGCCGCCGATGGCAAATACGGCTCTGCCGAATGCCGTACTGGTAATTACAAAATGAAATACACCGGCAAGAATCAGCAGGATGACAATCGCATAGGTAAATCCTCTGTAAAAAATCATGATTGAGGCGATTGCAAAACAAACTCCCATAATTAATAAAGTTTTGAGCCAATACTTCCAATTAGCCCCAACATCTAATCCACTTTTTCTCTTCGCCGCCCTTCCTCGCACACTAAGAATCAGATAGATGAATAAAATTGCCAGTGTAATTAGCAAACTGAGCAAATGCACATGACCACTGCTTCCAATAGAAGGCAGATAGTCGTGTCCGAACATAGTAAATGATTTGCTCATCGGACCTATCGTATTCCCCTGCCCTACCAGAAGCGTAATTCCTTTAAACAGTAACTGACCCGACAGAGTTACCAGAAATGCCGGTAATTTTCTATATGCAATCCAATATCCGTGCCAGGCTCCCGCTAAAATACCAGCTACCAACGTAATGGCTATCGTAGCCGCACTTCCAAGACCTGCTTTTACCTGCAATACCGCTGCAATGGTTCCCAGACAACCTACAATAGACCCTGCTGCTAGATCAGCATTACATGTAACGATAATCATAACCATAGTAATCGCAATGATTGAACATGTTACTCCCTGCATAAGTAAATTAGACAAGTTTCTGGTGGTAAGAAATGTACCGGATGTCATAAGCTGTAATATCGTAAAAATAGCCAGCGTCTCAATAATCAGAGTATATTTATACCAATCACTCTGTTTTAGTTTCTTTAGTGCCAGTTGAATCCCTGATTGACTTTTCCTTATTTGTGCATGCATTTATTCTCCTCCCGCTGCATAATGCAATATTCTTTCCTGCGTTGCTTCATTTCTATTTAGTTCGCCTCTGATTTTGCCTTCATACATAACATAGATTCGATCGCTCATACCTAATATCTCCGGCAATTCCGACGAGATCATAATGATGCACACTCCCTGTGTTACCAGCTGATTCATCAGTTGATATATTTCATATTTTGAACCAACATCAATTCCGCGTGTCGGTTCATCCAGAATTAGTATATCGGGATGTGTTAACAGCCATTTTGCCAATACAACTTTCTGCTGATTACCACCGCTTAAATTCTTTGCTTTCTGCAACATGGACGGTGTCTTAATCCTCAGTTCACTAATATATTTCTGGGCATTGGCTATTTCCTTGTTTTTATCTAAAATGCCATGGTTTGTAATACGGTCCATGCTTGCAAGCGACATATTGCTTTTTAGATCGGCTGATAAAACCAGTCCAAAGCCTTTTCTATCCTCTGACACATAACCAATACCTGCCTGAATCGCGCTTTTGGGGTCTTTGACTTTGAATTCTTGTCCATGAATTAAGATTTCCCCCTTGGCTTTCGCCTTCAAAGCTCCCAAAAAGCTCATGGCTAATTCAGTTCTGCCCGCTCCCATCAAGCCTGCAATCCCTAGAATTTCTCCTCTTCTAGCATGTATATTAATATTGTCTAATAGCAATTTGTCTGCATTATCAGGATTATGTACTGTCCACTCTTTCGTTTCGAGCATAATCTCTCCTGGCTCATGTGCAACATGTGGAAATCTTTCTGTCAATTCCCTTCCCACCATATAAGCAATCAATGCATCTTCACTCAATTCAGTAATTTTTTTTGTTACTATGGTCTTTCCATCTCTTAGAATTGTCACCGTATTTGCTATACGGAATATTTCATTTAATTTATGTGATATATATATACACGTAACACCATCATTGCGAAGTTCACATATCAAATCCAGTAAATTGTTCGCATCAGCTTCTGTTAAGGAAGATGTTGGCTCATCTAGTATTAACAGCCGGGTATTCTTATTTAATGCTTTGGCGATTTCGATTAATTGTTGAATTCCGGTTCCTAATTTCTTTACCATTATATCTGGTGAGATATCTAATCCGACTTTTTTCAATAATGTGTTACACCGTCGATACTGCTCATTTTTATTAATTACACCGTTACGTTTGATTTCATTCCCAAGAAAAATATTATCAATTACTGATAGATTTTTTGCGAGTCCAAGTTCTTGATGTATAATGGATATACCGACCTTTTCGCTATCCTTAATTGTGAGAAACTTCTGCTTTTCTTCATCATAAATTAAATCTCCAGTGAAAGTTCCTGCCTTATATACTCCGCTTAGTACTTTCATTAAGGTTGATTTTCCGGCTCCATTTTCTCCGCATAAAGCATGAATATTTCCTCGTTCCACTTGAAACGTTACATCGTCCAGCGCTTTTACACCCGGAAACTCTTTTGTTATATGTTCCATCTGCAAGATATAATCGCTCACGTACTTCCCTCTTTCTCTTGGACGCTAAAGACTTTAACTTTAGCGCCGCACATTCATCTGGTTACCTAGTTTCCATATACATCTTCCTGTGACATATATCCGCCATCAATCAACACTTCGTCCAAATTGTCTTTTGTAACCACAATTGCATCTAAACCTTTAATTGGAACATCCATAAATCCGTTATTCTCAGTATCTGTTAACCCCGGATCTTCTCCTTTTACTAAAGCAACTGTAGTTTCTAATGCGAGCTTAGCAAGTTCTTTGGTGTCCTTAAACAATGTAGAGGTCTGTGTTCCGGCAACAATTCTTTGTGCTGCCGAAAGCTCCGCATCCATTCCCGATACTGCTACGGTTCCTGCAAGCCCCTGCGCTTCCAAGGCCTGGATAGCACCACTTGCAATGCCATCATTCATAGCGAGGACAGCGACAATATCATTGTTGTTTTCGGACAGTACATTTTCCATATAAGCCATTGCTTCTTCTGCTTTCCATTCTTTGCAGTACTGATCTGCCACAATAGTTACATCCCCAGCATCCACATAATCCTGAATCTGACTTACCATACCTTCGTGCAGCATAACTACACTCGCACCGGAAGATTTATCACCATTAAGCACTACATAATTACCTTCCGTAACCTGTTCGGCGACAGCGGAAGCAATTAATTCACCATTTCTTGTATCGTCGTACTTAACCGCCGCATCCAAGTAGCAGTCAGAGGGCATACGATCATAATTTACGACTACGATTCCTTCATCATGTGCATTTTGAATAACATTTGATACCGCTCCTGTATCAACAGGAGTAAACATAATAGCATCCACCCCCTGTGCTACCAGGTTTTCAATTTGCGAGTATTGCTTGTCTGAATCATTGTTGGCTACCTGTACAAGTACTTCCACTCCCAGCTCCTTAGCCGCTGCTTCAATCGCTTCTCTATCCCGCACCCATCTTTCTTCCTGGGCTGTTGGTAAAGCTACACCAATGACAATGTCCTGTGTCTGCTCTTCTGAAGCCTCTGACGTTTCTTCGCTACCAGCAGACCCGCCAGAATCATTTGCAGTACTCCCACATCCTGCTACAAGCACCATCATGGTACATAACAAAACACTTAATAATCTCTTCTTCATTTTTTTTCCTCCTTAACATTAAATAAGATTTTTTGTGTTTTCCCCATTACTATAATCACTAAAAAAACACCTTGTCAACATTTTTCTTTTATTTTTTATAATATTTATAATATTTATTGTAATTTCGTCGAAGTGCCAAAAAACCAATTCCAGATTATAGCTAATATTAAGCTTGACTTTAATTTCTATTTATTATAATATTTGTAATAAATATGCAAATTGTTATTTAACTTTCAATACCCATTCTTTGGACTTTAAAGACAATTTTTTATGAAAGGAAGTGTAAAAATGGGAAGTAATAAAATAAGTTCAGTGAATCAGGTCAAAGAGAACAATACAAAACTAATACTGAATGCACTCAAAACGGTTCCGTCAGGCACCAAGAGCACAGTTTCACAAATTACAGGTCTTAGTATCGCTACCTGTAATACGATTCTCAATGAACTGGCCATCGCAAATAGGGTACTGGAAGTAGAATGCGACTACCCCATGTCTGGTCGCCCTCCAAAATCATATAAGTTCAACGCAGATTATTCTCATATTTGCTGTATGTACTTCACACATGAGGATCAGATACGTGCAATTAATTATGCAATTGTTAATTTGCTCGGAGAAGTTATAGAAATGGATGAGGTGAAAAAGGAATTTCTTGATGGTCAGACAATCATTGGAGTTATCCAGGAATTAATTGAGAAGGATTCATTAATCAATAAAATCAGCACCGGGTTTCCCGGATATTTAAGTGATGGTAAAATCATGTCCAGCGGAACTCCTGAACTGCGCGAATTTCCTTTGAAACAAGCTTTAATTGAACATTTTGGGATTGAGGTCCATTGCGACAATGATATGAATGCCATCGCATTAGGACTGTTTCAGGATATGTTCCCGCAACTTGAAGATCCATTCACAGTGATTGGTCTTTTCAAGGGAAGATGTCCCGGTGCCGGCTCCATCGTTCATAAAAAAATCGTCAAGGGAATGTCAAATTTTGCAGGAGAAGTTTTACATATATACGCCACAGATGAAAAAGTCTGGACCGATATTTCAAGCCATTATGATACAGCTGTGCAGCAGACCTTCCTAATCGTGTTAAGTATCATAACTATTATCAATCCGCGCACGATTGTACTCACCGGGAAAAATGCCGCAGGAGATATGATTGCTGAACTAAAAAAAGCATGCGCTAAGCGCCTGCTTGAAGAACACATTCCAGAATTTATTTACATTGAAGATATAAAACCATACTATATTAAAGGTCTCTTTCAAAAAACCGTATAGCAGGCTTGCTGCAACTTTACAGGACGCACTTGACCGTTTCTAGCCCCTTATAGATGCAGCTTTCCCCCCATTTCATCAAACACTTCTTCGATATCCTGTGCCGACTCCGCTAATACGCGCACACATACACCCTGCGCTGCCCGCGAGATTCCGTACAGAACCGGTGCCTCTGTCGTAAATTGTGACAGCATTTCCATCTTATCTTCCGGCCCATAGTAGTAAAAGGTTCCCTGATGTGTACTGCCATTGAAGAAAAAGAGCGAGTCCAGTTCCATGCGCCCGGGTTCTAGCAGACAGTTGTCTACCCAGACCGGACTGTCCTCAATGCTTACGCAGACCCGGCTGTGATAGCGGCGAAAGGCAAAACGCTCACCCATCCCGACGCGTCCGGCCGCCAGAATGTCTGCATAGGCAAATTCGCTTTCGGCTGCCAGATGCACCTGCATATCTGACTTATAGCTGCTGCCGGCGAACGGAATGACCGCCGAAGGATGGTAATACAGGGACGCACCTGCCTGCACCTGTATCTTCATCTCTTTGCTGGCATCACCCTCTCCTGTATTAAAGATTTTGGTGTAGGATTGATCCGTAATCGTAGTTTCGGACATAGCTGCACACATGATATCATAGGAAAAGCGGTCACCTTTAAGGACACCCGCTGAAGCCATCATCAGAACCAGCGCAAGGCGCTCACCCTCATTGTTCGGAGTCCCTATTTTGAGAGGACTCGTAAAATAGCAGTCCTCGAGCACTGTCCTGCCATCTGAATTTTTAATATGAAGCATTAATTCTGTCGTCATCTCTGCAATCCTTTATATTCAATCAGCTTATATACCCTCAAACAGTACATTTTTTTTGATCCAGGCAATCACAGAATCAACACTGTCTTCCTGTTTCAGATTCGTAAACAGCACATCTTTCCCTTTGCGAACCCGGTCAGAATCAGAACGCATCACTTCCAGACTTGCTCCAACCATAGGCGCCAGATCTGTTTTATTGATGACCAGAAGGTCTGAGCGTGTAACACCCGGGCCGCCTTTTCTGGGGATTTTTTCTCCTTGTGCCACATCTATTACATAGATTGTCGCATCTGCCAGGTCAGGACTAAATGTGGCCGAAAGATTGTCTCCGCCGCTCTCAATAAATATGATTTCCACTTCAGGGAAGCGCTGCTCCATTTCCTCTACCGCTTCCAGGTTCATACTGCAGTCCTCACGAATCGCCGTATGCGGGCATCCCCCGGTTTCCACACCCAGAATCTGCTCCTTCGGAAGTGCCGAATTCTTCATCAGAAATTCCGCATCTTCCTTTGTATAAATATCGTTTGTAATGACACAAATGAAGTACTGCTCAGTCATTTTTCTGGTCAATCGCTCAATCAGGGCTGTCTTACCTGCACCCACAGGTCCGCCGACTCCAATTTTCACATAGGACATAACTGCCTCCTCTATCATCTTCTATGACATATATTGTCTTGCCTGCAATCTTTCATGATTCATAGAATGAATCTCGCTGGCCGTACCGGAGACGCCAAGCCGATCCGGTTCCATGTTCAGGGCATCCTCGACAACTGCATCCAGTTCTTCCAAAACTTCAAACAGAACCCGCTGCCCCTCCATCTGACTTAGCGGCACCAGTTTGACCGCATGATTTACAATTCCCGAAATCACGCTGTAGGCATACAGATAGAGCAGTGTTTCCTCTGCAATTCCTGCGGCTGCTCCATACAGACCGAGTGCAATCGGATGAAATCCCACTGCCTTTTTATCGGTAATCCGCTCTTTGTACCAAAGCAGGGCGCCGCCGCAGTCGAGCATGGCATCCCTTGCTTTTAAGAATCTGCTGCACATACGAATGCTCCCCATACGAACTTCATAGGAAGTCTTAGCGGCATTGGCCAGCGCATCAAGCATCAGAATCTGCTCCTGCTGTTCTGCGCTTCGATACGCAAGCGATGCAAATCCCAGATCATTATAGGCGAAGACTTTCAGGAAGCCTCTCAGATACTCAGACAGGTCACTGCCCTTACAGATTCTTTCCCGCACTACATAATCTTCGAGCCCATTGGAGAGTGTAAATGCTCCGATGGGAAACAATGCATCCACTGACTGTAGTATACTTAAAAACCCTTTTGCGTTCTTCATCTCTGTGCCTCACACTTTGTGCTGATGCCCGCTATCATGCGAGTGCGCAGTCCCATGTGCATGGCACACTGTATAGTCCGTAAATTTTCCGGTTTCTTTGCGTACCTGAAAGCCGAGTTTCTGCAGATATAGAAATGTTGGTTCGTCATAGGGCACCCGCACCTCGTGTTCTGCAATGGACAGCGAAAGATGACGGTTGCCAAGCTCAAAACACACTTTTCCCATTTCCTGCATTGACTTGACCTCTATCACAGCAAGTTCACTGGGCAGGATCGCAACTAGCAGGATTCTATTGTCGTCCGCATACAAAACATCGTCCTCTCTTAGGGGCTTCTGGCTTCGGATGCCAATCTCTTCGCCTGTATCACTGGTTTTTTTCAGCAGCTTTTTATCCTGTTCGTACCAGTCGAGCCATACGGTGTCGAGCACCTTGCCTTTTGTATCGTATTCCTTTACATTCCCTAAGATCTCATTGACTACCATACGTTATCCTCTTATTTTTCTGCGTGTTTGTCAGAACAAAAAATATTTTTGTGCAAGCGGCAGCTGTTCTGCCGGTTCACAGCCTATAAGTTCCCCGTTCACCCGTACTTCATAAGTCTCCGGATTTACGGAAATATCTGCAATGACATCATTGTTTCTCATATCTTTTTTTCCAATGTTGCGACAGCCTTCTACCGGCAGTACCTGACGCTGCAGTGACAGCCGCTCTTTAATCCCGTTTTCGTACGCAATTTTGGATACAAAGGTAATACATGTGTTTTTTCTGGCCAATCCGTACGCTGCGAACATTTTGGTATAGACCACCGGCTGCGGTGTCGGAATCGAAGCATTGGCATCGCCCATTTTCGAAGCAATAATACACCCGCCCTTTATGATCATTTCCGGCTTCACACCGAACATGGCCGGCTGCCATAACACAAGATCTGCCATCTTCCCTATTTCTACGGAGCCTACATAGTTCGACACACCATGTGTAACGGCCGGATTAATCGTATATTTTGCAATGTATCTCTTAATCCGAAAATTATCATTGCGTTCACTGTCTTCCGGCAAAGCGCCGCGCTGCTTTTTCATCTTGTCGGCTGTCTGCCACGTTCTGGTAATGACCTCTCCGACCCGCCCCATAGCTTGTGAATCAGAGCTCATCATTGAGAAGATTCCCATATCGTGCAGCACATCCTCGGCTGCAATGGTCTCAGGACGGATTCTTGAATCCGCAAAAGCGATATCTTCAGGTACCTTTTTATCCAGATGATGACATACTGGAGTGCCCCCCGATCTTTGTACCAGTGGAAGAGTTAGTTTTGATATGATAAACTAACAAAAAGGAGCAGTACAAAAATGGGAAAAGCAAGGTACACAACGGAGCAAATCATCGTC
>JBKECY010000013.1:0-57153 GCA_047975025.1 Lachnospiraceae bacterium
CGGCCGCCCTTGAACAATCCACCAAGAAATGTTACGATGTCGTCAAGCTGATAAGGATTTACCCTACCGGATACCGGTCATTACTAACATTGCGACTGGTACAAAAATCGGGGGCAGGTCACGTACAGGTCATAATGAATGCCACAGAATCGGTTCCTTAACAGAACTGCTCTGGGGGAAAATCAATGCGGCAGATATCATTCACAAGATTGCGTCTCCTGCTATAAAAATCATTTCCCTTACGATTACGGAGGGTGGCTACAACCTGGACATAGATTCTGGACAGTTCGATTTGGCCAATGAAGCGGTGCAGCACGACCTGACTTCGCCCCAACGGCCGGAAACCGTCTTTGGCTATGTGGCGCAGGGACTTAAAAAACGAATGCTCGATGGTGTGGGGCCGCTGACAATCTTGAGCTGTGATAATCTTAAAGACAACGGTAAAGTCTGTAGAAAAGCATTTTTATCGTTCTTTGAGCACACTGATCAGGCGCTGTACGACTGGGCGCTTGAAAATATCAGCTTTCCTAGTTCCATGGTCGATCGCATCACACCGGCTACGGGACCGGAGGATGTGCAGCGGTTGAATCAAATGAACGGAACCAAGGATAGTGCTCCGGTATTTTGTGAAGATTTCATACAATGGGTCATTGAGGATGATTTTATAGCAGGAAGACCTGCGTGGGAGCGGGTCGGCGTAGAGTTTACGGATGATGTAGCCGGATATGAAGCGGTCAAATTCGGGTTTGTTAATTCAACACATCAAATGCTGTCTTTTCCGGCATATCTTGCGGGCTTTAGAAAAGTTGATGAGGCTGTTGGAAATGAAACGATAGAAACGTATCTAAAGCAGTATATGGAATTGGATGTTATGCCCTATCTGACAGCACCAGATCAGGTTGATCTGAATGTATACCGGACTACGTTTGAGCAGCGGCTTAAGAACAAGGCGGTGAGCGACCAGCTGGAGCGTCTTTGTTTTGATGCAATACATAAGACTCCTATTTACATGTGGCCGACAATGAACGCCATGATAGCAGCCGGAGCAGATATGGTAAGAGTCGCGATGTTCGTGGCCTCATACCGGCTCTATCTGCGAAGAGGGGCAGATGACAAAGGCACTCCTTATATCGTAAGGGATCCCGGGCTGACAGAACATGACAGGGAACTGATTGCAAGTGATGCGCCCACGGACTTCCTTGGCCTATCCTGTTTTACGGGAGTAGAACTTAGGGCATCGGAAAGTTTTATGAAGTGGTATCCGGCGTATTGCAGGGAGATTGCGGAGAAAGGAGTTCTGGCGGTCCTTGAGCAAAGTGTGGCAGAGCCATAGGAGCTCGCCCGGACGGTTAGGGATAATATAAAAAAACCCTGGTGCATGATTTAGAAGCGCCAGGGTAAGAATGTGAAGAAATCTGCGAAGAGCAGTAGCAGAGAAATCAGAAAAGCAAGGATGGATAGAACCAAGGCAAAGACGGAGCGTATCTGCGCTGTCCGCGCCTTTTTTGTTGTCAAATCCATATGTGTCTTCAGAATCTGAATCTGCTCGGCAAGTTGTCTGCCATCCTCCGGAGGCGCAGGCTCATCTGCCTTGGCACCCAGAAAATCAGTACGTGCGCGTTCCTGCAGTTTCTTTAGTTCTTCTTCGGTCTTTCGTACCTGTTCCATAGCGGTTTTTAACTGCGTGGAATCCTGATCAAGTAAGTTGGACATATTTTACCTCCTGCCTTTTAGCCGATTATACCATAAATCCATGCAAGAAGGAACACTCTGGGCACTCTTTTTGCATGCTTTCGGGTTGCATCTTAGAAACTTTGCAGGTATAATCTAATACATATAGGCGGAGAACGGAGGGGAAAATATGTATGTTCTGGGCGGAGTGAGTCAGTGGGCGGCACCTGTGCTGCTGGCTGTGATTGCGCTTTTTGGCGTTCTTTTTATTGGGTTGAGTCTGCGGGGAAATGCAAAAAAGGACAGAGATTTGCGGCTGCGTCTGCAGAAAGCGGAGCTGGATAGTACGCTGAAAGCAAAAAACAGACTTATCTGGATACGGGAAGTCAGACAAGCGACAGCTTCCTGTATTTCGCAATGCTTTTACCTGACAGAGCGAATCAAAAATGAAGAGGGTACGGACGATAACTACACCGAGGAGAAGCGGAAAATCAAAGAAATCTGCAGCACATTGATACTCTGCTTTGGATTTGACAAGGAGAGACTGGACTTCCAATACGATGCTAAGACCGGCGGTATTGATGTGGCTGTCCTGCGTAGTGTACTGTCGAATCGGGATAAGAACGAGGAACTGGTCAAGCTCATAAAGTATATTGAATACCGGTGTGTCAGCGATCGTCTGAAGTGGGTGCATGTCCTCAAACAGTACTATCATAAACGGTATGAACGAACCAGAAATACGGTGTTTGCCAGAGCTGGCAGGGATACGACCGATGTACTGCCGGAGGCTGCGAATAAGAATTGCAGACCGGAAGACAGCCTGCCGAAAAAAGACCGTAAGACATTAGAAAAACTGGAGAAACAACTACGCAAATACACGGACATGGAGGAGCGGATGGTCAAGGATATTCGTTCGTCTCTGGAAATTCTGCTGGATGCGGTACGGATTTACCTGAAATTAGAATGGGATGTAGCAAAAGAAGGAAAATAAGAGGGCAACCCTTCCCTGTCTGAGAGAAGTGCTGACAGCGAGGGTTGCTTTTTCCTATGGAACTGCGGAGTGCTGGGGTTGGCCCCTGCCGGTTATTCGTAGATTTCAATACATCTGGTGCAGTCAGGATCTTTGGAGCACCGAAAGACGGACAATTGTTCTATGCCCCGCTCATCTTCAACATATGTGACATGGTGTATGGTCTTGGATGAATACAGCGGACAGGTAAATTCGGATGTTTCTGTAAATTCCATGAAGTCTCCTTGGGAATGAAGCCCTAAAGCTCGATTGATAGCGCAATTTCACCAAAAAACTATACGATATTTCTCGAAAAATGTCAATCAAAGGAAAGGCACTTCAGACGCATCACAAGGAACACCATCTAATAGGTTATAAAAATTTCACAACTATTTTCGTATCTGTTAATTGACATTATACAAGAGGACGGATACTATGGAAGCATAGTTCTTAGTGTACGGAAGATAATTAATGCCAGAATAAAAACTGGATGATATTTATATATGGCAGAGAGGATGATTATATGCAGGAAAAAATTTATAACTTTATGCGCGGGAGATATGGCAATGACACATTGAATAAAACTCTGATGGGAGTTTCACTGGTATGTTTTGTCCTGTCTTTCTTTTTTAGAAGCCCCTTTTACTGGCTAGGGCTTTTATTTTTAGTTGTGACCTACGTTCGAATGCTTTCGAGGAACATCTACAAGCGGTCTGCAGAAAATGAGTGGTATCTGGATAAATTAGACCGGGTCAAAGGGTTCTTCAAGAGAGGAAACTCTCGTGTACACAGGAATATGGCATATCATGTATACAAATGCCCTTCCTGCAGCCAGAAAGTCAGAATTCCGAGGGGGAAGGGAAAAGTAGAAATCAGTTGTCCGAAATGCGGATCACAATTTGTAAAGAGGAGCTGATATGTTCGGGTATATAGTAGTAAATCAGTCAGAACTTAAGTTCCGGGAATTCGATGAATACAGGTCGTATTACTGCGGATTGTGTGATGTACTCAAGCAGAAGTATGGTAAGAGCGGTCAGCTGACCCTTACCTACGACATGACTTTCGTGGTCATGCTGCTGTCAGGGCTCTATGAGCCGGAGACTGCCGAGGAAGAGATTCGTTGTGTGGTGCATCCGTTTCAGAAGCACCTCACGAAGAGAAATCTGTTCACACAATATGCCGCAGATATGAATATAGTGCTTTCTTACTATAAATGTCTTGATGACTGGCAGGATGACAGAAAAGTGTTCAAGCTTCTTTACAGCAAGTTCCTCTGCCGCAAGTTCTTTAAGATCAAGCGTGTCTATAAGGAGAAGGTTGAGACGATAGGCAGGCTGCTTCGCCAACTCTCGGAAAAGGAAAAGGAAGATGTCAGGGATATAGATTATATGTCCGGAGTCTTCGGAGAAATCATGGCCGAAATCCTTGTGTATAAGGAGGACGAATGGAAGGATTACCTGTACAACATGGGATTTTATCTGGGGAAATTCATTTATCTGATGGATGCCTACGAGGACGTGGAAGAGGATGAAAAATCCGGTAATTTTAATCCGCTTCGTTCACTGTTTCAAAAGCCTGATTTCGAAGAAAGTGTAGAGACCATACTGACACTTATGATGGCGGAATGTTCCAAGAATTTTGAGCAGCTGCCAATTATTGACAATATCAGTATTCTGCGCAACATACTCTATTCAGGTGTCTGGCACCGTTATGGAAAAGTAAAGCAAAAGCGTGCTGCCGGACAAAATGAGCCAAAAGAGGAGTTATCAAATGAATGATCCATATCAGATTTTAGGAATTTCTCATAATGCGACAGATGAGGAAATCAAAAAAGCATATAAGCTGCTAAGCCGCAAGTACCATCCGGATGCCAACATCAACAATCCGAATAAGCAGCAGGCCGAGGAAAAATTCAAGCAGATCCAGCAGGCCTACCAGCAGATTATGAAGGAAAAGGCGGGGGGCTACCAGCAGTCCTATCAGGATAGTGCAGGGCAGCCGTATGGACGCCAGCAGCAGAATACAGGTAATGAATACTGGGATTTCGGCGGATTTGAAGATTTCTGGGGCAACTATGGGCGCCAGAACCAGCGCCGGGAGAGCAACTGCGGCTACGAAGATGATATTCATCTGCGTGCCGCCGGAAATTATATCCGCAATGGCTATTACAAAGAGGCGCGTACCGTACTTGATGAGATGCAGGAGCGTACCGCGCGGTGGTACTATTACAGTGCGTTGGCGCATGAGGGAATTAAGAACAACGTAACGGCACTTGAGCATGCTAAGCGAGCCATGGAGATGGAGCCGGACAATCAGGACTATCGCGAACTCGTGCAGGCATTTCAGACAGGAGGCTCCTGGTACCAGCAGCGGCAGTATGACTACGGGACAGCACCAGGCAGTTCGGGAGGCCTGTGTCTCAAGCTGTGCCTGTTGAATCTGGCCTGCAATTTGTGCTGCGGCGGTGGCGGGGCTACCTGCTGCAGATCCCCGTATGGAATCTGACAATCATTGAATAACGGAGGTAAATAGTAAGTATGGAGAGAACAGTTGGAATTGATTTGGGAACGACGAATTCCTGTGTGGCAGTCTTAGAGGGCGGTCGGCCTGTCATTATTCACAATGCCGAAGGGTTCAGGACGACACCTTCTGTGGTCGCTTTTACCAAAGATGGAAATCGTGTAATCGGTGATATGGCCAAGCGGCAGGCAGTTACCAATACGGACAGGACAGTTTCATCCATCAAGCGGTCCATGGGGTCCGATAAAAAAGTACAACTGGGAGATAAGAAATACACACCGCAGGAAATCTCTGCGATGATTCTGCAGAAGCTAAAAAGTGATGCGGAAGATTATCTGGGAGAAGCTGTAACAAGCGCGGTCATTACCGTTCCTGCCTATTTCAGTGATGCACAGCGCCAGGCAACGAAGGATGCAGGGCGAATTGCCGGTCTAAAAGTAGAGCGTATCATCAATGAGCCGACGGCTGCTGCCTTGGCATATGGGCTGGATCATGGAGCTGCACAGAAAATCGTTGTCTACGATTTGGGCGGCGGAACCTTTGATGTCTCAGTAATAGAAATCAGCAATGGTATGGTACAGGTACTGGCAACTTCCGGTGATAATGAACTGGGCGGTGATGATTTTGATGAACGGATCGTGCAGTATCTGGTGAGTGAATTTAAGCGTGAACAAGGGATTGATCTCTCCAAAGACACAGTGGCACAGCAACGTATCCGCGAAGAGGCGGAAAAGGCGAAAAAAGAGCTTTCCAGTACCACCAGTGTCCAGATTAATCTGCCCTTCATAACGACATATAAAAACGAGGCAAAGCATCTGCAGGCGACACTTAGCAGAGCCAAATTCGAAGAACTGGTCTACGATCTGATTGAGAGGACTACGATTCCTGTCAAAGATGCACTTCGGGATTCCGGCGTAGAGAACGCGGATATAGGACAGGTGCTGCTGGTCGGCGGTTCGACCAGAATACCGGCGGTGCAGGAAAAGGTCCGCCAGCTGGTAGGACAGGAGCCAACCCGAAACATCAATCCGGATGAGTGCGTAGCCCTCGGAGCCGCTATTCAGGGCGGAAAATTAGACGGCGAAGAAAGTCTGAATGAAATCCTATTAATGGATGTAACACCACTGTCCTTGTCTATCGAAACGATTGGAGGCGTTGCAACGCGGTTGATCGAGAGAAACTCAACGATACCAACACGTTACAGTCAGGTTTTTTCCACAGCTGCCAACTTCCAGACTTCTGTCGATATTAAAGTGCTGCAAGGTGAAAGGCCGATGGCCAGAGACAATAAGCTGCTGGGCAATTTTCGCCTGAAAGGAATCAAGCGTGCCATGCGCGGAGTCCCGCAGATTGAAGTCACATTTGATCTGGATTTAAACGGTATATTAAATGTGACAGCCAAAGATCTGGATACAGGAAAGCAGCAGAATATTACGATTACGACCGGTTCCGGTATGTCGGAGCAGGACATTGAAAGAGCGGTAGAAGAAGCCAGAGAATTTGCAGCGGAAGATCAGGCCAAGAAAGAAAGTCTGGAAGCATTAAACGAGGCTGAAGCACTTTTATATAAAGTTGAGCAGGGCTATGAGCAGAATAAAAAGAACCTTGCCAAAGAAGATAAGGCAAGGGTAAAAGAAAATCTGCAGCTGCTGCGCAAAACGACAGGGAAGATCAAGCCCGAGACGATAACGCAGCAGGATGCAGACGAAATTCGCAAAGCAGTTGCTCGTGTAGAGGCAGTGGCACATCTGGTATCATAGTGGATGATGTGACAGATCATCTTCTATCAGATAAACAGCACTGGAATATCCTGGGAGTACAAGCTCACCGGATAAGGTGACTTCTGACTGGTCAAGAAGCGAAAGTGCCGGAACTTCCGCCCGAGAAATAGTGGCGGTATGTTCACTGCCGTCGGCATTGAATACGGCAAGCAGACGCTGCCCATCATAGAACCGGTGGAAGATGAACTGCTGGTTTGTCAGATAGAGAACCTGATAATCACCGTAGAATAAGGCTTTATATTCAGAACGAATATGGCAGAGCCGTTCAATTAAATCAGAAAGAGGAGTAGTCACAGGAGAGGTAAGTGCCGGGCGCAGCGAGTCATCGCTTTGTCCCGGTATTTTTTCGCCCTGAATACCCCATTCACTTCCATAGTAGAGGCAGGGGATACCCGGCATACAAAAGAGCATTGTATATAGCAGCGGCAGATGCTCCGCAGTAGTTAAAATGGAGGCGGCACGCGTCACATCATGGTTATCTACGAAATTAAGCAAAGAGATACCCTTGTACAGAGTCCAGTCCTCGCTGCCGAACTGGCGGTTCAGACTGTGTGCGATCTCAAAGAAGTTGCGGCTGTTCAAGCTGGAGTATAATCCCTTGTAGCATTCATAATTTGTAGCTGAATGCAGCATGGAAGGATTCACGATTGTCTTGTAGTCGCCATGCAGCATTTCGCCTACCAGAAAGAAATCTTCTTTTTGGGAAGAAGTCCGTTCTCTCAAACGGCACATGAAGTCATGGTCCAGACTATAAGCGACATCCAGGCGAATTCCGTCTATGCCAAATTCTGTGAGCCAGAAATCAACACTTGAAAGCAGGTGTTCGATCACCTCGGGATTTCGCAGATTCAGCTTGACAAGGTCAAAATGTCCCTCCCAGCCTTCATACCAGAATCCGTCATCGTAATTGCTGTTGCCGTCAAAGCTCAGATAGAACCAGTCTTTGTAAGGAGAATCCCATTTCTTTTCGCAGACATCGCGAAAGGCCCAGAAACCGCGGCCAACATGGTTGAAGACACCATCGAGTACAACGCGGATGCCTGCTTCGTGCAGAGCACCACATACTGCCTTGAAATCTTGGTTGGTTCCCAGACGGGCATCCAGCTTCAAAAAATCTCTGGTGTCGTAGCCATGCCGGTCGCTTTCTAATAGAGGATTGAAGAGTATGGCACCGATGCCAAGTTTTTGATAATACGGAATCCAGTCGGGGATGCGATTGATGCGAGAAGTGACAATTCCGTCATTTTCCAAAGGGGCTCCGCACATTCCCAGCGGATAAATCTGATAAAATGTTGTTTCTTCATACCACATAGTTGGTCTCCTTTCTTACGTTTCTGCAGTCCGTTATTTTTGATTGGCAGGTTCCATAGCGATGGATTTTCCTTTGATTTTAGAGTGCTGCATTGCATAGAGCACATCCTTGGCATTCTCGCGCGGGATATCAACGAACGTATAGTTATCGTACATATCGATGCGTCCGATCAGCTTTCCGGAGATGCCGCTCTCGCCGGCAATGGCACCGAGAATATCGCCTGGGCGAACCTTTTGCTTTTTACCAATATTGATGAACAGACGGGTCATTCCCGGATCGTCGCTGCCGGTGTCACCAAAATCATAGCTGTCGGCAGCCGCTTCTTCCGGCTGTGCCGCGCCGGTCTGCTGGTACAGGAAGGCCGCCGCGATGTCAAGTGCTGTAAAATCCGAATGATTGATCTTGTTCTGCAGTGCATTGACCATCGGAGTCAGGTTCTTCTCATGAATGATGGTATCGATCTGATCCAGAATATGCTCCATTTTGATTCCGGCAACATCATTGGCTGTCGGTATCTTCTGCGCATAGATTTTCGTCTTGCAATAGCGCTGGATATCTCGTAATTTGTATACCTCTTTGCCGGAAACGAATGAAAATGCATAGCCGACACGACCTGCACGTCCGGTCCGTCCGATTCTGTGTACGTAATATTCATCGTCTTGCGGCAGATCATAATTGAATACCGCTTCCACTTCATCCACGTCAATACCGCGGGCTGCGACGTCGGTCGCAACTAAGATATCTGTCTTGCCGGTACGAAATCCTTTCATGACTCTGTCTCGTTGCTCCTGACGCAGATCTCCATGCAGACCGGCTGCGAAATATCCCCGGCCAAGCAGGGAAGTGACAAGTGAGTCTACCTGCTTTTTGGTATTGCAAAAGACAATGGAAAGCTTCGGAGCATATAAATCCAGCAGGCGGGAGAGAACCTCTTCTTTATCTTTTGGACGCACCTCATAGTAAAACTGCTCGATTTGCGGAACGGTTAATTCCTTCTTGACCACTTTGATGATTTTAGCGTTATGCTGAAACCGCTTTGTGATTTCTAGTATGGCAGGTGACATGGTAGCAGAGAACAGCACTGTCTGGTGTTCATTTTGAATTCCGCTTAAGATGGTCTCCATATCTTCTCTAAATCCCATATTCAGCATTTCATCCGCCTCGTCCATGACAACGGTCGAAACATCATCCATGCGCAATGTACGGCGTCTCATATGATCCATGACACGACCCGGCGTACCGATGATGATCTGTGCACCGCTTTTTAAAGAGCGAATCTGTTTGCCGATTTCCTGCCCGCCATAGATGGGAAGTACCTTGATGCTGCTTTTGTATTTTGCAAGATTACGAATCTCGTCTGCCACCTGAATGGCAAGTTCGCGTGTAGGGCAGAGCACAACTGCTTGTAGTTTTTTGAGCTTAGGATCAAGCTTTTCCAGGATGGGAATACCAAAAGCTGCCGTCTTGCCGGTACCGGTCTGCGCCTGACCGATCAGGTCGTGGCCTTCTAACATGACCGGTATCGCTTTTTCCTGGATGAGAGAGGGTTCTTCGAACCCCATAAATTTAATCGCCCTCTGTATTTCAGGGGAGAGATGTAATTCGTCAAATGTAAATGCTTCCATAATATGTACCTCTAAAGTTTCACACAAAATACCCCTTGCCTGTCACCAAGCAAAGGGTATTCACCAAGTATCATTCTTCATAATAGCAAAAACCGAGAGGGTTGTCAAATTAGAAATAGGTAAAATGTGAAGAAACAAGTTATCCTCGCAAGAAAGGGAAATAAGATTGCTTTATTGGCATAGATACTATAAAATGAGAGAACTGAGGAAAAGGGCGAGTCAGGGATATGGGAAAAAATTACACGCATACGTTGTATGCATCTTACATTGGATATGTTACACAGGCAATTGTTAATAATTTTGCACCGCTGCTTTTTTTGACATTTCAAAAGACATTTGCAATTACGCTGGATAAAATTGCCTTGCTGGTCAGCATCAACTTTATGATTCAGCTGCTCGTGGATCTTCTTTCGGCACGATTTATGGATCGTATGAATGTCAGGGTCGCCATCGTTGCGGCGCATGCGTTCGCGGCAGCGGGGCTTGTAGGTCTGGCAGTTCTGCCTCAACTGCTGCCCTCTGCATTTGCCGGACTCTTACTGGCCACTTGTATCTATGCAATTGGTGGCGGTATAACGGAAGTACTGATCAGTCCGATTGTAGAAGCGTGTCCCACAAATAATAAAGAGGGGCATATGAGTCTGCTGCACTCGTTCTATTGTATTGGTCAGGTGCTGGTCATTGTACTCTCAACAGTATTTTTTGTCACCGTAGGAATTGATCAGTGGATGTGGCTGGCCTGTCTGTGGGCGCTGGTGCCGTTTGCCAATATGTTCTACTATTCGCGGGTTCCGCTGGCAAAGCTGATCGAGGAGGACGAGCGCATAGCTCCGAGGCAGATTCTAAAACAAAGAACGGTTTGGTTTTTATTATTTCTAATGCTGTGTGCGGGAGCCTCTGAGCAGTCGATGAGCCAGTGGGCCTCGGCATTTGCGGAGCAGGGTCTGGGGGTATCAAAAGCCATCGGTGATTTGGCTGGTCCTTGTGCATTTGCAGTGCTTATGGGAACGGCGCGGGCTGTGTATGCAAAATTCAGTTTGCGGATCAACCTGCGTAAGTTCATGATTGCCAGCGGCATTCTGTGTGTAGCGGCCTATCTGCTGGCTACGCTGGCGGGGAATCCTGTGCTGGGTCTGATCGGCTGCGCGCTGACTGGTTTTTCAGTAGGAATCATGTGGCCGGGAACCTTTAGCATTGCCGCGAAGAAATGCCGCGGCGGCGGTATGGTGCTGTTCGCACTGCTGGCACTGGCCGGTGACCTGGGATGTGCCGCCGGTCCGGCATTTGTCGGAGTCATCTCTGAGGCGGCGGGAGAGAATCTGAAAATTGGAATCCTGTTTGCCATTATCTTTCCGATTGTGCTGGTGGCCTTGCTGCTTTTCGGCCGCTCCATTAGAAATGACAAAGTGTTAAAGATGGGCTCGCAAGTATAGCATAGAACTGTTGTAATAAAAAAGAGAGAGGTAAAAAGCTGTGGCCTTTTACCTCTCTCTTTCTAAAATATGGCTATGCCTTTACAACACCTTTTTTAAGAATAATGTTAGCATAAATTGCTGTTTCACCTGTCATAATAACAACAGAAGATTTCTCTTTTGTTTTATCATAGAAATCCCATTTGTCGATTTCCTCAAAGCAGTCTGCGCCACGCTCATCATGCCTTGCAACGATTTCCTTAAAGGTATCCCAGATGGGAGTCTTCGCAGTATCGCCTTCTACGAGTGCCATTAAGGTCACAGGTTTTTCAACGTAGGTATCTAATGGAAATACTTGTAGAATCGCATCCAGAATCTCCGGTACGCCATGCCCGTCCAGGCGAATGACCTTTTTACCGTAGGTGTGGCCGGGAAAATTGCCGTCTCCGATGGTGAGTTCGTCTGTGTGTCCCATTTCACAGAGTACTTTTAACAGTTCCGGGGATAAAATTGGTGGAATACCCTTTAGCATGTTGATGCCCTCCTGATCCTAAATTAGTTATTTACGATTATGCAGAAAAAACAGTTTCAAAACCGAAACGTTTCTGATAGAATATATTGTATAATTATTGCAGCGCCTTGTCAATATATAAAGGGATAAGAAGGGTGTTAAAATGAAAGTATTTCGTCTGATAGAAAAAATACCGGCATATTTGATGCTGGTGCCGATGTTCGCGGCTGTTTTATTGCATACGTTTGTGCCGCAGGTATTGGAAATCGGCTCTTTTACGACCGCCACCTTTTCTAATGCCGGAGCAGCGACGATCATGGGTGTGCAGCTCGTATGTATGGGAAGTGCATTAAAAGTAAGGGAAGTGCCGGGAATTCTGCGGCGCGGAGGAATCCTGCTGGCAGTGAAACTATGTCTTGGATTCCTGGCGGCGGGGGCTCTTGCAGTCTTTACGCAGGCTAATGCTGTGGCTGGGATCTCTGTTCTGGCGCTGATTGCCGCCATATCCAACACGAACGGCAGTCTGTACCAGTCCCTGATGATTACGTATGGGGATGCGGCAGACAGTGCTACGGTATCTCTGGTGTCATTTAGTAACGGCCCTTTTTTCACACTGCTGGTACTGGGGATGTCCGGGCAGAGCAGTTTTACATGGATTTCAGTGGTGGCAGCCATACTGCCTTTGTTTGTCGGTATGCTTCTGGGAAATCTCAGCAGCCGGATACGGGAGTTTCTGGCTCCGGGGAGCCGTATGCTGCTGCCTTTTGTTGGCTTCGCGCTGGGGGCGGGAATAGACTTGCAGGATATTTTATATGGCGGTATGACGGGAGTTCTGTTAAGTGCGATTGTGCTAGTGGCCGGTGGCGGACTGGCCTATCTGGCGGACCGGTATCTGAACCGGCGTCCGGGATACGCAGGGGTTGCCATATCGGCTACGGGAGCCAATGCAGTGGCAGTGCCGGCGGCGATTGCTTTGCTGGATCCTTCTTGGGCGCCTTATGTTGAGCAGGCAACGGCACAGATTGCAGCAGCGGTCGTTCTGACAGCGATTGTGGTGCCTGTTTGGACGGCGCGGGTTGCCCTGCGTCATGGTCGAAATATATTGCCAAAAGAATCGAAATGAGGTAGAATTAAATCATTACTTCGCATAATCCGAATTTATTAAAGGAGGGCATTGAAATGATTGTAATGGATTTGAAGGTTGATAATTATTACGCGTTTAAAAATTTCCACATAAATATGGCGTATCCCAAAAAGATCATTGATTCTGCTATTGATGGAGAATTCCTTGAGGACAGAACGAACTTTCGATATAAAAAGGTTAATATAATTATGGGGAGCAATGCAACAGGTAAGACCTCTATTGGGAGAATACTTATGCATATCTTTAACTTTATTTCAAAAAAAGAGCTCGAAGGCATTACAAATGCTATTTGTAATAAACACAAAGAAGCAACATTTTCTATTGATTTTGTCTTGCGTGACAATAAACTGTATCGTTTAAAAACAACAATTCACCCGTTACAAGGAGAGCAGTATAGGAGTTCAGAGGTGGACGTAACGGTAGAGTCTGTTGCCATTAAGAAGACGGACAGTTATGAGAGTACTGCAAAAAGATTTTCTTCATACTATATTAAAGAGAATTATATCAATGCGCTAGAGAAAATAGGAGCAATTGGTTGGTTTTTTACTTATCCAACAGATGAGGCAAGCTTAAATTGCAAGGATGCAGATGATGACTATCTGGATATCCTGAATTATACCCTTAAGGCTCTTGATCCCTCCATACAGCAAGTCAGAAAAATTGATGATATTGAAGATTCATACGTTATTGAGACAAGGGATAATAAATTGATTGTTCAGGAAGGCCAAGTAATACGGCAGGATTTATTATCTAGTGGGACAAAAGCCGGGCTGGATATTGCATATTTAATCTCAGCAATTAAGAACGGCAGGAATGGGTTTTATTATTGTGACGAAAAATTTTCTTATATACATAGTGATATAGAAAAGGCTGTGCTGAGTGTATTAATCGAATGTCTGCAAAAAAATGAGCAGCTTTTTTTTACCACGCATAATACGGATATCCTTGACCTTGATCTGCCGAAGCATACCTTTGTTTTTTTGAAAAAGGACATAACAGATCAGGAGCAGCCGATAAAATGTATAAGTGCCTCCAGCTTTCTTAAGCGAAATACTGATTCGTTAAGAAATGCCGTTGATAATGATTTGTTTTCAGTAGCGCCAAGCCTTGATTGGATTTATGCAATTGGCGAGTTGTAGGAGGAAATGGTGCAATGGGGAATAAATACTATCAATACTATGTAGAAGGCGAGACCGAAAAGAAGCTGCTGAGTATTTTAAAAACAGATTTTGAATGCATAATTCCAGGAAAGGTTGAGAAATTGAATCTTGTAAATACCCCTCTGCGAAAAAACAGAATTGCCGTTCTAAAAAAGCCCACAATTGTAATTATTGTGTTCGACACAGATACAGGAAATTCTGATCTTTTGGACAAAAACATTGCATTTCTCAAGAAACAGAGAAACATCAGTGATATTATATGCATATCACAGGTAAATAATTTGGAAGATGAATTAACACGAAGCTGCCAGATAAAAGAGGTCAGAGAACTTACTGGTAGTAAGAGTAACAGTGATTTTAAAAGAGATATGATTCAACAATCCAACTTTGGTAAGAAGCTGATAGAGAATGGATTTAACATTGAGAAGTTTTGGAATCGACCTGCAACAAATGGTTTTGCACATATAACAAATGAAGCTATAAAAGTGAAATTGGCTAAAAAGTTTTAGCGTTGATGGAGGCTCAAAAAAGAAATACTTGGAGGGCGAAATAAAGGTTGACATACGCCCCCAAAAAGGATATGATAAAACAAAACCGAAACGTTTCTGATTTTACGAATGGAGGAAGCTATGTCGTTTGTTACAGCAGATATTATTTTGAAGGATGCACAGAAAAAAGGGTATGCAGTAGGTGCCTTTAACGTTGAGAATATGGAGATGGTCAAGGCAGTTATTGCCGCCGGCGAAGAGTTGCGGGCACCAATCATGCTTCAGACAACACCATCTACGATTGCCTATGGCACGCTTGAGACCTATGTAGGGATGATTCGAGCCGAAGCCACCAGAGCTACGGTACCGGTCAGCCTGCATCTGGATCATGGCAGCAGTTTTGATCTGGCAGTACGTGCGATCAAGGAAGGGTATACTTCCATTATGATTGACGGCTCGGCACTTTCATTTGAGGAAAATATCGAAGTAACAAAGCGAGTAGTTGCGGTTGCAACGCCAAACCATATACCGGTTGAAGCAGAGCTTGGTAAAGTGGGCGGCAAGGAAGACGATTTGGAGGCAGAGGCAGACACGAATACTGACCCGCAGGAAGCCAAAGAATTTGTGGAGAGAACAGGTATTACTTCACTAGCAATTGCAATCGGCACAGCGCATGGATTTTACGTAGGAACCCCGGTACTTGATAAAGAAAGATTGTCTGAAATCAAAAAAATTGTTACCATTCCGTTGGTACTGCATGGCGCTTCCGGACTGGAAGATGCGGAAGTTTCAGATTGTGTACGCCGCGGTATCTGCAAAGTCAACTTTGCAACCGAGCTTAGAGCAGCGTATACACAGGCTGTCCGAGATCTGCTGCAGCAGGATGCGAAAGTGATTGATCCGAAGAAACTGGGACTGGTAGCGATGCACAGTGTTACCGAACTTGTCAAAGGCCGCATGAAGGTCTGTGGATGCGACGGCAAGGCAGACGCCATTGAGATATAGACGAATATAAGTATCGTACATGTATGCAATAGACCGTTCATAACAGGAGAACTATATGGCAGCAACAATCAAAGATATTGCCCGGGAGACAGGCTTAGGTCTGGCTACAATTTCTTCTTATCTTAACGGTGGAAATGTACGGGAGAAAAATAGAGAAAAAATAGAAAAAGCGATCAAAGAGCTTGATTTTGAAATCAATGAGATGGCCCGAGGTCTTAAAACGAACAGAACCAAGACAATTGGTGTTATCATTCCGGAGCTCAACAGTGTATTTTGTGCAGAAGTACTGACTGAAGTGGAAGATATACTCAGAACGCATGGCTATGCCATGATGATCTGCGACTGCCGGTCGGATGCGGCACTTGAAAAAGAGGCATTCTTGTTTCTGGCGCACAGGCGTGTGGATGGGCTGATTATTATGCCGGCGGGGACAAGCGGAAGATATTTGAAGCCGTTTTTGAAGGCAAACAAACCGATTGTCCTGATCGACCGTAAAATTGAAGGTATCGACTGTGACAGTGTATTGGTAGACAATCACCTGGCCGTTGAGGAAGCAACATCCAAGCTGATTCGGGCAGGTCACACCAAGATCGGCCTCATTGCCGGACCGGAAGGCATCTATACGGCAGATGAGCGTACACGCGGTTATGAATTGGCACTTCGCAAAGCGGGCTTGCCTGTGGAGCAAAAGTTGATTGTACATGGGAATTATGAAATCCAGGGTGGAGTGGCCGCCATACAAAAACTGGTGAAGCTAAACCCCGCTATGACGGCTGTATTTGTGTCGAATTATGAAATGACAATGGGCGCTGTGATAGGTATCAATGAGTTAGGGCTTCGTATGCCGGAGCAGATTTCTTTTATCGGATTTGATAATACGGAATTTGCCAGAGCTACGATTCCCAAGCTTTGTATTGTGGAACAGCCTACGAAGCAGATTGCGGGTGAAGTTGCACGTATTATGCTGGAGCGGGTGAACCAAACAGAAGCATTTGAACCGGAGACGGTCCGGCTTCAGACGAATTATATAGAAGGCAATTCAATCAGAGTCCTGACACAGGGCGAATCATAAACAGACGAAGCAAAATGGTTTTATATTGCACAAAACCGAAACGTTTCGGGAAAAGAGGTGGAGCGTATGAGCAGTAAGAAATATGTAATGGGGATAGATATCGGAACCAGTGCCTGTAAGGTGGCGGTGTTCGATTCCTATGGACAGGTAGCGGCGAATGCAACTGGCGAGTATCCTGTGTTTTATCCTAAGCCCGGATATGCAGAGCAGAATCCGGAGGACTGGTGGGAAGCCGCCTGCGGTGCTATTCGCAAAATGCTTGCTGCTTCCGGGATTGCCCCCGGCTCGATTGCAGGCATCGGAATTGACGGGCAGAGCTGGTCTGCAATCCCTATCGACCGCAATGGTAAAGTGCTCCTCAATACGCCGATCTGGATGGATACCAGAGCCGCATCAATCTGTGAGCGCCTTAACAAGGAAATTGGGGAAGATGCGATTTTTGAAGTATCGGGGAATCCGCTGCAGCCATCTTACAGTACAGCCAAAATTCTCTGGTATCAGGAGAACTATCCCGAACTGTACAAAGACATTGCCTATGTGCTGCAATCCAACAGCTTTATCGGATATCGGCTTACCGGTACGGTGTCACAGGATGTATCGCAGGGCTATGGACTGCACTGCTTCAATATGCGTACGGGAACGTGGGATGAACGTATGGGAAAAGCACTTGGAATCCCGCGTCATTTTCTCCCGGACATCTATCCTTCTTCGCAGGTCATTGGTACAGTGACAGCTGAGGCAGCCGCACAAAGCGGGCTTATGCAGGGAACACCGGTCGTGGCCGGTGGTCTGGATGCAGCCTGCGGTACGCTTGGCGCCGGTGTAATCCATGACGGTGAGACACAGGAGCAAGGGGGGCAGGCAGGGGGTATGAGTATCTGTACGACGACTTATCTGGCAGATCCTAAGCTGATCTTAAGTGCGCATGTAGTACCGAACGCCTGGCTCTTACAGGGCGGGACGACTGGTGGCGGCGGAGTCATGCGGTGGCTTGAGCAGCAGCTGGGTGATTTTGAACGTGCGGAAGGTAAGCGCCTGAACAAAAGCAGTCTGGAACTCTTTAATGAGCTGGCAGCCGCGGTACCGCCGGGCAGTGACGGCATGGTATTTCTCCCTTATATGGCGGGAGAGCGCTCGCCGCTTTGGGACCCGAATGCAAAAGGTGTGTACTATGGGCTGGATTTCCGCAAGACCAAGGGACATTTTATTCGTTCCGCAATGGAAGGTGTCGCTTTTTCGCTGCAGCATAACCTAAAGACAGCAGAAAAAGCAGGGGCAAATGTATCAGTGCTGCGTGCCATGGGCGGAGCGGCGAATTCACTCTTGTGGACACAGATTAAAGCGGATGTGACAGGAAGAAAGATTGTAGTACCAGCGTCCGATACCGCAACAACGTGGGGAGCCGCCATTTTGGCCGGCGTTGGCGTGGGACTGTTCCGGGATTTTGAAGAAGCGGTGGATCAAAGCATTGCCATCAAAAGAGAGCATCTGCCGCAGGCTGAGAACCGCGCGGTGTATGACAGGAATTATGAAGTTTATAAAACGCTGTATGAACAATTAAAAGATGTCATGAAAGAGACAGGAGGTATGCAAGAATGAAAGCAGCTGTTGTATGTGCTAATGAAGTGATTGAGTATCAGGAAGTTCCAGAGCCGCAGGTGGATGCCACATCCATTAAGGTCAAGGTCAAAGCTTCCGGGATCTGCGGCTCAGATATACCGCGTGTACTGCATAACGGAGTCCATTTTTATCCAATCGTACTGGGACATGAATTCTCAGGCGAGGTTGTGGAAGTAGGCGGAAAGGTTACGAAGATCCGCCCCGGCCAGCGAGTATCCGGAGCACCGCTTCTGCCTTGTATGAAATGTGAAGATTGCCAGAACGGTAATTTCTCACTTTGCAAGAACTACACGTTCATTGGCTCTAGAATCAATGGAAGCAATGCCGATTATGTGGTTCTGCCTGAAGCCAATGCCGTCGTGTTTGATGACAGTATTCCATACGATCAGGGAGCTTTCTTCGAGCCCTCCACAGTAGCGCTTCATGGTATCTTCCAGAATGAATACAAAGGCGGTGCCTATACCGCAGTGCTAGGCGGCGGTACCATCGGAATGTTTACCATGCAGTGGTGCAAAATCTTCGGTGCCAAAAAAGTAGTTGTATTCGATATCAGCGAAGAGCGTCTGGAACTGGCAAAGCGTCTGGGAGCAGATGCGGTTGTGAATACAACCGAGGAAGATTTCATGGCCAAAGCCATGGAAATCACCGGGGGCAGAGGCTATGGTTATGTATTTGAGACAGCCGGACAGCCAGCCACTATGCAGATGGCATTCTCTCTGGCAGCCAATAAATCGAATGTATGCTTTATCGGTACACCGCATGTGGACTTAAGCTTTACACCATCTATGTGGGAGAATATGAACCGAAAAGAGTTCAAGCTCACAGGTTCCTGGATGTCTTACAGTGCACCGTTTCCGGGACGTGAATGGGAGCTGACAGCCCATTATTTTGCGACGGGACAGCTTAAAATCGACCCTTCGTTCATTTATAAAAAGATTCCTATGGCACAGGCGCAGGAAGCATTCGAGCTATTCAAGACTCCGGGGCTGGTACAGGGCAAGATTTTGCTGGTCAACGAAGAATAAGATGGAAGTAATGTAATAAAAAATATATTTTAATAAAAGGAGAAAAGCGTATGACAACATTTATTGATCCAAAAAGCGTACCACAAAGAACTTTTTTTGATGGCACTAAGATGCCGGGCATCGGCATGGGAACCTTCGGTTCTGACCGTTTCACCCCGGATGAGGTATCTTCGGCAGTAGCAGGGGCTATCCGCTGTGGCTATCGTCTGTTCGACTGTGCAGCCTGCTATGGCAACGAAGACCAAATTGGTGAAGTTTTCAAAAAAGCCTTTGATGAAAAGGTTGTGACCAGAGAAGAACTGACAATTACGACCAAGGTATGGAATGACATGCATGGAGCAGGCGATGTACTGCGCTCATGCAAAAAGAGTCTTGAAGACTTACAGCTTGAATACATTGACCTCTTTTTCGTACACTGGCCTTTCCCGAACTATCATGCACCGGGCGTGGACGGAGACAGCAGAAATCCTGATTCCAAGCCATTTAGTGTGGAAGAATTCATGAGCACATGGAAACAATGTGAAGAGCTTGTCAAGTTGGGACTTGTGAAATACCTTGGTATGTCCAACATGACCATTCCGAAGCTTGAGGCAGTACTGCCATTATGTGAAATCAAACCGGCTGCTATCGAGATGGAACTTCATCCCTGCTTCCAGCAGCCAGAGCTGTTTGATTACATTCTGAAGAATGATATCGTTCCGATTGCTTTCTGCCCGATTGGTTCCCCGACGCGTCCAGATCGTGATAAAGCAGACGGAGATATCGCTGATATCCAAGTACCTGAAGTTGTAGCTATCGCTAAAGCACACAATGTGCACCCCGCTGTTATCTGCCTGAAATGGGCGGCACAAAGAGGCCAGACACCGATTCCTTTCTCAATTCACGAGGCGGAATATGTAAGCAACCTAAGATGTGTGACAGAAGATCCGCTGACAGAGGAAGAGATGGAAATCTTAAAGGGGGTAGATCGCAACAACCGTCTGATCAAAGGGCAGGTATTCCTGTGGGAAGGTGCTAACGACTGGCATGATCTATGGGATGAGGACGGAACCATAACAAAATAGTTTGAAGAAAGCAGGGTAAGATGAAAGATACAATGCGACAAATGATTAAAAACAGGGCTTGCGGGATTCATTGTGGGATCGCATCTTATTGTACAGCCAATGGAATCGTTATTGAAGCCATACTTGAGCAGGCAAAGCGCTTTGACGGTGATATTCTGCTGGAAGCGACAGCGAACCAGGTCAATCAGTTCGGTGGCTATACAGGCATGCTCCCGGCCGACTACCGGGATTTCGTCTATAAAATTGCTGACCGGGTGGACTTCCCCAGAGAGCGTATTATTCTCGGCGGGGACCATTTAGGTCCGCTGACCTGGGTCAAGGAATCGGAAGAATCTGCAATGGATAAAGCGGTTACGCTGGTACAATTGTTTGTAAAAGCCGGTTATAAGAAGATTCATCTGGATACCAGCATGAAGCTTGCTGATGATGCGCTGGACCAGCCTCTTGCAGATCAGGTCATCGCCAGAAGAGGCGTGCGTCTGTATCTGGCTTGTGAAGAAGCCTATCAACAGCTGCGCAAGGAGAACCCTGAGGAGCAGCGGCCGGCCTATATTATCGGAAGTGAAGTGCCGATTCCGGGCGGTGCACAAGAAGAGGAAGAGTCGCTGACAGTCACGAGTCCCGAGGCGGCTACCCGCACGATTCAGATCTATCAGGAAGAGTTTACGAAAGCCGGTCTTGAGGATGCATTTTCCAACATCATTGGACTTGTGGTACAGCCGGGTGTTGAATTCGCTGATGCGGATATTTTCCACTATGACCGGGTGGCAGCAAGTGAACTGTGCACGAGCATGAAGCAGTATCCGTCCATGGTACTGGAAGGCCATTCTACGGACTACCAGTCACCGCTTCATTTAAAAGAAATGGTGGAAGATGGCATTGCAATCTTAAAAGTAGGACCGGCATTGACATTCGCGCTTAGAGAAGCCTTGTTCTCTCTTAGTGCGATTGAACAAGAGCTGCTTCCGCAGGAGAAGCGAGCCAACTTTATCGAAGTACTTGAACAGGAGATGCTGGCAAATCCGGGAAACTGGGAGAAGTATTACCATGGTACAACGGAGGAGCTGGCGATTAAGAGGAAATATAGTTTCTCCGATCGCTGCCGCTACTATTTTGCACAAAAGCCTGTGGAGGATGCGATTGAGAAATTATTCGGGAACTTAGACAGTGTGAATATTCCCATGAGTATGCTGTATCAATACATGCCACTACAGTATGCCAGAGTGCGTGACGGCAAACTGAAGTTAAAGGCAGCTGATCTGGCTAAGGATAAGGTGGTTGATCTTGTAGAGGATTATAATTATGCGGTAAAATATCACTATACTACCGCAACAGCCTGCATCTGAAGCCAATCTGATGTATAGACATAAAACAGCAGGAGAAAAGACAAACCATGATGTCTGCTATGGACATCTGGCTTGTCTTTTTCGCTACGTGCGCAGACAGAAAATGCAGCATTGTTACTTTGCTTCTGGTAAAACAAGGGTAAATGTGATAAATTAGGACGTAAAGAAAATGCAGTAACGTTGAGATGCATTGAAGGAGACATGATGTATACACTTTTAGTAGTAGATGATGAAGCACTCATAAGAGAAGCCATAACATCCATTATTGACTGGGAATCCTTGGGATTTACAACGATTTTTCAGGCAGAAGATGGTCTTGAGGCACTGGAGATCTGCCGCAGTGACAAGATCGATCTGGTATTGACGGATATTGTTATGCCCTTTATGGATGGGATGGAACTGACACGCGTCCTGCATGATGAATTTCCGCAGATCCATATTGTCATTCTGACAGGCCATGAGGAATTCGAATATGCAAAAGAAGCAATCGACATGAGCGTGAAAAACTACATACTAAAGCCGGTCGGTGCCAAGACTTTGTACAGCAAAATGGAGGCCATCTGTAAGGAATTCCGTATCAAGGCAACAAAAGAAGAATATTTAAGCAAAATGCGAACCCAGGTGCGTCAGAGCATTCCCGTACTGAGGGAAAAATTTCTGTATTCGCTGGTCTGTTCGCAATACAACAAGATGCCGAACATTGAGCAGCGGATACAGTCACTGGAAATACCGCTGCATTCAACCAAATATCTGATCGGTGTTGTGGATACGGATATTTCGCAGGCAGACCTGGACATGGAACTGTACTTTTTTACACTGCAAAATATTACGAATGATACCGTCGGACGACAGCACTGTATCTTCGATAATAATGAGCAGATCATCATCATATTTAATCTCGATTTCTACGAAGACGATGCGCATGATATTGCACTAAAGACACTTGATGTGCTGATCAAAGCGATACAGTCTGTTATGAAAATTCAGGTAACCTGCGCCGTAGGAAGTGAAGTCGATTCCTATGAAGATTTGTATTATTCTTATATTGAGGCGAATCAGGCGCTGGATTTTAGATATTCGCTTGGAGAAAATAAGGTCTACGATATAGCGGATCTGGATTACCTGGATCATTCCTTTTTCTACCCATACGAAGATATTAAGCAGGTGGTTTATCAGATCAAAACAGGCAATATGCAGCAGATTCGAGAGGCAGTGGAACATCTCTCCGGTGTCCTTGTAGACAGAAAAAATCTCTCCAAGGTGAATATTAAGATGGTATTTATGGAGCTGTTAAATTCCATCCTGAAAGAGTTTTCTGCTGTTAAAAATGGCAAAGATGATATATGGAAAGCAGGGAGCAGCATTTATACAAGTCTGGATCAGGATGACTCCCTGCATAAGGTGAAAGAGCGTATTATTGAATTTGCCATACAGGTCGCTGAAATGCTGAGCAAGGTTCAGATTAACAGCGGACAGGTGACGGTGGATAAAGTGAAAAAATTCGTGGATGCCAATTATTCTCTGGAGGAATGTTCACTATCCATGGCGGCGGACAATGCAGGGGTCAGTGCAGGGTATTTGAGTGCGCTGTTTAAGAAGCTTGTAGGTGTCAAATTTATCGAATATCTGACCAATGTACGTATGGAACAGGCCAGGCTGCTGCTAAAGACCACAGATTTAAAGCATTACGAAGTGGCGTATGAAGTAGGCTATGCGAATCCGCATTACTTTAGTGTGGCATTTAAAAAGCATGTCGGAGTATCACCGTCGGAGTTCAAAACGTTATAGCTGCCGGAAGTTCAGGGAGGATAAAAAGTGAAACAGCATCCCACACACAGGAAAGATTCCCGTAAAAGCTATAAGTATATGGGAATCAAGAATAGAACATTTATCTGGATTTTGATTTTGGTATTAGCTGCAATCGCAGTATTTAGCGGTGCGTTCATTGTAATCTCCAGTACCCGGGCCAGAACGAACAGTATCGAGACATCGAAAAGAATTATAGAGAATTCAATTACGCATCTGGATACGTACTGTGATGAAATCTCTTCCATCGGCAACGAGACGAATTACAATTACTACCTCCAGAATTATTTGCTGGGCTTAAGCGAGGATGAGCAGTACCAGGTGGGCTCGGACAAACGCTCCAGCATACAGAATTACGAGATGAGTACGAAACTGTTCAGCTACGTCATGAATAACCGGACAGACGTTTCGTCAATTGTTGTCGTGGGCAAGAAAAAGGTGCTGCTGTACAAAGGCATTTACACCTATCGCCCACTGGTCTCGGATTTCAGCCAGTACGAGTGGTATAAGGATGCTGTTGAGAATCCGACTGAAATCTGTGTGACAGGGCCGCAGGTACTTGATTTTATTACGGGCAGCCCCGAGGGAATCACGTTTAGTCAGGCAATCAGCAATTCCGAGGGCGAAGACTCCTTGGGGGTCGTCCTGATCAATATTAACTTAAATGAAATTGTCCAGATTACGGTTTCAGCTGCATCCGGCAGCGATGGTACTTTGTGCGTACTGAACCAAGAGGGTGTGCCGATTCATATGGAAGGCAGTGCGGCACAGTTCTCCGATGAAGAAAAGACACAAATCCAGACATCCTTTGCCAATGCGCCGGATGAGATGAACAGTCAGATCGTAACAATTGGAAATGAAACATATCAGGCAGTATCGCAGACTATGGACAAGACGGGGTGGAAAATCGTTATGCTCACCTCGAATGCCACTATTACGGCGGAGACGTATCAGTCTACCGGCTATATCGTATTCATGGGTGTGGGGGTTCTGCTGCTCATTATCATTATCCTGAGTACGATTTTAAGTAAAGTCGTAAAACCTATTATCGTCTTGAAAAACCATATGGATCAGGCGGATAAAGGAAATTTCTATACGCATCTTGAAGTGCAGCGAGAAGATGAAACAGGTGATTTGACGCGCAGCTTTAACCATATGATGGACCGTATTTCTTACCTGATGAGCCAGGTGGTAACGGAACAGGAAGAGAAGAGAAAATACGAACTGCAGGCGCTGCAGGCACAGATCAATCCTCATTTTCTGTACAATACGCTGGATTCGATTGTCTGGATGGCAGAGATGAAGAGCAGTGCCGTAGTCCCTATGACAGAAGCCTTGGCGAAGCTGTTTCGGATTTCGCTCAATCGTGGTTCTGAATTTATCACGATTAAGGATGAGTTGAGTCATGTAAAGAATTATCTCATCATTCAGAGAATGCGCTATGTGGACAAATTCGATTATTATATTCAGGCGACACCGGAGGCATTGCGGTGCAAGACTGTCAAACTGATTTTACAGCCCATTGTGGAAAACTGTATTTATCATGGTGTGAAGAAGCAGAAGCAAAAAGCGGTAATCTGTATTTTCGCAAGTGTGCAGGAGAATACGCTGGTCATCACAGTGACTGATAATGGAATCGGGATGAGTCAGGAAAAATGCGCCTCCATCCTGCTGAAAAATACTGTGGGAGAAAATGTGACTGGCTCAGGCATCGGTGTCAGAAATGTAAACGAGCGGATTCAGTTGTATTTCGGCAAAGAATATGGCCTGCACTTTTTGGGAGCCCCCAAGAGCGGAACGGTCGTTACCTACTATCTGCCGGTCTTCCACCATGAGTCTGAACTGGCAAAGGAGGTACTATGAAAGTGATAAGACACAAAGCAGCTGTGCTTGTTTGCCTGCTGCTGGTCATGGTGCTATCCGGGGCCTGTGCTTCGTCACCGGGCTCGCAGACACAGGAAACCACGACGCAAGGAGCGCAGGAAGCGGACAGTACAACAGAGGAGGCGCCGGTTGTGATTGGTGCGACGCTGGCCTCAGAGGACTCGACCTATATTAAAAGTCTGGAAACGTATATGCAAAAGGAGGCGCTTTCGCAAGGCGCCGAACTTAAGATTGAGTATGCGCAATGGGATGCGCAGATACAGACACAGCAGATCCGTACCTTTATTCAGGAAAAAGTAGATGTAATCATTGTATGCCCGGTGGATGCCAAGTCGCTTCTTACCCCGCTAAAGGAAGCTGAGAAAGCTGAGATTCCAGTGATTAATGTCAATATGAGAGTCGATGCCATCTCTTCTATTTACGTGGATTCCTATGTGGGAGCCAGCAACTCTCAAGAGGCAACGATGGCTGCCGAGCTTGCGATTGCCTACCTGGGAGAAGAAGGCGGGCAGATAGGTATCATTGAAGGCGCTCCCGGAAGCGATACTCAGGTGTACCGTACCCAGACCTTCGTAGAACAGCTGGCGAGTCACCCACAGATCGAGGTTGTGGCGATTTCCGGCGGGAAATGGGAACGGGAGCAGGCGTCACTTTCTGCCTGGGATATTTTGACCAAGTTTCCGCAGCTGCGGTTAATCTACTGCCATGATTCGGACCTGGCACTTGGTGCCAGCGAGCAGATTGAGGAGCTGGGCAGGGATGTGGCGGTCATAGGGATTGGAGAAAACGAAGAATATCTGCAGGCCGTACTGGATGGCAAAATCTATGGACTGGTGACGCAGCCTGTTTCCTATGAAGGGCAGCAGGCGATCCTAAGTGCTGTCAATGCAGCCAAGGGAGAGACATTGAAGCCCTGGTACAAGGACCCGATTGAGGTGGTCACCAAAGAAAATGCGGCTGAGGTGCTTGCGAGTATTCTCAGTGAAAATTAAGTTAAAAAAAACACAATCTAAAAAAAAAGACCAATCCAAGTAAAAAAGTGAATGTATTTTTTACTTGGATTCTTTTATACTCAAACACAGAAAATATAGTAAAGCATTTTGAGAAAAATGTGTATATTAAGGAGGAAATGTAATGAAGAAGAAAGTAGTAAGCGTATTGTTGTGTGCCATTTTAGCAGCGGGAACTCTGATTGGGTGCGGTTCATCAAGTGATTCGGGAAGCGGTGACAGCACAACGGCAGCAGCGGATGCATCAGATGACAGCTCATCAGACAGCGAAGAGAAGCTGGTAATCGGTTCTGTTATCATGAACACTTCAGGTGAATGGTTTGCTGAGGTCATCAAAGGCCAGGAGCAGGCAGCTGCAGATCTCGGAGTAGAATTCAGCATCGTAAGCTCAGACAATGAAGTATCAAAAGAGAATGATAACGTGGCAACGTATGTGGCTCAGCAGGTAGATGCACTGGTTATCTCACCTCTTTCAGCAGATGCCTCTGTGGCAGCAGTTGAATCAGCAGTGGAAGCACAGATTCCGGTTATCAACTGGAATACAACAGTAAATACGGATACAGACGGATTCGTAGGTGTATCGAACTACGATCTGGGTGGTATGACAGGAGAGTATGTTGCAGAATACATCGCTGAGAACTTCCCGGATGGATGTAAACTGGCAATTCTTGGTAACAGCAGCTACGAGGTTGGTGTAGAAAGATGTAACGGATTCAAAGATGCAGTTGCAGATATCGACGGACTTGAGATCGTAGCAGAGCAGGATGCAGAGTTACAGGACGAAGGCCTTGATGTTACAGAGCAGATCCTGACAGCAAATCCTGACATCGATATGATCTGGGCATGGAATCAGACATCTCTGTTAGGCTGCGTAGCAGCACTGCAGAACGCAGGCAACAGTGACATCGTAGTTATGGGAACTGACATGAGCGTTGAGCTTGCCAAGAGCATGTTAAGTGATGCAGTTACATTACAGGCAATTACGACTCAGATGCCTTATGATATCGGATACAGCGCTGTTGAGAATGCTGTAAAAGTAGCCAGAGGCGAAGAAATCGAAAAAGAACTGCTTGTACCACTTAAAACTTATACAAAAGACAACACAGACGAATTGAATACATACATTGAAGAGCATGAGGATTTAGTAGATTAGTCAAAAGGATAACTTGATGGGCTGCAGAAATATAGTATGTAGCCCATCAGTTTTCAAAAGGAATGGGTGAATAATGTGACAAATGACATCATATTAAAAGCAACTGGAATAACGAAAGAGTTCGGCGGCATCAAGGCATTAGATGATGCACAGCTGGAAGTGGCCAAAGGCGAAGTGCATGCCCTGGTCGGTGCCAATGGTGCTGGTAAGAGTACTTTGATCAAAATCATCACTGGTGCGTACGAAAAAGACAAAGGAAGTATATCTCTGGATGGAAAAGAAATCCAGATCAAATCCACACACGATGCCCGAGCCAAAGGAATCAGTGCAGTATATCAGGAATTCAGCCTGATTAATACCGTATCTGTGGCAGAGAACATCTACATGGGGAAACTATTAAGTACGAAAATAGGTCCAATTCGCAAAATCGATTGGAAGAAGATAAATCAGGAAGCACAACTTATACTGGACTCACTCCAATCAACGATTAAGCCCGAAACGATTGTAGGGACCTTAAGTGTAGCGCAAAAGCAGATGGTGGAAATAGCCAAAGCTCTTTCAAATGAGCTGCGTGTGCTGATTATGGATGAGCCGACGGCCTCTCTGTCAGATAATGACATTGAGAATATGTTCAAAATTATCAATCATCTGAAAGAAAAAGGAATCAGTATCATCTATGTATCCCATCGTCTGGAAGAACTTCCGATTATCTGTGATCGGGTCAGCGTATATCGTGACGGCTGCTATATCAAAACACTGGCTATCGAAGATGCGCCCAAGCAGGTCATTATTGAGAACATGGTAGGAAAATCCATTCAGAATACCGTTTGTCAGAACTGTGCCAAAGATGAAGTGCTGCTTGAAGTTAAGAACTTTACATCCGGAAAACATTTTCAGAATATCAACTTCAAACTTCATAAAGGAGAAATCCTTGGTATCGCAGGACTTGCCGGAGCCGGCAGAACTGAGTTCGTACGTGCTCTATTCGGTGCGGACAGCAAAGATTCAGGAGAAACCTTTATTGAGGAAAAGGCGGTTCGCATCAAATCACCTCGTGAAGCCAAAAATCATGGATTGGGCTTTATCACAGAAGACAGAAAAGAAGAAGGACTGATCCTCAACATGAGTCTTCACACGAACCTGAGTCTGACAATTCTGGACAGACTGAAACGCTTTATGGGCATCGACCTGAAACGCGAGTCGACTCTGATGAACGAATACATAGAGTCACTGAGTATCAAGTGCAGGGATGCCAATCAGAAAGCCCAGAACTTAAGCGGCGGTAACCAGCAAAAGGTCGTACTTGCCAAGTGGCTGGCGACGAATCCCAAAATCCTCATCATGGATGAACCAACCAGAGGAATTGATGTCGGCTCTAAGAATCAGATTTATAACCTGATACAGGAATTGTCCAGAAATGGTATCGGAATCATTATGATTTCTTCCGAATTACCGGAAGTACTCCAAATCTCCAACCGCATTATCGTATTTGCGGCCGGCAAGATCACTGGAACGCTGGATAATGACGGAACACTGACACAAGAGACACTGCTGGATTATGCGACAACACAAAATGTGGGCTAAGGTAAGGAGAAGAAGATGAATATCAAAAGCATTAATTTAAAAGAGTTTGTTATGAAGTATATCATGCATTTTGTATTGATTATCATGTGTATCGTGTTAGCATTTGCCACAGATAAGTTCCTTACCGGAGCAAACCTGATGACAATTGTTAAGCAGATTTCCATTCAGTCCATCGTAGCGATTGGTATGACCATGATTATCATTACAGGTAATATCGATCTTAGTGTTGGCTCAATTGTGGCATTTGGTTCAGTCTGTGCGGCACTTATGATGAAGAACAGTGTACCAATGGTCATTGCCATGATTCTGACAGTCATCATCTGCGGTGTTTTAGGTTTGATTTCAGGTGGTGTCACAGCCAAGCTAAAACTTCATTCGTTCCTGGTAACACTGGCACTTATGCAGGCGTTCAGAGGTCTGGCACAGACCATTACCGGAGGCTATCCAGTGGCAGGTCTGCCGGATTCATTCGGAAAAATCGCATCAGGAAGTATCGGACCGGTACCTTATCTGGTCATCTATATGGTTATATTCTATGCAGTATTTATCTATATTATGAAATACACAGCATTTGGACGTTCTGTCTATGCCATCGGCGGCAATCAGGAATCAGCCCGTCTCTCCGGCATCAATGTAGAGCGTGTTAAGACACTCGTATTTGTTATTTCTTCGATGCTCTGTGGTGTAGCAGGTATCCTGCTGACAGCCAAGGTACGTTCCGGTGACCCGACAAGTGCTACTGGTTGGGAGATGGATACGATTGCCGGTGCAATCATCGGTGGAACTAATATGATGGGTGGTGAAGGTAAACTCGGCGGAACGATCATTGGTCTTCTGTTCGTAGGCGTACTGGCCAACGGCATGGTCCTGCTGGGAATCAATGCCTACATGCAAAGTGTAATCAAAGGTCTTGTTATATTCCTTGCCGTAGTTATTAACAGTATCCAAAAGAAGAGTCAGGCTTAAGCAGTAAGCTTTTCCAAAAATACAGACAGCAGTATCGTGATGAAAGAGAGGAAGAAAAATGAATAGTATAGAACGTGTAATAGCTACAATAGAAAGAAAACCTGTTGACAGACCGGCAGCATGGCTTGGAATGCCTGATCATCTGGCAATCCCGGGATTATGCGAAGAATTCGGTGTGAAGGATTTTCATGAGCTGCGTGCAGCTTGCGGCGATGATTTTTATGCACTGGATCTGCCTTATAAATCACCGGAAGCACATGCTATCTATGCAGCGTTTGACTGGTACAAAAACGGTTCTGACGTTGATGCTGAGCACCGTACACTAACAGCTGACGGATGCTTCAAGGATGCAGAAGAACTGGAGGATCTGGATTTCTTCGAATGGCCGGACCCGGAAAAATACATTGATCCGGAGGAATGCAAGAAAGTTATGGCAGAAGTTCCGGAAGGAAAAGCGGCTATGGTCATGGCCTGGTCAGCACATTTTCAGGATACTTGCGCAGCCTTTGGTATGCAGACCTGCCTGGTGAATATGATTGCAAATCCGGAAATCGTACATGCAGTTAACGATAAAATCGTGGACTTCTACTTAAAAGCAAATGAAATTTTCTACAAAGCAGCCGGTGACAGATTGAATTGTGTTCTGATCGGTAATGACCTTGGAAGCCAGAGAGGACTTATGGTAGGTCCTAAGCAGATCGAAGAATTCGTAATTCCGGGTTGCAAGAAGCTGGTAGATCAGGCGCATGCCTATGGATTAAAAGTAATCTATCATTCCTGCGGTTCTATCATCGATGCGATTCCGCTTCTTATTGAAGCTGGTGTGGATGTAATCCATCCGATTCAGGCGTTGGCAGCGGATATGGACCCAGCTACACTGAAATCCAAATTTGACGGTTCAGTATCATTTTGTGGAGGTGTAGATACACAGGATCTGCTGGTAAATGGAACGGAAGATATGGTGCGGGATAAAGTAAAAGAATTAAGAAAATACTTCCCCACAGGGCTGGTCATCTCACCAAGTCATGAAGCAATTATGAATGACATTCCGCCTAAGAATATTAAAGCACTGTTTGACGAAGCACAGAAAATCTACTAGGTATATGCATATGAAACGTATTGGAGAAATGATTCATATCAAACCAGAAAAATTGGAAGAATACAAATACCATCATGCCCATATATGGCCCGAAATCAATGCCATGATTAAGGACAGTAATATACAGAATTACTCTATCTATGTAAGAGGTAACATCTTATTTGCCTATTATGAGTATGTTGGTGATGATTTTGAAGCGGATATGCAGGACATGGCCCAAAAGGCAAGAATGCAGGAGTGGTGGGATCTCGTCAAACCATTCCAGAATCCGCTGGAAGACCGCGCAGAAGGTGAATGGTGGGCTTCCATGGAAGAAGTGTACCATCTGGATTAACATCCAAAAGAGCAGCAGTTCCTACGCAGGGAATGCTGCTCTTTTTAGTCGACATTTAGTATAAGATATGCTAAAGTAGAGGAAAAGACTGAAGGGGAAGAGATAGCAACGATGCAGACTAAAATTGGAAGCAGGAACAATGCGGTGGACTTGTTTCGGCTTTTGTGCGCCCTACTTGTAGTGGCCATCCATACGATGACAGAATATCCACCGGGATTTACACCGGGGTATTATTTTACCCATGTACTGACCAGAATTGCGGTACCTTATTTCTTTTGTATCACAGGCTATTATTATATGGGGGCACTTCTGAACGGGAAAAAAGTATACAGGAAATATATGGGTAAACTACTGACGGTATACTGCATCTGGAGCTTTATTTATCTGATTCGTGCCCTGCTGCAGATGCTGCTTAAGGGAAAACCGGACTGGGGAGAGTTCTTTGGCAGAACTGTTTTCAAATTCTTTATTGATGGCGGCAACGGACATCTCTGGTTCTTTCCTGCTATTATCATTGCAATCTCAGTGGTGACACTGTGCTACAGGCTGGGTGTTCTGAAATATCTGGGCTGGGCCTGTGTTCTATTCTATCTGTTGGGAAGTCTGGGCTGCTCCTACTATGAAATTGCTGTCAAGATCCCGGTATTCTCGGAGTTCGTACAAAGCAGATATGCAGAATGGTTTCGCAGGACACTCTCAACAGCACTTCCGTCCTTTTTACTGGGGTATTGGATTTTCAAAATGCAGGGAAAGCTGCAAAAGATTTCTACGAAACGTCTGTGGCTGTTGCTGGGTGGTGTTGGAGTCCTGTATCTGGCAGAAGGAGCTGTTGTGATCGTACTGCAGCTGCAGTACAATCTGGTGCTGAGTTTCTTCTTGCTTCCGCTCTTAGCGGTCGTCGTGCTGCTTTTGCTGCGGTATCCGCTGCCGTCGCTTACGGAAGCGGCGTATACATCGCGTGTCGTTGCGAATTTTACGTATTATGCGCATCCGCTGTATCATATGTTCGTGCGGAAGGTGCTGTTTGCCAGAGAACTGCTTCCGGTCTCGGACCCACTGGCATTTGTGCTGACCTGCCTGCTGACACTGCCCTGCGGCTGGGTGGTCAGAAAACTGGACAAAAAATGGCTGAACAAGCTGGTGTTGTAAGATACACCCTTGTTCAGCCATTCGTTTGCTATACTGTAGTTTTCCTTAAGCTTGCGGCAGCGTCTCATTCATACTGCCGGTTCGATAGCCGCCCAGATCCATCGTCACGTAGGTGAATCCGATTTTCTTGAATTCGGTCTGAATACGTGCCGCCAGATCATCGGCCAGTAATTTCGCAAATTCCGAAGGCGGAATCTCAATGCGCGCCATCTTGTCATGGATTCTGACACGCACCTGTGAAAAATTCAAATCCAGCAAAATCTGCTCTGCCTGATCGACCATCCCCAATTTTTCTTCTGAAATCTCTTCACCGTACACAAAACGGGAAGACAGACAGGCGAAGGACTGCTTGTTCCAGGTAGGCAGATTCATTTCTTTTGACAAAGCACGTATATCTTCTTTGCTCAGACCCGCTTCACGTAAGGGACTTTTGATCCCCAATTCTTTTACCGCCTGCAGGCCGGGGCGGTAGTCACCCAAATCATCCATATTAGAACCCTCAGCTACATAGGCAAGACCTTCTTGCTTGGCAATTGCCAGTATTTTGTTGAATAGCTCACTTTTACACAAATAGCAGCGGTTCGTCGGATTGTGTGTGAAGCCTTCGATTTCCAATTCTTCCGATTCACATAAAATATGCCGAATGTTCTCCTGCTCGCAATAGTGAATGGCCTCGTTCATCTCACGTTTTGGAAAAGAGCAGGAAGTTGCGGTCACAGCAATCACCTTGTCACCTAAGGCATCATGGGCAGCACGCAGCAGAAACGTTGAGTCTACACCGCTTGAAAATGCAATCGCAACACTGCCATAACTTTTTAAAATTTCCTGTAATGCTTCATATTTTTGATGTATGGTGTTCATACTAATACCTCCTGTACTTCTAATCAAATGTATTTCCCTGGCGATCAGACGCCAGAGTAAGAACCGCCTGGTACACCTGACGGTATGGCTGACCGGTCTTCTCGCATAAGCGAATCAGATCGGAATATTCCGGATAGAAGAATCTGCGTCCCTTGTGCTCGCAGACTTTCAGGGATACGGATTCGCCTTCATAGTGAATCGTTTCAAAAGAGCGTGAGAGCACGACGCGCTCTTCCTGATATTTGCGAAGTCCGATGCTCGTGGTTTCATGAAAAATGATATCTTCCATAGTTGCTATATGGGCTTCGTCACACAGCACTTGCAGCAGATAAGCCGGCCGGTGCTTTTTCATGAGCAAAGGCAGGCAGCAGGCGTCTTTGGCTCCTGCCGCAAGCAGTTTTTCAATCGTATACCCTAAGAGCTCACCACTGCAGTCATCTACGTTTGTTTCCAGAACCCAGACCTGCTCGCGGGGAAGCGCAAGCGGCGGCTCCAGCAGTAAAATACGCAGTATTTTTGGCGTACCTGCAAGTTGATCGCTTCCAATGCCGACTTTCTGAATCGTCTGACCGTCAAACGGCGCAAACGACGGTGCATAGGACGCCAGAATGGCGAGCGCCAAAGCCGATAGACATTCAGCGTGTGCAGCAGTCACTTTCATAGGCAGCCTGCATTGCTGCAACAGCGACAGAACCGCAGGATTGGGAATCGGGACGGTTTCGCCGTTATATTCGGACACACCACTGCCTTCGTATAAAGCGGTAGAGGAAAGGGAAGTGATGCCGTAGTTCTCCAATAAAGATAAAATGGCAATCATCTGCAGTCCGGACGCGGGGGCAGCCTCATAAAATTCCCAGGTAGCCAGCGTCGGTGCAGTGGCGGTATCCAACAGTGCCAGGATACGCAGTGCCTGATTGCGAACGCTCTCAGAGAGTCGGCATTGGTGCAAGAATGGTAAAAGTGCAGCAGATGTGTAGGTACACTGCGCTTCCACCTTGCCAGCTGTCATGAGAGCGGTGGATTCGGTTGTGAATATAAGTTTGTTGCCCTCCGGGAACAGGGTGTTCAGGTGGGCAAGTGTCTCGGCAGGTGAATCTGCGAGAGAGAGTAAGGCGGAGAGCAGCATAGGGGGGGTAAGACCGCTATAACACTCCAGGTGGAGGTGGGACATGGGAACCTCGTTTCTGTAAAAATGTAGTAGGTAAAACAGTGTAATATTACGTAAAATCGCGTAACACCACGCTAAGCTCTAGACCTGAAGGTCTAGAGCTAACCTATCGATAAAATCAAATACTCACTTCGTTCGTGCTTGATTTTATTTCGATAGGTTACATTATACCACAAACTTCTTGTCAACTCTATTCAAAAAATGGTATTCTCTTGATAGTGGTTATTGAGAATGATTTTCATTATATTCAAAAAGCAATATGGGAGGAAATGACATATGGAAGAGGCAAAGGTGTATTATACGGATTTGAGAACTGCACCAGGGAATACTTTATTGGATAAGCTGGGTCGGCTGCTGCGCGAAGCGGGTATTGGAAATATCAATTTCAAGAACAAATTTACTGCCATCAAGATTCATTTCGGGGAACCCGGAAATATGTCTTTTTTGCGTCCGAATTATGCCAAGGTGGTAGCAGATACAGTCAAGGAGCTGGGAGGGCGTCCATTCCTTACAGATTGTAATACACTCTATGTAGGTGGCCGTAAAGACGCACTGGAACACATTGACAGTGCCTATACGAACGGATTCACCCCTTTTTCGACAGGCTGTCATGTCATAATCGCTGACGGATTAAAAGGCAGCAGTCAGACGTTGGTACCGGTAGAGGGCGGCACCTATGTCCGGGAGGCTAAAATTGGAGAAGCAATCATGGATGCGGATATCGTCATAAGTCTGACGCATTTTAAAGGACATGAGAATACAGGATTTGGCGGAGCGCTTAAGAACCTGGGGATGGGATGCGGCTCACGCGCCGGCAAGATGGAGATGCATAGTGCCGGCAAACCGCATGTCAGTACGAAACGCTGCATAGGCTGCCGTAAATGTACAACGGTGTGTGCACATTCAGCTATTACAGTAACAGATAAGAAAGCCAGGATAGACCATTCCAGATGTGTAGGCTGCGGGCGGTGTCTGGCATTATGTCCGGCAGATGCAATTCGTGCGGCTTCCGACGAGTCCAACGATGTACTAAACTGTAAGATTGCTGAATATACAAAAGCTGTGGTCGCACATCGTCCGCATTTTCATGTCAGTCTGGTCATAGATGTATCACCCTACTGTGATTGCCATGAAGAAAATGATGCGGCGATTGTACCGGATGTGGGATTCTTCGCTTCGTTTGATCCGGTTGCACTGGATGTGGCCTGTGCGGATGCAGTCAATGCGCAGCCGCCGATTTATACCAATACTAAGCTTACAGACTCTCATGTACATGAGCATGAAGGGGAGGACTATTTTCGAGTGATGCATCCGGAGACGAACTGGCAGGTATGCATGGAGCATGCGGAGATGCTGGGGATTGGTATGAGGAAGTATCAGTTGATTCGGGTGTAGATAAGACAACAAGAAGAGTGACATCGAGCTAATCAAGCCACTAGATGAAAATGCAGCACTCAGATATACGAAGGATCTGGGTGCCGCATGGGGTATAAATTCAACCTACAGTAATATGCATCAGGGTAGAATCTGCTTAATGTTTTAACAATTTGCAAAATAAAAATCAAAAAAGCTTAACAAACCTCAAAAAGTATGCTATAATCACAAATGCACTGCGGGTGTAGTTCAATGGTAGAACACTAGCCTTCCAAGCTAGATACGTGGGTTCGATTCCCATCACCCGCTTTTTTGCTGCGCAAAAATAGTAAAATCATTCGCCCAATACCTGAAATACGATTTCTCTGGAACGGTCTCTTGTGTCACATTCGATGAGTGTAAGATTCTGCCAGGGGCCGATTGTAATCCTGCCGTCGACGAACGGAATCGTGATAAAGGGGGACAAAAGTGCTGCTTTGATGTGGCTGGAGCCATTATCATCATGCCAGGTATCGTGATGGCGGTAGTGAATGACGCGGCCGGTTTCGTCCTGATAAGGGGAGAACAGATCCATTGCAGCCTTCAAGTCGTGCTTTACCATGCCGGGCTCGAATTCGAGTGTGGTCAGACCGGCGACTCCGCCGGTTGTAAAACCGGTGATGATTCCGCTGCGTATCTGATGAGCCCTGCTGGCCTCATCAACAGCATGTTGAAAATCCGAGGTAACATCAATCATGCCCATATGGGCTTTGGTCGCATAGGTCTTGGTCATTGTATATACTGCCATAAGAACCTCCTGTGGTATACCTAGCGGGCGGCCAGGTATATTTTTTCCATATCTTTCATATTAAGCTGCTTGAAGACACCGATGGTACGAGTATCCTCGTAGCTGCAGTTAAATGCCAGTTGGTGAATCTGCTCATCTGTCAGAGTCAATCCAAGCTCTGTCAGTGAAGTAGGCATTTTGATGGAGTGGTAGAAATCCTCCATAGACTCGATTGCACCAAGCGCTGCCTTTTCACAGTCGGAACCGTCACAGGAAATGCCGAAAATGTTGGTGGCGAACTGTGCAAACCGTTCCGGGTTTTCCTTGTAGACATAACGTGCCCAGCTGCTCCAGATTGCTGCAAGCCCCGCACCATGTGCTACGTCGAACATACCGCTTAACTCGTGCTCCAGCTGATGACATGCCCAATCACCGCCGGCAGTTCCGCAGCCCATAATGCCGTTGTGAGAAAGACTGCCAGCCCACATAATCTCGGCACGTGCATTATAGTTATTGGATTCTTTCATCAGTATACGCGCATTGTAGATGACGGTCTGCATTAATGCCTCGCTCATGCCGTCAGTTATTTCCATCGTTTCTATATTTACAAAATAGCGCTCCATTGTATGCATCAGAATGTCAACACAGCCGCTCTCTGTCTGGTACTGTGACAACGAATACGTCAGCTTCGGATTCAGGATGGCGAACTTACAACGGCCGTAAGGACTGCTGTAACCACGTTTTTTCCCGTTTTCCTCATTCGTGATGACACAGGAATCGCTCATTTCGCTTCCGGCAGCAGCGATTGTCAGGATAGCTCCGACGGGAAGTGCTCCGGCCGCCTTTTCTCTTTTTTCAAACAATTCCCATACATCAAACCCGGGATTGGCGATTCCATAGGCAATGGCCTTGGCAGAGTCAATGACACTTCCGCCGCCGACAGCCAGGATGAAATCAACTTCCTCGCTTTTGCATAGAGCAATACCTTCATATACTTTAGACAACCTGGGGTTTGGTACTACGCCGCCTAATGTGACATAGGCGATGCCGGACTCGTCCAGGACATCAGTTATCTGTGCTAAAAGCCCTGATCTTACAGCACTGTTCCCTCCATAATGCAACAGTACCTTGGTTGCTTTGAACTCCTGCAGCAGTTCTCCCGCTTGCAGATGTGTTCCTTTTCCAAATACGACTTTTGTTGGCAGGTATAATTCAAAACCTCTCATGACAGACTCCTTCTGGTTTGTAATTAATATTGGTATAGTATCATGGTTCAGACACTATCCTACGTACTATTAAACCAAAAGATAGTGAAATAGTCAAAATTAAATCATCTTTTTATCAAAAAAATAATAATTCCGTAAAGAACATGGTTGATTTTCCCTTGTTCTTTCACTTTAGGCGGCTGAGCCTTACTTGACACAGCAGGTGTAAAAACGATATAATAAACAAAAAATAAATGGACGATTTTTTTATTTGGAGAACTCTTACCTGAACCGCACAGTTGGTCGTTGGGAGTCAGAAAATCGCTTAAGGAGGAAAAGATGTATACGTTACAAGATATTGCGCAGGAAGATCCCTCAATCGCTGCATGTATTCAGAATGAAATCGACAGACAGAATTCACACATTGAGCTGATTGCATCAGAGAACTGGGTTAGTAAGGCAGTAATGTCGGCTATGGGAAGCCCGCTGACGAACAAGTACGCGGAGGGCTATCCGGGCAAGAGATATTATGGTGGATGTGAATGCGTGGATGAGATCGAATCCCTTGCGATTTCGAGAGCCAAGGAGCTGTTCGGCTGCAGTTACGTTAATGTACAGCCACATTCAGGAGCACAGGCCAATATGGCAGTATTTTTTGCGCTCTTACAGCCGGGTGATACTGTGCTGGGCATGAGTCTGGCGCATGGCGGACATCTGACACATGGAAGTCCGGCGAATCTGTCAGGTACTTATTATCATGCGGTAGCCTATGGTACAGATGAAAATGGTGTTATTGATTATGAAGAAGTCAGAAGGATTGCTATTGAATGCAAGCCGAAGCTGATTGTGTGTGGGGCGAGTGCCTACGGACATATTATCGATTTCAAGAAATTCAGAGAGATTGCCGATGAGGTAGGTGCCTATCTGATGGCAGATATTGCTCATATTGCAGGATTAGTGGCAGGCGGACAGCATCCAAGCTCCATTCCCTATGCACATGTAACGACCACAACGACCCACAAGACACTGCGTGGTCCCAGAGGTGGTATGATCTTATCTGATGAAGCCTTTGCGACAGAGCATAATTTTAACAAAGCTGTATTTCCGGGAATTCAGGGTGGTCCTCTGATGCATGTGATCGCTGCTAAAGCGGTTTGCTTAAAGGAAGCGTTAGATCCTTCTTTTAAAGAGTACGCACAGCAGGTTGTGGTAAATGCCAAAGCACTGTGTGAGGGACTCATTAAACGCGGAATCAAGATTGTATCCGGCGAGACACAGAACCATCTGATGCTGGTGGATCTGACTGGAACGTCGATTACCGGTAAGCAAGCAGAGAATCTGCTGGATGAAGTGAATATTACCTGCAATAAGAACACGATTCCGAACGATCCGCAGTCACCATTTGTAACAAGCGGTGTTCGTCTGGGAACGGCAGCGGTAACGGCACGTGGATTAAAGGCTGAGGACATGGATCAGATTGCCGAGGCCATAGCACTCATGCTGAATCATAAGGGGCAGCATAAGGAAGAAGCCAGAAAGCTGATTGCTGAACTGACCGGCCGTTATCCGTTAGAAGTATAGAATTACCGGCAGAGTATTCTGTCGTATCGTATATAGGTACTTAAGCGAGATACCCCATAGAAATATGGGGTATCTCTGCATAAAGGCAGAAGAAGATGCAGAAAGAATTGCGGTGATACATCATGAAGGTACTGTTAGTGGGATGCAATGCCAAATATGTGCATTCCAACCTTGCCATTCGTTCGCTGTATGCGTATACCGGCTCTTATGACGGTGCGCTCGGGCTCTACGAATGTACAATTAATCAGAATAAAGATGAAATATTAAAAGATATATATCGTTGTGCGCCGCAGATCCTATGCGTGTCCTGTTATATATGGAATCTTTCTTTTATGGAAGAGCTTTTGGCAGATCTGAATACCCTGCTGCCAGATACGGTCATCTGGGCCGGGGGGCCGGAGGTGACATATGATGCGGAAGCATTCCTGCAGCGAAACCGAGAGATTACGGGTGTAATGGTCGGGGAGGGTGAGGAGATTTTTGCCTGTCTGATGCAACATTACCTGCGGCAGACGAAACCCCTGGAGGAAATCCGGGGAATTACCTATCGCACAGCGCAGGGAATACGAAACAATCCACCGATGCCGCCGATTTCGTTGGATGACATTCCGTTCGTCTATCAGCCGTCGGATGTGAGAGCACATAAAATGCTGTATTATGAAGTCAGCCGCGGCTGTCCTTTCTCTTGCAGCTACTGTCTGTCCTCCGTAGAGGCGGGAGTGCGGTTTCGTGACCTTGCGCTGGTCAAGAAGGAACTTTCCTTTTTCCTTGAGCAAAAGGCGGAGCAGATCAAATTCGTGGACAGGACGTTTAACTGCAATCCTAAGTACGCAGCGTCTGTCTGGGAATTTATCTGCGCACACGATAACTGCGTGACAAACTTTCATTTTGAAGTGGCGGCCGATCTGCTGACAGAACGGGAGATTGCAATCCTGCAGCGGATGCGTCCAGGCCTGGTCCAGTTGGAAATCGGTGTCCAGTCAACAAATCCGCAGACGATTGAGGCAATCCGCCGCAAGATGGATTTTGCACAAGTCTCAAAAGTTGTCACAGCACTTGCCGCAGCACACAATATTCACCAGCATTTGGATTTGATAGCGGGCTTGCCGTATGAGGGATATGAGAGTTTTCAACGCTCCTTTAATGAAGTCTATGCCCTGCAGCCTTCTCAACTGCAGATGGGGTTCTTAAAAGTTCTCAAAGGCTCAGCCATGCATTCGCAGGCGCAGCAGTTCAGATGTCACTACAAGCATCGCGAGCCTTATGAAGTGCTGGCGACCCGATGGCTTACCTACGATGAGATTCTGCGGTTAAAGCAGGTGGAGAGTATGCTTGAAATCTATTATAACAGCGGACAGTTTAGCGCATCGCTGCGTGTCCTGCTGCCAGACTTTGCAAGCCCGTTCGCGTTTTATGAAGCGTTAGGGGAGTTCTATGAAGCGCGCGGCTATGCAAGTATCTCACATTCCAGATTGCGGCGCTATGAGATTCTATTGGAATTTGCAGGAGACAGACAGCTGCCGCAGGAGCCGCTGACGGAAGCCATGACCATTGATTTGTATGCCAGAGAGCGGCTCAAAAGCCGGCCCGCCTGGATGCAGGACAACAGCCGTTTTTGGCCGCAGGTCCGAGAGTACCTGAGTCGCAATGGGTATCCGAAAGCAACACACGTGGAAGAAATGTCACAGGGGCAGGCCGTGTTGTTCGATTACCGCACCAGAGATCCGCTGACACATAATGTATATATAGAGGAAATCAGCCTATGAAAAAACGGACGTTAGAAATACTTAGACGGTTTGATGAAGTGTACGGAACCGATTATACGTGTTATCTGGTACATGATTCTCCGCTGCAGCTATTGATAGCAACAATTCTAAGCGCACAGTGTACAGATGCACGCGTCAACATCGTGACAGAGGATTTATTTAAAACATACAAGAGTGCGCAGGATTTTGCCGCCGCTGACTTAAAAGAGCTGGAAAAAGCGATTCACTCTACCGGATTCTATCACAATAAGGCCAAAAACATCATTGCCTGTGCCCAGAAGCTGGTGGCTGAATATGGCGGAGAAGTACCGCACAGTATCGAAGAACTGACTGCTTTACCGGGGGTGGGGCGCAAGACAGCGAATGTCATTCGCGGCAATATCTTCCATGAGCCGAGCATTGTCGTGGATACGCATGTCAAGCGCATCTCACGCAGATTGGGGCTGGCATTGGAGTCGGATCCGGTAAAAATCGAATTTGAATTGATGAAAGTACTCCCCAAAGACCACTGGATACTGTATAATATACAGCTGATAGCATTTGGCAGACAGACCTGTTATGCGAGATCCCCGAAATGTGAGGTATGTTTTTTAACAGAGTTCTGCAGTGAATACGAAGAGCATATGAAAAAGAAGAGCAGGAAAGAATGAGGTGAAAGATATGGCAGGTGGATTTTACGATCCTAAGAATCGGAAATTTCTGACAGCGATTATTATAATTATTCTGGTCATTGTCATGATTGTGCCAATGATACTTGGGTATATACTTTAGACGTTAGGGGAGAACATGAAGATAGGAAAGTTACCGGAACCGGTCTTAGTACGTTCCGTCTTAAAACAGATTACACACAGACGTCCGGAGGTCTTAATGGGACCCGCCATAGGGCAGGATTGCGCCGTCATCTCGCTGGCAGAGGATGAGGTCATGGTCATGTCAACAGATCCCATTACGGGGACGGTCAAAGACATCGGGAGCCACAGCATTCATATTACAGCGAATGATCTGGCCGCTTCCGGTGCAGAGCCGGTCGGTGTTATGCTGACCATTTTGCTGCCTTCGGCTACGGAGGAAGCGGCACTGCGCTCCATGATGCAGGATGCGGAAGCGGTCTGCGAACAGCTGCATATCGAGATACTCGGCGGTCATACAGAGATTACGGATGTAGTAGCACAGCCGGTTATCACCGTAACCGGAGTTGGTAAGATCAAGAGAGATCAGGTACTCCTTACGAATCGGCTGCAGCCGGGAGAGGATCTGGTCGTGACTAAGTGGATCGCTCTGGAAGGAACAACGATTATTGCGAAGGAAAAGGAAGAAGAGCTGCTTGGATGGTTTCCGCAGGATTTTGTTCAGACGGCCAAAGAGTTCTCCCAATACCTTTCGGTATTGCCCGAAAGTAAAATTGCGATGGAATACGAAATATCGGCGATGCATGATATTACAGAAGGCGGTATTTTTGGTGCCCTCTGGGAGATTGCAGAGGGGGCAGGAGTCGGGCTGGACATTGATGTACGAGCAATTCCGATTCGGCAGGAGTCGGTCGAGCTTTGCGAAAAATATGGTCTGAATCCATATCTGCTGATGTCGAGCGGTTCTATGCTGATCGCCAGCAGCCAGGGCAACGCACTGGTGCAGGCATTACAGGCGCAGGGAATTCATGCAGCGGTTATAGGCCAGGCGACCAAAGGTAAGGATCGTATTTTGCGAAATGGTGAGGATGTACGCTATCTGGACCGCCCTGCAAGCGATGAATTGTACAAGCTGACGTAAACGAAGAGCAGGAGCAGCAGAGCAAGAAGCAAAATTTATAGGAGACAGAGATAGATGAGTCAGCTCAATATTGTTTTATTTGAGCCGGAGATACCGGCGAACACTGGAAATATAGGACGCACCTGTGTAGCGACAGGGAGCCGTCTGCACCTCATTGAGCCTCTGGGCTTCAGACTCAATGAAAAAGAGATTAAGCGGGCCGGTATGGATTATTGGAGTCATCTTGATGTGACCCGTTACAGCTGCTATGCGGATTTTATAGAAAAGAACCCAACGAGCCGCATCTACATGGCGTCCACAAAGGCGCAGAAAACATATGCAGAAGTACAGTTTGAAGAGGACTGCTTTATTATGTTTGGCAAGGAGAGTGCCGGTATTCCGGAAGACATCTTATATGAAAACAAAGAAACAGCGATACGGATTCCCATGCTGGATGAAATCCGCTCGCTGAATCTGAGCAATTCGGTCGCCATTGTGTTATATGAAGCATTGCGGCAGCATGATTTTGCACACATGCAGCGCAGTGGAGAACTTACGACCCGAAGCTGGTAAGCGGCAGACTAGCGGGCCCGCTCCAGAGTAAAGATGAATTCGGTGCCCACATCCTGCGTGCTTATGACATCGATGGTCTGACCATGGGCATGGATGATTTCCTTAACAATAGAAAGTCCCAGCCCGGTACCCTGACGATCTTTGCCGCGTGAAGCATCTGTTTTGTAAAAACGCTTCCAGATCATATTCAGATTCTCCTTCGAGATACCAACCCCATGATCCTTGACAGAAACGAAGATACGCTCATTACGTTCGGTCGTTTCAATGACCAGAGAAGATTCAGGCAGACTGAATTTGATGGCATTGTCCATCAGATTGTAGAGTACCTGCTGGATTTGCTCCATATCGGCATAGACATATAACTGTTCACCGTAGAGAATCAGCTCTACGGTGATTCTTTTTTTGCGGCAGGTACCTTCAAAACTGGCAACGGTATTCTTGATTGCTTTGTTGATATCAAAGGCGCGCTGGTTGAGCATACGAGTCTTGGAATCCAGATTATTCAAAGAAAGCAGGCTTTCTGTCAGCTTCTCTAATCGGTTCGTTTCAAAGAGAATGATCTGCAGGTAGCGTTCCTGCGACTCCGGTGGAATCGTACCGTCCGACATGGCTTCTACATACCCTTTGATGGAGGTCAGAGGAGAGCGGAAATCGTGTGAGACGTTGGCGATAAATTTTTTCTGGTTTTCTCCGGTCTTGCCTAATTCGTCTGACATAAAATTCAGACTGGCGGCCAGATAGCCCATCTCATCATTAGAGCGTACGGGAATCTGATACTCCAGATGGCCGATGGAGAATTCCTCGGTTCCAAGTGTGATCTTGGTAAGCGGTATATATACAATAATCGTAAACAACAGTAGAATCAGTAGTGAAAGGCCGAAGTAGACGGCAAAAAGAATATAGGAGCTTTGCAGCAGTTCCTCCGCATTCTGGTAGATTCCGCTCATGGGGTGGTGCATGATGACATAGCCAATGACCTGCATATTCGAGGTAATGGGAGCAATGACACTAAGCACATTATAGTTGTAGTGGCCGTAAAAATTGCCTGTACGATAGTAACCTGCGCCCCAGGTGGTAGGGTCGAATCCCGTAATTTCTTCGTCCGAGGAGAGGGGGTCATCCAGTCCGGTATTGACCAGCAGTTTTCCGTCCTGCCCCATAATCCAGATTTCTGAGGATTGGTAGGCGGAGAGCTTTACCAGAGTGCTCGAGAGCACTTCCAGATTCGAGGTGTTCATTTGATAGCGTACCGTACTGTCAGAGGCCACTGAGACGGCTTCTGTGTACAGAGCCCGCCCCACCTGATTTTTCAGTCGTTCACGTGTTAAATTAGCGCCAAGTGTGGAGGTAAAGCAAAACCCAAGAAACCCCACAATCAGGTATACAAGCAGAAATTTGACATACAGAGTCTTTCTCATTTGGTCTTTACCTCGAATTTGTATCCGATACCCCAGACGGTTCCGATGGCCCAGTCTTTATGGTCTTTGATTTTTTCACGCAGGCGCTTGATATGTACGTCAACCGTACGCGTATCACCGATATATTCATATCCCCAGATATGGTCCAGCAGCTGTTCTCTGGTGAACACCTGGTTCGGGGATGCGGCCAGAAAGTACAAAAGCTCCAGCTCTTTCGGAGGCATATCGACACGCTCATTCATATAGAGCACAGAATAGTTGGTCAGGTTGATTTCAAGATCGGTGTAGGAGACGATTTTCTCCGTATGTGCGGTCTTGGGCTTTTCTACCTGAAAGCGGCGCAGTACGGCTTTGACACGTGCCACCAGCTCTTTGGTATCAAAGGGTTTGATCATATAGTCATCGGCTCCGAGTTCCAGACCCAAAACCTTATCGAAGACTTCTCCCTTGGCAGAGAGCATGATGATGGGAACAGAAGATTTGTGCCGTATTTCACGGCATACCTGATAGCCATCCATGCCCGGGAGCATTAAGTCCAGGAGAATCAGGTCCGGCTCAAAGCTGTCGAACTTCTTCAATGCGCTCTCCCCGTCATTTACAATCAGCGGTTCAAAGCATTCTTTGGTAAGATACAAGGCAATCAGCTCGGCGATATTATTGTCATCTTCCACAATCATAATTTTCTGTTTTCCTATCATGTCAGTTCCTCCATTTTATCTCAGGTATAGTTGCTATTTAAAGCTGACAATGGTAACCCCGGCATCGCCCTCTCCGAATTCGCCCAGCCGATAGGAATCTACGTAAGGCAGAGTCTTGAGATAGGCTTGAATCCCTTTGCGCAGCGCGCCTGTGCCCTTGCCATGGACGATACGCACGCTGGTCAGATGCGAAAGATACGCATCATCCAGATATTTATCGACTTTTGCTACCGCCTCATCGACGGTCAGCCCCAGCAGGTTGATTTCCGGGGAAATAGTAAGCGATTTTGCCCGGGCAGCAGGTTTTCTGTTCACAGCAGGTGCTGACTGCGTAAGGGCGGCAGGTATTTCCGGTGCCCGTTGCAGCGAAGCGGCGGCTACTTGTGTGCGCAGCCCGCCAATCTGTACGAAGACATTGCCCTTTTTATCGGGCAGGGTACTTATGATTCCGGTCGTATTAAGGCTTGGAATACGCACCGTATCCCCAATGCGTATTTCAGAAGCTGTAAGCTTTTGTGTCTGTGGTTTGGGCAGTACGGGCCGGCTTAGCGAGCCTTCAATGTCCGTCATTTTCTTGCGGAGCGTCTGGCGTTTTGTCTCCACTTCAGAAATCGGCACATGCGCCTTGCGCACCTGATTCAGGGACTTAATGGTCTGATCGGCATAGTCCTTGGCTTCCTGCAGGATCTTATGGGCTTCTTCATTGGCTGTCTGAATCAGACGCTGTTTTTGCTGTGCCAGTTTTTCGGAGGATGCGTTCAGCCGGTCTTGCAGAGCAGCCGCTTCTTCCTTGTGACGCTGCAGGACACTGCGCTCTTCATCAAGTGCAATACGTGACTGTTCAAGGTCACTGAGCAGGTCTTCAAAACTTTTGTTCTCCTGAGAGATTTGTTCTTTCGCCCGGTCGATAATGTGCTCAGGCAGTCCGAGCTTCAAGGAAATGGCGAAGGCGTTACTCTTGCCAGGAACTCCGATTAACAGCCGATAGGTCGGCTGCAGGGTTTCTACGTCGAATTCGCAGGAAGCATTTTCAACGCCCGGAGTCGACAGTGCATACACCTTAAGCTCGCTGTAATGAGTGGTCGCCATGACCCGGATATCCTTCTGGTGCATATAGGACAGGATGGCGATGGCCAAAGCGGCTCCCTCGGTAGGGTCTGTTCCGGCCCCTAATTCATCGAAGAGAACCAGACAGTCCGCATTGGTATCTTCAATGAACGATATAATATTCGTCATATGCGAGGAGAAGGTACTTAGACTTTGTTCAATACTCTGTTCGTCACCGATATCGGCATATACCTCGCGAAATACGCTCAGGCGGCTTCGGTCACCTGCGGGTATATGAAGTCCTGCCTGTCCCATCAAAGTCAGCAGTCCCACAGTTTTAAGCGATACGGTCTTACCGCCGGTATTGGGGCCTGTCACAATGAGTGACGTAAAATCTGTGCCGAGGCGTATATCAATCGGTACCACCTTTTTCTTGTGAATCAGCGGATGCCGGGCTTTGCGCAGCTCTACGATGCCCTCCGTATTAAATACAGGGAGAGTAGCGTTGTGTTTGAGAGCCAGACTGGAACGGGCAAAGATGAAATCCAGTTCCACCAGTGTTTCAAGATCCAGAGTCAGTGCCTCCGTCTCGACAGCAGCCAGTTCGCTTAACGTGGCCAGAATTACATCAATCTCACGCTGTTCGTCGAGCTCAAGCTGGCGAAAATCGTTATTGAGCTTTACTACGGCCATCGGTTCAATGAAGACGGTAGAACCGCTCGCCGACTGGTCATGAATCATACCGGGAACCTGCTGTTTGTATTCGGTCTTGACTGGCAGGCAGTACCGGCCATCGCGCATGGTGATGACGGGATCTTGCAGATATGTCCGTAGTGCTCCGTCCCGCATGGCGGATAACTGTGTATGAATTCGGTCATTGACAATCCGCATACTGCGTCGGATCTGACGCAGTGCAGGGCTGGCATCATCGCTGATTTCCTCTTCCGAAAGAATACAGCGGCGGATTTCCTGTGACAGAGGTGTCAGCGGCTGCAAAGCTTCGAACAGGGGGCTGAGCGAGTCCTGTACATCTTCATCACGCATAGGGCGGCCGTAGGATTTAATACGGGCCGTATTTTCAAGTAGTGCACTGATCGACAGAAGTTCAGGGATGCTAAGAGCGCTGCCCACCTCCAGCCTTTTAAGTGAGGGTGTAATATCTCTTACATTGCCAAAAGAAGTGCTCCCTTTTTGAAAGAGCCGGCTTAACGCATCCTGTGTCTGCTGCTGTAAATGCTGAATCAGGGTAATATCTGTATGTACCGTAAGCTCTTCGCATTTGCGTTTCCCGAGAGGGGAGGAAGCCTTTTGTACAAGCTGGTCAATAATTTTTGTAAATTCCAATGCTGTAATTGCTTTTTTGTTCATGCTATTCTCCAATATAGTACTAAGTATATAGCCATTTTACTCTATTATGGCGTGAAAGGGAAGCGAAATGTCACAGCGGGCATAGGAAACAAAACGCCGGCATCGTATGTCATGCCGGCGTTGCTTCTGCTATAAATCCCTTTATTTTAGCTGTTTGCTAAGGGAGGAAAAGTCTTTAATTGCCTTGCGTCCAATTTTGGTAATACTCTTGATATTGATGCTGTTTGTTCCGCCCTGCCGGGGTAAGAACGTGACCGGTATATAACGAATCGGTTCCGGAGCTTTTTCATACAGCACGCTTAGCAAGACGTTCGACAGATTGTAATTCTTCGGAATCTTTTTGATGTGCTTCTTTAAACTGGAGGCACTCATAAGCCGAAATGGCGTATTGGCATCTGTAATCCAAAGTTTAAAGGAAAAGTAGATGACAATCTTTAAGACCTTGGTTACCAGGACACGAGACCAGCCGTCCCTGCGCTTGGAGCGGTGTCCGATCTGTGCAGCGTAATCCGCCCGTTTCTCCCACATGGGCCAGAATTCCTCTGGCAGTGTCTGGCCATCTGAATCTGTCTGGAACACATAATCGGCGCCGCAGTCCAGTGCATATTCATAAGCGAACAGTAGAGTGCTTCCATGACCGCTGTTCGACTTCGTCAGTGCGGTCAGCTGCGGATACTGCGCCTTAAGCTTGAGAAGCTTCGCATATGTGGAGTCCTTGCTCCCGTCATCCACAACGACAAGACGAGAGTCTGCTCCGGTCTTTACCACGATTTCATGCCATTGCTGTACCACAGATTCAATATTTGCCGCCTCATTGTAGGCGGGCATTACAATATACAGTTTATCCATCCGATCCTGCTTTCTTTATTGAATTAGTATATATTCAATAAAATAAATTAAGTATTTTACTACAAAAGTTCTATTAAATATAATACCAAACATGGAACCCCTTAGCAAGAGTCAATACGGAATGTAAAATTAAAAATCCTCCATGTAAAATATTAATGCACAAAATTGAAGAGTCGTATTGTGTTGTTATTTCTCATATGCTATAGTGAATTTATCAAGTCATCTCAGAAAAAGAGAGCTGGCTTACTTTGTTTTTTATTCAGAAAAGTAAAGGATGGAGAAAATTATGGAAAATTTATTGGCAAGAAAGGCAGTGCCCGCCGACAGCAGTCAGCTTGTGGAAATACGTTTAAAGCAGCTGGAGGAAGAAGGTGCAGTAGCAACAGGAGATATCAGAAGATATCTGAAGGATTTTTATGAACTGCAGCTGGACCTGGAGAATTTTGTATCCTGGGTAGTCTGTGATGATGACAAAATCATTGCTTCCAGCGGCATCACCTTTTTTTATAAACCGCCGTATTTTCTCAACCCGACAGGTTGTATCGGGGAAGTTTCGAACATGTACACTGAACCGGCATACAGGAGAAAAGGCATTGGACGCCAGCTTTTGTCCCTGTTGTGCAAGGAGGCCGGCAGACGCGGCTGTCCGATGATTCAGGTCACCGCTTCTGAGGCGGGCAAACCAATGTATATGGAATTTGGCTTCCGCGGAAACGACCAGTATCTAAAACTTGATATTTGAAAGAAGAACTAAGATGAAAATGCGATACAACGAGCAGGTGACGGTATGATACGGATTCGCCAGCTCAAAATGAACATAGCACATACGCCGCAGGAGCTGGAGCAAAAGATTCGCAGAAGCTTAAAGCTTGCGGGCAAAGTACCGGTACAGTATTCCATCGTGCGGCGTTCCGTGGATGCCCGACATAAGGATGATAAGAAATATGTATACACCCTCGATGTGCGGGTACCGGCAGAGCAGGATGTGCTTAAACGCAGCAGAAATTCTGATTGTACAATTTATACAGGGGAGCCCTATCGGTTCCCAGCTTCCGGACTTGAGGAGATGAGAGCCCGGCCGGTCGTTGTGGGAAGCGGTCCGGCCGGTCTGTTTAGTGCCTACTTTCTGGCACAGGGAGGCTATCGGCCGATCGTTTTGGAGCGTGGTGCCTGTGTGCAGGAGCGTATCAAATGTGTTGAAGACTTCTGGGCAGGCGGCCGGCTGAATCTGCAGACGAATGTGCAGTTCGGAGAAGGAGGCGCCGGTACTTTTTCAGACGGAAAACTCAACACATTAGTCAAAGACCCGCGGGGGCGTAACCGGGCCGTATTGCAGGTATTCGTGGACTGTGGTGCGCCGGAAGAAATCTTATATGACCAGAAACCGCACCTGGGGACAGATCTGCTGGTAACGATTCTTAAAAATATGCGTGAAAAAGCACAGGCTGCCGGTTGTGAGTTTCGTTTCCTGTCACAGGTTACGGATCTTAGGATTACGGACGGCAGTATCTGTGGAGTAGAGGTTACACAGGAGGCAGATACACCGCGGGAACAGCGTTATCTGCTGCCCGCCGATACAGTGATTCTGGCGCCGGGACACAGTGCAAGAGATACGTTTCGTCTGCTGTGTGCAAGAGGGGTACAGATGCAGCCCAAGGCATTTGCCGTCGGGTTCAGAATCGAGCACCCGCAGCGGATGATGAATCAGGCCTTGTGGGGGGAAGCAGAGAACAAAGAACTTGGCCCCGCAAGCTATAAGCTGACACATACAAGTACGAGCGGACGAGGAGTGTACAGCTTCTGCATGTGCCCCGGCGGTTATGTGGTGAATGCTTCTTCGGAAACCGGACGTCTGGCCATCAATGGCATGAGTTATCAAGACCGCGCAGGAGAGAATGCGAACAGTGCCCTGATCGTCACGATTTCTCAAAACGATTTCGCGGATGCAGGAGTACTCGCCGGAGTAGAATTTCAGGAAGCGTTGGAGCATAGCACCTATGCATTGGCAGACGGTGCAATTCCCGTACAGTTGTATGCTGACTTTTGCGCACAGCGGCAAAGCACTGCGGTGGGTGAGATTCAACCGCAGATGAAAGGACGCTGGGCATTTGCTGATTTGAGCGGACTGCTTCCGGCACCCCTTAGCGCAGCGATCCAGGAGGCGGTGAAGGCCTTTGGGAGAAAAATCCCGGGGTTCGACAGACCGGATGCGGTCTTAAGTGCAATCGAAAGCCGTACTTCTTCCCCGGTACGTTTACTGCGAAATGCCAAATTGGAGAGTAATATTGCAGGACTGTATCCATGCGGAGAGGGAGCGGGATACGCAGGAGGGATTACCTCGGCGGCTATGGATGGTGTGAAAGTGGCGGAGGCGGTAGCTGCAAGATATGCCCCGTTTTAGTTGCGGACAGGAGATTGATTACAGCAAAAAAGAGCCGGTTCATTTCCGGCTCTTTTAAAATGATAGCAGTCAATCAATCAACCAAGTCGCATTGACGGCAGAATTATTCTGCGGTATGAAGTCTGACCCAGGCGGCAAATGCATCCGCGATTCCTTTTAAGAATCCTACACTTCTTTCGTTCGTCACGTTACCGTCGGCATCCAGCATGGACTCAACATTTCCAATGTATGCTTCCGGCTGCTGCATGGTCAGAAGATTTAAAAATACCATGGACTGGCGCAGATGATGATTGGCACCAAAACCGCTTAATGCACCGGGAGATACACTGACAACTGCGGCTGGTTTGCCATCCCATACGCTGGAACCATAGGGGCGGGAGCCAACATCCAGTGCGTTTTTCATTACGGCCGGTACGGAGCGATTGTACTCCGGCGTTACAAATAAATATCCGTCAAGACCTCTGACCTCATTACGGAAATCAATCCAGTTCTGCGGGGTATGGGCCTCATCATCTAAATCTTGATTATAAAGCTGTACTGATGAAATATCGATGAATTTGAATTCCAGATCTGCGGGTGCTAAAGCTGCGATGGCTTTTGCAATTTTTTTACTGAAAGAATCTTTTCGCAGACTGCCTACAATGACGCCGATTACTTTGTTACTCATAAGGACCTCCTTTATAACTAAACTCAAGTAGTATTCTTTGCTTTACTGCGATTATAGTCCAATATATCTAAAAATGCAACTCCGGCTTAAAAAAGACTTAATTGGTCAAGAATACACTATTTCATGAGAAAATATTGCCATATTATTCATAAAATGTTCACAACTATTTGCTAAAATAATACGAATGTTTGTACATGTTATTGCTTTTCAGGAGAAGATGCATGAAAAATAGGCGTAGTGATATAGTTAAAACACACCATGTCTTAAAATCCGGTGAAGAGTCCGACGAATACAGTTTCGTCAGAGAAACAATTAAAAGCAAGCCAGTGTGTAGAAGAAAGATTGCAGGAAGAGTCGCAGCTTTTATTGGAGGAGCGATTCTTTTTGGTGTCATTGCTTCTTTTGTATTCGCTCTGCTGGCACCCGAAATTCTTGATCAGATGGGCACTACCAGTGAATCGGAGCGAGTCAAGATCACAGGTGGAGAAGAAGTGGTAGAGGAAGAACAGCTGCAGGAAGACACACAGCCGCAGACGGATACGGCGACAGAATCCGCGCTTGATACACTGCAGAGTAATTATCAGGAGGCTCTTAGCATCTCTGAGAATGCCCGCAAATCCCTGGTCAGTGTGACGGCTCTTAGCAAGGAGGCTAGTCTGCTGGATAATTCGTATATTAATACCGGCCAGGCATCAGGGATGATTATTGCCAGCAATGGTACGGAGTATTTCATTTTGGTACATGGAGCCGCTACACAGGATGTCTCTACAATACGTGTGCGCTTCGTAGATGGAACGGTAGTCAATGGCAGTGTACAAAAGTCGGACAGTGCGACTGGTTTTACCATTGTCAAAGTAGCATATTCAGATGTCGCCTCAGAAACCAGAGAGCAGATTGAAATAGCAGATTTGGGAAGTTCTTACAGCTTGCTGCAAGGCAAGATGGTCATTGCAATTGGAAGCCCTTCGGGGTATAATGACACAGTGTCTTATGGTGGCATTACATCGGCTACGAACAAAGTTTCTTTTGTAGATGTCGAATATAACCTGCTGGTGACTGATATCACAGGAAGTCCCAATGCAAGTGGTGCCCTGCTGGACAATAATGGTGAAGTCATTGGTATCATTGTGCAGTCCTACGGAGAAGAAGGAACGCAAAATGTTGTCAAAGCATTTCCCGTTTCACAGCTGAATTCTGTTATTGAGAAACTATGCAATGCAGAAGATATATGCTATCTGGGCATTAACGGTCAGGATGTGACGAAAGCTACGGAAGAAAGTACAGGAATCCCGCAGGGTGTGTATATAGATTCTGTGGAGCAGGATTCACCTGCCATGGAAAGCGGGATACAAAGCGGAGATATTATTGTGAAGCTTGGCGGCGATGAGGTCAAGACCATGACCGCTTACAGTGCCAAACTGCAGAAATGCAGCAAAGCCCAAAAAGTAAAAATTGTAGTTATGAGAAAAGGCGCCGAAGGTTATGTAGAAGTGGAATACGAGGTGACCGTCGGGGCCGTATAGGAAAGAAATTAGGAAGGAATCATACAGTGAAATATATTAATGAACTGCAGGAAGGCTCAAGAGTCAACAACATATACCTCTGCAAGCACAAACAATCGGCAGTTACGAAAAACGGAAAGACCTATGAGAATGTAATTTTGCAAGACAAGACAGGCACAATCGATGCCAAGATCTGGGACCCGAATTCTCAGGGAATCGATGAATTTGATGTGCTGGACTATATAGAAGTTATGGGAGATGTGACCAGCTTTGCGGGCGCACTTCAGATCAGCTTAAAACGGGTGCGAAAAGCAGATGCCGGTGAATACGACCCGGCGGATTATCTGCCGGTCAGCGCCAATAGTGCAGATGATATGTACCAAAGACTGACCGCCTATATCGGAAGTATTGCGAACCCTTGGCTGGCGGCTCTTTTAAAGCAGCTTTTTATTGAGGATCAGGATTTCGCTAAAACGTTCAGTGAACAGACGGCAGCCAAGACTGTCCATCACAGTTTTATGGGCGGACTGCTGGAGCATACGTTGAGTGTGGCATCCATGTGCGAGTATTTTTCCCGTACGTATCCGATCATCAACCGGGATCTGCTGCTTACCGCAGCACTCTGCCATGATATCGGCAAGACACGTGAGTTATCCCCGCTTCCCTTAAACGATTATACTGAGGATGGACAGCTGCTGGGTCACATCGTCATTGGAACAGAAATGCTGCATGACATCATCCGAACGATTGACGGATTTCCGCGTCTGCTCGAACAGGAGCTGAAGCACTGTATACTTGCGCACCATGGGGAACTGGCCTATGGCTCACCCAAAAAGCCGGCGCTGGTTGAGGCAGTAGCACTCAATCTGGCGGACAATGCAGATGCCAGAATGCAGACACTGACTGAAATCTTCGCAAATGCGTCTCCGCAGAAGGATTGGCTGGGCTATAACCGCCTTTTTGAATCCAACCTGCGCAGAACTGAGGAATCATAAGCTATGAATTTTGAGAAAAATCAAAAAGTAATCGCTGAGATTACAGATATGGGTAACGATGGAGAGGGCATAGCAAAGGTCGACGGCTATACCCTTTTTATTAAGGATGCCGTCATCGGCGATAGAGTCGAGGCAGTCATCATGAAGGCCAAAAAGAATTTTGCCTACGCTCGTCTTCTGACGGTGCTGACCCCCTCGAAGGATCGTGTGGAGCCGCGCTGTCCCATTGCCCGCCCATGCGGGGGCTGTCAGCTGCAGGCGCTTTCCTACGAGGCGCAGCTGCGTTACAAAGAAAATAAGGTCAAGAATCACCTCGAGCGGATTGGCGGTCTGCAGAATATCCCGATGGAGCCCATCATTGCGATGGATGAACCGTTCCACTACCGCAACAAAGCGCAGTTTCCGGTAGGCTATGACAAAGAGGGGCGCTTGATTACCGGCTTCTACGCAAGCCGAACGCACAGTATCATTGACAGCCGCACCTGCGAATTGGGAATTCCACAAAATCAGCCGATTCTGGAGATTGTACTGGCATTTATGGAAGAATACCATGTGACAGCTTATAGGGCACCGGCACCACAAGAGCCGCAAGAAGCGCGCCGCGGTAAGCGTTTCCGCACTCCGAGGCACGCGGAAGCCGCGCAGAGAAAAAGTACCGCTGCGGCAACGATTGCCAATGCAGGGCTGGTGCGCCATATCCTGATACGAGCTGGTTTTAAGACCGGTGAACTGATGGTCTGTCTGGTCATCAACGGCCGGACGCTTCCGCACCATGAAGTACTGGCAGAGCGGCTGCGGGTCATCGAAGGCATGACGAGCATCATGCTGAATCACAATATGGAGAATACAAATGTGATTCTGGGTCATGAGGTGACTCTTCTATGGGGAACCCCTTACATCAAAGACCAAATCAGAGATGTGACATATCAGATTTCCCCGCTTTCCTTCTATCAGGTCAATCCGGTTCAGACAGAAAAGCTCTACCAGAAAGTGGCAGACCTGGCGGCGCTCTCCGGTACAGAAACAGTCTGGGATCTGTACTGCGGTATCGGCACGATTTCACTCTTCCTTGCCAAAGACGCAGGGGAAGTCTATGGTGTGGAAATTATCTCGCAGGCCATCGACGATGCCAAAGAGAATGCGAGAATCAATCATATAGAAAATGCACATTTTTTTGTAGGTAAAGCAGAAGAGGTGCTGCCACAGAAATATGCCGAAGAAGGTGTAAAGGCGGATGTGATTGTGGTAGACCCACCGCGCAAGGGGTGTGATGAGGTGCTGCTGGATACAATTGTTAAGATGCGGCCGAAGAAGGTGGTGTATGTCAGCTGTGACAGTGCGACGCTGGCGAGAGATCTGAAATATCTGACGGGGCAGGGGTATGAGGTGGAAATGGTGTGTCCGGTGGATGTGTTTGGGGAGACGGTACATGTTGAAACCGTCGTATTACTTTCCTTGAATAATCGATAAACTCAAGTGTTATTAAGCCGGTAGTTATGATTTATCGGCAGATGGTGACGTTTACGATTCTGGTACTCAGAAACGCTTGTCTTTACAGTTGATTTTCGAGTTGCGACAAAAAGTTGTCTAAAGCCTCTTCTATGTCAATTTCCATACGATTTGCTAAAACAATCAACCACCAGATACATTCGCTAAGCTTATGTTCCAGTTCTATTTCCGTGCTATCCGCTTTCGGCCAACGTCCCTGCTGTGACATGGTCAGACGCCCAACAAGGCCAGCATCTGTTAAAAAAGCAAGGGCATCTTCCTCCACAGACCATTTTTTATCGTGATACTGTTTTTCCAATTTGTGATAACTTTCTCTTATAGCAATAGAACGCTCCGTTATTTTGTTAAAGTTCATATCTTTCATGTCTTCTAAATCTCCTTTAAGTTTTATTTGCATATCTGTTATAGCATCATATAGGTTAAGAAATTAAAGCATATTATCTGATTGCATTTCTTCCCCGAGCCGTAGCCCGGGGAAGAATCATATGGTTCAATTTTATTACGCTCCGTAGAATGCAATACCCTCATATTTCCATCCGGCCTTTACCAGATTATTACGCTCAGCAGCATTGACCGTATAGTGATGTGATCCGGCCTCGAATTGTCCCTTAGCATTTGGATTATACAATCTATACAGCGGAACAGTCTTCGCTTTACTCGAGTACCACCCAATTCCCTCGTCCTTCCAGCCTAATCTAACCAGATTGTCGCGCTCAGCTTTGCTCATGGTATAGTGGTGTTCGCCGCTATTGGGGTTGTATACTCTATAAACTGGATCGCCTGATGTGGGAGTGACCTGCCCCCGATTTTTGTACCAGTCGCAATGTTAGTAATGACCGGTATCCGGTAGGGTAAATCCTTATCAGCTTGACGACATCGTAACATTTCTTGGTGGATTGTTCAAGG
>JBKECY010000023.1:0-12173 GCA_047975025.1 Lachnospiraceae bacterium
GCCGCCCTTGAACAATCCACCAAGAAATGTTACGATGTCGTCAAGCTGATAAGGATTTACCCTACCGGATACCGGTCATTACTAACATTGCGACTGGTACAAAAATCGGGGGCAGGTCAGGAATAAAGCGGTAGAATACAATACACGATTAGTTCAAAGTGTGGTAAAAGATCCTTTTGCAGATACGAAGAATATTGATCCCTTTGATGAATATAATCAAACGCTGGATCTGGGGGATGGGATGATGGGAAATATATCCATTCCTGCAATCAATACATTTCTTCCCATATATCATGGCGTCAATGATGAGGTACTAAGTAAAGGTGTGGGGCATATAAAAGCTACGGCGCTTCCGGTTGGAGGAGAAGGTACACATAGTGTGCTGACTGGACATACGGGACTGGCAAGTGCCAAAATGTTCGATGATCTTAGTAAAGTAAAAGTAGGAGATAAGTTCTATATAGAGATTCTTGATGAAATATTAGCTTATCAAGTGACAACAATCTCTACCGTTTTGCCGGATGATGTCTCATCCTTAAAGGCAGAAGAGGACAAAGATAAAGTAACCTTAATTACATGTACGCCATATGGTATCAATACACACAGGCTGTTGGTTACAGGCGAACGTATTGCTTATGATGGTTCTTTGGATTCTGCACATGACAAGACGAAGGCGGGGTTTCCATGGTGGATTTTTCTGCTTATCTTCCTTGGAATCTTGCTGACAATTTTTGTAGGAAACAAAGTGAGTAAAGGGGCTAAGACCCGGAGACAGGAGAAACATTCGCTGCCGGAGTATATGAATGAAAAGAAGTAAAAAAAGCCTGCTGTTCCTAATTGCAGGTTTTCTGATAGGGTTGGGAATATTCAGCTACCCCGCATTAAGTGATTATATAGCGAGGCGAAATGTCATACAAAATGTTAGTGTGTATGAGCGAAGTGTGAATGGATTAAGTGAGGAAGAGATTCAGGACATGTGGGCAGAAGCAGTGGCATACAATGCCAGTCTGAAGGGAGATCCTGTCCCTGATCCATTTATCCCTGCTAGTGGCCGCGTACTTCCCGACAATTACGAGAAGATATTAGATCAGGGAGACAGTATAATGGGATTTGTAGATATACCATCAATCAGTGTTTATCTGCCCATTCGCCATGGTGCTTCTCAAAGTGTGTTGGCAAAAGGGGCAGGACATATTGAACAAACACCGTTCCCGATTGGCGGAAGCGGTAATTTATCTGTTATTACTGCTCATACGGGCTTTTTACAGGCAGAAATGTTCGACCGGCTGATTGAGATGAAGGTGGGAGATACATTTATGCTTCATATTCTTGATCAGACACTGACGTACCAGGTGGATCAAATAGAGACAATCCTGCCTGAGGAAGTTTCTAAAATCTATCCCATAGCGGGGCAGGATTATGTGACACTTATGACATGCACTCCATATGGAATCAATAGTCATCGCTTACTTGTACGGGGGATACGAATCGCAAATCAGGAATATGAAGCTGCGCAGGTGCAGACCTTTGTACCATGGAAATTGATCGTAATTCTCTCGTTGGGGGGCGTGGTACTGCTGGTGTTCATCGGCTGGCATTTGAAAAAAAGACAAAAAGTATAAGCTCTAAAATAGTGGATGCCGCGCCGCCTTCAACCCCGCAATTACATTAGGCAGCTGTTGAATGATATAGTCAATCTCTTCCTCCGTATTACACTCATTAAGTGAGATCCGCAGTGCACCGTATTCAGACTCATGTCTGACCTCGCCGCTATGCTCAAAGGATTGCTGCAAGGAGCGGGAGAGTTCTGTTGAACCGGAACTGCAGGCGCTGCCGGAGCTGGCCAAAATGCCAACGTTGCTTAACGCCGCCACAATGGCTTTGCTTGCAAGTCCTGAAAATACAAAAGAAGCAAGGCCCGGAAGCCGCTGCTGCGGGTGACCGGTAAGCATACATCCGTCAATTTGAAGAGCCGCCCGGATGAGGCGGTCTCTCATGGCCGTAATTCTAGGAACAGAGGAGTCCATCTTGCGCACTGCTTCTTGCAGCGCTGCTGCCATACCGACAATGCCCGGTACATTTTCGGTACCGGAACGCTTATTCTTCTCCTGGCCGCCGCCGAAGATCATAGGAGGAAGTGCGACACCCAGGCGCACATAGAGTGCGCCTACGCCTTTAGGCCCGCGAAACTTATGGGAAGACAAAGAAAGCAGGTCAACACCCAGCTCCCTGACATCAATCGGTATATGGCCGACGGCCTGTACGGCATCTGTGTGAAACAAAATCTGATGTCTGTGTGCGATTTCGCAAAGTTCTTTAATTGGCTGAATTGTGCCGAGTTCATTGTTGGCCAGCATAATACTCACCAGAATGGTATCATCACAAATAGCGGACTCTAGCTGATCCGGTGAAATTCTGCCGTAGGAATCTGCGGGAAGATATGTGATTCGGTATCCTTTGGAAGCCAGATACTCTGTGGTACGGTATACGGCACTGTGCTCGATGGAAGAAGTAATGATATGCCGTCCTTTTTTATGCTGCATCATAGCATTGCCGAACAGCGCCCAGTTATCGGATTCTGTACCGCCGGAGGAGAAGAAGATCTCATTATTTCGCGCGCCGAGTGCCTCTGCTATGTCACGTCGTGCACCTTCCACAGCCTTCTTTGAGCGTGCGCCCAGACTGTGGGCGGAAGACGGGTTCCCATATAACGTCTTAAAATAGGGGAGCATTTGCGTCAAGGCTGTATCAGAAAGTGCTGTGGTCGCGGCATTGTCTACGTATATTTCGTCATATTCCATGTTGCTGCCTCCTGTTATGCATGCGGTATATTCGTGTGATCTGAAATTTCCCGGCTGATTGTACACAGATCAGTGACACGAAGTTCATGGATGTTCGGGTGTCCTGTGATTCTGCAATAGTTTTTTAGTTCGTCAAATGTACAGGTAAGATAATTTTCCAGCCGCTTGGCGGCTGTGGTGACGTTCAGTCGTTTGCGCAGCTCGGGGTCTTGTGTCGCAACACCTGCGGGGCAATTCCCCGTTCCGCAGATTCTGTATTGCTGACAGGCAATTGCGATTAACCCCGCAGTTGCGATGGCAACGGCATCTGCCCCCATAGCCAGGGCTTTGGCAAAGTCGGAGGATACACGCAGACCGCCGGTAATGACCAGACTGATCTCACTGCGTCGGTCATCCAGATACTTTCTGGCACGATACAGAGCAAAAATCGTGGGGACACTGGTCGCATCGCGCAGAAGCCATGGGCTGGAGCCGGTGGCTCCGCCACGCCCGTCAATCGTGATAAAATCAGGTTCTGCAAATATGCAGTAATCGAGATCGCGTTCAATCCGACCGGCAGCAATCTTGATGCCGATGGGACGACCGTCAGAACGGCGGCGCAGGGTTTCCACCAGCGCTTTTAAGTCTTCTTTTGTATCCACCCCCGGCAGGCGCGAGGGGCTGGTTATGTCCTGTCCGACAGGCCGGTTTCGTATAGCGGCAATTTCTTCTGTCACCTTGGAAGCGGGGAGATGACCGCCCATGCCGGGCTTGGAACTTTGTCCGATCTTTATTTCAATGGCATCAGAGTTTCGCAGGTTCTCATCGGAGACACTATACATATTTGGTACATATTCGAAGATATATTTGTAAGAAGCATCCATCTCATCTTGCAAGATACCGCCCTCTCCGGAGCACATCGCCGTGCGTGCCTTGGCAGAACCTTGAGCCAGAGCAATCTTAGCTTCTCTCGAGAGAGCGCCGAATGACATATGGGATATATAAATCGGCCCGCCGAGAATCATCGGACGCTTGGCATTTTTGCCGATGACTGTCGTCAGATTAATGGGAGCATCTTTTTCAAGTGGCATGGGATTTAATTGTGCGCCTAACAGTAGAATTTCATCCCAGCTGGGCATAGGCAGCATGGGATTCATAGCGGCGTATACACTTTCCCCGGTAACTGCCATTTCATGAATTTCTTTCATGTAACGAATCGCAGAATCTTCTCTGCTGTACCTGCTGTCATACGCAAGATCCGAAAGCATATCTACGGTTTCTGGTTTTTCCAGGGGTTCCACCTGCTTTTGCGAAGCTTCAGCCTGCGGTGCCTGCATTTGTTGAAAATTCTCAATAGATTGCCCGCAGACAGGGCATTTTTCCAATTCTGAAAGCAGGACACCGCGTTCGCTCTCGTCGTATTTTGTACCACATACGGAACATATAAAAACAGCCATTTTTGTACCTCCTAAGTATCTGTTACTTCTATTATATTGACAGAAATTATCAAAGTCAATAGAAGAGGGACACCTCCTTGCGGCAGATTAGCGGTCTTGTGAAGGTTTTTTGTATCTGGTAAAGAACTTGCTTTTGACAATACTGGATGATAAAATATTATTGATGTTTTATTAACAAATTAAATTGTGGAATACCTGAGTGTAGAGAGGAGTACTAGTATGGCAAGATTCACATTACCCCGAGACGTATACCATGGGAGAGGATCTCTGGAAGAACTTAAGACATTAGTTGGAAAAAAGGCGATTGTCGTTGTAGGCGGCGGCAGTATGAAGCGGTTTGGATTCCTGGATAAAACGGTAGCCTATCTGGAAGAGGCTGGTATGGAAGTACAGTTGTTTGAAGGCGTAGAGCCGGACCCTTCTGTTGAGACGGTATTAAAAGGGGCAGAAGCTATGCGGGCGTTTGGTCCTGACTGGATTGTATCCATAGGCGGCGGCTCACCCATCGATGCGGCTAAAGCCATGTGGGCTTTTTATGAATATCCTGAAACTACATTTGAAAGTCTGTGTATTCCATTCAATTTTCCGCGTTTGCGCCAAAAAGCGCGATTTTGCGCCATCCCATCCACATCAGGTACTGCAACAGAAGTGACAGCATTCTCGGTTATAACAGATTATGAGAAGGGGATCAAGTATCCGTTGGCTGATTTTAATATTACACCGGATGTGGCGATCGTAGATCCGGATCTTGCGGAAACAATGCCTAAGAAACTGACGGCGCATACAGGTATGGATGCCATGACACATGCCATCGAAGCCTATGTATCAACGCTGCATTGTGACTATACGGATCCGCTTGCCCTGCACGCCATCAAAATCATCAGTGAGTTTCTGGCGGCTTCCTATGATGGAGATTCTGAAGCCAGAGCTAAAATGCATGATGCTCAGTGTCTGGCGGGGATGGCATTCTCCAATGCTTTGCTGGGAATCGTTCATTCTATGGCTCATAAGACTGGAGCAGCATATTCCGGCGGCCATATCGTCCATGGCTGTGCCAATGCCATGTACCTGCCCAAAGTAATTGCATATAATGCCAAAGAAGCCGAAGCGGCGAAACGTTATGCTGAGATTGCCTCTTATTTAGGATTAAAGGGAGCGGATGATGCGGCGTTGACACAGGCTCTGATTGACCATATACTGTCCATGAATGCAGGTCTGGATATCCCGCGTTCAATCAAAGAATATGAAGATGGTATGATTGATGAGAAAGAATTTTTCGAGAAACTTCCTCAGGTAGCCGAACTGGCAGTCGGAGATGCCTGCACAGGTTCTAATCCGCGCAGTATCACTCCAGCACAGATGGAAAAACTGCTTACCTGCTGTTTCTACGATACGGAAGTGGATTTTTAAATTAACTTTACAGGAAAAAACGAAAGGGAAGAGTACTCTGCGGAGTAGTCTTCTTTTTTTGAGCATCAATGTTCATGACGACATGCTTGGGCGATGCATGCCGCTATAAATAAAAATTGCGATTAATAGGGCACCCATAACACCGGTATAGCCTGCCTTGTAAATCACATAGCCCCAGACAGTGAACTGTGTAATACCGAACAGCACAATACCCAGTACGCTTAGCAGATAGAACAGCGGAATGATACCAATGCACAGCAGCCAGCCGTAGCGGGCCGGTATACGAAACCAGCGGGCCATATGCAGCTGCAGGCGGTTCTGTGAGTTCAGTGTCTGGTAGAGGCCGCTTTTCTTTAAGCCTGCGTTGGCCGCCCAGCCGATGAGCCATGCCAGAATCAGTGCGGTAACCGCAATATCGAACAGCAAGGAGAGGTAGCCGGCATAAAGCTTTGGCAGCCCTGACGTGCTGTTCTTGTGTGTCAGATAGGCAATGCCGCCATTCGCCACAAAGTTGATTCCTAGTGAGGCGGCAGTCTGCGTATACAAATACTTCTTATACATTGCATTCATACCCGATGCACCTCCAGTTCTTCCAGAATTTTAATCTGATATTCGGGGATCGTACCATAGGAGTCCGGCCCAACGTTTAAGAGCAGGCGGCCTTTCTTAGGATAGATTTCAGCAATGATGTCCAGGATCTGCTGCGTTGTGATATAGTCTTGTGGGCGGCTCAATTGATTAAAGCCAAAGGACTTATCCATTCCCCGGCACATTTCAAACCATATGTCCGTCTCTCTCCAGTCGGTCGTGTATTCCAAAGTTCGAAAATCATAATATTTTGTATCCAGAAGTTCACCAGGCCTGTCGTGAAGGATTTTTTTGGCCTGGCTGTTGATTAGCGCCCTGCCTATAAAATTATGCAGCCATGAGGGAATCTGTCCAAAGCGGTCATTGACCATCCCCTCGGGTACCTGTGAATAGTAATAGCGGAACAGACCCTCCAGCCGCTCATCAGCAGGATAGCCGATATCGCCCCACATCATATCCGGTTTGTAACGATCGATCAATTCGATCCAATGCCCGTAGCAGTACTCTTTATATTGCCGCGAAGTATCGGTCTGCAAGAACAGATCCGCAGAAGACTGAATCGGTTTTTGTGTAAAGGTCCAGTCGAGAAGAGAGGAATAGTAAACACCGAAGCGCATACCCCGCCTGCGGCAGGCATCTGCCAAGGCACCTACATGGTCAAATTCCAGATGGTATCCCGGCTGATGGGGATTTGTGACCTTCGTATCATAGAGTACAAACCCATCGTGGTGTTTGGTTACAACGACCACATATTTGGCTTTGGCTCTTGCAAATAGGTCTGCCCATGCTTCCGCATCCGCATTTTTAGCACGTTCTTTAAATTCCAGACCGAATTCGTAGTAAGGTTTCTTGCCGTAGTGTTTGTGATGCCAGCACTGAGCAGGGCTGCCCTGAATCCGAACGCTGTTTTGATACCAGTCGGCATAGGGAATGTTCATGAACATGTATTCCGGTGCTTTCTCACGCATTAATGTACCATAATCATCCACATCGACCGGTGCATAGGCTGGAATGCTGGAAGGCCCCCAATGAATAAAAATTCCAAAATCTGCTTCTTTGAACCATGACGGGGGATTCGTCCGATGTATATTAACTTGTTCAGCAGTTTTCATAGCTGCGTCCTCCTTTCATACGATAAACAAAAAGAATAGAGAGCAGTAGTTGATTAAAGAATTATAATTGTAATAAATGCACAATAAATTATAAAAAACATATCTCATTATAGTAATTATATCATTTGCGGCCTACACTATCAACTTTTTTTATCTTACAAAAGAAAAGAATACGTTAGGGTGCCTCCTTGCTGTTGATGCGAAGTTTTTTACTTGTATAAAATTTTATACACCTTACATCCCCCTATAGGGCTTACATTAGCACTTTTATTCTGTTACGATACTACAAGTTATCTATGGTAGTGCTACAAAATACTGAAGCGCGAATTGTGAGAGGGAGAATGAAAATACCAAATGAAAACACTTAGAAAGCATTTTAATCGTGAGCAGCCCAATATGCCCTTGCTGTTACTGCTATTAGCCATAGCGGCCATCATTACAGTCCTGTTTGCGACAGGACTAGGACCGGTATCGGTAGCGCCGCAGACAATAGCCAAAATCCTGCTTAGCAGACTGCCTGTACTGGGGGGCCAGATCGCCGAGACATGGGAAACTCTTGATGTAAATATCGTATTAGGTCTGCGCCTGCCCCGTGTATGTCTAGGAATGGTAGTAGGCGCTTCTCTGGCAGTCTGCGGTGTAACCATGCAGGCACTTGTACGTAATAATCTGGCGGATCCTTTTATTCTGGGAGTATCTTCAGGGGCAGCTGCGTTTGCGACACTGGGGATGCTGTTCGGAGCATTTTCATTTCTTGGAACGTATTCTTTGTCAATCAGCGCCTTTATTGGATCGGCTATCACCATTATTTTTGTCTACGTTATTTCACGTGTACGCGGCAGAATTAACATCACACAGCTGCTGCTCTCGGGTGTTGCGATTTCTATGATTATGGAAGGTGTGACAAGTATTATTAAGTTGAGCGCACCTAATGCGTTGGGGTTACATAATGCAGAATTCTGGATGTCGGGCAGTCTTGCGGGCGCTAAATGGGCTTATCTGAAGCTTCCATTTGGTGTATTGATCTTGTGTATGGTATTTCTTATGGTGAATTACCGCGGCCTGAATCTGCTTCTGCTAGTGGACGAAAGTGCGGGAGCATTGGGGGTAAATGTACGCAGGCTGCAAAAGGGGCTTGTCCTGATTGCATCGCTGATGGCGGGAGTAACGATTGCGGTCAGCGGCACAATTGGTTTCGTAGGACTTATGGTACCTCATTTTACAAGACTTCTGGTGGGAGGAGATCATAAGAAAGTTCTGCCGATTTCAGCTTTGCTGGGGGGAATCCTTGTAGTGTGGGTAGATGTGGCAGCCCGCATGGTCATTGCACCGGAAGAGCTTCCGGTAGGAATACTTACGGCAGTCATCGGCGGTCCCATCTTTATCTGGATGCTTAAGAAAAATAGTAAAGAGAAAAAATAGACGAGGGGGAAACTGAATATGCGGATGCAAATCGAAGGGTTGAATTATTCCTATGGTGAAAAAATGGCGGCAGACCATGTATCCATCGATGTGAAGGAAGGTGAATTTGTAGGTCTGATAGGCCCTAACGGCAGCGGAAAGTCTACGGTTCTAAAAAACGTTTACAGAGGACTGACCCCAGACAGCGGAACGATCACACTGGATGGTGAGAATCTGCTGACAATGCCGTATAAAAAATCCGCATTAAAAATGGCGGTTGTAGGACAGGAGAACGACGTACCGTTTGATTTTATGGTTGAGGAAATTGTCGCGATGGGACGAAGCCCGCATAAAAAGTTATTCGATATTGACAGTGTGCATGATAAGGAGATGGTACATCATGCGTTGGAGCATCTGGGGATGGAGCATATGGCTAAACGCAATTACCTGCATCTTTCCGGAGGTGAAAAGCAAAGGGTCATCATTGCCAGAGCAGTTGCACAGGAGAGCGATTTTTTTATTCTGGACGAACCGACGAATCATCTGGATGTCAGTTACCAGATACAAATCTTTGATTTTATCAAGCGCCTGAAGGTGACAGTACTCTCGGCAATTCATGATTTGAATATGGCGGCACTTTATTGTGATCGGATTTATGTGCTTAAAGCAGGTAAAATCATATTGGAGGGAACACCGGAAGAGGTGCTGACTCCCGAAAATATTTATGATGTATATGGTGTGAAAAGCTCGGTTGTAAAACATGCAATTACAGGGAAAATGTCAATTACATATTTGCCTGTGGGAATATAAAACAAAGAAACCAGAGAGGAAAACGAAAATGAAACTCAAAAAATTAAGCAGCGTATTACTTGCAGGAGCACTTCTGCTGTCTATGACAGCATGTGGTGCACAGACAGGCAGTTCTCAGGCAGAGGATACCACAGCAGAGGTAACGGCAAGTGCGGATACGGCCGATGTTAGTGATACGGACAGCAGCACGTATCCAATGACATTCGAAAATTATGGGAGAGAAGTGACGGTAACCCAGAAACCGGAGAAGGTCCTGACACTAGGGCCGAACTGTACGGAGCTGTTTGCTGCGCTGGGACTTGAGGAATATGTAGTGGGCAGATCCTTGATCAATCATAGCCGCGGTCCATTGGATGAATATGCTGATGCTGTAAATGCAATTCCAGAGCTCAACTATTCCAGTGCAACACGTGAAGCAATCCTTACCAGCGGTGCAGATTTTATATATGCATTAGATTGGGAAATAGGAGAGGAAGGCTGCAACATTGAAGAGGTGGAAGGGTATGGAATGACAGTGTATGTCAACTCTGCCACAAGTCTTGAAGAACAATATCAGGAAATACTTGATATCGGAAAGATTTTTGGAGTGGAAGATACTGCCGAAGCCTTTGTAGAAGATCAAAAGGCACGAATTGAAGCCGTACAGGAAAAAACCAAAGAGGAAGAGCCTGTGGATGTCCTGGTGTACGATAGTGGAAACGACGGTGTATTTACCTGCTCCGGAAGTAATTTTGAATCCTTGCTGATCAGTCTTGCGGGAGGACGTAACATCTTTGATGATTTAACAGACAAGCAATGGGTAACAGTAAGCTATGAAGAAGTTTTGACCCGCGACCCGGATGTTATATTAATTCATGATTATGACTCTCCTTCCGTAGAAGAGAAGATTGCTGAAATCAAGGCGAATCCGACGCTGTCGCAACTAGACTGTGTCAAAAATGAGAGATTTGCTGTAATTACACTGGAAAGTGTGCTGCCGGGAAACCGTATGGCTTATGCGGTAGAAACAATGTCGGAGGCGTTCTATCCGGAATGATAAAGGAGAATCGCGATGGATTCTAGCACGAATTGAATTGACAGATAAGGAAGTAGGATGTAATATACATGTAAGAATTCTTATGCTACAAGCAATATATTGTGCAGTGAAATGGTTAATTAAATATAAGTTGCTACTACATGTATAGAAATGTGGTGTATACCCATTTGGAAGTGCGGTGAGAGTCCGCTACAGATTATCCCTGCTGTAATAGGTAACGAAATTCACGTAATACCACTGAAAATTTTCGGGAAGGTGTGAAGAGTAGGTTTGAGCCTTAGTCAGAATACAAATGCATGTAAACTTTCATAAAATAGAGATTCCAGTGGAATAACAGGAGGTCTATTTTTTGTGGAAAAAATCAGATCCAAAGGAGAACAAGAATGAAGTTAAACGAAGAAATTAAGGACTATTGGGAAGGCGAAGCAGGGGTATACAGCCGAGGAATCCAAGATGAATTGGCCGGTCCCCAGCGGGAGGCCTGGAAAAGAATGATTTTGGACAACGCACCGCAAAAGGAGACTCTGAGAATACTTGATGCAGGCTGCGGTCCCGGATTCTTTCCTGTGATTTTGTCCGAAGAAGGTCATGAGGTGACAGGTATCGATATCACAGAAAATATGATAGCGTGCGCCAGAGATAATGTAAAGGCACAGGGACAATCTGCACATCTTGCAACAATGGATTGCCAGAAACTGGAGTTCTTAGACGAGACATTTGATCTGGTGATTTGCCGCAATATCACATGGACGCTGGACGATCCGAAACAAGCGTATCGTGAATGGCTGCGTGTCTTAAAGCCGGGTGGACGTCTTATGGTGTTTGATGCTTGCTGGTATTTGCATTTGTATGATGATGCTCTGGGAAGACAATACAAAGAACATGAAGTGAAGATTATGGAGAAGTACGGTCGTCCGATTCATGCTCATGTGAATCCCCAAAAGGGAGATGATTTGGGAAGCCGCACTTTTATGAGTGATAAAGTTCGCCCTATATGGGATATTCAATATCTGCTGTCTTTGGGAGTCACTAGAGTATTTGCAGAGCCGGATATCATGGAGAAGACACAATGGGATGACAGGGCAAAAGAAATGCATAAGTTCACACCAGGCTTTATGGTGGGAGCAGAAAAATAAAGGACTGACATGGGAAAATATGTACGATTAATCTGGTTTTTAAAAAGAATACCGCTAGAAGTATGTGCCAAGGTCGGTATTGCGCTGGCTATGGTTGCCTGCAGTTTTTTGCAGTTTGTCTGGCAGCACTCTTACTGAGAGCATTTTTAGTGCGCTATCAGGAGTGACCTGCCCCCGATTTTTGTACCAGTCGCAATGTTAGTAATGACCAGTATCCGGTAGGGTAAATCCTTATCAGCTTGACGACATCGTAACATTTCTTGGTGGATTGTTCAAGGGCGGCCGTAGGCCGTTCATCTCGACCCTTGAAGAATGCGGCAAGCAATGTTTTACTCTGTCAGGCGGAAAGGATGAGTGACTGTGGCGCGGGAGGTTTTCCGCCGAGGCTTGAATGGGGGCGGATGGTGTTGTAGTAATCCACCCACCGCCGACTCAAGACCCTC
>JBKECY010000054.1:0-16792 GCA_047975025.1 Lachnospiraceae bacterium
AGCCACCAGACCGTTGGCAAGCTCAGTGATGGCTTTACTAAGTATCTTAGGGCCGGTAATGATAAATGCGGTACTAAGAATCGCAAAAATCATAACAAGTACGGTTCCTACTTTATAACGCCCTACATAAGCAATCAGTTTTTTCAAGGTGCCACGAAAATCTCTGGCTTTTTCTCCGGGCGGCATACTGCCTGCCATAGGGCCTCCCATACGCATTTTGGGTCTCTCAGATGATGTTTGTTTCGTATTAGCCATGATTCACAACCTCCTTTATTCCCAGTTCCTGGCTGCTTAGCTGACTTCTCGCAATTTCCTGATATGGCTCACAGCTTTCCATTAACTCTGCATGTGTTCCGATACCAACAATCTCGCCCTGATTCAGTACGATGATCTGATCTGCCGTAAGAATTGTCGAAATCCTCTGCGCTACAATCAGGATCGTACTTTCACTTAAATTCTCTTTCATCGCTCTGCGAAGCAGCGTGTCTGTCTTGTAATCAAGCGCTGAAAAACTGTCATCAAATATGAATACCGGCGGCCGTTTGGCAATTGCCCTTGCAATAGAAAGACGCTGCTTTTGCCCGCCCGACACATTGGTTCCGCCTTGTGATATCGGACTATGATAACCGCCTTCTTTTTCCGCTACAAAGTCTGCCGCCTGTGCAATCTCTGCCGCTTTCGCAATTTCTTCATCTGTAATTTCGTTATTGCCAAATCGTATATTCGATGCGATATCACCGCTGAACAAAATTCCTTTTTGCGGTACCACCCCCATCAGACTATGCAGTTTATTCTGACTCATTTTACTTATATTTACACCATCCAGACTGATGCTGCCTGAGGTTACATCGTAAAGCCGGGGCAGCAGGTTGATCAAAGTTGATTTGCCGCTGCCTGTGCTTCCTATAATAGCGGTCGTCTTTCCGGGCTCTGCCGTAAAAGTAATATGGCGAAGCACATCTTCTTCGGCTCCCGGGAAACGAAATGACACATCTTCAAAGCGAATCCGCCCGCGCCAATCTGTCTTGTCCTCGCCTTCCGGCTGTTCTACATCAGTAATTGACGGAACTGTTTCGCAGACTTCATCGATTCGTGCCGCTGCCACATTCGCACGCGGCAGGATAATGGATACCACGCTCAGCATCATAAAGGCCATGACAATCTGCATCGTATAGGTAATAAATGCCATCATATCACCCAGCTGCAGGTTGCCCAGATCGATACCTTTGGCTCCGAACCACACGATCAGAATCGTAATCACATTCATAATCAGCATCATCACAGGCATAATCAGACTCATGGCACGATTCGTGAACAATTGCGTTTTCATTAAGTCTCTGCTGGCATCATCAAAACGCTTCTCTTCTTGCTGCTCCTGCCCGAACGCACGGATGACAGGCAGTCCTGTAAGTATCTCCCGGCTGACCAGGTTTAATTTATCGACCAGTGTCTGCAGAATTTTGAATTTGGGCATTGTAAAGCCCATAAGACAGGATACAAGCAGCAGAATCAGCCCCACGGCAACCGCCACAATCCAGCCCATGCCGGTCTGCGTACCCACGACGCGGAGTACACCTCCAATTCCAAGAATCGGCGCATACAGGACAATTCGCAGCAAGATGACCAATGCCATCTGTACTTGCTGAATATCATTCGTATTCCTGGTAATAAGAGACGCCGCCGTAAATTTGTTGATCTCAGTGTTCGAAAAGGAAAGTGTGCGGGCATATGTCTTCTTGCGCAGATCCCGGCTGATTCCGGCTGCAATATAACTTGCCATCATACAGACAATAACAGCAGCCACGGCTGACAGCAACGTAAGCCCCAGCATTTTGCCTCCGGTATGTATCATATAATTTTGCTGGATTTGCCCTACATCAATGTCCAAAGCTTCATACTCTGTCCGGATATAGCTGACAGCATTCTGCGTAATGGCCGTATCTCCCATACTTCCCAGCTGCTCTACTGCCTGCTCGCGAATCTGCAAAAGCTGCTCTTTGGTGACAGCACCCGCCTCTAACCCCGCTTGCAGCTGGTCTACATCCAACTGTTCGTTCGAAGCCTGCGCCACAATCAGCATTGGAATTCCGAAAGCATCCGATACAGCTTCTCTTTGTTCTTCCGTATCGATTTGAACTTTATAATTTCCATCCTCATCAAGTACATAGCTGTCCGCAACGAGCTGCGCCTCGTCTTCGCTCATAAACAACTCGAGTACTTGCAGACTTTCAGGCCGTATCTTATCTGGAACGGCATCCGTAATACCATCCTGCATAATTCCTACATCCACAATATCGCTGGTGTAGGAAGGAAGCGCCAGGTCACAAAAGGCCTGAACCACCAGCAGCAATAGAATTCCCAGTATCATAAGCCAGGATTTTTTCAAGTATCTAAGTATTCTCACAGGGTGTTGCTCCTTTCAATTTTCATTTATGATGTGTACACCCGCCGCCAGAAGCATGCACTTTCGTAAATGCCTCCCCAAAACAGCGAAGCGCTTTAATAAAAGCTACCGTATCCTCTTCTCCCATCTCTCGGAATACGGCCTCAATCATATCATGCATGTCCTTTTTCGCATGTGTGATCTTCTGTCTCCCAACTTCTGTCATGGAAACCAGAATCTTTCTCCGGTCTGTTGTGTCCATTTCCCGGATAATCATCCCTTTTCTCTCCAGACTCCCAAGCGTCGCCGCAATGCGTGCAGAACTGTTCCCAGCTGCCGCACTTAACTCGCTGGGAAGCACCGGAGCATTACGGGACAAAAGATAATTCATGATGAATTTCTCCCCCTTGGAGAACTGATTGATCTTCTCAAATTCTCCTGTCCTGAAATGTGTTCCCATCTCCTTCATCAATTCTGTTACTGCCTGGGAATAATCCACGCGATTCGCCCCTTTCTTTTTGCTAATACTTTTAGTTGCTAACACCGTTAAATACTAATCATATTCCTATTTTCTGTCAATACATTTTCGAAAATTTTAATAGATCGTTTATCTTTTTTAATTTTTCCTAAAATACTGCTACTTTTTATATAGATAATTTCACTCACTTGTAGTAAAATACATTTTGGAAATCATAACTGAATTATAGTCATGCTGAAAAGGAGGGTTTATGCAAGTCATATGGGTAACTGCTTTAGCGGTATTTTTTGTTTTTGTCAACGGTGCGACACAGCTGATTCTGGCTAAAAGAATGGGGTTTCGTATTCGACCGGTCGCGTTTTCTTATTTTCTAGCCGCAGGACTGAACCTGACTTTCGGCTCTATTACTCCCATTTCCGGACAGGCTGAGACGATTTCGGTCGCCGGACTGATTCGAAGATTAAAGGAACGTACCACAGCGCTGTTATTATCAGCTGTCATCATGACCATCTTAAGTACAGCGCAGCTATTAGGAACAATTGTTGATTTTGTCGGAGAATCTGTCATCTCCGGTATGATGGGCGGCGTTGGTCTTATACTAAGCACCATTGCCTTTAGTTTAATCAAGACGAACAAGCGCACAGGCATTATTTCCATGATCTCTGCACTTATCTCATGGGTACTCTGGCAGGATGTTGTCTACACGATTGCCGTATCTGTTGCAATTGCCTCACTGGAATATGCTTTTCTGCAAAAAAAAGGAATCAATACGGATCCGATTGAAGGTACCGAATTCATTCCTGAGGACAATGATACACGTATTGCTATCACAGAAAAGGTTGGTTTTATCAAACGTTTTAAGAATGGTAGTATTCCCCTCGACGAAGATGATACAAGCTACCCGCTCCACCTGCGTATTCTAAGCGGTTGGTCCGGACTCGCTTTTAATGGCCGGGTACTGCTCTCTGCCGCCGGACTTGTCTGTCTCGAAATCGGCGCTAATATCGCATTTGGCGGTATTACGGCTGCTATGTCGGGAGGTTCTCAGAATCCGGATACACTGGGATTCGTAAACGCAGTAGCGGATTTTGCCAGTGTACCATTCGGTGGTCTGCCGCTGGAAGCTATCATCTCAGGTACGGGTGCGACTCCATATCCTGTACTGGCAGGTGCACTGATGATGATTCTGTCCGGTATTGTTGTAATCACAGGTCTTGTTGATAAGATTGGTAATTACATTCCTGCCGAATCCATCGCAGGTTTTTTGTTTGTCATCGGTTTCTTCCTTACTTTCATTCCTAACACAACCAGTGTTATGGCAGCAGAGTACGTAGCTCCGGGACTAACCGCACTGGCTATCACAGCACTTTCTAAGAATCCCTTTTTAGGACTTGTGGCCGGGGCATTTATTACATATACCGGTTCTATGTTCGGTATATAACCACAGAAAGGTAGAAAACTATGAGTACTAAAATCAATTGGGAACCTTATTTGGACGTCGAGTTGGGCAAGATTACCGTTACCTTGCCTCTGATTACGACTGAAACGGGCTTCCGCTTCTATTCATTCAATATGATGGGGCAGGCCGAGTGGAATCGCGTTGCCGGGCAGGCTCTCTATGAAAGACTCGCTGCCTCATCACTTCCTTTCGACTATATTATCACCCCGGAAGCCAAAGCAATCGGGCTGGCGGAAGAAGTTGCACGTCTAATGGAACACACGCATTACACTGTACTTCGTAAAAGCCGCAAACTCTACATGAAAGATGCTTTACAGGTATCTGTAAAAAGCGTAACAACTGACAAGCCTCAACTGCTCTTTCTCGACCCGGAGGATGCCCGGCTGCTAAAAGGCAAGACGGTGTGCCTGCTTGACGATGTGCTCTCAACAGGGGGGACCGTCGATGCCGTACAGCAGATGGCGGAAGCTGCCGGATTTACGATTTCTGCAATTTGCTGTGCGCTTACAGAGGGCAGTGACATTCAGGAATATAAGGGAATACCGATTACTAAGCTGAACCATATACCGCTTCCTGGTATGAATTAACAGCACGACCTAAAACCGGAGACTGCAAACACTGAAAAGTGCTTGCGGCCTCCGGTTTTCCGGTCAGTCCTTAGTTACTTTATTTTTTCAACTTCCTGTACAACAGCCTCTGCAATTGTATGCACATCCGCTAAGGCACCCTTGCCCAGATCTCCACATGCCAGAAGCGATTCCCTGGGAGCGATTTCCCGGTAGGACGCCCGCTGAAGACGTGCCAGATTCTCCTGTACTATTGGGTTTTCATACATGGCCGTATTCATAGCCGGTGCAAGCAGGCGGGGAATCCCCGAAATTGCCAGTGCCGTACAAGTCAGCAAATCATCTGCCAGCCCATACGACAGCTTCCCAATGATATCCGCACTTGCGGGGGCTACCACAAAGACATCCGCCTTCTTAGCCAATGCAATATGCTGTACCTCTCTGGGATACTTTTCTTCGAACATATCTACGCAGACTCTGTTTTTCGAAAGAGTCTGCAGCGTCAGCGGTGTGATAAAGGCAGTCGCACTCTGTGTCATAATAATCTCAACCTCATACCCTCTTTTAACTAAAAGGCTCGTTAGATCTGCTGCTTTGTAGGCCGCTATACTTCCTGTTACCCCTAATAAAATATGTGCCATACCTGCTACCTCTCCTTACGCTTTCTCATCTCGGTTTGTACAGCCTGCACGATAAGAGCAGCGATTTCTTCCTTCGTATCAGCGATTCTCTCTTGGTGCCTTCTGTCAAGTAAATGACCGCTATGCCGGTCTCCGCTGATATGCTGCAAATCGTTCGCCAGCACAAAATCACAGTCTGCTGCCTGCATCTGATGATACGCCGCCTGCAAAAGCTCATCTGTCGTTACATGATCCAACAGTTTAAAGCCGACCAGTACAGTCTGCGGTGCCCATTGCCTGATCTGGCTTAGAATCTTAGGATTTTTAGTCAGCTGCAACAGCAGCCCCTCCATTTTGGAGTCGATTTTACCCATCCTGTCTATTTCAGAACTCGCTCTCAGCATTTTTTGCAGCTGTATCCTCCTGTCTTCGTAGGGGGCCGCGGCAAACGAAGCATCGGAAAAAAGTTCCAGCATGCTGTCCAGCAAAGTGTCCTGCGCCCACACAGAATGCACTGCATAATCACTCACTGCCATACAATGAATGACCGCATCTGCGGGATATTCCGAGAGATAACTGCGCATCGCCTCTTGCAATGCCGCCGCTCCCACTACTTCTTGCACCTGCACTGCTTTAGTATATCCGGGCCGGATCGCTTCCGGAGCACAGATATACCGTAAGTGCGTAAGATCCGGCAATGCACAAAATGCTTCAGCAATGCATGCGCCGAGTCTCCCCGTCGATGTATTAGTAATTTTGCGTACCGTATCGATCGCCTCCGAGAGTCCGCCGGCTGTCACCAGAATTCTCATATCCAACATCCCCTCTCACTTTATGACATAGCGAACCAGCGGCTTTCCCGCTGCATAGGCTATCATTCCGGCAAGCACTGCCTCCGGAATAGCGTTCGTCAGGATTGTACCTGCCATCAGGACAAAGAATGCTTTGCCCAGCACAGTGGCATATGCCTCGCCAAAGAAGACTCCGATTCCCCCCAGTACAAGTACCGTATTTGTCAGACTTCCCGCTACACCGGCTGCGCCAAAAACCAAAAACTCCCTGCCTGTACCTGCCAGACGCCTGGATAAAAATTCGTAGGTTACGGCCGTAACCAGACCGATCATAGCCCGGGGAAGTAAGGAAATAAGCAGGCTCCAGCCATTTCCATGGATCTCTCCCACAGAGTAAAACGGGGTAAATACGAACGATACCAGACCCGGGGACAGCGTTGCCATCAAGAACCGGAGAAATCCAAAAAGCAATCCCATCCCTACACCCGCCCTTTTTCCCATGGTGATAGCACACAAAATAACCGGTATATGACCTAAAGTAAACGAGAGGGGGCCTAACGCCACAGAACCTAAGGCTGTGGTACACAATAGAATTTCCATTCCGGCAAGGAGTGCGAATTGTGTCATGTATAATATTTCCGGCTGTGTTCTTACTTCTGCTTTCATCCTGTCTCCTTACTACCGCTCTTATAGAATCCATATAATTCATATATGTTTAATTTGTTACTGTGTATTTTACTTTTATTTGCCAGATTTGTCAATTACCATTTTCCCGAGGCTCCAGTAGCAAACGGCACATTGCACATTAATTCTCAAGACGCTGTTTCAGCCCTGTAAGCCTTGACTGGCTATACTAAAAGGACTACTATGGTTAGTGTAAGCTAACTGTTTTGTTTACTTATATTAAAGAAAGAAGGTCTTAAAATGGAAAGGAAAAACACAACGTTTCACAAACCTAAGACGGGAATCGCACGATTGCTGGAGCTGGCGGCCACCCAAAAGCCGCTTATGATTACCTCCGTAATTCTGTCTGCACTTGCTTCCGTCGCCTCTTTTATCCCCTATCTTGCCATCTATGGAATCATACGGGATTTATTGGCTGTCCTGCCGAATGTTGACCAGCTGCAAACAGTGGAAATCACAAAATATGGCTGGATGGCACTCGGGGGAATCCTTGGCAATATCCTGTTGTATTTCACTGCGCTCATTTGCTCTCATCTGGCTGCTTTTGGCACTCTCTATGAGTTAAAAGTGAATTTTGCCAGTCATCTGGCGAAGCTTCCGCTGGGATTCCATGTTCTGGTCGGCAGTGGGAAGCTGCGCAAAATCATGGATGAGAACATCGAAAAAATTGAGGGGTTTATTGCCCACCAGCTACCGGATATTGTTGCCTCCTTTGTATCTCCTGTTGTAATGTTCGTGATACTGTTCGCCTTTGACTGGCGGCTGGGACTTGCGGCAGCAATCGGAATTATTCTCGCCTTTGTTCTGGAATTTCGTGCGTATGGAAATGAAGGTGCCAAAAACATGATGGAAAAATATCAGGACTCGCTCGAAGAGATGAACAATGCCTCGGTCGAATACGTCCGCGGTATTACAGTGGTCAAGGCATTTAAGCAGACCGTCTATTCATTTCGCCGGCTCCACCAGACGATTCGCGCCTATACGGATGTGGTCATTCCCTATACTTTAAGCTGGGAGAATTATATGTCAGCTTTTACCACAATCATTAATAATATCTATTTATTTCTGCTTCCGGTCGGCATCGTCATCGGTATGCGAAGCACACAATACGAAAGCTTTGCTGCCACCTTTATATTTTACCTCATATTTGTTCCCGCCATTGCCTCTATCATGCTAAAGATCATGTATGTTTCTACTAACGGAATGCAGATCAGCAGCGGCGTGGCACGTATGGATGAAATACTGTCGCGCCCTCCCCTTTTGCAAAGTTCCTCTCCACAGACAGTCAGTACCTATGATGTCGAGTTTGATAACGTCAGCTTTTCCTATGAGAACCAAGAGGTCGAGGCACTCTCAGAGGTCAGCTTTACAGCAGCTTCCGGTCAGATTACTGCCATTGTAGGTCCTTCCGGCGGTGGAAAAAGCACCATCGGTCATCTGATTCCCCGCTTCTTTGATGTGACCGGCGGTAAGATTCTGATCGGAGGCGTTGATATTCGCGACATGAGTCAGGCGTATCTTATGGAAAAAGTGAGCTTCGTATTTCAGGATGTTTATCTGTTTCGCCAGAGCATTTTGGAAAATATACGTCTGGGAAATCAGTCAGCTACGGATGCACAGGTAGTCGAGGCAGCCAAAGCAGCACAGTGCCATGAGTTCATAGAAGCGCTTCCACAGCAATACAATACTGTCATAGGCAGCGACGGAGTCCATCTCTCAGGAGGCGAGCAGCAGCGTATCGCTGTTGCAAGAGCCATTATAAAGGATGCTCCCATTATCGTACTAGATGAAGCAACCGCCTTCGCAGATCCTGAAAATGAATATCTGATGCAGCGCGCATTTGAACGCTTAATGAAAGGCAAGACCGTACTCATGATCGCACACCGCCTCTCGACGATTCGAAGTGCCAATGGAGTGCCCCCATCCTCAATGCGATCCTGTAAGATTTCCTCATAATAGGAGAGAATCTGTTGTCTCTCCCTGCGGGGAAATACATGTAGGCGCTGCTGCAGGATATCTAGAAATTTTTCCTTATTCATCCATACTTTCCTCCATAATAAAATCATGTATTGCCTGTATTTCTTTCCAGTCCTTGGCAAACTCCTTCAGGCGCTTGCATCCCTCGTCAGTTATTTTATAGTATTTTCTCAGCCTTCCATTATATTCCACCGAATACACCTGCACCAGCTCTCCGCTTTCCAGACGTTTGAGTATGGGGTACAAGGTTGACTCTGAAATCACAATGTAAGGAGAAATATCCTTAATGATCTGGTACCCATAGGAATCTCTTTTGTTCAACACCTTCAATACGCATACATCCAGCAAGCCTCTTTTTAACTGAATATCCATCTGTATACCTCCTACTGCATAATACTATATATCGCATAGTATTGTTTTGTCAAGTCTTACTTTTTAATGCACTATGGAATATTAAACACCACCGTCTTTTTCAATTTTGAATATTTTAATATAAGTTTGATTTTTTTAATAGTATGTATCGCCTTTTATATGGTCTTTTTTCCAACTAATATGATATGATTTTATTACAAACACTTGTTCCACAGAGGCGAAGAACGACTTATAGGACGTATTTATGGTTATTCAGGCTAAAATGTAGCATCTACTTGACCAATAATGTATACTATACTCGAAATAGAATCCGATCAGCTGTTCATGCGCTGATACGAATCATATTACTATTTACACTCCATTATTGAGGATACTAATATGAGAAAACTACAAGAAAAATGGATACGTACTTCCTTTGCTTTTCTACTGGTAGCAGCACTCTGCTTCTCCTCCTTTCCGGTGGCAGCACAGGATACGTCTTCTCAAAACACCGTTCAGGAAACATCGGCGCCGACCGATACACCTATTCCGGACGATACAACAGAACCTGAAGAAACAACTGAAACCACGCCTGGTACAACTGCGCCCGCAGACTCTGCCACACCTACGGCTGCTGAAACGCCTGCCGTAACCCCCGCAGAAGCCTCTGAGACCGAGACGCCCGAGACGACTGCTATTCCGGCGACACTGGAAGCAGCCGAAGCCAACATGTCTATGACCGATACGGCAGACGATGTGACTTATGGCGTTATTGAGTCTTCCTCTTATATCGGAACCACATATTTTGGACAATCAAATCTTGTTTTGTCTTATTCCAATATCACCGGTAACCTGATGGAAGGCAGTCTTGTTGTCAAGCTGCCTGTCAGTGCGCAGAATTCTAAAATTGTAATTACACTGCCCATTGGGGTAGAGTGGGCCGACCGCGGACAGAATAATACTAATCTGACTTCTGTTGCATCCGTTGGTGAAATCACTGATGTTCCGGTAATTCAGGGCATCTATAACAATACCCCCGCCAGCAACTCAGGCAAAGTCACCTACACCGTTAACCGCGGTGTTGATACAATTACAATTCCATTCAAAGTCCGGGGCGCCGGGGCGATCGCCGCCCAGACATTTCCCAATGCCCAAATCACTGCGGACATATACTACAACGGAGGATTGCAATCTACCTCTGCCATCACCAGAATCCAACTGCTGAACAATGGCAGGCTGACATCCGGATTTGCATATGGCTCTTCCTTTATTGCTTCTCCCGATGTGCCCTTGTCGTTTGGCACTACAAGTTATGGGGCTGTTTACAGTATTTATCCCAATAGCAGCAATAACATTACAGGCGCTGTACATGTGGAATCGCTGAGCTTTACCATCACTCCTAAAACGAGTACCCGCGCAGATACCTCGCATCTTCGGCACTGGATTCTGACGAATACAAATACCACTGCATTTGATATGACACACAATGCAGAGGATGGCAGCTATACTTTTACTCGCAAGAGCAACTATCCCACAAGCTTTAACACTGCGTTTTCTATCCTGCTTCCCAGTGCGTACTTTGCAGCGGGAGATGTGATAACTGCTGAAATACAGCCCACAGTTACCTATTACTCCGGCGTCACCTATACCCCGGCTGCCAATACTTTTACGTTGTCAATTAAGGGTGATTCGCCCCAGATTTGGGTGAACAGTTCAACCGGCGGCGTGGCTGTCAACGGAACTTATACCAGCACCGCTGCTAATTTCGGAACTGCGGCTAACACATATGGTGCCCTGCATGGCTATACAATCGGCAACCGCGGAGGGGCGGACAGTACTCCGCAAAAACTTACCTTTACATTTGATACCGAGCGTTTGGGTTATAAAGTGTTCCATGCGATTGTCCCCACAGGGGCAACCCGTAATGATATCGAACTTACCATTTTGAATCGGGAGACGCACGCAACACGTTCCCTTACGTATACCGGTACGACCACTGCTTCGGAATTAATTACTCCGTATAAACTGGGGCTGACTGCAAATGAATATATTCAGCAGGCTTCTTATACGGTTTCTACCATTCCCAGCGGCTACCAGTCAACACTTACCACAGAAACTTTTTTATACGGTTCAATTTTCGAGGCTGGCAGCCAATCAACGAATGTAACTACTGCCACCACCGGATTTACTTTGCAGGTCAGAGATGACAAAACGCTTGACGTAAATGCTACCGGCACGATTCTCTATACCCCCATCACATCCGGCGGACTGGCTGCCGCACCTTATAAATCAGATGCACAGATTATTACAGCCGGAAGCAATGCCACACTTCGTTATGAAGTGGTGACCGGTAACCGCCAATATGGTGTTACCATAAATCCGCGAATTTATTTTTATAATCCTTCTGAAGCTGTCGTGGACATATCCAAAATTGTTGTGACGGATGTATATGGCAATCCAATTCCGAGCTCGTCTCTTACCATCACGAAATTGACTGGAAGTGAGGCAAAAGGAGCCAAAGAACTAATTGTCATAGATACCAGTAAGATTACGGATGACCGCGCCACACTCATGTCAGATTACTCAACCAGCGCATACCGTACCTGGCGCACTTTATATGTAGACATACCGGTAACCGTTCCTGCTTCTGCAGCCGGCGGCCTCTATAAAGCTATGGATACATTCTTTCTGGAGGATGAGAATGCTTCTAAAGGCTGGAGTACCGAAAATTCATCCAGCAGCGACCCTTACGGACTCAAACAAACGTCCGGAGCTATAATCAGCGGAGTGGCAAGCAAGGCCAGTGGTTATTTTGAAATAATTCCTAAAACAGATATGGCTGTGACAACAGAGAGTAAGCTTGCATCTGCCTCTGACAGCACCTATACAAGCTATGATGGGAGTAATCCCACCCAGCTCTCCACAGAATCTCCGCTTACCATTCGGACCACCATTACCAATTATGCGGATGCACCCATCAAAGAAAGTGCCATCTACATTCCTATACCTAAAAAAGGCGACAATTGGGGAAGTTTACAGTACAACAATGAATCCTTTGCATTTTCAATGCAGCTCACAGAAGAAGTTACGAATCCTGTATCGGATCTGTTCAGTATTCAATATGCAACGGTAACGCCAACAGACGATGAAACCGCACTAAGCAATCAGATATTCGAGGATTACAACGCGGCAAATAAAGAGCTTTACAATTGTATTCGCATCACAAATATCCGCAGTATTCCTGAGTCTGCTGCCTCGTATGAATTTTTGACTCAGCTGGCACTTGCTGCTGACCTGACGGAATCTTCGGTATCGGCCTGGTATCCTCTGGTCTATCAGGATTTAACAACCGGAAACGGTGCGGCCTATAAGAAATGGAGTCAAGGTTCTCCTCTCGGCATATGGGCCTCTGCTGCAAGCACCATATTTTACAATGACCCCCAAAAAGGGGACTTCCTGTATGACGATGTAGTATACACCGCCGCATCCAATACATTTACCGGACTGTCTGCCAGCCCCTTAAAAAGTATCGCCGTTGTTGCCAACGAAGGCTATGAATTCTGGGGCTGGTCTGCCTCCGCTACAGCAGAAGACGAGCTCATCGGACGTACCGGTCTGCCGGCAGGCGCACTTGTCTTCCCCGACGGCGAGCAACCGAATGAATACTACGCAGTCTACAAACCTAAAAACTATACTGTATTATATAATGCCAACGGCGGAACGGCCATCGGGCAACCCTCACGCAGCAATGTTGGATGGTATGATGCCAACCTGCTGCCATTGGAAATCCCGGTAAGAGCCGGTTACACGTTTAAGGGCTGGAGCCTGGATCCAACGTCCGAAAAGCTTCTGACCTCCGAAACCAGATACTGTGAACTGGCTGACAATCCGGAAACCTCCTCTGTCACCCTATATGCAATTTGGGAGCCGAACTCCTATCTGGTTCAATATGACTTAAATGGAGGCGATATTTCCGTTGACTTGCCTGAAAAATCTGTCAATTGGGAGGACGCTGACTTGCTTCCGGAGGAAGCACCTACACGGTCAGGCTATACTTTTGTTGGATGGAACGTACTTTCAGGTGCCAGTGAAGAACTTGTCACTTCCGCGTCCCGCTATGGCGATCTGGCAACAAACGACCAGGTAACAAGTATTACGCTGCAAGCTCAGTGGGAAGTGATTGAAACTCCGACGGTAACTCCGACAGATACACCAACAGTGACTCCGGCTCCAACAGATACTCCGACAGTAACTCCAACAGTAACCCCGGTACCAACTCCAACGACAAGCGCTACCCCCGCTTCACCTACAAGTACCCCTAATGTCACTTCCCTGCCGGATACAACGAATGACAGTGACACACAGACTACCCCTTCACCGCAGGTCACAGATACTGTTGCTGCCGAAGAGACAGACACTTCTGAGACAGACGCCGATACGGATTTGGCTGCCGACGCAGATAGTACCCGCATGGAGCAAAGCCTATTGGCAGATGATACAACTAGTGGCTCACTTGCTGCTTATATTCCGGATGCTATATTTGCAGGTGCTTTCCTGCTTCTGAATCTTGGATTTGGTGTATCCGTATTCGGAGATGTCCGGGTAATATGCTGGTTCAATAAGAAACGCAAACGTTAAAAAGGAGGGAACCCCTATGCTGCTGATACGGCACTTAATTGAGTTAATTGTTTTTCTGCTTTTATTAGTCATATGGCTGGTCATCAAAATTCTGCTGATTAAAAAGCTGCAAACTTTTGACGGGCTCTCTGCGATTACAACAAAAGAAGACCAAAACGAGAACATTGTCCTGCATCTGGGAGAATAACTGAAACAAAACGGGCAGCTCCACAGGTATGGGAGATGCCCGTTTTTGCAGTTCCAACAGTAAATTGCAGTTATCTATGTTTTAATTACAGTTGTATAATTTTCCTTATATGTTAAAATATAGTAGATGTATTTTGTAAATTATACATTGCAAATAAAAAAGACAGTACCTACCGTGGAAAACCACCTAGATACTACGGAGGAAGGATTCATGATACTAGCGATCTGTGACGACCAACCTGATGAACTAAAAAAATATTCTTCTCTGCTGCATCGCTTTGCAGAGAAACAAAATATCGATATGCAATTACTCCAATATACAACTGGAGGTGAATTGCTGAACTCTTTTTCAACCATCTCACCTAAGATTGACGCCATCTTTTTGGATATCAACATGCCTGAAATCGATGGAATGCGCGTTGCGCTAAAGCTTCGGGAATTAAAATACTCCGGAGAAATCGTTTTTTTGACAGTTTCAAAGACTCATGTATTTAAAGCCTTTGATGTCAATGCCTTTCATTATATTTTAAAAGACGTGACCACGCTGTCAGAGTTTGAACAGATTTTCAAACGAGTCATCGACTTGATCAGAGAGAAACAAGGAGAATACATTTTATTTACTGCGGCTGGTGAGCACCGTAATGTAGAGATCAGCACTATCTACTACTTCGATATTTATCAGAAAATCATTACTGTACACTTTAATGATGAAGAGTTTGAATTCTACTGTATCAGCTTAGGCAAGGTAGAGACGCAGCTGCTCGACAGGGGATTTGTCCGCATCCATCGTGCCTATCTGGTGGCACTCAAAAAGATCAAAGCAGTTTCCTACAACAGTGTGATTCTGACAAATGGCAAAGAACTGCCTGTCGGGCGAAAGTACATTCAGGAACTGCGTCAGAAAATGGAAGAGCGAAACAATGTGCGGATTACGACAGGTTGATCCGCTTTTAAAATGCGCAAAATAGTAATTGATAGAATTTCTTACATCACTTTTGGCAATTCACTAGACTTCACTTTCTTGCTTTTTCAACCATATTCCCAACTTATGTATACTAAACAATAAAATTAATTGAGAAACATTCTCCATTGTACAAAGTGTCTGAATATTTCGCAACTCTTTGAAACAATTCGGCACCTTGTATATCCATTGACAGATATTACCCTCTATCTTATACTAATTGTATACTATAATTCTCATGTAAGATGAGCGGAACTCTCTGTATCGGAAGGCACACCACAAAAGCCGCCCCCGATTTTTAGAAAGGATGGACTTATGGAGAAATTTGAAGAAACACTGGAGCATCGAAAGAAACGGATTCACGATGTATTATCTTTACAAGAGCCCGACAAAGTTCCTTTTGCTCCCAAAATCGGCAACTACTATGCCAGAGGATATGATATCTCTATTTATGATGCTATGAAAGATATCCGCAATATCAAACCCGGTGTCAGCGGCTTTCTGGATGATTTTAAGCCTGATCTGGCATGGGCTCCTGTGCTATACCCCTCTGATCCACCGGAGATACTGGGCAGCCGTTACCTGAAATGCCCCGGTCCTACAAGCGGACTGCCTCTGGACGCATCTTTCCAGATTCACGACATTTGCTATTTGGAAGAAGATGAATATCCCGATTTTCTAAGGGATCCCTCACTTTTCTTCATGACAAAAGTGTATCCAAGGAAATTCAGCAAGCTTGCAGCGCTGGAGAAGATTCGCTTTAATAATCCCGTAGAGTATGCACTGTATGCAGAACTGGCCACATTTGCACAGCCAGATGTACAGGCCGCTCTGGAATCTCTCAAACGCGGAGGTGAAGCCGCCGCTCAGTGGCTTGCCGGAAGCGGTGAAATCGCTGGTATGATTGCAAATAAAGGGTTTATTCTAGGCGCAGCCGGCGCACAGACATGCCCGTTCGATATGTTCGGGGACAATATTCGCGGCTTTATGAATACGGTAAATGATATCTATGAGAATCCTGATGAACTTCTGGCTGCTCTGGAATATATGACCCCCTTATGTGTGGAGAATGCGGTTCAGACCGTTACAAGTCAGAATCTGGATTACTTGTTTATCCCTCTGCATGCGGGAATCGATGCTTTCATGAGCCCTGAGAATTATAAAAAATTCTACTGGCCGGGGCTCAAAGCACTGATCATGGCACTGATCGAGCATGACGTTGTGCCATATGTGTTCTGTGAAGGAGCTTATAACCACAGACTTGATATTATAGCCGATGTGCCTAAGGGCAAGGTCATCTATATGTTCGAAGAAGTCGACATTGCCCAAGCCAAACGTATTGTAGGACAGACCTCATGTATCTGCGGCAATATTTCAACTTCAATGCTGGCCTATGGCAAACCGGAAAGAGTTCGTGAAGAAACCAAGAAAATGCTGGATATATGTGCTCCAGGCTGTGGATTTATCATGGATTGCTCCATCGGATTGGATGAAGCTTCAAGAGAAAATATGGAGGTGTGGGCTCAGACGACAGAGGAGTTCGGGAAATACTAACACCAGCTTACAATCACCCAAATACAAAGGGCACCCAAAGGTGTCCATTGTATTTGGGTGCAAACTGTCCTCTATTGTTACGTGTACTATATTTTAAAAATATTATTATCATATATACTATATGAATATCCCACAAAGCAAGCT
>JBKECY010000019.1:0-25885 GCA_047975025.1 Lachnospiraceae bacterium
CGGCCGCCCTTGAACAATCCACCAAGAAATGTTACGATGTCGTCAAGCTGATAAGGATTTACCCTACCGGATACCGGTCATTACTAACATTGCGACTGGTACAAAAATCGGGGGCAGGTCATCACCCCCATTGTACTAACATAAATTAAATTTAAATATTTAAGAAAAAAGATCTCCTTTATTGTAAAAGAGATCCCACATCCTACATATTTCCTTTAACTTTATCCTTTATCACTGCCACCACTTCCCGCAGCAAGTAATGCATCTGCAATGGCGAATGCGATACCGCCGGTATCCCCAGCACCTGATACGTCCCTGTCTTTCTCGCAATCCCCAGGCTTCTGAACATGTGAAAATCGCTGGTCACAATGCCAACCCAAACCACATCAGAAGGTAATACCGCATACCCCTTACCGATATTTTCTTTTGTACTGACCGAGGTCGACTCCTGTATCAGGCGGCTTTTCTCGACTCCATGTGCTGCCAGATAATTATACAGGCAGAGCGCCTCCGTAATATCCTCCCCATCCCCTTGTCCGCCGCAAAGTACCGCACTCGTATCTGCATGCTGGCGCAGATAGGCGAGTGCCTGATCTGCACGTTCCTTTAATGTGCGCGACATCTGCATACCATATACTTTGGCTCCTAAGACCAGAATGCAGTCAGCCTTCTGGCTCTCATCCCGGGTATAGGCACTGACAATCCTGCTTCCCACACCCAGAAGTAAGAGCAGCACTGGCAGAGCCACTATACACACTACTAAAATCAACTGCCTGAGCCTACCGGTTCCACACAGGTAGACGCCCCCTCCTAAAGTCAGGAGAATGCCTGCTACCAGCCAAACATATACATAGGACGCTTTCGGACTTGCGTACACGATGCATATGACATAATAGACACAGCACAGGATTCCTAATCCAAGCAGCACTAAGCCCATAGTACACCTATTCCCTGACCAGTACTTTTATAACTTCAGAAATATACATCTCATGGAAATCCTTTTCCGGATACCATTTCTCGATATTCTCTTCTGCAACAAAGCATTCCGGCTGCAGATACTGACGATACATCTTTCGGCAAATAAGGATGGTCTCTGCTTCTTCAAAGGCAGCAGCGCCATCAACGAAATAAGGCGTAAGTCCGGCTTTTTTCACCTTATCTTCATCTCTTCCGGAGATACTGCCGCAAATACCAAGGGCTTTTTTATAACTTTCATTATAGAAAGAAATCGTAAAGATATCATTTGAGTCCACAAATTCCTTTGTATAACGCTGGGGTCTGATATACGTAGTTACTGCATTCTTACCCCACATTTCTCCCATAGCTCCCCAGCTGGCCGTCATCGTATTAAATCCGGCCTCATCTCCGGCCGTAAGCAACATCCACTCTTTGCCAATCGCGGTAAATGGATTGACAGAGAGCTCACTTGTCTTAATTTCTCTAAATCCCATCGTGCACATCCTTTCAATTATGTTATGACTTACTTATAGATTACGGTCTCACTTATTTCTTTGCGCAGTCCTTTATGGCGATTCGCCGACAAGGGCTCCTCGTCAGCATACCCCACTGCCAGCAGGTTTACCGGTACCAGATACTCCGGAAGTTCAAACTCTTCTATAATCACTTGGGGTCTAAAAGCACAAATCCACACACTTCCCAGTCCCAGCTCCGTTGCTTCCAGCATCATGTGATCTGTTATAATGGATGCGTCAATATCAGTGGACTGATGACCGTCATGGCGGCGCTGCCATGCTTCACGTGTATCGGAGCAAATCAAAAATACAAGTGGTGCCTGAAAGACTCTGGCTGCTTTTCCCACCTTTTCCAGAGCCTCCTCACTTTGAAGTACAAATATCCTCTGTGGCTGCTTATTTGCCGCGGTAGGTGCTACCCAGGCCGCCTCCAGTATTCTGTCAATCTGCTCCTGCTCGACCTTTTTTGTAAGATAGGTTCGAACGGAGTATCTCCTTTTTGCCAAATCCAAGAAACTCATATGGCCTCCTTTCTTCTCGCATATCCTATGTTTACCTACTCTCATTATACTGTTTTTACGAAAGAATACAACAGGTTTACTTTTTTGATTTTTTCGTTGCTTTTCTTGATATAAAATTTCAGTGCAAATGCTATTCTTGCTTTAGCAAACAGCAAAGGAGGTAACTTACGTGGGCACTTCAGTTGAATTTAGAGATATTGAGAAAGTTTTCCCCGGGGTAAAAGCACTGGACCGCATCAGTTTTCAGGCAAGCGGTGGCGAAGTTGTAGCACTGGTCGGAGAAAACGGAGCTGGTAAGAGCACACTTTTAAAAGTTTTAAACGGTGATTATCAACCGGATGGCGGCACCTACCTGTTGGATGGCGTTGAATGCCATTTCAAGACACCGCAGCAGGCAATTCAGGCCGGCATCGGAATTATCTATCAGGAAAGACAAATCATCCCCTATCTGACCGTAGCAGAAAACATTTTTATGGAAGATATGCCAAGTGCCGGAGGATTTATTAATTTCAAAGAAATGCATCAGCGCACACAGGACATACTTGATGAATTCAAACTTCCCATCCGTCCGACAGACCGGGTGCGGAATTTATCCGTTGCACACCAGCAAATGGTCGAGATTATGAAATCCTACCGAAGGCACCCCAAGGTTCTGGCATTTGATGAACCTACGGCAAGTCTTTCCGATGCAGAAATCGATACACTATTTGCACTCATACGGCAGCTTAAGGAACAAGGAATTATCATATTGTATGTTTCCCATCGCATGAAAGAAATTTTTCAAATTACCGATAAGGTTGTCATTATGAAGGATGGAAGCCATGTCAAGACCCTGTGCACAAGTGAAACAACAGAAACGGAAATCGTCCGTCTGATGGTCGGGCGGAATCTGGGCGATATCTTTCAGAATTTGGAACGCAATACCAGCTATGGTGATACGATTCTGCACGTTGAACATCTGACCAATGAATCTGTCAGAGATATCAGCTTTTCTCTTAGGAAAGGCGAGATTTTGGGCTTTGCCGGGCTGGTCGGAGCCAGACGTACAGAAGTTATGCGGGCCATATTTGGCGCTGACCCCATAACCTCGGGATGTATCTTCCTGGATGGGGAACGTTTACAGCCTGCTTCACCCAAGGACTCCATCGTCAGAGGAATTGCTCTGTGTCCAGAAGACCGCAAAGAACAGGGCATTGTCGCAAACCGCTCCATTGAAAATAATATCAGCATTGCCATCTTAGACCAATTAAGCACCTGTGGTTTTATTGATTTAAAAAAAGAGCATGAGGTTGCGGAAAACGGAGTGCAGGAATTCAGGGTGAAAACACACTCGATCCATAAGAAAATCAAAGACCTTTCCGGCGGTAACCAGCAAAAAGTAATACTGGCTCGCTGGATGGCTGCCAATCCCAAGGTTCTTATTCTCGACGAACCTACCAAGGGAATCGATGTCGGATCAAAATCTGAGATTTATAAAATGGCCTGCGATCTCGCCCGGCAGGGAATTGGTGTCATTGTCATTTCTTCGGAACTGCCGGAGATTATAGGACTGTGCGACCGTATTATCGTAATGTGCCAGGGACATATTACAGGAGAACTGGGCAGGGAAGAGGCAACTGATGAAAAAATACTGACCTTTGCCATGCAGGATATGTTAGGAGGAAACACTTGATGAACAACCAGACGACCAAACCAAAAGACACAAGCGTGAATTACCTGAAAAAAATATTGCAGACTGATAAATCAGGATTAATCATTGCTGCCATTATCATGATTGTAATTTTCTCCATCTTGACAAATAATAATTATTTTTCTAAAAGTAATATTATCAATATCTTGATTTCATCTTCCATTGTCGGACTAGTCACCATAGGCGAAGGAGATCTTCTGATCGGTGCGCAGGTAGATCTATCTCCTGGCTCTGTTTCGGCATTTTCCGGCGTACTGGCCGCCTTGCTTTTGTCCATAGGGGTGCCTACCGGTCTGGTACTGCTCATCGTGGTAATTGCAGGAATATGTATCGGATTTCTAAATTCTTTGCTTGTGAACAAGCTCTTACTGGAACCCTTTATTGCCACACTGGCTACCATGTCGATTTTCAGGGGACTGGCACATATATTGTGTAATGGCAAGGCGATTTTTATTACGAACTCTGCCTTCCTGAAACTCGGTGTCGGCCGGATCTTGGGAATTCCAATTCCGGTCATTATATTTCTCACTCTTTTTATAATCTTTGGTATAATACTTGCACGTACAAAATTTGGGAGAAGTATCTATATGGTGGGCGGAAATGCAGTTGCTTCCAGACTTGCCGGTATCAATGCACCCCGGGTGAAAATGAAGCTGTACATGCTGACTTCAGCATTATCAGCGCTTGGCGGCTGTATTCTGGCTTCCAGGATGAACTCAGGTCAGCCAACCGCAAGTGAGGGACTGGAATTTGATGCTGTAACTGCGGTCGTGCTTGGCGGTATTGCCATGAACGGCGGCATCGGCACCTTAAGCGGTGCGCTCATCGGACTATTTATTATGCAAGGTTTCAACAATGGTCTGCTTATGCTCAATGTCCAGTCATTCTGGCAGATCGTAGCCCGAGGACTTCTGCTTGTCGTAGCTTTGTCCTTTGACTTCATAAGAAACAAGAACAGAAAGTAACCACAAAACAATTTTGTATCAGCGGAGGAAAATGTAATGAAAAGAAGAATCGTAACGGCAATTGTAATGGCAACCATGACTCTCAGTCTTCTGGCCGGCTGCGCCGGCAGCAGCGGAAGTTCCGAAAGCTCGACCACCTCAGAAGCCACACAAGAAGAAAGCACTGCGGCGGCTGAGAGTACATCTGATGAAGGACCGGTCATCGGATACATTTGTAAAGACTTGTCACAACAATGGTTTATCCAGGTAACGGATGTACTGACAGAAAAGGCCAAAGAACTTGGTGCCAAAGATGTGATTCTGGCCGATACCTCAATGAATCCCGAAAAATATCTTACAGCACTCGATAACATGATTGCACAAGGTGTTGATGTTATTATTGTATGCCCCCCTGATCAACAGCTCAGTCAGGCTACTGTCGAACGATGCAATGAGGCAGGTGTTAAAGTCTTTGCCGATGCTGACGGTCTGATTGATACGGACGGCAATCATATTGCACCCGCACTGGAATTAGATGCTTACAAATGCGGTTACAGTCAGGGCGAGTGGCTTGGTAATTATGTAAAAGACAATGGATTAGAAGAAGATCCTGATACGACATATCTCGTTTTGACCATGGATACGGTATCCTCCTGTGTTCCCCGAGCAGAAGGCGCAATGGATGCGTTCAAAGAAACTGCATCTAAATTCGACCAGAGCAAGATTATCCGCGGAGACTACGATGGTACTTCTGAAAAAGCCTTTGATGTAGTTGCTGCGACCATAACTGCTAACCCTGCTGTAAAAAACTGGGTTGTAACCGCAGCAAATGAAGAAGGCGCACAAGGTGCTGCCAGAGCACTTGAACAAGCCGGTATCGATCAGAATGCAACTGTCGTTGGGCTAGGTGGATATCTTGCAAAAGATGACTTCAAAAAAGAATACTCCTGCTTTAAAGCTGCCGGTTATTTTATGGCATCGGAAGATGGTGAAGCAATTGCTACCGCTGCAGTTGAGTGGGCCAAAGATGACAGTAAAATACCATTTGAAGAGTATAAAAAAGATGGTGAGGAATATGGTGTATACCCACTCGGTGCTGTCATGGTAACAGCCGAAAATTATCAGGAGATTATGGGTGACGATGCCAACTAACAACCGACAGCCCTTGGAAAGGAAGAACTATGACAAGAAAAGAACGCGTAATTGCCGCTTTAGAGCACAGAGAAACTGATATCATCCCCTATTTTGCCGAATTTACAGAAGAAGAATATAATATAATCGCTGCATATCTGGACGATGCACAATTTGATAAGAACTGGGGCTTACACCTGCATTACAACCAGTACTGGGGATGGCCGACAGAGATTCCTTCACGCCCCGGATTCTATCAGGATGCCTATGGAGTCACATGGAACCGCACAGGTGTCGATAAGGATATCGGCGTCGTTGAAACTGTTTTGATTCCAGATGTCGATGCAGATATCGACTATGAATTCCCGCAATTAGACGAAGCTCGTCTGCGGGCTGAATATGAAGAGCTGCTTGCAACCCGGGAAGACAAGTTTTGTATGGCCGGTATTGGATTTATGATGTTCGAACGCTCCTGGGTGCTTATGGGAATGGAGCATGTGCTAATGCGCATGCTGACAGATCCGGAATCTCTGGAAGAATTCTATGACAAAGCCTGCGATTTCTATCTGGGAATTCTGGATATTGCTTTGGAGTACGATTTTGACGGTGTATATTTTGGCGATGACTGGGGGCAGCAGCATGGACTGATCATGGGACCGGACCACTGGCGCCGGTTCATCAAACCCAGAATGAAACGCTTATATGCGCGCGTTCATCAAGCCGGCAAATATGTATTTCAGCATTCCTGCGGTGATTGTAATGAAATTCTGGGAGATCTGATTGAAATAGGACTCAATTGCTATCAGACCTTTCAGCCTGAAATCTACGATATCCAAGAAATAAAAAAGACCTATGGAGATTCTCTGACCTTCTGGGGCTCTATCTCCACACAGCGCCTGCTGCCCTATGCTTCACCACAGGAAGTCAAAGATACTACGATTTCTATAATGAAGACGATGCGGCCTTCCGGTGGTTACATCGCAGCACCGACCCATGCCGTACCGCTGGACGTTCCTCCGGAAAATATTCTCGCCATGATGGAAGTCTTCTCCCATCAGGATATCTATTTATAGACATTTCAGAAGAAAGAAGCTACACTGTCTGTAATAGGGTATACAACGCTTCGCAGGGATAAGGAGAATCTATGAAGGGCCGCTTCGCTTTTAAGCACTTATGTGCACGAATCACGTTCTATTTTTCAATTGTAATCATTGTTTCTTTCTTGATTCTGGGTGTACTGGCCGGGAAAATCTTCTCCGATAAATGGACCGAAGAAATGGATACTGTCATTCTTCAGAAGATGGGACTTGTCTGCAACTATCTGGATTCCGGCGTCATGCGGGTTCGTGATCTGCATTACAGCCTGCTGCGCAATTCCAGCATTCGCCAGGCGCTGACAGATGTACAGGAAAATGGCTATGACGAACAGACGTCCGGCACTTTACTGAAAACAGAATTTGATAAAAAACGCCAGAATGATGTTTCCATCGTGTCACTGTTCACAGTGGCACAAGATGGAACCATTCTGGATCCCTGGTATGCCTTTGCTCCTTACGATTCATTGGTGACAGACAACACAGACTTCGAATATTTTGTCTCACAAAAAATGCTTGGCTATTTTTCTAAGCCGAGCACCTATCCTTTGACCATTGAAAACCCTTCCTTTGAACAAAAGAATACGATTACCTACTACGGGCGCTATTATGACACCGAAACTTTTTCAGAACTTGGCTACCTTCTTCTGAATTTGAAAAAGTCTGTTCTGTTCGGCTCTATGTCCACCGTCAGTACAGAAACCTTCTCGAATTTTTATATTTCAAACGGTGATGGGGAAATTGTCTTTGAATCAGGCAGTTCCCCTCTTATCTCTGCCGAAGAATTGCAGACGCTTCGTCAAAGCAAGAACAAAGTGGTCGAAGTTAAGGACGCATCTTATCTGATGTACCAGACCCGTTCGACAGAATATCCAGACTGGCATCTGACAGGCTTTGTCTCCTATACTTCCGTCAAAGCGCACATTTACAGCGTATGGCTGGTCATCGCGTTAATCGCCGCGCTTCTGATAATTGTCGTTATTGTAGTCAGTTTCTACATCTCCCAGCGGGTCACGCGTCCGCTGCGGACGATTTCAACATCAATGGAGCTTTTAGGGCAGGGAATCTGGCCGTCTGAAGTCACTACTACCGCACAAGATGAACTTAAGCATTTAACGGATGTGTTCAATCGCATGATTACCGATATTCAAAAACTTCAGGAGGAAATCTTAGATGAACAGGAGCAGAAGCAGAAAATAGAGCTGGCCATGGTCAAGTCACAGCTTGATTTACTCCAATCACAGATTAATCCTCATTTTATACATAATACCCTCAATACTTTAAAATACATGGCTCAAAAAGAAGGCAATACTGAGCTTGCAGGCATGATTACGTCGTTTAATACTCTGCTGCGCTCCAGTATGTCCAGAAACAACGATTTGATTACAGTCGCTGAAGAGGTCAGCAATTTAGAGAACTACATGAATATTCAGAAGCACAGGTATGATGCCTGTATTACGGTAGGTTTTAGTGTTTCCAAAGAAGCCTCCTTTGCACTTTTGCCAAAGCTGATATTGCAGCCATTGCTTGAAAATGCTCTGTTTCATGGGATTATCCCTAAGCAGGGGGGCGAGATTCAAATTGTATTTGACACAGATCTGCTCTTCTTATATATCAGCGTCACTGACAACGGCGTGGGGATTCAAAAAGAAAGTCTGAATTCCATATTATCTTCCAAGAAAGGCTCCGGCAATCACTACAACAGCATAGGCATACCCAATGTCAATGAACGCCTGCTTATCTATTACGGAGAAGAGAGCCGGCTCCATATTGCAAGTTCACCTGCGGCCGGTACCAGCATTTCTTTTAAGATTCCATTTACAAAATAAACTTAAAGGAGTAGGGTTATGTACAGTGTTATGATTGTCGATGATGAAAGACCTGCACGCGAACTTCTGAAATCCAGCTTTCCCTGGGAAGCGCATGGCTACAAAATTGTAGTGGAAGCTTCTAATGGAGCACAGGCCTATGATGCCTATAAGCTGCATCGGCCTGATTTAATCATTACGGATATTATCATGCCTGTTTTAAATGGTATAGAACTCATCCATAAGATTAAGCTGGAAAACCCGCAGCAGCAATTCGTACTGCTTAGCTGCCATGAGAGTTTTGACTATGCCCGGCAGGCAATGCGGCTCGGTGTACAGGACTATCTTATCAAGGATTCTTTACAAGAGAGCGAGCTGCGGATGGTTCTCTCAAGTGTAATGCAGCGTACAGGATTTTCCATGTCATCCCCTTTTTCTGCTCGTCCGGCAACCTATGCTGCCGAACGAACTGATGCTTTATCCGCCATCGTACATGGAAAGCCTGTACCTTCCAATGCACTCGAGAGTTTGTTTACGGGCAAAAAAGCTGCTGCATTTCTTGCCGTTATAGAAATCTCTGATTATAAGTATCAGATTCCCTACCATGATACAAAACTCTGCGAGCAGATGCACCTGTCTTCCGGAACTGCATCCTATGTCATCCCCTGCCATGACAATGGGGAACGCTTTGCTCTCTTGGTCGTGTTCGAGTCCACACACAGCCTGTTGGAAAGTATGAATATGCGCCACAGCATCCTGCAGGAAATCCGCAGTACCATAGAGCTACATGTCAAATCCACCATAACGTTCGGAATCAGTACCACTTTTTACGAAACACCATCTGTCTTCTCCAAATACCAGGAAGCGGTACGGGCACTCGATTTTTCTGTGTTCCTGGGCAAGGGTAAATTTCTATACTACGAGGCACTTAAGAACAATCACAACGGTCAGGAAATTGAGCGGATCAATCAGCGTTTTTCCCAGATGAAGGCTGCTTTTCAAGAAGGCGATTATCCTTATTTTACGAAACAGCTGGATCTGGCCTTTGGCAAAGAGCTCCCCGGCATGATGCAGTATAACTACCTGCAGCATATTTGTGCATTGCTCTTAAGCTTTCTTACCATGGCGTGCAGCGACCATGGAATCGCTTATGAACGAGTCTTAGGGCAGACTGCAATTTCTTCTTTTAAAATCGGTTCTATGGAAAGTGTTGAGGAGATCCACCGATGGTTCAAAGAGAAATTCTTGCTCGTCATCGAAATTATTACGGGCGAAGCCTCTTACAGCCCACGTATTCAGAAAATCATTGATTATATGAAGCAGCACTATACACAGGATATTTCTATGGAATCCATCAGCGAGGCTTTTAATTTGCACAAGGTATACGTCAGCCGTATCTTTAAAGAAGAAACAGGAAAAAGTCCTACCACCTACTTAAATGAGCTTCGCATCCACAAAGCTCTGGAACTGCTGCGCAACAAAGAAAACTCGATTTCTGACGTTATCTATCAGTGCGGCTTTAATAATCCTCAGAATTTCTACTACATATTTAAACAGATGACAGGCATGACTCCTAAATATTACCGTCGCAGCCACAAACAACCTTCCGCATGATTTCTTGTAAGGTTTTTCTTTACTAATAACTTAAATATGCTACAATAAAGAAAACCAGCACCGCTTAAAAGGAGTCTTCATGGAATACACTCAGAAACACGATACTACCTGTCCCATCGACAGAACCAAAGTACTGCACACAGTAACTTTTCAAAAAAGTACCTGTTCCCGTTTTGAGGACAGTGTCGCACATTTTTTATGCAGCCGCAATTCTTCCTGCAAAAAGTGCACGGATATGTACCGCTAATTTATGCATATTTATAACAGAAGAAAGCTTCATGTACTTTTAAGAATGCATTTATCTTTTCTTTATTTTTTTGTCACAGTTTGCTCATATTCTATTTGTATAATCATTTTGTAAGACAAGTTATTTATAAATGATGTACCCTCCAACTGCCTCACATAGTGATATGTGAGGCAAACTAAAGCCTTCCGACACTGCTTTGTCAGAAGGCTTTAGTTTTACTTTACGTGTCTATAACCACAGACAGAAAGGATTCTTATATGAATCAGGTAAGACGAAGGCTGCAATGAGGTAATTTCACAGAAAAGGAACAGGAATACCTCTCCTGCATCAGCGATCTGCTCTCTAACGAACATGTTCTCACCATGGATACATTTGTGCAGCATGGAGATATCAGCTGTCTGGAACACTGCCTTTATGTATCATATACCAGCTATGTACTCTGCGAAAAGCTTGGCCTTGATAAAAAGTCTGCGGCCCGCGCTGCACTGCTGCATGATTTCTTCTTATATGACTGGCACAAGAAAGATGGACGCAGAGGGTGGCATGGTTTTACGCACCCCCGAAAAGCACTGGAGAATGCGGCACAGCACTTTTCGCTATCTCCCATGGAGCAAAACATCATCCTGCGTCATATGTGGCCCCTGACCCCACTCCCGCCGCGCTACAAAGAGTCTTTCATTGTAACGATGGCTGATAAATACTGTGCTCTCTCGGAAGTCAGCCATTTATATCACAAAAAGCGGCAGAGGCGTCTGCAGATGCTCTATACCGCTTTGTTTCTGGGATTTAGCTGAAGTTTTATTTTCATAACAGAAATACCGAGTCCACAAGACGTTTTGTATATTCGTTTTGTGGATTTTCTATGATTGTCTGCGGAGTCCCCTCTTCCAGAATCTCGCCCTGGCGCATCACTAGTACGCGGTCACAGAACTTTTGCACCAGTGCCAGATCATGACTGATAAACAAAAAAGACAACTGTGTAGTACGTTTCAAGGAAGCCAGCAGTTCAATGACTGCCGCCTGCACCGTTACATCCAGAGAGCTTGTCGCCTCATCACAGATCAGCAACTTAGGCATCACCATGACAGCCCTTGCAATGGCTGCGCGCTGGCACTCTCCCCCACTTACCTGATGCGGGTAGCGTTCTGTATATGCAGGTGCAAGCCCACAGGCATTAAATAATTCTAACATTCTCTCCTTTGCCTTGTTCCGCGGTACGTGTTGATTCAAAAGAGGCTCCATAACGCTCTCCCCTAATTTTCTGCGCGGATTAAAACTGGCAATCGGATTTTGAAATACCATCTGTATGTGTTCCTGTGCCCCATTCCATTGCATACATCCGCTATCCGGCGGCAGCAGCTGTGCGATTATTTTCCCAATTGTACTTTTGCCACAGCCGCTCTCCCCCACGAGTCCGAGTGCTTCTCCCTGCCACAAGGCAAAACTAACATCCTTGACCGCTTCGATCCGATTACCTTTTTGTATAAAACTTTTCTTGATATTTTCTAACTGCAACATCGCCTGCATTTACTATCCTCTTCTCCTATCGATACCATATTACGAACCCGGCTGTCTGGTGAGTCTGGGCAGTGCAGCCAGAAGCTGCTTTGTATAAGCTTCCTTGGGCTGATACAGTATATTGCGGCTTGTATCAAGCTCGATCAGACTGCCTTTTTGCATGACTCCAATCGTATCTGCCATTCTCCCCAGAAGCCCCATATTATGCGATACGATGACAATGGAAGTTCCAAAGAGGTCACGCATTTTAAGCAGCTCTTCGACCACCTGCGCCTGAACCAGTACATCCAGAGCGGAGGTGGGTTCATCTACAAGCAGGAGCTTCGGCTTCATCACCATAGCCATCATAAGCCCCACACGCTGGTTCATGCCTCCGGAAAGCTCGAACGGATAACTTTTGAGAATTCGATTGGGTTCCTGTATATGCATTGCTTCCAAAAGTGCAGTGCCTCTGTCATATGCTTCTTGTTTTGACACCTTCTCATGCTGCCGCACCCCTTCATAGAGCTGGGCGCCAATTGTCCTGACCGGGCAAAACGAATCTTCTGCATATTGAAATACCATCCCAATCTCAGAACCTCTGATCTGCCGCATTGCTTCACGACTCAGCTGCAGAAGCTTGCGGTCCCCAAAACGGATTGAACCATGTGTGACCTGACCATTCTCAAGAATTCCCAGGATGGCTTTTAGCAGCGTACTTTTCCCACTGCCTGACTCCCCGGCAATTCCCAGAACTTCGCCATCCTGCAGCTTTAAACTGAGGTCTTGTACTGCACAGGTGCTGCCATATTTTATTTCAAGATTTTGTATTGTCAGAAGTGCCATGCTCCTACCATCCTTGCCTTACGGCCTGCTTCTTCAGAATTTGTCTTAACTTGCTATGTCGAGATCTGCTGTGATTTCATAATAGTCCGAAGGGTGTGCTTCAAAACCTGTGACTTTCTGCTTCATGACAAAAGACATTTTCAGATGAGATGCGAAGATAAAGGCATTGTCGTCCAAAATGGTCTGTGTCATCTCTACCGCAATATCCGAGCGTTTTTGCGTATCAAATTCATTTCTAAGCTGTACCGCCAGTGTTTCTAACGTTTCATTATAATAGCTTCCACGATTTTTAGAAGATTCAGACAGACAATGTGTAGTAAAGAAATACTCCGGGTCACCGGTCGGTGCGGTTACAAAAGCACCTGCAAACACATCAAAATCTCCCGCATCTACAAAATCCTGGTAATTGGATGTGTTGTTGATTTCAACCTTGATACCGATCTTTTTAAGTGTGTCCTGTACAGACTCTGCCAGAAGCGGCAGTTCCTGACGGCTGGGATAGGTAAGCCACCGAAGTGTCAATGTCTCCTGGTCCTTATCTACATAACCATCTCCATCGGTATCCTCCCACCCGGCCTGCGCCAAAAGCTTCTGTGCTTCTTGCGGATCATAGGCTGCTGCTGTGACTGTTTCATCCCCAAATGTAAAGCTCTCCGGAAAAGGTCCTGTTGCCGGAACACCGTTTCCCTGCAGCAGTACCGAAGTAAAGCTCTCCTTGTCAATCCCCATCGCGATGGCTTCGCGGACATTCGCATCCTGCAGCGCCTCTGTCTTGAAATTGAGCTGGGCAAAAAAGGAACGGGAGGTTTCGGCGGAACTGATGGTATAGGCCTCATTATCCTGGAACAGGCTCAGACTCGCATAAGGCAGTCCCTGTGCCGCATCAATTTCTCCGCTTTGCAATGCCATCGTAAGCGTATCACCATCCTGAATGCTTTTTACGATCACCTGATCAATCTTTACTTCCCCTCCCCAGTAATTTTCATTTTTTACCAACGTTATTTCCTGGTCGCTAATACTTTGGGCTATGAAGGGGCCTGTCCCGGCTACATTCCCCTCTACCTCATTCTCCGCCTGCATATCTATGATTGCTCCGTATGGGTCGCTTAGGTAGTTGATGGTCGAAGTGGCTTTTTGCGTAGTAGTAATCGTAACCGTCTGACCATCGGCTGCTATTTCGCTGATTTTAAGATCCTCCGGAGCTCTGTCATGCACTTGTATAAGATCTTCCAGACATTCTTTTACGGCTTCGCCGTCCATCTTGCGTCCGTTGGAAAAGTATACATCATCACGCAGTGTGATTTTAATTGTATACTCATCGATTTGCTCATAAGACTCTGCCAGCCAGGGCTGTACCTGCATAGAACTGTCAAATTTGAAGAGTGTCTCTCCCACACCATAGCGCACAGCAGACCATCCGGAGTAGTTCTCATGCGGATTGACACCAACATTTCCCATGTCCGTTCCATAAGCAGTCGTTCCGTAGGTAAATACCTTTGCGGCGGTTTCCTGTGTCGTTTCTTCTTCTGTGGCTACTGCAGACGACTTGCCGCAGCCCTGCAGCAGCAACGCTGTGCCCAAAAGCAGCACCATACAAAATCCAATCATTCTTTTTTTCATTTTTCTCTCCTTCACTTTGGCTGATGTAACACTTCTTCTCCCAGTTCTGCACTCTCAGCCTGTCCCGGCTCCAGTACATCGCGGATACTGTCCCCCAGCAGATTAAAAATCGCTACGGTACAAAAGATGGCTGCTCCCGGGGCTAAAATGACCCAGGGCGCTGTCTGCAGCATACTGCGTCCGGTACTCATCATAGACCCCCACTCTGCCATGGGCGGTGCCGCTCCTAAGCCCAGATACGACAGGCCTGCCAACTCCATCATCATGGTTCCTATATCCAGCATGGCGGTAATCAATACCATATCCATACTATTAGGCAGTATATGTCTGAGAATAATCTTGCCTGTGCCTGTATGACTGAGTCGCGCGGCAGCAACATAGGGCATCTCTTTTACAAGTAATACCTGGCCTCTTGCAATCCTTGCATATTTGGGCCAGGAAATCACAGCCAGAGAAAGTACCGCATTTTGCATGCCTCCGCCTAAGATTCCTGCTATTGCAATAGCGAAGACCAATCCCGGAAATGCCAGAAACACATCGGAAATCCGCATGACTATCGCATCTACCTTTCCCCCCTTGTAACCGCATAAAATACCAACGGCTGTGCCGAATACGGCTATGACCGCCACCAAAAGCAGTGTCATCGAAAGAGAGGCTCTGGCTCCCATAAGCACGCGGGAGAACATATCCCGTCCATACTGATCCGTCCCCATCCAATGCTGTATTGACGGACTCTGCAAGGACTGGCTTAAATCCTGTTCGTATGGGTCATACGGCACCAGCCACTTTGCCAATATGGCAGCAAGGAGCAGCACGATGGCCAGCCCCAGAAAAACTCTTACCTTCCAACGATTTGTACGAGCGGTCATTTGGCACCTCCCATACGGACACGTGGGTCCAGATAGTGATAGAGGATATCTGTGATAAGATTGATTACAACGTAGATGAGTGCCATCCACACAACATATGCCAGTATCATTGGGTAATCACGCATGGTAATGGAATCTACGGCAAGCTTACCTACACCGTCCCACATAAAAATCGACTCCACAATCGCAGTGCCTCCCAGTAATGACCCAATGGAAAGTGAAAGCAGTGTCACGATTTTCAGCATAACAGATTTAAGAATCGAGGCCGCCAGAATTGTCTTCTCGCGTACGCCTCTGGCACTTGCGCCGGTCACGTATCCTTTGGACAGCTCTTCGAGCACTGCTGTGCGTACCTGACGGGTGTATTTGGCACTCATGGCGATCGCAAGCGTCGCTGCCGGCAGTACAATATTTTTGCCGCCGCTTCCCCCCACTACCGAAAACCAGCCCAATTGCAGAGAGAAGAAATAAATTAAAAGCAGTGCCACGAAAAAGCCCGGCAGGGAATTTCCTATAAAGCTGAAGAAACGAATCATATAATCCGTAAATTTATTTCTGCGTATCGCCGCCAGAATGCCAAGAGGTACAGACAGCAGAACTGTCATCCCGATTACCACTGCCGTAAGCCATATGGTATTCGGCAATTTAGACATAAACGTAGTGAGGACCTCATCCCCCGAAACAAATGAAGTCCCCATATCTCCCGTAAGCATACCAGTAAGCCAGTTCACATACTGTACAGCAAAGGGCTGGTCCAGCCCCAGCCTTTCTCTGGCTTTTTGTTCTGCCACCTTAGAAGCACTGCTTCCCGTATTCTCATATAGTGCATCCACTGCATCCTTTGATGACATCTGTACAAGTGCAAAGGTCAGGAACGTGATTCCCAGAATAATTGGTATCAGCTGCAGGAGCCGTCCAAGAATATATTTTTTCATAGATTTGCTTCCCACTATTTTATGGCTCGTATTCCAAACATAGGAACAGGAATGTAGAACTGATCTTCTTCCTTATAGACTCTGCTTCCTACCGCCGTATCGACTTCGCATTCCTGACATCCCAGAGATTTCAGCATCTGCATATCCCAGACAGGACGCTCTAATCCACTGATTTCAAGCATATGATATATGTTGTGGCATTTATCCAGCAGCGTATCCGAAATATTCTGATGCGCATTGGCACTTGGCAGCTTCTGATGATGATGGTCTTTGGCATATTCCGCATCATAATTCAGCAGCAGTCCGCCGGGTTTTAATACGCGCAGCCACTGCGTGTACGCCTGCTGCGGATTCGGCAGTGTCCATACCAGATTGCGGGAAATGACTACATCGAAGACCTCATCTGCAAACGTAAGATTTTCTGCATCCATTACCAGAAAATCCACTGTACAATTTTCTGCCTGCGCCATCCGCCGCCCTGCCTCAATCATAGAGGCAGTCAAATCCACCGCTGTTACCTGATGACCTGCTGCCGCTAAGAGAACAGAGAAAAATCCGCTGCCGCAGCCCACATCTAAAATACATAAGGTTTTACCCTCCGGCAGCTGATGGAAAATCTCCTGCTCCCAACGTTCGTGCTTGCCGCTATGTAGTTCTTCTGCTCTTAGCTGTGCAAAATCCTCCGTTCTTTCTGTCCAGTAACCTTCAATATATGCTTTTGCCGCCTCCACACTTCGGACTGCCGGCTGTATGCTCTTGTCTAACATTATCTGACTCATATCTACCTCTATTCTATAAGATTTTATCTTCTAGTATTGTATCGTATTCTTGAATGCTCCAACAAGCCCCCCAGGGGGATATATCTATGTCCGCTTTTTAATACAAAACAGTCGCATACCCCTAAAAAGGGTGCAAAAAAGCAGATCCGACGTAACATAGCGAGATCTGCCTTATCGATTTTTCATATTCTCATACATCACCGGGCATGACAGCCGGTTTCATCGCCGTTACCATAAAGACAGGCGTTGAAGCATAGTTCGTTTTTTCCAGCGGCGACAGCACTCTGTCCCACACCCGCTCATCTGTACGAATCTCAGTCATCTCCAGTTGCTGCAGCGTCTCCACGTCCCATTCCGGTCTGTGAAGTCCCGTCAGCGGCACCTGTAATGCGATCTTCTCCATCGCATCTATATCGGTTCCGATATAGTGATCTTCATACCCCTGCTTTTGTACATTTTGGCGATCCTGTTCATACGCTGTACGCTTCTTGCTGTCATACAGATAGGCATACCAGTTCGCATCAAAATTCAACAGAAGTCCGCCCGGCTTTAGTACCGCAGTCCAGGAAGCATATGCCTGTTCCGGCTGGGGCAGCACCCAGGTCAGATTCCTTGACAAGACAACATCGAAGCTGCCCTCCTGCAAGGTAAGGCGCTGTGCATCCATCTGATGAAACTGAATTCTCCCGGCAAGCTCCCCGGCATTCTCCTGTGCCTGCTGCAGCATCTCTTCGGCCGCATCCACTGCTGTCACCTGATAACCTGCCTCAGCCAGGATGACTGCAAAAAATCCCGGGCCTGTTCCCACATCCAGCACCCGCAGGCTCTTTGGGCTGCGCCCCGGCCAGGCACGCTCAATCTGTGCTATGATTTCCTGACGCCAGGCTAGCTTTTGCATACCGTTTAGTTCTTCTTGATTGACCTGCGAATAAGAGGCCGCTCTATGATTCCAATACGCAGTGTTCTCCCGCCGCAGCTGTTCACTCATGACTGCTTCCTTTTTCAACAGTAGAGATAGCAGCACGCATCCACATCGCTGATTTCTCCAGTTCTTTAACACTTCGTTCCATATGTGTAACGAGCTCCTGCAGTCCGGCTCTTTGTGCCACTGCAATAAACTCTTCCATTTCGTCCGCGCGCTCTAGGCTGCTGTGCTCCAGATTCCTAAGATACTCCAGCAGGCTGTTGCTGTCTTTATTCTGAATTTGTTCCCATACATACATATCCATACGCACCTCCGCAAAACTCTGTCTGTCTTATTTTACACAGTCCTGCGATATTGCGCAAGTTTTTTATAAGAAGCAAGTCGTTTCCGCTGCTTCTGCATACGACCATCCGGCAGTGTCATTCCTACAAAACGTTCAATCACAACATAATGTATAGAACAGTCTGTATCTTATTTTTTGAATCATATCTCCCTATAATATTTTACAGAGTCCAAAAGCATGAACCTATGCCAATAGCAACGACGTATTGCCCTCACAAGTCAATTGACAACTATGGTGTCGAAATGTTTTAATACTACTATAGTGACCTGAATGCATATCGCCGTAATTACCATAGCCGCAGATTCTTTAGAACACTATTGCGTCTGCCTTGAAAAGGGGAATCGTTATGAAAAAACCTTCTATGATTCAGACTGAATCATTCTTACTGAATATGCAGATCATCACAGATGCGCTTGAAGATGCTGCAATAGAAATGCGCTTTCAAAAAGGCTACGACACTGGCAGGCTGATTGATGTGCGCCTGTACAATGAGGTTATATCCATGAAACCGGAATATGTGTATATTGCACACAACAGCTCACTTCCGGCGGAACCGCCTTCCATGTACGGTGCACTCATCAGTATCGGCCCTATTTCCAAAGCATATCAGCTGTCTTCCTGGAGCATCATCGAACTGGATACCGCAGAAGACATGGCTGCCATTATGAATTTTGTGCAAAATATTTTTGTCAAGACCCGGACCTGGAATGACCGACTGCAGTATGCACTGAACCACAATCTGGGTATCTCAGAGCTTTGTAAGATCAGTGTTGATTATTTTGAAAATCCACTATTTATACATGATGCACAGTTCTATATCCTGGAATCCCCTCTGTTCGTTACCGGAATGACTCGCTGGGAGCGTGATCAGCGTACCGGTATGGACATGGTTCCAATTGATCTGATCAATGATTTTAAAGTAGATCCAGAATATCTCGGTTCACTGGATACACAAGGGGCCAAGATGTTCTCAGAGAACCTGCGAGGCTACCGCATTCTTTATGTCAACTTGTGGAATGTCAACGGACGCTACGAAGGCCGGTTATGCATCAATGAACTTACCTCTTCTTTAAAACCCGGTCATTTTCTGGCTGCTGAACATCTGGCCAAGATCATTCAGATTGCCCTGCATCGCAGAAATATGAGCAAGGGGCTTTTTTCTCGGCCTTTTGAACTTATTATTACAGACATTTTGAACCAGGTCACAACCGACAAAACCATCATCAGCCGTCAGATCGAGACCTTAAGCTGGCATCTGGACGATGAATACGTCTGTATAAAGATATCGGACAGCAACGGCCATATGGATCATATGGCGATTTCGAGTACCTGCAATTATATTGAAACACAGATTACCGGAAGCTATGCGTTTAAGTATCAGGACAGCATTATCATGCTGCTCAATTTATCCGTATCCAGATCCGATTTTGGCAACTCCCTATCTCAACTGGCTCTGATTATACGCGAGGGACTCCTAAAAGCCGGTATCAGTAATATCTATCATGATTTTTCACTGACACACCACTTTTACCAGCAGGCAGCACTTGCCTTGCAATATGGAGAAGCCGAGAACAGCACTCCCTGGTGCCATCATTTCCAGACACATGTGCTCCAGTATATGATGGATAAATGCAGCAGTGAAATGCCGGTGGATCTGCTGTGCCCGGAGAAGCTTTGTTCGCTTAAACAGATGGATCTTGACAACGAAACCGAGTTCTACCACACTCTGGTCATCTATCTGAAAAACGAACGTCGCGCCACACAGACCGCCAAAGAATTATTCATCCACAGAAGCACCCTCTTTTACAGGCTGGCACGAATTGCTGAAATCCTGCAGATGGATCTGGAGGATCCCACGACGCGGCTCTATGTGAATATCTGCCTGCACCTGCTGGAAACGCAGAACGAAACATCCGTCGAACTCCCCTGAAGATGCGTTATTGAGAAAAAGTGGCTCTTTTCGCCAAAATCTGCTACACTAAAGACTGACTGATTGATATATAGGAGGTAGAATTGTGGAGTATTTAGGAAATAAGATTCCCAAACTGGGATTTGGGCTTATGCGTCTCCCCATGCTGGGAGAAGAAGTTGATCTGCCGCAAAGCAAACAAATGGTAGATTTGTTTATGAGCAAAGGTTTTACCTATTTTGATACTGCCTATGGTTATATTAACGGAAAATCCGAGGAAGCGGTCAAACCGCTGCTGGTAGACCGTTATCCGCGCGAGAGCTTTCAGCTGGCGACAAAACTTCCTGCATGGGCAGGTGTCACTACAACCCAGGAAGCGCAGGCTATGTTCTGGACTTCCTTACAGAGAACCGGTGCCGGATATTTTGATTTTTATCTGCTGCACAATTTAGGAGATAACCGCACAAAATCCTTCGATGATTTTGATATCTGGAATTTCGTAAAGGAGCAGAAAAAAGAAGGTCGCATCAAACACATTGGGTTCTCATTCCACGACAAAGCCGATGTACTGGACCAACTGTTACAGGAGCATCCGGATGTCGAATTTGTGCAGCTGCAGATTAATTATGCTGACTGGGAAAGCCCTACGGTAGAATCCCGCAAATGCTATGAGGTCGCCCAGGCGCACAACAAGCCCATCATTATTATGGAACCCGTTAAAGGCGGCTCGCTTGCCGCACTTCCACCGCAGATTGATGCACTGTTAAAAGAGTATGATCCGCAGGCTTCAAGTGCCTCTTGGGCACTGCGTTATGCCGCCTCGCTGGACGGACTGATTACGGTTCTAAGCGGCATGTCCACGTTGGAACAAATGCAGGATAATCTTGCATTTATGGAAGATTTCACCCCATTGACCGCACCGGAGCAAGCAACGATACACAAGGTACAATCCGCACTTTCGGCTCTGCCGACAATTCCTTGTACCAACTGTCGTTACTGCGTCAAAGGCTGTCCGGAAAACATTCCGATCCCTCAGATTTTTTCTGTCGTCAACAATTATCTGGTATATCAGGATCTGGAATCCACGAGAAATAATTATCGCTGGGAGACATCCGATGCCGGCAAAGCTTCCTCTTGTATTGCCTGTGGGCAATGTGAAGAAGCCTGTCCGCAGCATATCAGCATTATCGATGAACTTGAAAAAGCGGCTGCTTTATTTGAATAAGCCAAAACTGCCCGCCATTAAAAGATGGCCGGGCAGTTTTTTATTTTACAGTATCGGCTCCAAACAGGTAATCCAGAATTGCTCCTTGAAACACCATTTGCGTTTCCGGCAGCGCATCCTCATGAAAGGTGCTCCGATTCAGGTCAAAGAGGGCATGCGCCTTCATATAGTTGGCAAAAACTTTCCAGTTGCACTCTTTTCTGACTCCCCGCATACCGTCCAGCATCCACTGCGTTGTCTGCTCGTCCTTTTGCGGGCTGAACACATATTCAGAAGGCCATTTGGTCGTCAGATAGGCCATATCATTTTCATCTAGATACTTATATACGTTCACATCCTGCGTCCGCAAATACAAAAAGAATTCTTGCAGCTCTTCGCGTCCCAGCTTCCCATACTGCTGCAGCATCCGGGTGTATTTTTCTTTCACAATTTCTCGTTTGTACTGCACGATCTGAAATACAAATTCCTCCTTGGATGGAAAGAAGGTATAAAACGTTCCCTTCGCCAATCCACAGGATTTCGCAATCATTTCCACCGTCATCCGGCGTATTCCATACGATTTCAGCAGCTCGAATCCTTTCTCCAGCATGTTCTCACGAATATTTTCTTTGTTCTTCTCATTGAATATCACAGGCATGACCGTACCTCCTCACATTTTTACAGTATAGCACATCCTCGCCCGTCAGTGCAAAACCTCTGTTATACATAAATGTATCTCAACAAATATTTTTTGTCTTGACATTTTAGTTACCCAGTGCTAATCTCGATATAAATGAACCAGTTTGTTTCTTTTGGTCATTTTATCATTTACTACTGTATTTGTAAACATCTTTACAGGAAAGGCGCTGCACATATGAAAAAGAAAGAAACACCTCAAGCGAAGACCGGCCTCCCCAGACTTTTGGAACTCGCCGGCCCTAGGAAAAAAGACCTTACACTGGCATGTCTGCTCTCCCTGCTCTCGACGGCAGCCAGACTGGTTCCTTTTTTTACTATTTATGGCATTGTACGCGAAATCGTGCTGCACTACACCAACATGGAAGCACTGAATGCTTCTTACCTGCTGACACTTGCTGTTGTCACTGCCGCAGCGGCCATACTCTATGGTATCTGCAGTTTTACCTCCGGTATCTGCTCTCACAGGGCAGCCTTTAACATACTCTACGAGCTGCGTGTGCAGCTGCTGGAAAAGCTGGGCAGACTGCCTTCCGGGTATTTTACCCATACAACGCAAGGGGCACTCAAGAAGCTGATTACCAGCGATGTGGAGAAAATCGAGGAATTTATAGCACACCACATAGCTGATACGGTATCTGCGATTGCACTGCCGCTTCTTACCTTTGTATTTCTGTTTGTCATGGATTGGCGGCTGGGGCTGGCAACTCTTCTGCCCTTTTTCCTGGCTTTGTTCCTACTTGCGGCAGGTCTGAAGCATCCGGACGGCGCAGAAACGCAGAAGAAAATGTTTCGCACCCGCGAACGTATGAACGGCACCATTGTAGAATATGTTCATGGAATGCCGGTCGTCAAGATCTTCAATCGTACCATAGCAGCCTTTTCGCGCTTTGGAAACGATATCGAGAATTACAGCCGTACGATTGAGGAAACTGCCTACTTCTTCGCCCCCCGTATGGGTGTCTACTATGCCTCCATGGGCGCACAGCTTCTGTTCATTCTCCCCGCTTCATTGGTACTGCTCGCTTCTGCGCCTTCTTACCAGACTTTCCTGCCTATGGTCTTCTTATTCTTTCTGGTTGGAGCCGGTCTCAAAGAACCTTTAGAGAATATGATGATCATGGCTCTCTCTACCAAAGAAATTGGAATTGGTGTAGACCGAATGGACGCGCTGTTACAGGAGCCGGAGCTTAGTGTCGCCTCCGAAACGAAACGCCCTGTATCCTATGATATTACTTTTGACAAAGTTTCCTTCGCCTATGACAACCGGGAGGTACAAGCTGTCGATGCCGTCAGTTTTGTCCTGCCGGAAGGCCCAATCACAGGCCTTGCCGGTCCCTCAGGCGGCGGTAAATCCACAATCGCCTCATTACTTCTTCACTTTTATGAAGTACAAGGCGGTTCTATCAAAATCGGAGGTATTGACATACGCTCCATCTCCTCAGGGGATCTGATGGAAATGATCGGCTATGTGTTCCAGGACTCTGTTGTATTCCAAAAATCCATTGAGGAAAACATTCGTATGGGCAACCGCAATGCTTCCTTCGAGGACATCTGCGCAGCTGCCAAGGCCGCCAATATTCATGATGTTATTACGCGTCTGCCCGAAGGCTATGCCACCGTTCTTGGAGAAAAGAACACCAGTCTAAGCGGCGGCGAAAAACAGCGGATTGCCATTGCACGTGTTTTTCTAAAAAATCCCCCTATCATCATTCTGGATGAGGCCACTGCCTATGCAGATGCGGAAAACGAAAGTATCATTCAGGAATCCTTTGCCCGTCTGACCTCTGAGAAAACCGTACTGGTTATTGCACACAGACTGAAAACAATTCAAAACGCTGACAAGATACTCTTGGTAGACAAAGGACGGCTTGTTTCCGAAGGCGCACACGAGACATTGCTTCAACAAAGCCCACTGTACCAGACCATGATTGCCGCGAATGAGCGCAGGGATGCCTGGAGCATCCGTCAGACTATACCAACCATAGAGGAGGATACCCATGAAGATTTCAAAATGGTTCAGACAAATTACATTTAACCAGACCAAACGTTTCGCAAAATTATGTGGATGGGTGTTTTTTGACAATTATATCGCTTCCATTCCCTATGCCGTCATGCTGCTGGCCGTATTTGTACTCTTGACACCGCTCACAGACAGTTCCCCAACGATTCCTGTGACACAGATACTGATCTTGTGTGGTGTGCTCGCTGTGCAGACGGTCTTGTATTACTTTATCTCCCGCCGCTCCTATATCACAAGCTGTGTGGGCTTTGCTGATGTCATACGGGATGCACGCCTCTCTATGGGAGAGCAGCTGCGCTTACTGCCCATGGGTTTTTATAACCGCAGAGATGCCGGAGACCTCTCCACCGTCTTGCTGCGCGATTATGATACCGTAGAGCAGAACGCTAACAGCCTGCTTCCGCGCTTTATGACAGCCGCCGCCCGCCTCAGCCTCTCCATCATCGTTTTGTCCATCTTCGACTGGCGCATGATGCTGGCAACCTTGATCAGCATTCCTCTTTGTATCCCGTTTGCCGTAATGAGCTACCGCAGACTTTCGCATAAGAATGAGGATTTGCTTCGTGTACAACAGAAGAATTCTTCACACATTCTGGAGTTTGTTGCCGGAATTCAGACTCTGAAAGCCTTTAATCAGACCGGGGAAATGTTCGATTCTGTCAAGGATTCCTGCGCACGCTTAAGAGAAAAATCCATTGCCCTTGAATCCGCTTCCGCTCCGATTGGTATATTTGCCAGAGCGATTTTGAACTGCGGAACTGCGATTGTCATCTCTGCCGGAACTTACATGCTGCTGCGCGGCTCTTTGTCAGCGCTCGTGCTCATCGTATTTTTATTGCTGGCGCTCAATCTCTATGGACCGATTATGACGCTGCTGGGTATGGTCGTTAACATGACACGGCTGACACATTGTTCCAGCCGCATTCAGGATATCTTCGATGAACCATTACTCTCCGGTAGTGCCTCTGCCTGCGCGCCCGAAAATTTCGATATTACCTTCGAGAAAGTTTCTTTCTCCTATGGCAGCAGCGAAGTACTGCACAATCTTTCATTGACCATCCCTGAGAAATCTCTGACTGCACTCATCGGCCCCTCAGGCTCCGGTAAATCAACCATTATTAAATTGATTGCCCGCTTCTGGGATACCGACAAAGGCACGACCCGCTTAGGGGGCATTCCTGTCGGTGTGCTTTCCCCGGATGACCTCTTGCAGCATATCAGCATGGTCTTTCAGGACGTCTATTTATTCAATGATACCATTGAAGAGAATATTCGTATGGGAAATGCTTCGGCCACGCAGGAAGAGATCATCACAGCAGCAAAACAGGCCGCGTGCCATGAGTTCATCCTATCACTGCCTGAAGGATATCAAACGATTGTGGGGGAAGGCGGAAGTACTCTCTCCGGGGGCGAAAAACAGCGCATCTCAATTGCCCGCGCCCTCCTAAAAGATGCCCCTGTTGTCCTGCTTGATGAGGCTACCGCAAGCTTGGATTCTGAAAATGAAATACTGATACAGCAAGCACTAAATGCGCTGGTAAAAGAGAAGACCGTCGTACTGATTGCACACAGACTGCATTCCATACAGCACGCAGACCATGGAGTGCCCCCCGATCTTTGTACCAGTGGAAGAGTTAGTTTTGATATGATAAACTAACAAAAAGGAGCAGTACAAAAATGGGAAAAGCAAGGTACACAACGGAGCAAATCATCGTCAA
>JBKECY010000020.1:0-104425 GCA_047975025.1 Lachnospiraceae bacterium
GTGTGGCAAGACGTATTCTCTGTGCTTCGCCGCCGGACAGACTGCCGGTCGCTCTTGAAAGCGTCAGGTAGTCCAGCCCCACATTGGAGAGGAAGCCGACTCTGGCTCTGATCTCTTTGATAATCTGACTGCCGATCAGCTTTTGCTGTGCGGATAATTCGAGGGACTGCATAAAATCCTTCAACCGGTCGATCGACATCGAGGTGACTTCAAAAATATTATTGCCGCTTACCGTAACCGCCAGCGAGCTTGCTTTAAGTCTTTGCCCCTTGCACTGCGGGCAGGGGGTAATACGCATAAATGTCTCATACTCCTGCTTGGTCGACTCCGCACCCGTCTCTCTGTATCTTCTCTCAACGTTTTTCACAAGGCCTTCAAACGCAACGTCATAGAAGCCTTCGCCCCGCTGTCCGATATAATGGACGTGAACCGTCTTGCCCTTGGTTCCATTGATCAGAATATCCTGAATCTTCGCAGGATATTTTTCAAAAGGGGTATCCAGGCTGAATTTGTACTCTGCCGCCAGTGCATCCAGAATCGCCCGGGTGTAACTGCTCTTATCCACACTTGACTGCCAGCCGTTCACCACAATGGCTCCCTGTGCGATACTCAGCGATGGGTCCGGAATCATAAGCTGCGGGTCAAATTCCATTTTGTAACCCAGCCCCAGACACTCCGGGCAGGCGCCAAACGGATTATTGAATGAAAAACTGCGCGGTTCCAGTTCATCGACACTGATGCCGCAGTCCGGGCAGGAAAAGCTCTGGCTGAAATTCAGCAGATTCCCGTCCATGGTGTCTACGGTCATAAGGCCATTGGAGAGCTCAAGCACATTTTCGATAGAATCCGTCAGACGCTTTTGAATTCCTTCCTTGACAATCAGACGATCCACAATGATTTCAATGGAATGCTTGATATTCTTATCAAGTTTGATTTCTTCCGTCAGCTCATACATATTTCCATCGACCTGCACGCGGACATAGCCGCTTCGCTTCGCCTGATCGAACAGCTTGGCATGCGTACCTTTGCGGCCGCGTACGACCGGTGCCAGCAGCTGGATTCTGGTCTGCGCCGGCAGTTCCATAATCTGATCCACCATCTGGTCTACCGTCTGTTTTTGTATCTCTCTGCCGCAGTTCGGACAGTGCGGGATTCCGATACGGGCATACAGCAGACGGAAATAATCGTAGATTTCCGTTACCGTTCCCACTGTGGAACGGGGGTTTCGATTCGTCGATTTCTGATCGATGGAGATTGCCGGTGACAGCCCTTCGAGGCTTTCCACATCCGGCTTCTCCATCTGTCCTAAAAACTGCCTTGCATACGATGACAGAGATTCCATATACCGCCTCTGTCCCTCTGCATAAATTGTATCGAATGCCAGTGAACTTTTACCCGAGCCGCTTAAGCCTGTCAATACGACGAACTCATTTCTCGGGATATCGATATCGAGGCTCTTAAGGTTGTTCTCATTCGCCCCTCTGATTTTTATAAATTGCTTTTGCGTTTCCATTGCGCTCTCCTTTGGTTCCACAGAATATCAGTAAAATAGCATACCAGCATTATACTATATCCGCGGCAATTAGGCAAACATTTGTTCTGTTTTTATATAAAGTCTGACATAACGTAATTACTCAGACGCAATCCCCGCTCGGTCAGAACCACTCTTTCATTTTGATTTTGCAGCAAACCGGTTTGTTCGTGTTTCGAAATAATATCTCCATAGACTTCCTGCGGAGTTTTCCGGAAACGTGCTGCAAACTCCTTCGTATCCACGCCCGCTGTCATCCGCAGACCCAGAATCATCTGCTCCGCCATTTCCTCTTCTATTGACAAATTCTCGATGGCTGTGCGCATCTGTACCGGCTGCGCACTTTTGTGCAAGTATTCTTTTAGATCCGGTGTATTGGAAAAGCGCCGGGCATCATATAAGGAAGCTGCGCCCAGTCCAAGTCCGATATATTCCTGTCTGGTCCAGTATCCCTTATTATGCCGGCAGGCCAACCCGTTTCGTGCAAAGTTTGAAATCTCATATTGGTCATATCCGTTTTGCAGCAGAAGTGGTTTTACCATTTCGTACATACGCTCTTCTTCCTCTTCACCGGGAAGTGCCAGCTTCTGCCCATAGAAAGGGGTCCCCGCCTCCACAATCAGACTGTACGCCGAAATATGCTCCGGTTCCAGCCGTAAGACCTCGCGCAGTGTTTCCTCCCAGCTTTGACACGTCTGTTCTGGAATGGCATACATCAAATCTATATTTATATTCGTAAATCCGGCACTGCGGGCTCTTTCGTAGCTGACCAGAAATTCATCATAGGTATGAATGCGTCCCAGCAGCTGCAGCTCCCTGGCATGTACGGACTGCAGCCCCAGACTCAGCCTGTTGATTCCGGCATCCCGGTATCCTTGTGCCACCCCCTCATGGATTGTACCTGGGTTCGCTTCTAATGTAATCTCCGCATCGCCCTCTATCGCAAATACCTCAAAAAGGGCCTGCATCAGACGTTGCAGCTGATGATGCCCTAAAAGCGACGGAGTCCCACCGCCAATAAAGACGCTGGGGACTCTCCATGCACGCCCCTCTTCTTTATAGGAATAGATTTCCTGCAGGAGGGCGTCAGTATACTCCTCTAAAAGCGACTGCGAAAGCGGAAATGACAGGAAATCGCAGTACGCACATTTTCTAACGCAGAACGGGATATGAAGATAGAGCTGCACAGATCTCATAATGCCTCCCTATTTATCATCCAGCTTCAAGACACTCATAAAGGCTTTCTGCGGGATTTCAACATTTCCGATTTGCCGCATCCTCTTCTTTCCTTCTTTTTGCTTTTCCAACAGCTTTTTCTTACGTGTGATATCACCGCCGTAGCATTTCGCCAAAACGTCTTTTCTCATGGCTTTGACCGTCTCACGCGCTATGACTTTATTCCCGATGGCCGCCTGAATCGGTATCTCGAACAACTGGCGCGGAATCTCATCTTTTAACTTTTCGCACATTTTCCTCCCACGCTCATATGCCGTGCTGGTATGTACGATAAAGGAAAGAGCATCCACCTCTTCTTTGTTCACCAGAATATTCAGCTTGACCAATACACTTCTCTCATATCCCAGCATATCATAGTCAAGTGACGCATAGCCTCTGGAACGTGATTTCAGGGCATCAAAAAAGTCATAAATAATTTCATTTAAGGGCAGGTGGTAGCGCAGGACAGCTCTCGTCTCTTCGATATACTCCATCCCCTGGTACTGACCTCTGCGCTCCTGACACAAATCCATGATGGAGCCAATGAACTCTGTCGTCACCATGATTTCGGCCTTGACCATTGGTTCCTCCATGTACTCTATCTCCGAAGGATCCGGTAAATTAGAGGGATTCGTCAGTTCAATCATTTCGCCATTGGTCTTGTAGACTTGATAGATAACGCCGGGAGCAGTTGTAATCAGATCCAGATTGTACTCCCGCTCTAAACGCTCCTGAATAATCTCCAGATGAAGCAGGCCCAGAAAGCCGCATCTGTAACCAAAGCCTAGCGCTATGGATGTCTCCGGCTCATACTGCAGCGCCGCATCGTTTAACTGCAGCTTCTCCAAGGCTTCGCGCAAATCCTGGTATTTGGCGCCATCGGCCGGATACAGGCCGCAATAGACCATAGGATTGACTTTCTTGTAGCCCAGCAGCGCTTGTGTACAGGGACGCTCGTTATTGGTCACAGTATCTCCGACATGTGTATCCTTGACGTTCTTAATACTTGCCGTAATATAGCCTACCATGCCGGCACTTAATTCATCACAGGCTATGAACTGACCCGCACCAAAATAGCCGACCTCGACCACATCAGCTGTGGCTCCGGTCGCCATCATACGGATCGGGTCGCCTTTTTTCACCCGGCCTTCCTTAATTCGGCAAAAAATAATGACTCCTTTGTAAGCATCATAAATCGAGTCAAAAATCAGAGCTTTCAAAGGTTCCTCTGCAGAGCCCTGCGGCGGTGGGATTCTGGCAATGATCTGTTCCAGAACTTCCTCGATATTTTCTCCTGTCTTGGCCGAAATTCTGGGGACATCCTGTGCCTCTATGCCAATGACATCCTCAATTTCGTTGATGACACGCTCAGGATCTGCACTTGGCAGATCGATTTTATTGATTACAGGCACAACGTCAAGATCATGATCCAGCGCCAGATATACATTGGCAAGCGTCTGCGCTTCAATTCCCTGCGCTGCATCCACCACCAGGATGGCACCGTCACAGGCCGCAAGACTGCGGGATACTTCATAGTTAAAATCGACATGTCCCGGGGTATCAATGAGATTAAATATATATTCTTCGCCCGAAGCACTCTTATAGACCGTACGTACAGCCTGTGCTTTGATGGTAATGCCCCGCTCCCGCTCCAAATCCATATTATCAAGTACTTGCGACTGCATCTCCCGGTCGGTCAGTAATCCTGTACGTTCAATAATACGATCAGCAAGTGTTGACTTACCATGATCTATATGTGCAATAATACAGAAATTTCTTATTTTATTCTGGTCAATATTTGCCAACTTAGTTCCTCCTAACACTGTCCGGCTGTTCTTGTCTGCAATGGTTCTCACAGCAGCCCTATCCATTTATTTTAGCTGATTTGACATAAAAACACAACAAAAAACTATGCGTTTCGTCCCAGCAGCATGCTTTGCAGGGCATAGATGGTCGTTATACCGTCCCCCTGATTCGGGTGCCTGGCTGAGATGAACAAATCAACGGCAAACAGCGTCAGTAAAATACCGCAGATCACCCAGCGTTTCCTACTCGATATTTTGTCAAATAATGCATTTAGCAGCGGTGAGAGCATATAAATCCCCAGACTTCCCCCCACACCGAACGCAAACAGTCCCTCAAGGCTGATTCTGCCATGAAGATTGAAAGAATATCCTGTATAATCCCACCATTTCAGCCCTCTGGACATCTCCAGATACCAGCTGGTGAAGTATTCTACGGTTGCACAGACAAGAACAATCAGGCAAAAGGTGACCAGCGGTTTATGCAGCCATCTGCGCAGCAGAATCAAGATCAGCACACCGCCCGTACCATAAATCGGAATCCAGGGTCCGTACATAATACCCCGCTTAATTAAAACACCGTTTGTCAGTAAACCTATGATGATTTCCCACACACAGCCAATAAACGAAAAACTGAAAAACAAGAGAATCAGATTGACCACACTGTAATGACAATCGTAGTCCAGATTCAGCCACTTCCGTCCTTCGTGCACAGGAACCGCGTACATCTGCATGGGATATTGTGTCAGCAATTCTCCCTCTGCTTCCGGCTGTATATTCTCCAAATAGGCATCATTCAAAAATTCATATCCCGGCAGCTGTTCTTCAATCGCTGCTTTTCGCAAGAACAGATACAGCTGTGCATTCGCCGCTGTTTTATAAGGATTTACATAGACCACACTAAAAACACCTAAGGTCAGAAATGAAATCAGATACCAGCCCAAAAAAGAAGCATCCAGACAAAATGCCTTCCATTTATTCCCCCGCATCAGCTGTTCAGAAAGCCGCAGTGCCTCTTTGGTCGTCAGATTCGGATTCTCTGCAAGAACAAAGGGTACCAGACGGTAGGCATACCCTTTGTAGATTCCCCCGACAATGGTAAGGGACCAAAGGGTTACATACAAGGTACGCAGGAACATCACTCTGGCCACACTTGTTATCCGCCGAATCTGATAAATGAACAACAGTTTATCTACCTTTGTTTCCTTGTAGGCGCTATTTTCCAGAAAGAAGCGGCATCCTCCCACCCGCAGAATATTTCCCACGAACAGCCAATACAGAAATGAAATCACTGCCCCCAGCAGTAAAATAATACTGCTCATCAGCCGCCCCTTAAACAGCATCTGATTCAGCGCTTCCAAAATACCGAACAAAAAGGAACCGCTTCTTGTAATATTATTAAATACGTTTGCCAATACCCCTCTGGTGCCATATATGATTTTATCCGCTTCTTTTTCCAGCATTTCCACTGGCTTTTTCTGAACGAACTGCCGGAGCACATGCTTTGTAATCTCGGAGTTCGTAGTTGTCATAATACTTTTAGTTGCCTCATTATTTATGTTGTAGCCGGATGCCGTAGATGCGTAGGCACCTACGAAGACGCTTAACAACAGGCAGACACCGACGACACGCCAGTAATTTACCAGAAAAGCGGTTTTCGCGACTTTCTTTATGCTTTTTCTATTCCACTTACTTCTCATTCGACACTTGCTCTTCATCTCATCTCCTCGATTTCCCATACTGCATATAATCATAACGGATTAGCAGATAAGTTGCAAGACGGAGAATCTATTTTGCTCTTGCTGTTTTTATGCTTTACCTCTTTTCTCTCTTATCATCATAGGCTTCCAATTGCAATAAACAATAACTAATAAATTCAGACAGGTTCGTCTGTCGTACATGCTTAATTTTATTTGCAAAGGTTATAACTTGCTTTTTAGTGTCAAGGCTCACAGGTTCGGTATTAATTGGAAATATTTTTGAATAATATTTCCCCTTCTCTTTATCGGGAATTCTTCGAACCATAATTCGAGCTTTTATCATAACATCTTCTAAATTAGAGATATTATATATTGGGACAATATATTTCTCCAATATGTGCCCCCGAAACAGTTCTCCTGATATGTATTTAGCTCTTGTACTTTCACTACAGTCATCTGTATCCATAATAATAAACAGCTTAAAGTTTTTCAGGCATTTTCTTTTTCTATCATATTCTATTGTGTACTCCTCTGCAAAAGATTTCAAACTTGCGAATTTTCCCTTTTGCATAAAATCCAGTAATCCGTTTATTTGAATGCTAGTCTTCCCCCTATCCCTAGAGATTATTTTTACCGGGAGATGCAAATTAGTGTAAATGTACTTTACAAGATCTAATTCCGATTTTCCATGCACAATAACAGCACATTTAGTATATCTAAGAGATCCAAAAGGCATTTTACTCATCCCCCCTATTAAGGTCTCTCCTCTGCAATGTTTCTATAATTTCATCATAATCAACTATATCAACAATCGGAACTCCACCAAATAGTCCCTTAAGATACATATTTCTAGGATTATTGGTTCCTTGTATTCGGGGATATTTATTCAAGCATTTTACTTCTTTATTACCTAAATAATCCACATTTATTACATAAGCAGATTTTATATCTATAGTTTCGAGCATAAAGGTATTATGCGTAGTAATAATTAACTGACCTGTTATTTCGTCTATCATAGATACTAATATGTTTTTTAACAATAAGTCATGAATACCATTATCAATCTCATCATAGACAACCGTAACTCCGCAAAATGCCCCTAGCAAAGAGCGGATTATTTCAAGAATATGCTGTGTTCCCGCTGATTCTCTTTCAAAGTCAATAGTTCTTATTTTACCACCTATCATTTTTTTAACATATAACTTATACTTGATATTATTACCTTCCTGACTCTTTTCATAAAATACATCTTTGATATCTGCATATGCCTGCGTAAAGAAATTCTTTAGAATGCGTTCAGAATAATTTAATTGTGGTTCCCTTACTATTTCAATTTTTCCTTTTGATAAATCTTGTAAAACATTTTCAGGCTTGCTTGTAGAAATTCCACTTCCAGAACGAGATGTCATTTTACAATGAATCGAGATGTCTTTAAGCATATCCAGAACTTCAAAAATGTAAGGTGAAAAGTTTTCATTAATATAACTTTCATTTTTATTTTCTCTCTCATTTTCTAATATTCCTAAAAATGTATGTTTACCCCAATATTTATTAATTTCATCTCGAATTTCTTCTTCAACTTTATTGTTCAAAAACAATTTTTTTGAAAAAAGTATTTCAATTTTTTCATTAGTATTTTTTATCTCAAATAATTTTCCACGTTGCTTTCCCATAAAGTAATACAGTTTTTCATATAAAAACCTTTCCCCAAAAGCCAAAATATAGTATCCTTCATGGTTACCTATGCGAAAACCATATTCAACAGTTGTCTTTTCCTGATTATCAATCATTCTACATCTATCAATATACTGCAGGATATTCAAATTATCTAAAACTATTTCGAGTATTTCTTGGGGAAGTTCCTTTTCACTAATGAGTTTTTGAACTTTATCAAAATTCCCCATCATATTAAAAGGATCTATACTTCTTCTTAACAAATCTATGCTATTTACAAAGTTTGACTTACCGCTTCCATTTTCTCCATAGATTGCTATAAAGTTTTTTACTTCTTTATTGCTATTTTTGAAGTCAATTGTTACATCATTGAACGACATGAAATTTTTTAACTTAATATACGTGAACATAGCATCCACCTCCATGTATATAGTATCATCTTCTTGTCACACAGTCAATAACTTGATGATTTTAGTTATTTTTTATATCATATTTTTATATCTTCATTGTATTTTATGGATAAAATACAGATTTTTTTATTCATTTAAAGTCACTCCCAAACTTCTGATTTTACAAATTCAATTTTAAAAACAGGTGAGAACACTACGCAGGATACCCTCTGCCTATTCTCGCCTGTTTTATACAATACTACATCTTGGTTTTAAATCTGTTCTATGCTAGAAAGTTACTGCCCTACTCCCCATCATTTCGTCGAATCACACGCCCTGCCACACATACCGCCGCACTTAGCAGACTTACCAGACTCCATACCAGCAGCGCACCGGCATCGCCTGTCCGGGGGCTATCTCCTGCTTGCTCCGACGGCGGCTCCTCTGCATTGTCGGTTTCAATTGGCACCAGCTCCGTCGGAGTCTGTGTACCGGTCGGTGCAGGTGTGCCGGTCGGCGCAGGCGTATCCGTCGGTACAGGCTTCGTCGGCTCAGGCGTGTCCGTCGGATGACCGCTCCAATGAATGCTTAGTGTGCCGTCTTCCATAAGCCCCGGCAAAGTGAGATATTTCCCCGAGACCAGGGCTGTAACGTCCTCTCCATTTAACAGGACCTGCTCCATTGTCTTGCCCTGCTCTGGCAGGAACAGGATTTTCTGCGGTGTATTATAGGGTAGGGTAATGACCTGCCCATCTTCGTAGATTACTCCGTCCACCGATACCCTCCCGCCCTTTACCACCAAGGTAAGACGTACGGTATCCGGAGCCGAAGTTCTGACTCTCGTATCATCCGCATAGGTCGGCACTGCCAGACCCATACTCAGACTTAGTATCATCAGGATGCTCAAAACGAGCGACCATCCAGCTTTAAGTTGTTTCATTGCTTACTCCTCCGCCTTGCTCCTGCAAGAGTGACTATTGAACGTCTACCGTAAATACAAGCGTCTGTGTATAGGTGCCTGCCGGGATATTCCCGGACCATGCGCCGCTGTTGATCTGTGCGTATAGCGGTACGGCTGTTGTGTTGGAGGCGCTGAATACAGCGACCTCATCTCCGCTTGTCAGTACATCCTCTAAAGTCGTCGCATTCGTCTTGGTCAGACCCAGAGAATAGCCGATGTTGGTACTGCTATTCGTAATCTGAAACACACTGCCGCTTGCCGGTGCCACTGATACATTCAGTGAAGCGCCCGGTTCCAGAAGAAGCGGGGTGTTGACAGAGATCGGTTGATTGGCCGTTACGACATCGTACGCATTATAGGTAAAAGAAATCGTCTCCGGAATCGTGACTGTAAAACTGGCGTTTACGGTTGCAATCGCTGTCGCATTGCCTGTGTCACCATCCGCCGTAAGCGTGTCCGGTGCTGCTGCAACGGGAATCGACAGGAGTATGGTTACTATGGCCACAAGGGCTGCTATGGTTTTCTTCATGCTGCTTTCTCCTTAATTTATATATTTTTATAAAGTACATGCTCTTTACTCTCTACTTGACTGCTTCATACGACACAGTAAATGTCAGAATACCACTATAATCCCCTGCTTTCGTCGCCTGGGACCAATCGTCCACCGTCAGCGTGAAGCCCTTGCTTCCATTCGCCGTAAAAACGGCAAGGATGTCATCGACCTCCGTACGACCGCCGTTTAGTTTATAGTCGATCATAACATTGGAATTGACTTCATGGATCAGCTTAAATGCTCCATTGGCTCCGCTTCCCCTGACTGCGACCGCTACCTGATAGTCTTCGGCAAGTACCAGGTTGGAGGCTCTTAGCGCAAGTTCGTACTCTCCGGTATCCCGAAACGCGATTTCTATATCCTCCGGAATTGTAATAATATAACTTGGGTTTACAACCGCTCTGGCAATCGCACTGCCGGACGGAGGTGTGCTGTTCTGATCAATCTCTGTTGCAAACGCAGGCAGTGAGATCGTAACTGCAAGCAGTAATGTCATCAGTATCACTGTGATTTTTTTCATGGCTGACGCCCTTTCTGATTTGAGTATGGGTGTATTTGTACGGCTGCTGCCGTTTCATAAGACTGTGCTAGCTCACACGAAGCGTTGTCTTCACCTTGCTTCCGTTCATCTCATAATGCTCCTCTGAAAGTGAAGCCGTTGTAATCCAAATGACGGCCGCATACTCACCTGCCTCCAGCCCCCTGCTCAGAGTCTGCTGGGAAATTGTCTTGCCCGGCGGTACCCAGTCAGAGGTATACAACACCTCATTGTTTGCTTCCAATATCAACTGAAACTTAAAATAGCAGGGATTCGACTCCGGATTCCAGAGTGCCACATACATGTTTGCTGATCCTGCCGTCAACGGGATCTCCGGGTATCCCGGAATCTGGATTCCCGGGCTTCCTTCCCCTTGCGCGGGTGCTGTCTGCTCTCCCTCGCCCGCATTGGGGTCTAAAACAAATTCACCGGGCGGCTCCTGCGCCTTGCCACCGCCGGAATTCAGGTAGCCATAAATTCCCAGACCCGACAGCCCCAGGATGAGCAGCAGCAAGATCCATAAGCCGATCCAGAGTCTGCGTCTTTCTTTGTCCCGCCTGTTACGGCTCGTATATTGCGATTCTTTCTGCTGCGTATCCTGCGGTTCTTCCTGTTCCGTCATGTAGACTCCTTCCTTTTATGGTACTATCACACGTTTTTCTATCACAAATGTTACATTTCCTGCATAGCTGCCTGCGTATTGCACATCACTTCGATTGAGCTGCCCTATGCCGTCTTGCGACAGGGTATCATTCATACTCCCCGTTCCTGTAAATACGGCAAAATCATCCGTCACGACTGTACTATCCGCGTACAACACGAACGGAAGTGCATACTGCGCGTCACTGTCTATACTGTTAAGCATCTGCAGATACGCTGCGTCCTCCACTGTGACTGCAAGCTGATCCGCCGCTGTAAAGCCGCCCAGCCATGCAGTTACGGTAAATTCACTGCTGTCTGCCGTACCGCTTCCTGCATAAGTGACCTCACCGAAATCAATCAGCTCCGGAATCGTGACCACGTACGCCGGTGACATAGCCGAAACCAGCGGTACGCTGGCAAAATACGGTCCCGTACCTCCATTGTACGAATAGCGGACTTCATACTCGCCATATTGAGCTGCGGTCAACGCTATTGCTTCCGTTCCCGGCGCAATAGTAATCCAGTCATCAAACCAGCTCTGTGTGCCGTATCTCCATGACGACGGTCTGACCCGGTACTGATACTGCTTCGCCGGATCAAAACCACCAAGCTGATACCCGCTTGCTCCCTCGCTTACTGTGATTGCTTCGGCCGGCGCTGCCGGACGGGCCGGCACCGTCAGTGTCTGCGGATCACTGATCTTATCTTCATCTGGATCATTGCTTGCCAGTCTTTGAATCGTGAACGTATTCTGGTGAGAAATGATGTCGGCATTGAGCACATCTGCCGAGAACGGGTCCCATCCGCTCCCCACGCTATTGTCCGTACTGCTCATCTGTATCGTGAACAAGACCGGCCTTGTCGTCGTCACACCATCTACGACATAGGAGGCTTCCACTCGTTCGCCCGGCGGATCGGGTACTGCCGTCTCGCCGCCATCTCCGTCAGGAACACCGTAGTACATATAGAACTCGTTGCCGTTATTATAATTCGGGTCTCCCGTATCTGTGATTCGGACCATGTAGGATTGCAGCGGCAGCGCAAAGTCGATGGGGGCTGTGAAGCGCACATTTAGAAACATCCCGCCCTGCGACACCGACTGCGTCTTGAAGTAATACACACTGTTTGGTGAAAAGCCGATGAGTGTCTCCTGCTCCCAATCTATGCTGATGGCTGGCGTAGGTGCTTTCGGGGTGACTGTAAATGTCACCTGCAGCATTTGGTACTCCTCTTGCTTTTGCGTCAGCTCATTGAATCCATTCGCGATATCATCCACCACGCCCTCCAGATTGAACCGCACGCGCACCAGGGCGGTATAAGTGACCGGCGCCGCATACGGCTCGCCTGCACCATCCAGCGCATGATACGCCTGCAGTCCCATCTTATGGCTGATGTAAAATTGCCCGCTGTCCACGTTGAGGGAACTCGTATACGGTATGTTCGGCAGTCCCAGACTATCGGCCGCCGCACCACTGGTATCCGACGTCGGCCAGAAGCCCCAGACACTCTCTGCCGTATCATCCACATAATACTCTTCCGTAATATTCTCCCCGTTCTCATTGACATAACTGCGGGTCGCTCCATATCTTGTCACACTTTCAACGTGCGAGACTACCGTATCATCCTCGGGATCATCCGGTGTGCCATTATCGTTCGTACTGTCGATTACGGTCTCATCGACCGTATACGCCCCTATGACCTCGGCCACCATGGCTCCGGTATCCATATTTCCTATGTTAATCACTGTCTCATCGAGCACATCCTGCTGGGCATATCCCTCTGTACGGGTCAAAAAGGTATAGCTGCCTGTCGGGCTGATCGCGAATTCCCACAGGGGCGCCCCCTTGACCGAGAACGCTGTGTTGACAGTCAAGGCAGCCGTATGGGCGACCCAACTGCCGGAAGCGGTGTCGTAGTCATCCGTACCATCAGCGAACGATACCTGTATCATGGATTCATAGCTGCGGTCTCCCATACCATTGGGTCCGCCCAGCAGCGCGGCTTTCGGTGAAACAGCATACGTCGTATTGCGTCCGTCTCCATCGGTCGTATTATACGCCGCGATATAATTTCCTAGTCCCCGGTTACTAAGTACGAAGGCACTGCTGCCATCCGGTGCAGGCTGCGCCGGATTGGGCAGGAAGTCTACCCCCACGATCTGTGCCACCGTCTGTCCGCTGTTCGTCAGCCGGACCTCCACCATGTTCGGCGGAATGGCATAGCCCTCGTAATAGGTCCCCGCATACAAAAGTGTATTCGTAACCGCATCATAGCTCGCGCCTAAACGCGGCGCATCAATGGCAACCGAAGCCGGTGACACGATCGTCACCGTAACGGGCGTTCCCACCCGCCGCGTATTCAGTGGGTCACTGTCATTTTCATAGATCCATAGATAGGCCGTATAACTTCCCGGAGCAACGCCTGCCGCCTGATTGACCCGCACGCGCCAGTGCTCGGAGACATCGCCGTCCACCATCGTTACGCCTGTACAGGCCACATTATTCCCGCCCCAGCCCGGAAGCATGGGGTCTCCTGAATGCGCATCGTCTCCCACGGAGAAAATCCCGCGCTCATCCAGTATGGTACCGGCCGAATCGGTTGTCAGCACGGCTCCCAACAAGGTAGCATCCACTCCATAGTCTGCAAGCCGCACTGTCTGCCAGTCAGGTCTTGCGCCCGCTACATGCACACCAAAGTCATGGGTGGACTCAATGAGCAGATGCGGCGCTCTGTAAAAATTGAATATGACCATCTTGTCCAGTGTTTTTATGAGACCATAGGCATCTGTATAGGTGAACCGCACCGTCACTGAATAGGTGCCAAAATTTGTATCATCCATCGGGTCAAGCTCTACCGGCTGAATACTCCACGTCGTAGTATCCGTAGCCCCCGGAAGTATATCTCCTGTCGTTCCGAACAGCTGGAACTTATCCGCGTTGTCACCGACCAGCTGCACGTCGGTCACGTTCGCAAGGATATCTCCCACATTTAGGACATCGAAGAACTGGGTATCCGGATTCGTATAGGAGGTATCGAACTCACCTAATACCACGTTAAAGCCCGGAGTATTCGTAACTTCAAGCTTCGCAGCCGGTGCCGGAGAGAATTTGGCCGTCACTGTCATGTACCAGGGCTGTACATTGAAGGAAAGTGTTTCGTGTCCTGTCGGCGTGATCGTGATCTTATTGCCGCTCAGCGTAAACTGATTGTTGCCGAGCAGCGCCTGCCATTCGCTTGCCAGCGGGACAACATCGCTTGTAATCTCCCAGCCGCTGAATAGATAGCCTGCCAGTGGCTGTGCCGTATATTCCAGCGGATGATAGACCTCCGCCATCAGTTGGCCGTCCCCGACCATATCGTACAGCTGATTGGCATCACCGCCTAGTACCTGTCCACCTGAACCATCCTCTGGTACAAGTATCATCTTAATAATTGCATACAATTTATGGGGCTGGTTATTCGCCGCTCCAATATCATAGTTGTTGTATAGATTGTAATAATCTTCACCTGTCTGCCCATGTGTGTTAATCAGACTTGTATGAACATTCGGATTCTGAATATGTGAAATATAAGTATCACCATTGTAGAATGCATTGCCAGTCGTACCGTTCTGAAGCTCGCTGTTATCCATAAAAGCTGCAAAAGGAGCCATGTTCCTTTCAAAGTATACAATCGAAGTTACAGGAATTTTCACCATAGTAGGAATATAGGCATAGATTGCTCCGCCGCCACCAATCGCATATCTGTCGGCAGCAGTAGACCCACTTTGCAGTGCACGTGCAATCCCGGTACTTCTATTCCCCAGAAATTTTCCGCCATATAGATTCAGTGCTGTCTCCGGAAAAATTTTCTTATTTGTACCAACGGCAATCGCACCGCCTCCCCTTACCGCTTCGTTATTTTCAAAAGTCACATTATCATAAATATTAAGTGTTTGAAATCCTATATCACCAGTCAGTAAGATAGCACCCCCATTACCCGGATAGATGCCTACAGCCATTGTCATACCAACAGCGGAATTCCCATAGAAGTAAACATTATTACGTATGTTTACCGTTTGATTCTTGCCCATGATATGCAGAGCGCCCCCGTCACCTCCCGTATTTGAGCGGAATATCACATCATCTATAATATTAACAAGGGTGTTCTGGTTGATATTCCAATAAGTGTATATGGCACCTCCCTCCCCATTGCTATAATTGTTTTCAAAAATCGAATAGCCGCTTATATTCAGAGTCTTCATATTACGCAGAGTAAAGCCTGCAAAGTCGCCGCCATGATTATGGGCAAATACACCACCTCTCCAATTGACAACCAGGGCAGTATTATTGATATTGAATGCTACTCCATATACACCCGAGATGTTTACTGCAAGTGTTGTTTCCTTGGAATTGGCAAGGTCAATGCCGCCACCTTGCGCGTAGGTACCTGTCTTGCTGTAAACTACCGAATTACTGTTTCTGCCAAAGAGTGTTACATTCTCAGTCGTAAGCTTCACTTCTGAGCTTCCCGTAAATTTAAAATGTGAAAAATTGCCGCTGACATTCAAAAAAAAGTCAGCTTCCCCATCATACATATCCGGACTGATTCCAGATGCATTTTTAGCAGGATAATCATTCGTAAAATCCCACCATTTCTGAATGATATAATTATAAGTCCTCCCCGCATATCCTGTGTTCGGGTTTGTATAATAATTGCCATCCCCAGGCATTGTTTCGCTACCAGTTACCTTACGAAATACGATGTTTTTACTGCTGCTGATTGTAATGCTTCCTGTCATGGTGATATTATTTGCAATCGGTATGATATAGGGCTTGTTCGCATTATACGTACCATTGGCCGCACTGACAGCTCCTGTCAGTTCATTATAGCTTGTGACCACACAATCACCGTTATCCTTATAGCGATAATAATTCACTCCCCAGACCGGATCTACGGCATTCTCAGGAGCCATATCAGTAAACGCATAGCCACCGTCATCTGCCGCATAAACATTCAGCAGAAAGCCTGCGGTGACCAGCCCCAGCAACAGAGCCGTCACCAGGACGAGTATGATATGCCTATTTCTTTTATTTTGATTTTGAAACTCCACGATTAGATCCTCCTTCGGCAACACTGCCAAAAATGTAAAGCTGCTGCTTTTAATGTATACAAAAAGAGGATGTTTACCGTCTAACTAGACAATAAACATCCTCTTTGTATAGGTTCTGTATTCTTTTCAAACGTTGGTTGGTTGGTTGGTTGGTTGGTTGGTTGGTTGGTTAAATTTTTCTTCATTTTTCACCATATGTCAAGCAACTGTGTCCGAAAACAGACCTTTCCTCTCCTAAGATTGTGCTTTTCTTCAAATTTGTACACATGTATTATACTCCTGTTTTTCTTTTTTGTATACTACTACGGGAGAAAAAATCAGGAATTTCAGAGCATTTCAGAGTATAAGGCTTTTTGCGCTTGCAAATCGTCCTGACTTTTGAGGAGTTTTCAATAAACGAGGTGAAACAGCTCTTGACATCTTCCTGCTTGTGTACTAAAATGAATAAGCATGTTTCCATTAGAGTTCCGTGTCTATTCTATTTGGAAATACCTATTTATAAATTGAATCTACATGGAGGTGTTAAGATTGGCTAATATTAAATCTGCGAAAAAGAGAATCCTGGTCAACCAGACAAAGGCTGCCAGAAATAAATCAATAAAGTCAGCTGTTAAGACTTCAGTGAAGAAAGTAGAAGCTGCTGTTGCTAAAAGCAACAAAGAAGCCGCTGCTACCGCACTGCAGGCAGCAATTTCTGAGATTAACTCTGCTGCATCCAAGGGAGTTTATCACAAGAACAATTCTGCCAGAAAAGTATCCCGTCTGACAAAAGCGGTCAATACGCTGGCATAAGTTTTATACAATGTAATAGAATTCAGGCTTCCACCGTCATGGATGTCGTGAAGTGCAACAGGCTGTCGAGTGGCTCTCGACAGCCTGTTCTTTTTATGAAGCAGTCCAAGAACCGCTCTAACTGCTGTATTTTACCAGCAGCAGTTCAACACTTAGGATATCTGTCATTCTTCCGGACTTCACATCCGTTTCCATATCCGCAAACTCCTCGACAGTTTGAAGCAGTCGCTCCACAGAATACTGTCTGGCACATCTAATGAAATTCTTCACTACAAACGGCGGGACTTTAAGAAGTGCCGCGATTTCCTGCTGCGGTCTGCCCTCTTCTCCCAGTTGTTTGGCCTGCAGCAGCTGATTGAACTGCCGCGCCATAAGCACCAGAATCTTCATGGGAGGTTCTTTGGCAGCCAGCAGATCATGGTACAGCGCAAGCGCCTCCTGCTGCCGCTTCTCTGTCACATAACGAATCATATCAAAAATCCTATTCGTAATCTGCGGTGTACAGATTTCTTCAATGGCCTCACGCTCAATCACCTCCTGCCCTGCTGTATAGGAAAGAAGTTTCTCAAGTTCATTGGCAATATTGGTCATATCCGTTCCAGCTCGGCTCAGAAAAAGTTCCATGTTTTCCTTAGTGATCTTTTTCTGTTCCTTCATCATCATTCCCAGAACCCACTTGGAGAGTGTGTCTTGTGTCTGTGTGGCAAATTCTGCCGCATGACCTTTTTTTTGAACCAGCTTATAGAATCTGCCCCGCTTGTCCACTTCGGCTTCAACAAAGATTACATAGACGTACTCCGGAATATTTTCAAAAACTTCTATGATTTCTTCATTCTTGTTTTTGAAGAACCCACTGTCCTCAATGAGCAAAATTCTGCGTTCTTCCAGAAAGGGCAGTGTCTGCATAATCTCGTGAATCTGAAGAGGGGTAATTCCCTTGCCGGTAAAATGCGAAAAATTCATGCTGTCCGGGCGGGCATCGAATGCGGTCAGTAATTTCTTCTTATATTGGATTTTCAGGTATTCTTCCTCGCCATAGAGGAGATAGAGCTGGCGGAATGTATTGAGTTTGATGTCTTCTGCTATGTTTTTCATGGTTTCCCTTTTTTAAATTTATGTGTATAGAATAAAAAATGAATACTCACTGTCGCTTTACACTACGTATGCTCTTGACCTAAAGGTCAATCGCTAACTTATCGGGTAAAAATGAATACTCACTTCGTTCGTGCTCATTTTTCTTCCGATAAGTTACATTATATCTCATATGGTTTTGAAATTGCAAGGGGCTTTGCGTCCGGCTCATGTATCCGGCGGCAGAAACGCAGTGACTTTTAGGATTTCATCCTCGAACTCTGTCGTGATGGCACCGCGGTCTTTGGTGCTATATATTTTAGTTCCGCTTTGCTGCAGGCGCGCCAATGTATCCGGATGGGGATGTCCATAGGAATTGGACGCACTGCATGAAATGACCGCTATTTGCGGATGCAGGCGTTCCAGGAACACTTCCGATGTGGAATTCTTAGACCCATGATGCGCTACTTTCAGGTATTCTGCCTGTTCCAGCAAGGGCAGCAGTTCCGTTTCTTCTTCGGTACCGATATCTCCCGTAAATACTGCATCAAATCCCTGATATTGTACCCAAAGTACGGCAGAGCCCTCGTTGCCGCTCTTACCTGCACCGACAGCCGGTGCCAGCACTTGGATACGTACTTCACCATCATCGTATACCATGCCCCTTGACAGATAGAGCAGACGGCAGCCTGCCTGAGCAGCAAGCTCTTCGATTTGTCCATAGAGCTCCGGCTTTTCTTCCCAGGCGGGCAATGCGACTGCCTCCACCCGAAGCGTGGTTCTATGTGCGGCCTGCGCCTGCAATACTTCGAGGATACCGGATACATGGTCTGCATCTGCATGACTGACAAAGATACACGCAACGTTTCTGACTCCCTGGCTTTTAAGAAACGGCAGCAGCTGGTATCTTCCCACATCCTGCAAGTTGCTGCTTCCGCCATCAATGAGATACGTTTTCTTTTGCGGGGTTTGAAGCACCGCAGCGTCCCCCTGCCCAACATCCAGATTCGTAATGGAGAACGGTACCTGCTTGGGGAACAGAAGAAACACAACCGCTGTCATAAGCAGCAGCACACAGCATGCATATTGCCGTATCCGCAAAGACTTTTGTACTGCGAGGGAGCGTTTAATGTAACACCCCATTGCCAAAAGCAGCAGATAGTACACACCGATTTGCCAGAGATCCGGACGGCCGCTGATGATCGTACAATACGGCATGCTTTGTACAAATGCTGTACTTTCCTGATAGACCTGTATAAGCACTCTGGCCGGAAAAATCGCCGCAGTGCCCATCACAAGCGACACCGCCCCCAGTGCGGTACCTGCCAGCGCTGAAACCAATACGATTCCGAAGGTCGGCTGTAGCAATACATTAACCGGGATTCCATATACCGAAGTTTCATAAAAAAAGTAGAGCAGCACCGGCCACATTACAAAATGCAATACACTTCCCAAGATAACGGTATCGAGCAGCATCTTCCCTATTTTTTTCTTGCTTTTGAGCCTGGCATGCAGAGGCATATACACCAGCCCAATGGCTGCCACCGCTGCAAACGTAAGCAAAAATCCACTGTAAAATAAGTAGGCCGGGCTCTCGATCAATAGCAGAATCGCCGCCAGCGCCGCCGCAGAGAGCAAATCATAACTTCGCCCTGCTATTTTAGCTGTCATCGCAAGTGAGAACATAATCAGTGCACGCATAGCCGACACGCTCTCCCCTGTGAGAACCGCATAGCCAAGCAGCATGAGAATACTGCAGCTGCCAGCCAGCCACTGATACGCTCCCACTCTTTGTAACAGCCTGAACAGCCCCATGCCTAAGATAGACAAGTGCATTCCTGAAATTGCGATGACATGTGAAATCCCTGCCATCTGGTACTGCACCAGGTCTTCTGCCGGTACATCACTTTTGTCCCCCAGCAGCATTGCCGCCAGCAACGGTCCCTCTTGAGGTGCCAGCCGCAGCAGGATTTCTTTCATTCTTCCTTGCAGCACACTAAGTTGCTCCCTCACATATTCAGTACGGTTATGCTGGATGGTCATGTCCTGCCCATTCATCAGATAGCCTATATGCTGCGTCCTGTAATACAGGGCACTGTCAAATCCACCCGGATTGCGTGCCTCTGCGACCGGAGATAGCCGCCCAGTAAGCAGCAGAACAGCGACTACCGGTGCGGTATGCTTTTCTTTGAAAAATACACGTATATTCTGAATGGGATAAGAACCCGAGGGAAGAAGCAGCGAAGAATTTCGCAGATAAAAGGAGGTGGTATCCGAGGTAACCGTATGTTTATATACGGTTCCTGAAACCTGCAGAGTTTTGTGTGTCTGCATATACGCATGCAGGGTATCGGATGCCGGAGCTTCCCGGATCATAGGAAGCTCCAGTGCATCTGCCAGCCAGATGGCTGCCATGAACAGCAGGCACAGACATAACAAGGGGCGTTTAATCATCTAGGCTCCTGTCACCTCAGATACCAACTCATCATTCTTTTCGTAGAATTGATTCAGATTCATATTCTCTCTAAAGGTCACATTCGACTCTCCGTTGATGGAAATCTGTACCTTATCAACCGGACAGTTTGCGATAATCGAATTGGCGATTGAATAAATCGGTATCTTCTCCTGAATCGGCAAGGCACTGTCCGAAAAAATCTGATTGAAGTTCACATAACAGATTCGTTTTGCCGTTGTCACGCCCAGAATGATGGTATCGCCGGGCAGTGTAGGATACGCACCCTCCTTCGGTCCTTCAACCAACTGCTCAACGACTACCCGCTCTAATGTCACGTTGCTGCTGTAATAGACCCGCCGGGACTCCACTTCAAGTGTTTCCCCTGCCTCATTGGTGAAATACAGCGAAAGCTCCGCATGCAGGTAGGAATTGAACTTCTCTCCTGACTTCTCCAAAAACATGGATTCATCCATGTTCCCGATGGCATCGCCTTTGGAATCAGTGATTTCTTTGCCCTCCACAGAAATCTGTACATAATCGATGGACGGAATCTGGCAAAGTGTCTTGACAATACCCGCTCTGGTCAGAATCTCACGCGTCGCGGTCATATTGCTATACTCCGAAGAGAAGTCGATGGTAAGCACCTTGTCCTTGATTGTGTAGGAAATCACTTCCACCCCCGAGGGCAGGAGGCTCAGCCGTCCGCCTGAATCCGGTGTTTCCCCCAACAGGTTGACCAATTCCTCCGCCATAGCTTTTGTCGCTTCATCCGATGGTGTGAATACTTCTTCGACCAGATGCGTCTCGTCAGCACTCACATAATATTTGGCATTTTCTATATTCTCACTCTGGGTCGAGCATCCGGTCATTACTAACAGCAGACAGATGCAGCCCCACAACAGAAATACTTTCCTTTTCACTTTGTACCTCCTAGGGAACAAAAGTCAGCGGAATTCGCACTGAAAAAGTGGTTCCTTCGTCTTCTTTGCTCTGTACTTTAATTGCTCCTCTGTGCATGGTAATCGCATCCTTGGTGATGGCAAGCCCCAGCCCGGTGCCTCCAATTTCTTTGGAATGTGACTTGTCCGCCCTGTAAAAACGCTCGAATACCTGATCCAGCGATTCTTCCGGTATGCCCATCCCCGAATCTGCTACCGTAACATAGAAGTATTTGTGATCAGCATCCAAGGAGATACGGACCCACCCATCATCTACATTGTATTTCACTCCATTTTCAACCAGGTTGGAAATGGCAAGTGTGAATTTCACTTCGTCGACATCGGCTTCTACCGGTCGGAACGAGTCCAAAATAATATCAATATTTCTCTTATCTGCAATTGGCCGCAGACGCTTGAGTATGCTTTCCAGCAATTCATTGATATTCTTATGCTCTATATTCAGATCCGCTGCCTTTTTATCCAGCTTAACAAGTGCCAGCAGATCCGTAATGATTTTGTTCTCACGATCAATTTCCTGTGTGATATCAATCATAAACTCTTTATAGACCTCGACCGGCACATCATCCTGATCAATCAGGGAGTCTGCCAGCACCTTAACAGAAGTCAGCGGAGTCTTCAATTCATGTGACACATTGGACACAAATTCCTGCCGGGAGTCATCAAGTACCTTGGTTCGTGCCCACATGGCATTGAACGCATCGGTAATGAGCTCTGTCTCCAGATAATCGCTTACCGCGACATCTTCCTGCTGAATTCCATCCGTAATATTCTCAATTTGTCTTGTGATTTTAGAAAAAGGCTTTACCAGAACACTGGCAAGCAGATAGCCGAGGACAACGACCAATGCGGCGATGATGGCCACGATCAACGTTCCTTTTTGCTCCAGAACAGCAATACTGGCCGTAATCTCACTGGTGGATATGCTCATCAGCATAACTCCTTGAATGGTATCTGACTTGGGTACCTGAATCGGGATCGTCAGCTCAAGAAGCTGATTTTTGCTGTCGTAATCATTCGTTGGCGAGCCATTAAAGCACTTTAGCACATCTTCTGAAACCACCATCTTGCCAAAATCCAGATTGTAGGTATCTTTGATTACCTTAAAATCCGTATCAATCAACAAAATTCGGCCGCTGAACACATTGGCCAGCAGCTCGATTTCTTCATTAATCAGTTCGGAAGACTGGTCATTCATAAAGTCTTCCTCTATCAGACGGTTGCTGATAATGTCGAACTGATTTCGTATATTGCTTGCGCGTACGGATACAGCACGGTCTTCATACGTCGCAATAATAATCCCTGTGACGGCGATACTCGGCAGAATTCCGATGACGACCAAAAAAAGTGCGATCCGCAGACGCAGGCTTTTAAAAAAACGAAATCTTCTCTTAGTTCTGGAAATAGTAACCAACCCCCCATTTAGTGTGTACATATTTAGGTTCACTTGGATTCGTCTCTATTTTTTCCCGCAGTCGGCGGATATGAACATCTACGGTTCTGACATCTCCGGGGTATTCGTAACCCCAGACCGTACTTAAAAGCGCCTCTCTGCTATATACTTTGTTCGGATTGAAGATAAGCAGCTCGAGCACATCAAATTCTTTGGCTGTAAGATTAATCTCTTTCTCACTAATGAACAAACGACGGCTGTCACAATCCAGACGCAAATCCCCGACTACAATTTCCTTCTTCTTTTCTGTGGTTCCGGAATTTGAACGACGCACAATCGCTTTGATTCTGGCTTTGACCTCTAGGATATTGAACGGCTTGGTGATATAATCATCCGCCCCATATTCCAGACCGAGAATTTTATCCATATCCTCAGACTTTGCGGTCAGCATGACAATTGGTACATTGGAGAACTCTCTGATCTGCTGACAGACTTCAAGCCCGTTGAGCTTGGGGAGCATAAGATCCAGTAAAATAATATCGTATTTATTTTTTCTGGCAAGTTCCAGTGCTTCTTCACCATCATAGGCTGAATCCACATCCATACCATCCTGCTCCAGACTGAAACGGATTCCTTTTACAATCAGTTTCTCATCATCTACCAACAAAACTCTCTTCCCCATGCTCGTCACCTATCCAATCCTAATCTGCTCTTTTATCTTCTCAAAGATGCCATTCTTTATTCCATCTCCATTCTTAATTTCTTCAATTGTTTGAAACGGGCCGTTCGCATTCCTGTATGCTATGATTGCCTCTGCCCGAATTGCCCCGATCCCGCGAATCGTCTGAAGCGCCGCTGCATCCGCCTGATTGATATCAAGCCGCGGGTCTGGCTGTGCAATCTCCGTCTGTGCTGCCTGTGCGGTGCACTGACAGACGCAATTCACTTCGTATACGGGTGTCACCTGTGCCTCCGGTGTCTGTGCAGGTGTTTCTGTCTGTACAGGCGTTTCCGTCAGCGCCTCTTCCGCAGTGAATATCACTTCGGAAGTCTTATCTTCAGTCGGCGTGCGGGTGCAGCCACCCGTCAGCAGACATACTGCCACGATTACCAACCACCATCTGTATTTTCTCTGCATACTAGTCTCCTATCTGCAAATCAGGTGGTTCTGCCTATGTTACAACCAGTTTCATTGTAGCGAATTCACAGCGTTTTTACAATAGAAAACGTTTGAATTTCACGAAACCTTAATATTTGTGCTCCGTTTTTTCTTAACAAATGCAATTAACACGCGGATCAGCAGCGAAATCACCAGCAGCAGCACAAAGGGCAGTGCAGTATTTGCAGTCAGCGTTCCAATGTGTAAAATAGAGCGGAACAGCCATGCCGCCGTAAAGAAACCAACGGTTGTGGTAATCGCCAAAAATGCCCGTAGTTTGTTGAACGGAAAGCAGGCCTTAATCACTGCAAATACACTGATGGCACTCAGCAGCAGATACATAAGCGTCGTAGTTTCCAATTCGCTCCAGCGATATATCCCTGAGAGGAGATATACCACCGCAACGTTTCCGACCACCAGCAAGGCATTCGGCAAGGCACTTAACAGTGCTGTCCTGAGGAAATTCCCTTCTACTTTTTTACGGTTATTTTCAAACGATAAAAAGAATGAGGGATAGCCTTCAATTGCCAAATCGATCAGCGTGATCTGAATCGGAATGAACGGGAAAGCCAGCGTGGATATCGCACAAATAATCGACAAAATGAAGGAATAAATTGTCTTAATGAAGAAGATCGAAGATACTTTCGTCACATTATTGACTACTCTGCGTCCTTCAAACAGCACATCCGGCAGCGTTGTAAAATCCGACTCCAGCAAGACTATATTCGATACCTGACGCGTGGCAGAATCTCCTTGTGCCATCGCTATACTGCAATCCGCCTCTTTTAAAGCAAGAATATCATTTACACCGTCACCGGTCATGGCAACGGTTTTCCTTTTCTTTTTCAGACACTGTACAATGAATTTTTTCTGTTGCGGGGACACTCTGCCGAAGATGGAATACGTTCTGACACAGTCCTTTAGCTCATCGTCCGTCTTATCTGAAACGTCCACATAATTGTCATAATCCGTAAATCCGGCTTTCCTGGCAATAGCGGACACTGTAATCGGATTATCTCCGGAAATGATTTTTAATTCCACGCCCTCACTCTCCAGATAATCCAGCGTCTTTTGTGCATCCTTTCGGATCGGGTCTTCCAGATAAAAAATCGCCAGAGGTTCCACCGGACCGGTCAATACGTCATGCACCGGTGCCTGCGACAGCCCCAGTGCCAGAATACGCGCTCCGCTTTTTTGCGCCTCCATAATTTCAGGAGGCATAGAAGCGGCTGTAAACATTTTGTCCGGCGCGCCCAAAAGCAAGGTGCCAACCGCATCAAAACGCATCGCAGCCCACTTGCGCTCGGAAGCAAATGGGCGGATATCTGAGGCTTCGTAAGTATCATTCTCCGTATAATAGGCTTTTAATGCCTGCATCGTGATATTGCTGTCCTTGCTGTTATGAATGTAGCTTCCCATCAAGGCAGCGACAGCTTCTTCATCGTAGAGTGGTGCCAGGGTCTGCACCTGTTGGATTTTCATGTTGCCCTCTGTAATCGTTCCTGTCTTATCCAGACACAGTACGTCCACATGTGCCAGCGTTTCCACCGAATACATTTCCTGTACCAGGATTTTCTTCTGTCCCAGTTTAATGACTGCCGTAGCGAGAGAGATTACGATTAAGAGTGCCATGCCTTTGGGCAGCATGCCCAAAAGTGCGGCGGCCGAAGATACAACGGAATCCTTGGGGATTTCCGCTCTGATGAAAAAGGCTTCCAGGAATAAGACGGCGCCCAGAGGGATAATGATCACGCTGGTGAATTTTGCAATTTTTCTGATGGCTCCCAGAAGTTCCGAATGAATCGGCTTGTGCATTTTGGCTTCTACTGCCAGCTTCGTTGAGTAATTATCCAGTCCTACATGCTCAACCTGCGCATGGCAGTGACCGCTGGCCACATAGCTTCCGGATAGGATTTTATCTCCCGGCCGCTTATGAATCAGATCCGATTCACCGGTCAGCAGCGCTTCGTTGACCTCAATTTCTCCCTCCACCAAAAAAGCATCCGACGGTATCTGTTCCCCCGCCCGAAGCACTAAAATATCGTCTATTACAATCTTGGCCGTATCTTTTTCTACGGTTGCTCCGTCGCGCAGCAGAACTGCTTTCGACCGGTTAAGTACGGACAGCTTTTCCACCGTATCTCGTGCGCGCAGTTCCACTACACATCCGGTCACGATATTGATGATGATGATGACAATAAAAAACATATTGCTATAAGCCCCAACCAGTGCGAGGCAAATAGCAATAGCAAAATTCAAAAAATTAAACAGTGTTAAAATGTTATCTCTTAGTATATCTTTCGTGGATTTTGATACGTCAATTTCATAGTCATTGATCTGCCCTCCGGCAACTCTTTGCTGTACTTCCTGATTCGTCAGACCCCTGATCTGTGATTTCGTTCTGGCTTCCATTATACTCTCCTAACATGCTTCGAGGTGTTGCTTCCACCTGTGCTATCTGCTGTTATGCGTTTAGCTCACTTTCCTTTAGGACCTCTTCGAAACATGTATCCAGAATCCCCAGCATCTCATCAATGTTCTCTGTTGTGATGACGAGCGGCGGCACCAGACGCAGGACATTGTTCCCCGCAGTGATGACGAGCAGACTGTGTTCCATTGCTTTTTGCACGACGGCCGCATTGGTGATTCCTTGCAGCTGCAAGCCCTGCATCAGGCCCACACCTCTTCTGGCGGCTATACAATCGTATTTGCGTACAAGGGCATCCAGTCCTTCGGTAAGGTAAGGAGTTACTTCACATACATGTTTGAGTATACCATCTTTTTCAAATATTTCAAACACTTTTGCGACTGCCGTACAGGCCAGCGGATTGCCTCCGTAGGTCGTCCCATGATCTCCGGGCACAAGGGATGCGCCCGCCACTTTTTCACTGAGTACGAACGCACCTACGGGCATTCCGTTGCCCAGCGCCTTGGCACAGGTCATAATATCCGGCTGAATACCGTACTGCTGGTAGGCAAACAGTGTGCCGGTACGGCCCATACCGCATTGGATTTCGTCCAGAATCAGCAAAATATCTTTTTCATCACAGAGTGCTCGTACTTCCTGCATAAATTCTTTGGAGGCAGGGAAAATACCGCCCTCGCCTTGTACCGCTTCCATCATGATTGCACAGGTCCGATCGGTAACCAGCGCTTTCACACTTTCTATATCGTTAAACTGTGCGAACTTCACTCCTTGCAGCAGGGGTTCGAACGGTGTTCGATAGCTCTGTGTGCCTGTCACTGATAAAGCGCCCAAGCTTCTGCCATGAAATGCCTGTTCCATCGCTATGATTTCGTGGTTCGCCTGACCGTCACGCGTATAGGCATATTTTTTGGCGGCTTTTATGGCTCCTTCATTCGCCTCGGTTCCGCTGTTCGTGAAGAACGCCTTGGATAGGCCGCTGCCCTGTACAAGCTTTTGCGCTGCTGCGGCCGCCGGCACACAGTAGAATAAATTGGAAGTATGAATCAGCTGGTCGATCTGGGCTTTCAGCGCTTCCTTGAATTCTTCATTCCCATACCCCAGACCTGCCACCGCAATACCGGCCGCAAAATCAAGGTATTTCTTGCCCTGGGTATCATAGAGATATACCCCCTCACCCTTTTCCAATACAATCTGATAGCGGTTGTAGGTATGCAGTATCTGCTCCTCAGCCGTACGCATCAACTCACTCGTCTTCATGATAGTATTTCTCCTCATCTTCTCGTAATATAGCTGTCCCAATACCTTTGTTGGTAAATATTTCCAGCAGCAGACTATGCGGAATCCGGCCATCCAGAATATGCACGCGGTTCACTCCATGTCCTATGGCGTCAATACAATTGTTCAGCTTGGGTATCATACCGCCGCCTACATTTCCGTTTTCAATCAGCTCTCTGGCTTCTACGACGGACAGTTCCGAAATCAGGGTTGCCGGATCATCCGGATTCTGATACACGCCCTCAATATCTGTCAGAAATGCCAGCTTTTCGGCCTCCAGCGATTCTGCAATCGCACAGGCAGCATCATCCGCATTGATATTATACGTATTAAAGTCATCATCCATTCCAATTGGACATACGATTGGCAGGAAGTCACGCTCCAACAGATCATGCAGAATCTTGGGCTGTACTTCTTTGATCTCTCCGACGAATCCGATATCCTCACCATCCGCCAGTTTCTTGCGGACTTTAAGCAGTGCACCGTCTTTGCCGCTGATTCCGACTGCTTTTACACCCAGGGCTTCCACCAATGCCACAAGTTCCTTGTTGACCTTGCCCAACACCATCTCTGCGATTTCCATTGTCTCGGCATCCGTTACGCGCAGTCCGTTCTTGAATTCGGGCTCCATGCCGACCTTGCCAATCCAGCGGCTGATTTCCTTGCCGCCGCCATGCACGATAATCGGCTTGAATCCAACGAGCTTCAAAAGTACGACATCTTTAATTACATTTTCTTTGAGCTCCTGGTCGATCATGGCACTTCCGCCATATTTCACAATTACAATTTTACGATTAAAACGCTGTATATACGGCAGTGCTTCAATAAGGACTTCCGCTTTATCCAGATATTTACGATTCACCATCTTCTTTTTCTCCTCCTACGACCGATAATCCCCATTGATCCGCACATACTCATAGGTCAGATCACATCCCCATGCGGTCGCTTTCGCTTCTCCCATCTTAAGATCTGCAATTGCTGTAACGACCGGCTTGGACAGAATTTCTGTCGCTTCCTCTTCACTATACTCTGTTGCCACGCCGTCTTTGATAATCTGAAGTCTGTGTCCCTCGCTTTCGAAGAACAGATCTACCTGTTCGGGGTCGAATTCTGCCCCTGCATACCCCATGGCGCACAGAATTCTGCCCCAGTTGGCATCATGTCCAAAAATAGCCGTCTTGGTAAGATTCGAGGTGATGACCGACTTGCTAAGCAGTACCGCCTGTTCCTTGCTCTGCGCCCCGACCACCTGCACCTCGAATAAGGCTGTACAGCCCTCGCCGTCACCTGCTATGGCTTTGGCAAGGTAGGTATTCACATAGGCAAGCGCCGCTGCAAAGATTTCATAATCTGTCCCTTGTGTTTCTATCTTCACATTGCCCGCCAGTCCATTCGCCAATAGCAGCACCGTATCATTCGTTGAAGTATCGCCATCGACTGAAATCATATTGTAGGTGTCTTGGACATCTGCGCTTAAAGCCGCCTGCAGCATCTCAGCAGATATGGCCGCGTCCGTCGTTACAAAGCTTAACATGGTACACATGTTGGGATGAATCATCCCCGAGCCTTTGCACATACCGCCTATCACAACTTTTTTACCTGATAGTTCAATCTCAACGGCAATCTCCTTTTTGCGGGTATCTGTTGTCAGAATCGCATGTGCCGCTTCGTCAGCCGCCGCAGCTGTATCCGAAAGCAGCGGTACCATATCTGCGATTCCCTGTGTGATCCGCTCCATAGGCAGCTGCTTTCCTATCACGCCTGTCGAGGTCACAAGTACATTTTCGGCCTCAATTTGCAGCACCTCTCCTGCTTTTTTGGCAGTTTCCCCACAATAGGAAAATCCTTCTGTTCCTGTACAGGCATTAGCCACCCCGCTGTTACACACAATGGCATGTACCGGGTTTCCACTTTTTACAACTGCCTGGTCCCACACGACCGGTGCTGCTTTTACCACATTCGTTGTAAAGGTACCGGCACATACACATGGTGTCTGACTGTAAATCAGCGCCATATCCTTAGAACCTGATTTTTTGATTCCGGCTGCGATTCCTGCCGCCTGGTATCCCTGTGCTGCGGTTACACCGCCTGGTATTGTCTGTATATTCATACGTATTCTCCTGAAATTTTATTTTTGCTGCTTTTTATAGAAATACCGGTACCAGTCTAAGACCTGTCGTCTCATCCAGACCGAACATAAGATTCATATTCTGCACTGCCTGACCGGCAGCTCCTTTTACTACATTATCCAGGGCCCCCATCATAATGACCCGGTTCGTCCTCTCATCCAGCTTCACATTGACATCCGTGTAGTTGCTCCCTTTGACCCATCTGGTCTGCGGAGGCGTATCTTGCGGCAGGACTCTGACGAACGGCTCATCCCGGTAGCACTTCTCGTATACTTCCTTGAGTTCCTGCTGTGTGACCTTTTGTGTCAGCGAAGCGTAGGCCGTAACCAAGATGCCGCGATTCATGGGAATCAGATGCGGTGTGAAATTGATATATACCCTCTCCTTGGCGGTCAGACTCAGCTGCTCCTCGATCTCGGGCGTATGTCTGTGCGTAGCCACACCGTATGCCTTGATGCTGTCATTGATCTCGCAATACAGATTGTCCGTCTTGGCACTTCGTCCGGCTCCGGAAACACCTGATTTTGCATCGATGATGATGCTTGCCGGATCCAGCAGACCCTGTCGCAGCAACGGGCTGACCGTCAGATACGAGCAGGTGGGATAGCAGCCGGGATTCGCAATCAGCCTTGCCTGGGCAATTGACGCTCTGTTCTTCTCCGGCAGACCATACACTGCTTCCGGTACGAACTGAGGGGTTGCATGCTTGATTCCATACCACTTCTCATATTCTTCCACGTCTTTGATTCTGTAATCCGCACTTAGATCGATTACTTTCGCATGCGATAAAATGTCCTCGGTCAGCAGAGAGGCCAGATAACCTTGCGGGGTTGCTGTAAAAATCACATCCACCTCTCTGGAAAGTGCGCTTAAATCGTCTTCAAGGCAGGTATCCTCTACTATTTTAAAGAAACTTCTATAAACATCTGCAAATGCCTCATTTACGTAGCTCTTAGAACCGTACCATTGAATGGTAACTTCCGGATGACCCAGCAGTATCCGTACCAGTTCAGCACCTGCATATCCTGTTGCACCTATAATTCCGACCTTTATCATTTTCTGCACTCCTGTCTTTCCATAATATTTCTATTTTATAACATGCTCTGCCTCTATGCAAGCAGAGGAACACCACTTATCATAGTATACTTATGCGCATTCGTAAAGTTCCAAATCGCACCAATTCTATACCTTATACTTCTTAATACAACACAGAATCTTGTGAATGTGCATAATTATACATCTTTAATGCATATTATGCAAGCTTTTTTCTTATTTTTCTAATTTTACCGAATATCTATTGCATATTTATTAAATATGATGTATATTACAATGTAGAAATCACTAGGAGGAATTTTAATATGAAAGAAAAAGTCGTACTTGCCTATTCCGGCGGACTTGATACCACTGCGATCATTCCCTGGTTAAAAGAAAATTTTGATTACGATGTAGTATGCTGCTGTATTGACTGCGGTCAGGGAAATGAACTCGACGGCCTTGAAGAGAGAGCCCGGTTGTCCGGTGCTACTAAGCTTTACATAGAAGATGTAATTGATGAATTCTCAGAAGATTATATTGTTCCTTGTGTACAAGCGGATGCTGTCTATGAGAACAAATATCTGCTTGGTACCTCTATGGCGCGTCCGGTCATTGCCAAACGACTTGTCGAAGTTGCCCGCAAAGAGGGTGCTACTGCCATCTGCCATGGCGCTACCGGCAAAGGAAACGACCAGATCCGCTTCGAGCTTGGAATCAAAGCACTGGCTCCTGATTTGAAAATCATTGCTCCTTGGCGTATGACCGATCTGTGGACCATGCAGTCACGTGAAGATGAAATTGAATACTGTAAGCAGCATGGCATAGACCTGCCATTCTCCGCGGACTCAAGCTATAGCCGTGACCGTAACCTGTGGCACATCAGCCATGAAGGCCTTGAACTTGAAGATCCTGCCAACGAGCCTAATTACGATCATCTGCTGGTACTTGGTGTGTCTCCGGAAAAAGCACCGGATGAAGCAGAATATGTTACACTTACCTTTGATCAGGGCGTACCTGTCAGTGTCAATGGCAAAGAGATGAAAGTTTCCGCTATTATCGAGGAACTCAACCGCCTTGGCGGCAAGCATGGTATCGGTATTGTAGATATCGTAGAGAACCGGGTGGTCGGCATGAAATCACGCGGCGTTTATGAAACTCCGGGCGGTACGATTCTGATGGAAGCACATGCTCAGTTAGAAGAGTTGGTGCTTGACCGCGCCACACTGGAAGTGAAAAAAGATATGGGCAACAAAATGGCTCAGATCGTATACGAAGGAAAATGGTTTACACCGCTTCGTGAAGCTGTACAGGCTTTTGTGGAATCCACACAGGAAAATGTAACAGGCGAAGTTAAAATCAAATTGTATAAGGGCAATATTATTAAGGCGGGAACTACTTCACCTTACAGCTTATACAGTGAATCTCTGGCTTCATTTACCACAGGTGATTTGTATGACCATCACGATGCCGACGGATTTATCACACTGTTCGGACTGCCGCTCAAAGTTCGTGCCATGAAACTGGCAGAGCTGGAAGCTGAAAAATAAACACGGTTCATCTGCAACCGCATGCTAAGAGGCACAGGAATCCTGTGCCTCTCTTTTTGCTCTTATTTGGAGATTTTATCCATAATCTGCATAATCTCATCAATCTTTCCGCCTGCCTCTTCGGTCTCCAGGGAATCCCTGACACAATGCTGCAGATGCGCATGCAGAATTTCCCGGTTCACCTTTTTCAAGATAGCCTGTGTCGCCAGAAGCTGATTCGAGATATCTATGCAATACCGATTCTCCTCCACCATCTTCAGCACACCTTCCATCTGTCCTTTCGCAGTTCGTAAAAGACGTGTCACTTTTTCCTGGTCCGCCATCATAACAATTGTCCTCCTGTACAGAAGGGCCTATTTTAGAACAGACCTTTCTTCTCCTCAATTGAAACCACTGTATAACCGGCCTCTGTGATTACTTTCTCAAAGTCAGCATCCGCAACCGCATCTTTGGTTGATACGACCGCATTCTTGGCTTTGAGATTCACCTTTGCCTTGACTCCCGGCAGTGATTCCAATGCTTCCTTGGCTTTTGCCTGGCAGTGCGCACAACTCATACCGTCAATTCCTATTATTTTTTTCATAACTGTTAGCCTCCTGTCATATCCTATATACAGCCCGGCTTTACACCGGCCCATTCACCACAACACCCCACCCGGGGTATAGTGAAAGAATACTCCTTTTTCCCTCTGCTTGTCAAGCCCCATGCGCAAAAAAACTCCGGGCAGCCTGGCTGGCTTTCCCGGAGTTATCGCTTACATTGATTTACGTTCGGCAATTTCTGCCATCTTCGCTTCGTTGAGTCTTGTATCTCCATGAACGCGGCTGTAAGAAAGATAGCCGTTCATACGGTCGATCTTGGTCAGGTTCTCAGACCCGCAGACCGGGCATACGTCCATTTCAAGCTCCTCATGTCCACAATCATCACAATAGGACAACGAGAGATTCACACCTTCGTAATAGCCTAAGTCCATCGCTCGACGTATCAGCACCCGGATTGCCTCCTTGTTGTAGCCTACCGGATATCTGACATACTGAATCTTACCGCCATTGCACAGCTCCCAGAAACGCCCCTCTAAATCCTGCTTCTCGATTGGCGTCAAATCCTCTGTGACATGGCAATGGAAGCTGTTGCTGACATATGGTCTGTCTGACACATCCTGCACAATTCCGTACATTTTACGGAACTGTTCGATCTGCAACCCGCACAGGCTCTCTGCCGGTGTTCCATAGATGGCATACAGATGACCATCTGCTTCCTTGAACTCACCAATTTTTTTGTTAATGTATTCTAATACTTCCAGAGCAAATGCTCCGTCTTCTGTAATGGATTTGCCATTGTAGAGTTCCTGTAATTCGTTCAGTGCCGTAATACCAAAGGACGCTGTCATTGGTTTTAAAATCTTGCTGATTTTCTCAGACGGATCAAGATTGCCGCCATAAAATCCGCCTTCGCAATATGCCAAAGGATTCGTAGAGGCACGCATCTGTCCCAGGTATTCATAGGTCCTGATGTGCAGATTACGTATCAGCTCCAGATAGAAATCCAGAACTTCGTAGAAATCACGATTCTCAGCTTTCGCTTTTGCGAGAATCATCGGCAGATGCAGGCTGACAGCTCCTACATTAAAACGTCCTACGAATACCGGTACATCCTTATCATCCGCCGGCTTCATGCCGCCGCGCTCATACCAGGGGCTTAAGAACGCTCGACATCCCATCGGGCTGATTACCTTTTTATATTTTTGATACATTTCAGATATATAGCCTTTGCCGCTCATGGAGAGCCAGTCCGGATACATGGTTTTGGCGGAACAGTCCACACCTGCTTCAAATACATCCTCGCAGGAGCCTCCCACACCATGAATTTCTTCATCATACAGGAATACGATTTTGGGAAACAGTACCGGCTTTTTATGGCCTTTCTTCCCCTGTCCTTCCTTGTGGACTTCCAGCAATGAAACAGAGCACATCTTCTCAAACGGTGCGGTTCCAAGGCCAAGTGTCACTGTCACAAAGGGGTAATCTCCACGAGAAGAGCCTACGGTGTTGAGCTTATATTCAATGCCCTGCCAGCCCTGATCGAAATCACGTTTGACTTTATCCAAAGCATACTCGACCGCTTTCTCTTCGCGGCCCTTCCAATCCTCTGCCGCATATTTCAGGAATTCCTGATAGTATTTATCATAACTTTTAGTGGCATAGGGTGCCATGATTCTATCCACCTCAGGCACTGTAAATCCGCCATACTGCTGTGCCGCCGTACTTAAGATGATATCTCCCATAACATCGAATGCCGTATCCAGTGTCTTCGGCTCATTGTACCAGACATTTCCCATCTCAAAGCCGCCTCGCAGCACAGTCGCCACATCGAACAGACAGCAGTTCATCGTATCGAGGCGGGCTGACTGGTCATGGATATAGATATAACCGTCTTTGCAGGCCTGCAGCTCATTGCGATTCATAAAGAATTTACGATAGAGCTCTTTGTTCAGCTCATTAAAAATCAGACTTCTCTTAGTTGCCACCAATGCGCTGTCGGTATTCGCATTGCTCTTGTCGCCAATGTAGCGAATTGCCTGACTCTTGGTGTAGACATCATCCATCATATGAATGAAATCCATCTTGTAATTTCTGTAATCGCGGTAGCTTTTGGCTACGGACGCATTCACTTTTTCGAGTGCTCCCTCCACAATATAATGCATATCCTGAATCGGTATCTCGGTCTTTCCGAGAGATTCAGCCCGCTTTGTGGCGAAATCGCAGATAAAATCAGTCTCTTCACTGGTGAAATCGTATAAAATTCTGGCTGCTGATTTATTCACAGCCTTTACAATCTTCTGCGCATCAAATTCTTCTTTGGTTCCATCTTTTTTAATAATATAAATCATAGCTTTTCACCTTCCCACACACATATTTCATATATCTTGTATCCGTTTCTCTATCAGACACTATATATTGTGTTGAAAGTATACCATACCCTACTGCAAAAGAAAAGGGGTTACAGAATGTTTTTTAAGATTTCTGTAACTTTGGCCGGATTCGCTTTGCCCTGCATTGCTTTCATCGTCTGTCCTACAAGGAATCCTATCGCTTTTTCTTTGCCGCTTCTGTAATCTGCCACAGACTGCGGATTCGCCGCAACGATTTCTTCGATAGTCCGGCGCAGTGCGTCTTCGTCATTGACCATCACAAGCCCTTTTTCCTGTACATAGCGGGCAGGGTCTATATCTTCCTCAAAGACATGAACGAACACTTCCTTAGCCACATTGCTGTTAATCGTGCCTGCTTCCGTAAGTTCAACCAGCTTGGCAAGATTCTCAGGCGAGAAGCGAATGTCCTCCGGCTCCTGGTTGTGCTCCTTTAATAAACGCAGCGTTTCGACCATCAGCCAGTTAGAAACCTTCTTGGGCTTGTGGCAAAGGGCTGCGGCCGCCTCAAAAAGATCTGACATTTTTTTGGAGTTCGTAATAATTTGTGCATCATACTGCGGGATATCAAACTCCTTTTCATAACGCAGCAGTTTTTCTGCACGCAGCTCAGGCTGGCGCTTGCGCACCTCGTCTAGCCAGGCATCGCTGATCTGGACAGGTACAAGATCCGGGTCTGGGAAATAACGGTAATCCTGAGCATCTTCTTTGGAGCGCATGGCATAGGAGCATTCATTGGCATCGTCCCAGCGGCGGGTTTCCTGCACAACACTGTTTCCATCCTCCAGAAGCTCTGTCTGCCGAATCATTTCACCTTCAATCGCTCTTGCGATTGCTTTAAAGGAGTTCAGGTTCTTCATCTCTGTACGGGTTCCAAAGGTGTCGCTGCCCACTTCCCGAATCGACAGATTCACATCTGCTCTCATGGAACCCTCGTTTAATTTACAGTCGGAGGCTCCGAGATACTGTATGATCAGCCGTAGTTTTTCCAGGTAGGCAATGACCTCCTCTGCGCTTCTCATATCCGGTTCGGAAACAATTTCGATGAGCGGCACACCGCTTCTGTTATAATCAACCAGCGAGCAGTTCTCCCACTCGTCGTGAATCAGCTTTCCAGCATCTTCTTCCATATGAATTTCGTGGATACCGATCTTCTTGGTACCCTGTTCCGTAGTGATCTCGACCCAGCCGTCATGGCAGATGGGCAGATATAACTGCGAAATCTGATAGTTCTGCGGGTTGTCCGGGTAAAAGTAATTCTTTCTGTCGAATTTGCAGTACTGGTGGATAGCACAGTTAGTTGCAAGGCCTACGGAAAGTGCATACTCGACCACCTGCTTGTTGAGCACAGGCAAGGACCCCGGCATGCCGGTACATACCGGGCAGGTATGCGTATTGACCGCAGCCCCGAATTCCGTAGAACAGCCGCAGAAAATCTTAGTACGGGTAGCGAGCTCCACATGTACCTCCAGTCCAATGACTGTTTCGTATGATTGTGCCATGCTTACTCTCCCCCTTTCAATACAGGTGCCTGGTACGATCTCGTCTGCTCGAACGCATAAGCGGTCTGTATCATTTTATTCTCCTGAAAACAATCGCTGATCAGCTGTACACCAATCGGCAGTCCCTGTGCGTCAGTTCCGCAGGGCAGTGTCATCGCCGGCAGGCCCGCCAGATTCACAGAGATTGTATAAATATCCCCCAAATACATTTTGAGCGGATCGCTTAAGGACTCTCCCAGCCGGGGCGCTGTCGTCGGCGCTGCCGGTCCCAGAATCACATCGTACGATGCGAACGCTTTGTCGAACGCCCCTTTGATCAGCGCTTTGGTACGCAGTGCTTTCAGATAATAGGCATCATAATACCCAGAGCTAAGCACAAATGAGCCAAGCATGATACGGCGTTTTACTTCGGCACCGAATCCCTCCGAACGGCTTTTTTTATACAGACTGTGCAGTCCATCATACTCTTCTGTCCGATAGCCGTACTTGATTCCGTCAAATCTGGACAGATTCGAACTTGCTTCTGCGGATGCGATAACATAATAGGCCGGAATGGCATATTCTACCAGACTCAAATCAAATTCTTCTACGATGGCACCCTTATCTTCTAATACTTTGGCTGCCGCCAGAACGGCAGTTTTCACCTCGGCAGACAGGCCTTCTCCAAAATAATCTCTGGGAATACCGATGCGCATTCCTCTGACATCGTCTGCCAACGCTTTAGTAAAATCATAGGCATCACGCGGAACGCTTGTACTATCTAACGCATCATGCCCTGCTATGATCTCCAGAATGGTCGCACAGTCTGTGACATCCTTTGCCACAGGTCCGATCTGGTCAAGGGAAGAACCGTATGCAATGAGTCCCCTGCGGGACACCGTACCATACGTCGGTTTGATTCCTGTAACACCGCAAAACGAGCTTGGCTGGCGGATGGAGCCGCCGGTATCCGAGCCAAGTGCATAAAAGCACTCATTGGCCGCTACTGCGGCACAGGAACCACCCGAAGAGCCACCGGGCACATGCTGGATATTCCAGGGGTTTTTTGTCACTTTATAGGCCGAGGTCTCCGTCGTACTGCCCATGGCGAATTCATCCATATTGGTTTTTCCCAGAATGATGGCGCCTGCCTCCTCAAGCCGTTCCACTGCCTGTGCCGTATCCGCAGGCAGATAATTATGCAGCATTTTGGAACTGCAGGTAGTCAGCAGTCCTTTTGTTGTCATATTATCTTTAATCGCCACAGGTACACCGGCAAGAGGTCCTTGCAGACGGCCTGCGGTAATAGCCTCCTGCACCTCGCCCGCACGCTTCAACGCACGCTCAGCATCTACTGTCACATAACAGTTATAGGTGGCATCGTATGTTGCAATCTGCTGTAAAGCCGCTTGTGTCGCTTCCACAGCTGATATCTCGCGGCGGCGGATCTTACTTCCGACACCGACTGCAGTTTCCTTCAAAAAATCCATCTGCTATTGTCCTCCTATTCGACCGTCTTCGGAACCTTGAACATTCCATCTTTTTGTTCCGGGGCATTTGAGAGAATTGCTTCCCGGTCATCCTGGTTCACCACAACATCTTCGCGGAACACATTATGTACCGGAAACACATGGGACATGGGCTCTACACCGGAGGTATCCAGTTCATTTAGTTTGTCAATATAATCCAGCATCCGTCCCATATCCTTTTTGGCTTCTTCTTTTTCGGCATCCGATAATTCCAGCTTAGCCAATATACCTACATATTCAATTGTTTCATCACTGATTGTGTTGGCCATTTCTATCCTTCCTTTCTTGGCACAGTTCCTGTCAAGCAAAAAATCCCACCTCAGATACATAGGAACATGTATCCGGGGCGGGACTGTATCTAACGACTCCCGCGGTACCATCCGCATTTTTCAGATCCGCATCCTACTTTGTTCACAGTACGCACTCCCTGAGGCACGCCCGTTCATCTGGTAAAAATGGTAGCATACTTAACATCGCTTTGCAAGTCCTTTTGGCATTTACAGACCGCGGATTCTCTCCATGGCAGCCACCGTATTCTCATACGTTCCAAATGCTGTCAGGCGGAAGTATCCCTCACCGCTTGGCCCAAAGCCTGAGCCCGGTGTACCCACAACAGCTACTTCTTTGAGCAGATAGTCAAAGAAGTCCCAGGAGCTCATCTGATCTGGTGTCTTCAGCCAGATATACGGTGCGTTAATCCCACCGGATACCGTATAGCCTGCCGCCTTTAATCCGTCGTAGATGGTCTTGGCATTATTCATATAATAAGCAACCTGCTCTGTCAGCTGCGCTTTGCCCTCGGGTGTGTAGGTGGCGGCTCCCGCCTTTTGTACGATGTAAGGCGCTCCGTTGTACTTAGTACCGTGGCGTCTTGCCCACAGACTATGAAGTGTGGTATCACCTGCTTTGATCTCTTTTGGAATCACAGTATACCCCAGACGCACGCCTGTAAATCCTGCGTTTTTGGAATAGCTTTTTAACTCAATTGCGCAGGTACGTGCTCCTTCGCACTCATAGATTGAGTGCGGTACGTCTTCCTCCGAAATATACGCCTCATAGGCAGCATCATAGATGATGACTGCGCCCACTTTATTCGCATAGTCGACCCATTCCTGCAACTGCGCTTTTGTGATGGTCGAGCCTGTGGGATTATTCGGAAAGCACAGATAGATAATATCCGGTGTCTGTGTCGGCAGCTGGGGTGCAAAATTATTCTCTGCCGTACATGGCATATAAATAACATCACTCCATTTCTCCGTCTGGGCATCATAGCTTCCTGTACGTCCCGCCATAACATTGGTATCTACGTAGACCGGATAGACCGGGTCGCATACGGCAATCGTATTATCCACGCTGAAAATCTCCTGGATATTACCCGAATCACATTTTGCTCCATCCGATACAAAGATTTCATCGGCGGCCACCTGGCATCCACGATCCGCATAATCATTTTTTGCAATTGCATCTCGCAGGAATTCATACCCTAAGTCCGGCGCATACCCATGAAATGTCTCTGCCGAAGCCATGTCATCCACTGCCTGATGCAGCGCACTGATGACGGAAGGTACCAATGGCTGTGTCACATCACCAATACCGAGTCGGATCAGCTTCGTATCCGGATTGGCCTCCGTAAAAGCGTTCACTTTCTTAGCAATTGTTGAAAACAGGTAACTTCCGGGTAATTTCAGATAATTGTCATTGATTTTAAACATGTTTCTTCCTCCCAAGTATGTATTGTATTACGTAATTCAAAGAGTGATTTCACCTTCGAAGACAGTGGTAGCACTGCCCGTCATATAAACGTTATCCGCCTTGCGGTCCCAGACGATGTTCAGATCACCGCCTAACAGTCTGACTGTCACTTCTTCTTTCGTATAGCCGTTTAAGATCGCTGCGACAGCGGCCGCACAAGCACCGGTTCCGCAGGCAAGCGTCTCACCGGTTCCCCGCTCCCATACGCGCATCTGCAGTGTGTGGTCATCCAGCACTTTGACAAATTCAGCATTGACACGCTCAGGAAATGCTTTGTCGAATTCAAAGAGCGGACCGGTCTTCTCGATCCGGACTGCTTCCACATCATCGACAAACACGACTGCATGCGGATTCCCCATAGAAACGCCCGTCATGGAATATACGGTTCCATCTATGGTAATCGGCTGTCCGAGAACCTGTTCGTTCTCACTTACAATCGGAATCTTCTCAGCTTGCAGCTGCGGAGTCCCCATATTGACGCGTACAGCGGCAACTTGTCCATCTTGTACGGTAAGCTCGAGTGTCTTCACTCCGTCACCTGTCAGAATCCTAAGTTCTGTCTGTTGTGTCAGTCCTTTATCATATACGAATTTAGCAACACAGCGGATACCATTCCCGCACATATTACTTTTTGACCCATCTGCATTATACATGACCATTTCAAAATCTGCAACGTCATCTGTGACCGGCTTAATTAAAATCAACCCGTCCGAACCGATTCCGAAGTGGCGGTCTGACACTTTAATTGCCGCAGCCACCGGGTCCGTCACAGTTTCCCGGGCACAATCCACATACACATAGTCATTTCCTATTCCATGCATTTTAGTAAATTTCATATGTTCTCTCCTTACTATAAAAGCTCATGCACACTTTTCTAGCTGTTTCCCATAAGGGTAAGCAGCATTTTTGCGGTTTCTACCATATCATTACCGCTGTCCATACTTGCTTTTTGTATATATCTGTGCGCCTCTTCTTCTGTCATATCATTGCGCTCCATCAGCATTTTTTTGACCGTTTCGATGGTCTGCTTGTCCTTAGGGCTTCGTTCCTGTCCCTTGGCCTTCCTTTTTTTCTTCTGGCGGGCCTGGGCATAGAGCATCATGTTGATTGTCTCGAGCAATTCATGGACTTTCAATGGCATCCTGACCGTAAGAATACCGCTCATATCCGCATCCATTATATTGTTCGAGGATGTCAAAAGCAGCATTTCCATGCGGGAGGGCAGATATTCCTTGAGTTCGGAATACATCATATCCGCAAGCCGGTACCCACAAATGACGATGCCTTCAGCCAGGCCATCCGTATAATTAAGCGCCTGCGCTCCTGTGGTACAGGCCGCAATCACTGAGAACCCATTTCTCACCAGCAGATTACGGATACTGTTCGCATCTTCAATTTTAGGAAATACTACGATGATTCCGCTCATGACACTTCCTCGTCTTTCATTGTATGTAGCTGTGCGAAATTAATATTTGTATAGATTGTTTTCAATCTCCCATGAAGTAACCTGAATTGTATATTCCTTCCATTCTTCTTTTTTAGCATCGATATACTGCTGTACCAGCTTTTTCCCAAGAACGCCGCAGATAAAGGAGTCTTTTTCAAGCTCGTTGACCGCCTCCAGGAGATTTCCGGGCAGGATTTCGATATGTGCCGCTTTACGCTCCGCCTCTGTCATATCTTCGATGTGTTTGACAATCGGCTCCGGAGATGCGATTTGCTTCTTGATTCCTTCAAGACCTGCCGCCAGACATACTGCCAGTACCAGGTACGGATTGGCTGTGGAGTCCGGAGAACGCAGTTCAATTCGTGTCTCCTCTTTGCGGGACGCCGGAATTCTGGCTACCTGACTTCTGTTGTACATCGACCAGCCAATATATACAGGAGCCTCAAATCCCGGCACCAGACGTTTGTAGGAGTTGACCAGCGGATTGGCTACTGCGGTCACTGCTTTCATATGCTTTAGCAGACCACCGATAAAGTAATGCGCGGTCTTGCTGAGTCCGTCTTCGCTTGTTTCATCCACGAAAGCGTTCTTGCCCTCCTTGGAAAGCGACATATTAATATGCATTCCGGAACCATCCACATCACATTTCGGCTTCGGCATAAAGGTCGCATGCAGTCCGTGGCGTTTGGCAATCGTCTTGACTGTCAGCTTCAATGTCATAATATTGTCAGCCGCTTCAAGTGCCGAACCATATTTGAAATCTATCTCGTGCTGGGCAGGCGCGCTTTCGTGATGCGATGCCTCGATTTCAAATCCCATATCTTCAAGTGTCAGTACCATATCTCTACGGGCATTCTCTCCCATATCAATCGGTGCCATATCAAAATATCCGGCTGTTTCATGGGAAATCGTGGTAGGATTATTGTTGTCATCTACATGGTACAGGAAAAATTCGCATTCAGGACCCACATTAAATTCATACCCCAGCATCTCCGCATCCTTTAGCACTTTGCGCAGAATATAGCGGGGATCTGTCTCAAGCGGTGTCCGGTCTGAATAGTACAGGTTGCAAATCAACCGCGCCACCTTGCCCTGCTGCGGTCTCCATGGAAATATCTCAAACGTATCAATATCCGGATACAGATACATATCTGTCAATTCCTCATTATTAAATCCCGCAATACTTGAGCAGTCGAACATGAACTCACAATCTAACACCTTCTCCATCTGGCTGGCCGTAATTGCGATGTTCTTGAATACGCCAAAAATATCTGTGAATTGCAAGCGGATAAATTCTACGTCTTCTTCTTCAATCAGTTCCAGTACATCTTTTTTTGTATACTTTCCCATAGCATCTTTCTCCTATTCATTTTAGTATTCTGTTTTAGCAACATCCCTGTTCCTATCCCCTCATACCTTATCTGTATCAAAGGATCTATCCCGAAACCAAATGTAAAGCTCAGGCACACACACAGCTTTCATGAAGTAAAAATGGGCCTTCTTTCGTAAAAGAACGCCCCTGTTCTAGCCAAAATAATAGCAGTTTGCCTCGATTTTGTCAATCTCCTCTTCCGATAAAAGGCCTCTGGCCTCAACAACCTCGCGGATTGTTTTTCCTGTCTCCCATACCTCACGTACGATCTTTGCGGCTTCTTCATAGCCGATATAGGGTGCCAGGGCAGTAGCCTCTACCGCTGAGGAAGCCAGGTGCTCTCGGCATTTGCCGGGATTCGGCTGCAACGTGGCGATGCACCGTTCGCGAAAGATACGAACCGTATCCGTCAGCAGTTCCAGACTTTCCAGCAGGGCATCGGCAATCAGCGGCAGAAATGCATTTAATTCAAAATTCCCATGCGCCGCCGCCATCGTAATGGCAGTGTCGTTCGCCATCACGCGAATTGCCACCTGTGTGGTCATCTCCGGAATGACCGGGTTCACTTTCCCCGGCATCATGGTACTTCCCTTTTGCAGTTCCTGCAATGTGATTTCACCCAGCCCCCCTTTGGGGCCCGAATTCATGAGGCGCAGATCGGTGGAAATCTTCATTAGATTTACAGCCAGCGCTTTCAGCAATCCCGAAACTTCCGTAAATACATCCTGATTCTGCGTAATATCCATAGGATATTCAGCTCTGGCCAGACCAATCTGAGTCATGTCCCGCAGGATTTCCAGCACCCGATAGGTATAGGCTCTGTCCGCATTGGCTCCGGTGCCTATGGCCGTACCCCCGATGTTTACCTGACGAAGCCTTTCTTCTATCTTATAAATTCTCCAGCGGTCACGTGCAATGGCCTGCGCATAGGCACCAAATTCCTGCCCCAATGTCACCGGCATGGCATCCATCAACTGTGTCCTGCCTAATTTATAGACCTCTGCGAACTCCGTTTCCTTTTCCTGCAGCGTAGTCTGAAGCTTGGAGCATTCCTCACTAAGCAGGCGTACCATCTGTATGGTGGCAATCCGCAATGCCGTTGGGTAGACATCGTTCGTGGACTGTCCTTTGTTCACATCATCCAGCGGGCTTACCTGCACTCCCTGTTCACCGGCAAGCTGTGCGATGACTTCGATCACATTCATATGTGTGGAAGTGCCGGCACCTCCTTGCAATGCCTGCAATCGAAATTTGTCATCCTGTCTTCCTTCTATAATCTCATGACATGCCAAAAGAATGGCATCCACTTTCTCGTTCTCCAGCAGATGCAATTCTTTATAGGTGGCCGCAGCCGCTTGTTTAATAGTGGCAATCGCATAGATTAGCCGGAGGTTCACATATCGTGCATGCAGGTCAAAATTCTCAAGTGCTTTTTGCGTTTCATTCTTTTCCATAATCAGGCCTCATCTGTAAAAACAGAATATATATAAGGGAACGGTTCTAAACTTCTCTTTAATATACCTTGTATCCGGGCAATGAGCAAGCCATAATTTGTCATGGGTACTTTCTGATCCGCGGCCGTACGTATTCTGTATTTCATCTCCCGTTCATTCAGCATACAGGCTCCGCAGTGTACAATCAGGCTGTATGGTGCCAGATCTTCCGGGAATTCTGTGCCGGAGCAGAATTCAAACTCAAGTTTCTTACCTGTGTACTGTGTAATCCATCTGGGAAGCTTGACCGTACCGATATCGTCACATTGGCGATGATGGGTGCACCCCTCACAGATGAGTATACGGTCTTGGTGCTGCAAGGTATCCAGCGCTTTGACCCCTTGGACCAAAGACAGCAGATCGCCTTTGTAGCGTGCAAATAGAATTGAAAACGAGGTCAGCCGTACATCTGTCGGTGTGTCTGCCGCCACCTTGGCGAACACCTGACTGTCTGTAATAACAAGTGCAGGCTTTTTATGCAGGTTTTCAAGTGTTTCCCTCAGCTCATATTCCTTTACTACAATGCTGACCGCATCCGATTCCAGCACATCCCGAATCACCTGCTGCTGCGGCAAAATAAGGCGTCCCTTAGGAGCCGCCTTATCAATTGGCACGACCAGCACCACGAAATCTGAGGGGTGAAGCAAGTCACCTACAATACGCAGGCGGCTCTCCGTATGCCGTCCTAATGCCGCTATCTTCTCTTTTAACTCTTCTATCTGACTGCCTGTTCTGGCACTCACATAGATTTCATGGCTTGCAGGATTCGCCGGTATCTCGATCAGATCTGCTTTGTTGCGCACGATCAGATAGGGAATTTCCTTGGCTGTGAATCTGGCCACCAGTGCCCGGTCCGCCTCCGACAGCGGAGCTGTTGCATCGGTAATCAATACTGCGATATCTGTTTTATTCAAGACCTGATAGGTCTTTTTGACACGCAGTAGGCCGACCTCACCCTCATCATCAATTCCGGGTGTATCAATCAGCATCACAGGACCAAGCGGTAAAAGTTCCATGGATTTATAAACAGGGTCGGTGGTTGTCCCACCTACCCTGGATACAATTGCTATATCTTGTTTTGTTACTGCATTTATGATACTGGATTTACCAGCATTGCGCTTCCCGAAAAAGCTTATGTGTACTCTCTCGGAAGAAGGTGTCTGATTAAGACTCATCATCCCTCCTGTGTTGTAAGACCCTATTCCTGTGTCGTATTATTCTGAGTAGCGCTGTTCGCTTCCTCCTGTGTTCCCAGGGTCACCGTAATTGTCTTTTCCTGATAGGTTCCGGACTCGGATCTTTGTACCACGATCTCAACTTCCGTACCTGCCGCCAGATACTGCATCTGCTTTTGCAGTTCCGTATAGGAACTTATGGATGTTCCGGCGATAGAGGTAATAACATCACCTTGCAGTATACCTGCTTCTTCAGCCGGGCTTCCTTCGATCACAGCAGCTACAAATACACCGGTCGGTATATTATATACTTCTGTAATGTCAGAGGACACATCCTTCGTCTGAATTCCAATATACCCTATATCCGCGGAATCGACAAGTTCTTTTGTTGCCTGTGTCATAAGTTCTGCAAGAATCGGCTCTGCAACCGATACCGGTATGGCATATCCAATGCCCTCTACCGAGCTGCTGGCAAACTTAGCGGCATTGATACCGATCAGCTGTCCCTGCATATTCAATAAGGCACCGCCGCTGTTACCCGGGTTGATGGCTGCATCTGTCTGAATGAGCGTACTGGAAAGATTCTCAACATCAATCTGGCGGTTCAGGGCACTTACATAACCTGATGTAACCGATTGTCCATAGCCGAGCGCATTACCAATAGCTACGACCTGCTCACCAACGGTCAGGGCATCTGAATCACCCATCTCAATTACCTTAATCTGGCTCAGCGTTTCTTCCGGAATATCTGCGATCTTCACTGCGATTACCGCAAGATCATCTTCTTCACTTGTACCTTTGACTTGTGCGGTTACCGCATCTTCCGTATTGACGGACTGTGTATCGGATTCATCTGAGGTCGCCAGGACATCAGAACCGTAGAAGAAAACACTTAATGAATTGGAATCTTCAATAACATGATAATTAGTAGCAATCAGAAGCTCTGTATCGTTCTGTCCTACAATAATTCCTGAACCACTGGCTGTACCTTCCGCTTCTGAGGTGCCTCCGAACATATCGGTCACTTCCTGCACACTGACTGAGGTAATAGCCACAACTGCCGGCATTGCATTGGCTGCCACACTGGCTACACTGCTGGTTTCAGAACTAACTGCCGTAACAGAGTCCTGCGTTGCTTCTGTCGTCTCTGTTGTCGGGATAGTGGTCGTCACTGCAGAGGACGTTGTGCCGTTCAGCTGATTGCCTACCGCATTCACACCCTGAAATACCAGTCCGGCGACAAGACCAAACACCAGTGCCAGACTGACAGTAACACCGAACTTGCGTCCCAGACCGCCCTGCGACTTCTTCTCTTTTTTGCGCTTTGCCGTCTGTGCTGTGTGCTGCGCAGCACCCGACGTAGGGCTCTCCACTGTATAATGAGCATATTGCTGGGTATCCTGGCCACTTGCCTCTGTCTCCGCTTCAAACGCCCCGGCCGCCGCTGTTTCCTGCATCACAGGCTCCTGTGCTGCTTCATCAGGCGCTGCCTCTGTCGTCTCTGCAAAAGAGGTTACATAATTCGGCACATAGTCCGTACCCTCAGACACTGCCTGCTCAGCAGCATCCTCCACACTCTGCTCTGCGCCCAGGTCGCTGGGCGTAGGATTTGTATCATTTTTATATTCTTCACTCATGATTATATCTCCTTTCAAATCTATCGTAAGAATCCCTTACCATATGATAGATTTAGTGTAACAACACTTTGTGTTCAAATTGTGATGTAATCTTTAATAAAACGTGAAGTTATGTCGACGAGCGAAATTATTCCACTGTAACCGATTTGGCAAGGTTTCTGGGCTTGTCAACATCCAGCCCCTTGCCCAGTGCCACATAGTAGCCAAAAAGCTGTAAGGGTATGACGGCCAGGGAATTCGTAAAGTACTCATTTGTCTCCGGCAGGTAAATAACGTAATCCACCGTCTTCTCGATTTCGGTATTGCCGGAATTCGTCACCGCCAATACAAAGGCACCACGAGTCTTGACCTCCTGTACGTTACTTAACGTCTTTTTATAAAGCTTATCCTGCGTGATGACTGCCGTTACCAGTGTTCCTTCTTCAATAAGTGAGATGGTTCCATGCTTGAGTTCTCCCGCCGCATAGGCCTCGGAATGTATATACGATATTTCCTTAAGCTTCAAGGAGCCTTCGAGAGAAATCGCATAATCAATTCCGCGTCCGATAAAGAACACGTGCTCTGTTGCCAGATAGCGGTTGGCAAATTTCTGAATTCTTTCTTTGTTTCCGAGCAAGAACTCAATCTGCTGCGGAAGTTTTTGCAAGTCATTAATATATGAGTTCACCTGTTCCTGTGTGATCTCGCCGCGTACGAAAGCAAATTTGAGGGCAAGCAGATATTCTGCAATCAACTGCGTGCTGTATGCCTTGGTCGTTGCCACCGCTATCTCAGGACCGGCCCAGGTATACATGACACTGTCCGCTTCACGTGCAATTGAACTTCCCACCACGTTTACAATCCCCAGCGTCTTAACTCCATGGTCCCGCGCTTCTCTAAGCGCTGCCAGTGAATCTGCTGTCTCGCCCGACTGACTGATAATAATGACAAGAGAGTTCTTACTGTAAATCGGATTGCGGTATCTGAACTCTGAAGCAAGATCTACTTCCACAGGAACTCTGGCCAAGCCTTCAAATACATATTTCGCGCTGATTCCCGTATGATATGCCGAGCCACAGGCTACCATATATATTTTTTCGATGCTCTTAATCTCTTCATCCGTTAACCCCAGCTCTTCAATATGAATCGTATGATCCTTGATTCTGGGACTTAACGTATCTGCTATCGCTTTCGGCTGCTCGTAGATTTCTTTCAGCATGAAGAAATCGTAGCCGCCTTTTTCAGCCGCACTGATGTCCCACTCGATGGTGGCAGGCTCTTTTTTGATTTCCTCTTCATCCAGATTATAGAATTTCAGGTCTTCTTTCGTAAGTGCCACGATTTCCTGGTTATCAATAAAATATACCTGTCTTGTATAATTGAGGATGGCAGGTACATCAGACGCAATAAAATTACCGTCCTTGCCTTTGCCCACAATCAAAGGACTGTCCTTACGAACTGCATAAATCTTATCCGGATGGTCTATGAACAGGATACCTAATGCATAGGACCCTTCTACCCGGTACATCACCTTGGTAATCGTATCAATCGGATTGCCTGTATAATAATAGTCCAGCAGATGTGCCAGCACTTCCGTATCCGTCTCCGAAACAAATACATACCCTTTGTCTTCAAGTTTTTTTCTCAGTTTTTGATAATTTTCGATGATGCCATTATGTACGACAGCAATCGTTTCCGCCTGATTGAAATGCGGATGTGCATTTGTATCCGTGGGGGCTCCATGCGTAGCCCATCTCGTATGTCCGATGCCGGAGCGTCCGGGTAACGATGCACCGTCGTGCGTTAATTCACTTAATACCTTAAGTCGCCCCATCGCCTTGGCAACTTCAATTTTCTTCCCGTCAAATACAGCGATTCCGGCTGAATCATAGCCTCTGTATTCCAGCTTGGAAAGACCGTCCAGCAAAATAGGTGCCACTTCTCGATCGCCAATATATCCTACAATTCCACACATGTTTTTGCCTCCTTATTGTTTCGTATCCCAATAACCAGGATTCATTGTATATTTTTTGATTTTGGAGCGGGACAATGATTTATATCGTTTGCCCTTTCGGTAGCCCAGATACTTGCTTGCGCTTTGTGCTATGAGGTAAGCAATGAGCCAGGGGCGTCCAATCGCCAGTAAATGCAGTGCCGTACTTTTGACCAGACGAATTCCCTCGCCCTCGGAAGGAAGATTCCCGAACACCTCCGGAAACTCAGCCTGCGAAACGCCTAAATCAAAGTTTCTGGAAAACTGCTCCCGCAGTGTATAGTTATGTGAATGAATCACTTCGGCATCCGCTGTATAAAACAGGGCATAGCCTGCGCTTATGACCGCGGCTGCATAAATCATATCTTCATTAAAGATAGTTCTTTTGACAAAACCGCCCAGAGCATCGTACGTTTTCCTATCATATGCGGCGCATACATTGGAGCAGAAATAAGTCTTGATTCCTAACTGCGGCAGATCTGCCGATGTCTTCTTGCGGCTGGATAACGGATAATTAAATGCGCGGGTATAGCGCTCTATTTCGTGACAGCCTTCCGCAGGAAGCTGCCGAGATGCCACCAGCCTGACATCCGGGTCCTCAAAAGGCTTCAGCAGGTTCGTAAGCAGACGGGAATTGCCGGGCATGGCATCCTGTGTCATAAAGACCATAATGTCTGCTTCCGACAGCGAGGCCGCCCAGGCTCTGGTACCCCCATGATCGAACGCTGCCTTTTGGATATGATGCAGTTCGATATTCTCATATTTCTGCACATAGCTCTCCCGCCAGAACTCTTCCTGCGTATTAATCACGATTATTTTGCGAATAGGATAATCCTGCACCTGCAGCTTGTCTATCAGCATGCCAAATGTCGCATCTGGCTTATAGGTTGGTATTATTACGTCTACTGTCATGAATTGAAAGTCTCCTTAAAAAATTGCCATCTTACGCCTTGCCGGCGTAACATGGCAATCCTACAGCAATGCTACTACATCCTATTATTGTGTTCCGGCCAGATAGTCAAGACCATATCCACTGATTGATTCAATATAAGCACTGCGATCCAGTACGACCTGTGATGGGGTGTACTCAACTCCCGGATACAGGAACTGATGCAGAATCGTTACATTGGATGCCAGTGTAACCGGGATAACACTATCTTGATCATTAACTATATCTGTAACCTTATCCTGTGGGAAACCGGTCGTATCTACAATATTGTACCCAAGCATGGCAGAGCCCATGGAGAAGATCTCGTCCTTGCCATAGGTTGTCTTGATCATTGGGAATACGGTATCCATGATCTGTGACAATGTGGTCAGACTCGCACTTTTAGCTTTGTTTACCATCAGCTGAATGATATGTCTCTGACGCTCGGTTCTCTTATAATCATCACCGCCGCCATAACGGATACGGGCATAAGATACGGCCTGTACACCATTCAAATCGTAGGTACCGGCAACTTCCGGCTCAATTCTTGTATAGGATTTACCTGTTTTTTCAGAAGTTTCTACACAATAGTCATTCATGTTAACAACTTCAGAATCTGTCATTTCCACAGTAACTCCGCCTAACAGATCAACGATCTCTGCGACCGCATTAAAATTCACTGTCACATAGTCGGTGATATTAAGATCCAGATTCGTGTTCAGCATGGAAAGCGCCTGTTCTGCACTTCCGTAAGCATAAGCTGCATTTGCCTTCAGATATGTATCATCGCCAATATCAAGCAGTGTATCCCTGTATACCGAAGCCAGACGCACTTCCTTCGTATCGTTATTAATTGTGGCGATAATGATGGTATCACTGTTGCCATAGTCCAGATCGTTTTCACGTGAGTCCAGTGCAAACAAAGCAATATTTGTATAGCCGGTCAGCGCATTGCCCGTAGTGCTTACAACATCCTCGTTAATTTCGACCTTTTCTAAATCTAGGTTATCTCCCTGTATATTGTTTGCTTTTTTATTCACCTGTCCGTACACGAACAGCGCTCCTACTACCAAGAGAAGTATCAGCATCTCGATTGCAAAAATAATCTTACTTTTTCTTGATTTTCTTCTTGCTCTTCTTGATTTTCTTCTTGCCATTGTTAATCCCCTTATTAATATGCGTTTTTATTAACGAAACCTTTGAAGACAGTTAGAAATAAAATCTTAAAATCAAATCCGACTGTCCAGTTCTCTATGTAATATAGATCGCAATCTATTCGTTTTCTAATGGATGTATCTCCTCTATATCCATTAACCTGAGCCCACCCTGTAAGTCCGGGCCGCACCTGATGCTTTACCATGTAGCGGGGAATTTCTTCCCTGAATTTCTCAACAAAAAACGGTCGTTCAGGTCTCGGTCCTACCAGGCTCATATCGCCTTTTAATATGTTAAAGAGCTGTGGCAGTTCATCAATACTGGTCCTTCTCATGAATTTTCCTAGCTTTGTGATTCTGTCGTCGTTCTTCTTCGTCCATGCTTTTTTCTCTTCCTGTTCCGGCTGCACACGCATAGAACGGAATTTGTACATGCAGAACGGCTTGTTATGCAGCCCTACCCGTTCCTGCTTATAAATCAGCGGACCCGGTGTCGTAATCTTCATCAGTATTACAATCACCAGCATAACTGGTGAGGCCAGCGCAAGCGCAAACAATGAGCCCACAATATCAATGACTCTCTTCAATGCAAAATGAAATGTGTTGCTAAGCGGCACATATCGTATATTAATGACCGGCAGTCCCAGTATATCTTCTGTATAGGGGCTTGTCGGAATAATATTATTGTAATCCGGTACGAATTTTGTATGTACTCCGGATTTTTCACAAACTGAAACAATACCCTGTAACTTGGCATACTCACTGAGCTTAAGCGTAATCGCGATTTCATCCAGCTGGTTCTGCGCCAACAGGGCTTCCAAATCACCTATTCTCCCAATCACAGGCACGCCCATGATCATTTCGTCACTTTTGAGTTCGTCATCCAACAGGCCCTGCACCGTATAGCCCCATTGCGGATTGTGCTGGATTCTGTCAATATACTCTTTGGCTGACTGGCTGTTGCCTACCAGAATAATATGCTTCTGATTCATGCCGCTGCTGCGTATCCGTCTGAGAATAAAACGAATAAAGTTTCTGACAATCGCTTCTGCGACCACATTAATGCCCAGAAAGATGAAGAGCATTCCACGCGAGAAATCCTGCAGACGCTTGCTTGCCAGGAATAAAAAGCCAATCAGCAGCAAAAGCCCCAGCACATTTGCCTTAAATATGTCAGCAGCTTCAACTCTGCGGCTCTGCACCCGCTTCGGGGTGTATAGCCTGAAGGCCTGATATAAAATCAAGTATAAAGGAATAATAAGTACCAATGCGTACAAATATATTTCAAATGGCAGTGAGCGCACCGCACCCTCAGAAAACGGGCTAACAAAACTAAAGCGAAGTATCCAGGCCCCCAGGTAGGATGCTGCAATAACAAATGCATCAATAATTACCTGCAGTCTGTTAAAGTACTTCTGATTATCTTTTATCAATGTTATTCACCTCAATTGATTTCATAACCTATACTATATAATAGAACGCCCCCAAAGGCAACCCAGTTTTTTTTTTTAATATTTACCAATCATACGTGGCAGATTTCTCCACAATTCCCACTGAATTTTGCAGTAATTTATGAAATTTGACCAATGAAATCTCACTTTTTTCTGTGTGCGGCATAATCCGAATCCCTGCCGCATTCCCTGCGCATACGCCGCTATGTGTCCCTTGCGTATAAAAAACAGGATTTTAAGCAGGAAGCCCGGCAACAAAAAGGGCAGATTCAGCAGGATCTGAAGCCAAGGCATATTCTTATAAACCAGATATATACTGTTCTGCGCAGACAGCCTGACCTTAAAGTCGTTGTATCTGGAACCGCTAAATCCACTGCCCACATGATAGACCAGCGCCTCCGGACAGAAAGCATTGTACATCCCATGAATACGAGCCCGGTATCCTACATCTACATCTTCAAGATAGGCAAAGTGCATTTCATCAAAAAGTCCCAAATCCTGCAGGGCTTTCTTCCTATATATGGCGGCACCGGCACAACCGCTGAAAATCTTTCTGCTGGCCGTATACCGATCGGCCGGCGCATCTTTGCCAACCGAGAAAGCCCAGCCAAGTGCACAGTAATAATCTCCCGCAGAATCAATCTTAGACGGATCGTGCATTTGGAGCATTTTGGCCTGTACACAAAAAAGCTTCTCATCCGCGCGGATCGCTGTCCAAAGCTGTGCCACAAAGTCCGGCTGTACCTTCGTATCATTATTAAGCAAAATCACATACGGTGCACGCGCTGCGAGTATCCCCTCATTGACAGCTTTAGAAAATCCATAATTCTTATCCAGTTTGAGTAATCTGACATCCGGATACTCTGTCTCCACAATGGCAGTGCTTTCATCGGCAGAGCCATTATCTACAAAAATAATTTCAAAGGCTGGACCGGTCTGCGTCTGTAACGCATCCAGACAGTCCCGTATATAGGCAACACCGTTATAATTAGGTATAATCACCGACACTTCCGGCATACTATGCTCCTTCAGTCTGATTTTTCAGCGGTTTCAGTGAATAATTCCATTTGGTAAGCGAAAGATTCTTATTATAGTAGGGATCTCCTTCGCACAAAATGCTGCGCCAATGCACCCTCATATATTCGATTTCTTCCTGGAACCTTCGCACCTTATCCTGACTGTCTTCTGCGCCTCTGCTCTTTGATTCAAAATGGTACAGCTCAACAAAAGGATTGTACACAATCAGAAAACCATGACTGCGGATCTTCAGACAAAAATCCACATCATTAAACGCGACTGCAAGCTCTTCGGTAAAACCGCCGACTTCCAAAAACGCACTTTTTTCTACCATCATGCAAGCGGCAGTGACCGCGCTCATATTCTGCTGTATGGAAGCTTTGTGCAGATATCCGCTGCGTTTTCTGTCCATGTCGGTAAAGATATGACCGGCCACACCGCCCATACCGACAATACAGCCCGCATGCTGTATCGTGTCATCCGGATAATACAGCTTGGCCCCTACCACAGCGACCTGCGGACGCTGCAGATTCCCAATCATTTCCTCAAGCCAGGTCTGTGTAATCACTTCCACATCATTATTCAAAAACAAAATGTAGTCTCCGCGGGCCTGTGCAACAGCAAAATTATTGATTGCTGCATAGTTAAATGGTTGGTTCCATGTAATGATTTTAATATGTTCCTGCTTCTTAAGTTCTTCGTAGCAGGCAAATATTTCTTCTGTTTCACTATTATTTTCAACGATAATAATCTCATAATTTGTATAGGAAGAGCGGCTGCGGATTGACTGCAGACACGTTAGAAGTGTCTCCTGCTCATCCTTGTTTGGAATCACAATGCTGACAAGGGGATTCCCCTGCACCGGATACGAAACACGATAAAAGCCTAAATCCTTGGTATGGGAAACCTCGCCTGTTTCATGTACGCGCCCCAGGTGTGCTTCGATTGCCCGCTTGCCGGCGTCGAATGCATACATTTTACTCGCCGGATTATCGGCTGTGGATGCTTTGTGTGTTCTCCAATGATAGAGAATCTCCGGTATGTGATGTATTTTGCGTGCCTGTTCCGCCACCCGGAAAATAAAATCGTAATCCTGTGCCCCATCGTATTCTGTCCTAAAGCCTCCGACCTGGCGGACCAGTGAGGTTCTCACGACAAGAAAATGACAGATGTAATTATTAGACCGGAGCAAATCTATCGAGAAGTCCGGTTTCAGATGCGGCTGAAAGTGCTCGCTGCCATCCGTTGTCACCTTATCTTCATCCGAATAAAACAGATCAATGTCCGCATCCCGCTCCAGTGCCTGTGCCACTTCATAGAGTGCATTGGGAGCCAGCAGATCGTCATGATCTAACAGTGCTGTAAATGTACCGGTTGCCATCTCAAAAGCGGCATTGGTATTGCCCGCAATTCCCAGATTTTCACTAAGTTCAACGCAGCGAATTCTGACATCCGTCTTCGTATATTCTTCCAAAAGCGCTGACATGGGCTCATCCTGCGGACTGGCATTGACAATACAAAGTTCCCAGTACGGATAGGTCTGCGCCTGTACCGATGCGATCATCTCTGACAAAAACGCGACCGGAGTCTGATACGCCGGTACAACAATACTGATTTTGTCTGGTTTCTCCCACGTACGCCGCCTCTGTCGATCGAGCAGCTCCCCTTTCGGTCTGTATGCTTCGTACCATGCTTCATATGGTATCTCTTCCGGTTCGAAGCGCTCCTGAAGCCGCACCCAGAACTCTTTGATTCCATAATGTTTCAGATAACGGAATCCCTTTTTCAACGTATACAACGAAAGCTTGTCAAAAAGCTTCCTCCATTCTACGCCCGTCTTGTGCGGTTTATTATCTTCACTCATGTTAGTATTATACCCTCAGTTATTCTTATCTTTGCACTTAATGATACCTCTTTTAGACGTAAAAAGCAAGAAAAAGCAGACTTTACATCCTTCCCGTATGTGATTATACTATAAATATGCAGTATGAACTATGGACAGATATTTTGATATGCCGTATGCATATCTATTTTTAAGAAAGGACGATATCCTATGAACCAGGAACTACAAATGATCTTATCTCGCAGAAGTGTCAAGAAATACGAAGCAACTCCGGTAAGCCAGGAGGACCTCGATGCCATATTGGAAGCCGGAACCTATGCCCCCAGCGGTATGGGCGCACAGTCGCCGCTGCTGGTTGCCGTCACCAACAAAGCGGTTCGTGATGAATTATCGGCCTTAAATGCCGCTGTAATGGGCGCCGATATGGACCCGTTCTATGGAGCTCCCGCAGTCATCGTTGTACTGGCTGACCGCTCCTTGCCTACGCATGTTGAGGACGGCAGTGTCGTACTCGAGAACCTGCAGCTGGCTGCACATGCTTTGGGGCTTGGTTCCTGCTGGGTGCATCGGGCGAAAGAAGTCTTCTCCTCTGAGCGCGGACAGCAGCTGCTCAAAGAATGGGGCATAGAGGGTGATTATGTCGGTGTAGGGCATTGCATCGTCGGCCACCCTGCCAAGGTATCCTCTGCACGCAAAGCGCGCAAAAGTGACTATATCCACTATGTCCGCTAAGTTTTTCTTTGCATAAAGAAGCGACCGAAAAGAGAATTTACTTTTCGACCGCTTTTTTTACTTTCTATTTACCAAGTGCATCCAGACCTTCCTGGGCATTTTCCTGTGTATAAATAACGTTCTCAACAATTGTCTCAGCCTCAACAGTCTCGCCTTGTAATAGGGCCGTGCATGCATCTGCTGCAAGTCTTCCCTGGTCTTCTGTTCCCTGCGATATGGTCGCTTTGAGCTTGCCGTCTAAGACAGCCTGCAGCCCCTCTGAAGTGGCATCTACACCATAGACAAATACCTGATCCTCTAGTTGGGCATCCTGTACTGCCTTGGCAGCTCCCATAGCCATTGCGTCATTCTGTGATACGATTGCCACCAGATCTGTTCCCGCATTCAACCAGTTCTCTGTTATTGTAAGCGCAGGATCTGTCTCCCAATCTGCCGCATCAGAGAAGACCACCTTTACGTCAGGATTTTCTGCAAGTACGCTGTCAAATCCCTCGGAGCGTCCTACCTGTCCGTCAGAGCCCATCGGCCCGAGCAGTTCTGCGATATTTCCCTGGCTGCCAATATCTTCCATGACTTTTTCCATCAGTTTGGCACCTGTTGTTGCCGCATCGGCACCCACATAGCAGTCTGCTGCTTCCGGCGTGCTGATTCTCTGATTTACGATGACTACATAGACACCGGCTTCTTTGGCTGCTTTTACTGCCGGTACAATACCGTCTACGGATACCGGTTCAATGATGATGCCTTCTACTCCTAACGTAATCGCCTGTTCAATCTGGTCTGACTGTGTAGCGGCATCCTGCTCCGCATCATATACACTGTATTTGTATCCGAGTTCGTTTACTTCTGCTTCAACAGCGTCTGATAAGGTCACTGTAAATTCATTCGACATATGGGTCATAAAAAGTGCGATGGTCTGATCCGATGTATCCGAACCTGACGACGAACTGTCACTGCTTCCCGAAGATGAACCGCACGCTGTTACCATCAGCATCATAATTGCCGCTACTACCACACATAACATTTTCTTTTTCATTTCCAACCTCCTGCTTTCTCCTACCTACATAGTAACTTGTTCTTATTCTTCCTTTTGTTTGCCTCTTAAATCCAGATATACTGCAACTGCGATGATGACACCTTTGATGATTTTCTGATAGTTCGAGGATACACCTAAAATATCAAGTCCATTGGCAATCACAGCCAGTAACAGTGCACCAATGATGGTTCCATACCATTTGCCGGAACCGCCTGTCATACTGATACCACCGATAACTACCGCAGCGATGGCATCCATTTCGTAACTTTCTCCGGCGGTAGGGGAGCCCTGTACGGTACGTGATGCAATTAAGAGCCCTGCAATTCCGGCTGCAATTCCGCCTACGGTGTATACTGCCATCTTAATACGCTTTACATTGATTCCTGATACTTTGGCTGTTATCTCGCTGCCTCCGACGGCATAGACTCTCCTGCCGAATACAGTTTTTGTAAGGATAAACCCGCTTATAAGCGCAATGACTATAAAATACACTGCAAGAATCGGTATATTTCCAAACAGAAAGGCACTTGCAATCGATTCAAACTTGGCATCCAGTCCGTAAACCGGCGAACCGCCGCTTAGAATCAAGGCGAGTCCTCTGACCCCCGTCATCGTCGATAAGGTAATAATAAACGGCGGCAGTCCCGCATAGGCAACACCAAATCCATTGACCACTCCAACCAGTGCACCCGCCGCAACAGCCGCAAGGATACTTACGATTAGAGGCATTCCGCTGATCTGGGCGCAATAGGCAGCTACAACGGCACTTAAAGCAATATTGGAGCCTGCGGACAAATCAATGCCGCCTGCGATGATGACGAACATCATTCCACAGGAGAGAATTCCATTGATGGATGCCTGCTTGATAATATTAATCAGGTTTCGGGGCTTTGCAAAAGCATCCGGCGAAATAATCATTAACACAATCAGCAACACAAAAAATGCAATAAAAATACCAAATTCTTTATAGTTGATTCTTAGCTTTTGTTTCATACTACACTCCCCTCTGCACGCGATGCATATCCCATTATAATTTCCTGTGAGAACTGATCGCGCCCGACCTCGCCCGTCACCTTGCCCTCGCACATTACGATAATTCTATCTGTTATTCCCATAAGCTCCGGCATTTCAGACGAAATCACGATAACGCTCTTGCCCTGTTTCGCCAATTTGTTAATCAGTAAATAGATATCTCTTTTGGCTCCTACATCAATTCCCCTGGTGGGCTCATCGAAGATGATAACCTCCGGATCTTTGAGAAGCCATTTTGCCAGGACTACTTTCTGCTGGTTGCCGCCGCTTAGGTTTTCCACCATGGCATCCCGGGAGGGTGTCTTGATTTTCAGCTCACTGATATACGTATCCGCCGCCTTTTTCTCCTTCTGTGCATCCAGGATTCCATGGGAGGACAGAATATCACCTATCCCGACAAGCGAAATGTTTTCTTTGACTGAAGCTCTCAAATTCAGGCCTGTATGCTTCCTGTCCTCTGTAATCAAGGCAATTCTATGACGGATGGCATCCAGCGGGTGCTTGATGATAACTTCACTGCCGTCCAGGTAAACCGAACCCGCCGATTTCTGGTACATTCCAAAAATCGTCTCGACCACCTCACTGCGTCCGGCGCCCACTAATCCGGCAATGCCCAGCACTTCCGATTTGTGCAGCGCAAAGCTTACATCATCGAATTTTTTATTTCTGGACAGACCCTTGACTTCAAAGACCACATCACCTATGGTCGTCGGCTCCTTGGGATAAATCTCGGAGATTTCCCGTCCTACCATGTATTTAATCAGGGAATCTTCATCCAGCTCATGGCTCGGTTTGGTGACAATCCACTCCCCATCCCGCAAGATGGTAATGGTATCCGATATCTTAAATATTTCATCCATCTTGTGTGAAATATATACGATGCCTACTCCCTGTGCTTTAAGCCTGTCAATCTGCCTGAACAAGATGACCGCTTCGCGCTCTGTAATAGCAGAGGTGGGCTCATCCATAACAAGTATACGTGCACGCAAAGAGATTGCTTTTACAATTTCCACCAGCTGCATCTGGGCAATACTTAACTCTCGCATATGAGCTTTCGGATCAATATCAATCTCCATCTCATCGAAATATTTCTGCGTTTCTTCTCTCATACGCTCCCGGTCGACGATTTTGAATTTTTCAAACCCTTTTTTCAAAAGCTCACGTCCGGTAAATACATTTTCCGCGACTTCCATATCCAAAAGTACATTCAACTCCTGATGGATCATGGATATCCCCATATCTCTGGCTTCCCGCGGGTTATGCACATGGATCTCTTCTCCGTTAAAGCGGATATTTCCGGTATCTGCTTTATAAATGCCCAATAAAATTTTCATCAATGTTGATTTTCCGGCCCCATTTTCTCCCATAAGAGCATGTACCTCGCCAGCTTTTACATTGAGCGAAATATCGTTAAGCACTTTAATTCCAGAGAAGGATTTGCTGATATTCTTCATCTCTAATGCATACTTCATATCCTCACCTCTCCTCTACGACTGTTCGGCTTTAGTCTATCTCTTTTTTGCGTCGTTTGAAACTCACTATCTTTGGAGTTCGGGGGGGCATCTTTAGATTTTATGCATTATTTGTCATTGTCTTTTAAACGGATGACCCGGCCGCCCATGGCCTCCGATTCACCCGTGTTGGAAGTAATGATAAGAACTGCAATTCCTTTTTGTGCATATTGCTTAATCATCATCTCCGTAACTTCACGCATCGACTTATCTGTTCCGGAAAATGGACGGATACAGATTACCAGACTCGGAAAGTACAAAAGCCATTTGAAGTAGACCAGCTTCTGCTTTTCCACATCACTTAAGTCACTGATTGATTTGGCGCAGATATCATACCCCCAGAACTCCCTGCACTGGGCTTCCAGACTCTTCCTGCTTTTCCCTGCCAGAATTGTCCCCGGAAGTTTTTGTCCGACCACAAGACTTAAGTTTTCCAAGACACTCAGATTATGGAACAACATCTTATCTTTCTTAGTCGGGTTTTCCAGAATACAGCAGATTCCATTCGGGATTGCATGCTGAAACTCCCTGGCCGTAAAACGGCTGCCTTTAAAATAAATGTCACCTTGTACCGGTGCAATGCTTCCGTTTAGCAGCCGGATCACATCCTCCGTAGGATAACCACTTTCGTCCAATATGCTGACAATATCACCTTTGGCAATCGAAAACGTGAGGGAGGAGAGTGTTTCTGTTCTCACATCCTGAAAGGCGAGCAGACTGCCCTCAATACGCTCTTCTGCGGATTCTCTGCCAGAGAATCGTGTTCTTCCATTGCGCCCTTCGTATAGCTGTATATACTCATCCCGGTCAAACACAAACAGCGTATGCCCCTGCTGGAGAACCGAAATACGCTCCGCCAACAATAAGAAACGGCTGTCCTCATGGTCAAATACAAGAAATGCCATCTTTCTCTCCCTGAACCTTAAGACCATTTGTGCAAATTTGTCTTTGTCGCTTTCGTTTAAAAAGTTAGAGATATCCAGCAGCACGAATACTCTGGCTCCGCATAAATAGCCGCAAATTAAGAGCAATTCACAAATCTCCAGAATTGTGAACTGCTTCATTTTTTTATCCAGCACCAACTCCGGAATCATGATTTTTTTGCATAGCATTCCCACAAGACTAAGCAGCGGTTTCTTCCTTCGGGGAAATTTCTTCATCTTACTGATGTGAATTCTGACAAAATCCAGTCCTGTGAGCTCTTCGGAAATCCCTTTGAGCTTCTCCACAAAGAAAATCTTCTCGCGCAGCATTCCCTGCTGCTTTTCTGCCGGCAGTTTTTCACCCAGCAGGTAGACTTTCCCTTCTGTCAGGGGAATATCTCCTCTTAAGAACAGCTCCAGTTTTTCCTTGGAACGCAGATTGTCAGAGACAATACCGGTAATATCGCCTTCACAGACCTGTAAAAAAACATCTTCCAGTACCGCACTTCCATTTTGTACAATACCGGCATTTTCGACACGCAGAATTTCCTTTTTCATACTTCCTCCGGGACGCCCCTGTTCTACTCACACCAGGGGCAGAAATACACTTACGTCGGTTCCTACATCCGGAACGCTAAAGATTCGAATGCCATAATCTTCACCGAAGAGCAGCTTGATGCGGCTGTTCACATTGATCAGCGCAATCCCGCTTCCTGTCTCACTTTCTTGGCCCAGCTTCGGATCAGATTCCTGTTGTTTGAATATAAGATTCATTTTACTCAGTTCTTCCTGCGCAATGCCTACTCCGTCATCTTTGATGTGCACGATAAGGTTTTGCTCTGTGGTATCCACAGAAATACAGATGGTGCCAACGCCCATTTTGCTCTCCAGTCCATGAAAAATGGCATTTTCCACAATCGGCTGCAAGGTAAGTTTGGGCATTTTAAGCTGCATCAGTTCCGGCTGGTCTTCCGGCAGCAGAATCTTCATTATCAGTTTTTCTTCAAATCTGTACTTTTGCACTGTGAAGTAGCTCTCCACATTGTCGATTTCATCTTCTAACGTGACCAGCCCTTTCGTCTCCGTAATGGTATAACGGAAATAGGCTGCCAGCGCCTTCGTTGTTCCGGCGATGCTGGGCATCTGCGCCTCAAGTGCATCACTGCGGATCGCCTCAAGTGCATTATATAAAAAATGCGGATTGATCTGGTTTTGCAGCGCAAGATATTCCGCCTGCTTCACTTTGAGTTCCGTAAGGTTTTCATTCTCCAGCCGCTTTCCCAAGGCCAGTACCAGCTCTTCGATTTCTGAATACCTTCTTTTGTCGTTTTCATCCAAAACAGGAAATACCCCGGCTTCAATAAACTGTCTGAGCATTTCCTTGACTTTGCGATTATTCCGGCTGACAATCATTAGGCAGATGACGGCGAACACCAGCAGTGCCAACAGCAGGGCAACCAACATTCCACTCATCCCGCTCATGGAACCTCTCATACACTTCTCCCTGTACAATCAGATTTTATGGTAGAGTTTTCTATAATCTGACGGACTTAGTCCGGTTACTTTCTTAAACAATCTCGAAAAATATTTCAAATCACTGTATCCTACCTGCTCAGCGACTTCGACCATTCCAATATTTTGCTCGGCGAGCAGCTCTTTAGCTTTGTCCACCCGAATCTGAATCAGGTATTCCGAGAAACCTTGTCCAGTTTCTTTTTTAAAAATAGAGGAAAAATAAGTGGCATTGAACCCGACCAGTTTCCCCATATCCTCCAGACGCAGCGCCTCTTGGTAATGCTGCTGTACGTATTTTTTGACATCCCGTATGGGCCTGATTTCTGTCTGCCGTTTATCTTCAGCAAAATCCATCATGTGGTGTCTGAAAAGCACCAGCAGCTGCTCGAATACTTCCTGCAGCGACACGCATCTGCAGAAACGTCTGTAAAATTCATTTTGCATATTTTCCTTGCTCAGCTCTTCTCCAATATTTCTAAAGCCAAAGTCATATACTTCAATGATTTCACTGCACAGCAATGCGACCAGCATCCCGTCCAGATCCTGCCGCAAAAGTGTCTCCTGTTTTATCTGCTCAATGGTGCGTACAACTGCATCAACATCGAGTATCTCTATCTGCTTTAACAGCTCATTTCTTACCTTGCTATTGAAAAGCTCCGTCACCTGCGTCTTGGCCGGCGGCAGATCTGTACTCTCGATGATTCTGCCGGTTCCCAGCAACAGCCGGTTCAATACGGCGCGCTTGGCTTCGTAGATCGAATTCTGGATGGAGCACAAAGCATCCGTCACAAGCCCCAGACCTACGGTTACCTGAATATTCCAAAACAAATCCCGCAGGCGTAAAATCTCTTTCATCACCTTTTTAAGCTTGGCGCGCATTTCCTTTTGGTCAAGTGCATCACTGTGCAGAATCAGGAATACGCCTTCTTCCTTTACAGTGCTTAGAAACTCTTCGTTTTCCCGCGCAAATTCTTCTTCTACAATTTCCTGAATGCGTTTGAGCAGAATCAGATACGTTTCCTCATTCTCAGTTTCTATTGCAATATCCGGCTTAATGACCACTGCCTGGTATACCCCGGACTCATCTTGCACCTGCGGATAACCGGCATTTCTTGCATAGTCTTTTCCCGCAAAGTAATTCGGATTGGCAATCAGGTTCTCCATGAAATTGCGGCGCATCGTCTGCGCATCTCGTGTGACCTGCTGCTGCAGTTCCTCTGTATGACTCTCTTTTAGCCTTAGTTTATCCTTCTCATTTACCACTCTGGTTACAATTGAAATCAGTTCTTCTTCACGAATTGGTTTCAACAGATAGTCTTCCACACCAAATTTAATCGCATTATGTGCATAATCGAACTGCCTGTGTCCGCTGATAATAATAAAGTAGATGTCTTTATCTAAAGCTTTCGCTTTTTCGATTAACTGCAGGCCATCATATCCGGGCATACGTATATCTGTAATGACAATATCGGGTGTTTTATCTTCAATAATCTGCAGCGCAGTTATACCATCCTGCGCTATGCCGACTACTTCGACGCCCAGTGCTTCCCAGTCTATGACATTTTGAATCAATTTGCAGACCTTCGCTTCATCATCCGCAATCAATACTTTGTACATAGTAAACCTCCCTATATTGCCAATATTCAAAAAGACCTGCAGCTCCCGGTTATGCTAAGGAGCTGCAAGCCTTCTTACTGCTTGCTCATAGGCTCTGACCTAAGGTCTGTCATTCACCGGCATACCTAAAAATCACCACTTTATACCTATCCAGAATATGCAGAAGTACCATTCCCAGCAATCCGCATGAAATCAATTGACCGGCTCCCACAGAGAGCGCAAGCAACGGAATCGGAATCCCAACTCCGTAGCCGTAGTACAGGATAAAAGGGACTGCCAGCATGTTAACTACGATTGGCGGAACCGGCGCCAGCCACTTGTGTCTGCGCAATGCATACGTTGCAAATGCCGCTGCGAGTGTTGCCAGACTTCCGAAGATAATGTCCGGGAGAATCGCGCCATTCATGATTCCGCTGATCAGACAGCCGAGGAATACCCCCGGAATGGCCGCCGGTGTAAAAAACGGCAGAATCGTCAGCATCTCTGAGATTCTCACCTGGACAGCTCCATAGCTGATGGGTGAAAACACAATGGTCAGTACAACATAAATCGCGGCAATCATTGCCCCTTGTGTGAGGTAAAGTGCTTTTTTGTTCATTCTATTGTTCTCCTTAGTTTTTTTGTAGAGTGGATGGTTTCGAACACTCTTTATGAATAGTAAACACTTGAAATTATATACCATACACATTTTTTTGGCAAGTCCGGAAAATGCCTGGTATTTCGTCTGCTTTTTGAGCCGTTATTCCTCCGCCTCTGTCTGATACTGCGCTTCTCCCACAGAGAACAGCACCACCAGAACAATTCCCACAAGCGTAATACAGCAGCCCACCAGCAATGTCGTAAACAGCCCCCAGTATTCGAGTATCCAGCCTCCTAACAGATTCCCTATGATATTGCCTACCAGTATGGCCGCTGCAATCATCGCAAGACCTTTGACTTTATCGTATTTTTTCATTACCTGGTTTGTGTAGAATACCGAGGCCGGGGTGAACAGGCCAAACGACAGCATTTGAAACGCTTCCGCCAGAAATACCATCGGCATATTCGATGCAAATAAAAAGAGCAGGGATTTTACACCGAAAAAGAAAGCCGCAATTTTAAGAATGTGATGGCTGGGTATCCGCCTGACAATCCTGGTGAAAAATAACATCGGAGGCAGCTCACAGGCCGCCGCAACACCAAGTGCGGGTCCCACATGCCCGGTATTTCCCTTGGCTTGCAGAATAATTTGAATCAGATAGGTATTGATCATGGCATGAAAAATAAACAGGCAGATGATTCCAAGCAAAAGCATTGTGAATTTTTTGTATTTAATAAAGAAATCAAAGAGATTCCCGTAGATCTTCTCTCCCGCCTCTTTTACCGGTTCTACGATCTCATTTCTTTCGATTTTTAACGTCAGCAGTACGAAAAAGAAGAGCAGATAGTTCAGAATTCCCACCGGAATAATGACCACCACACCAAAGCGCTCTACGAATGATCCCATAAAAAAAGAAAGAATCGCAAATGCAATCGAGCCAATCCCGCGGGCGGCACCATAATTCACATACACGCCCCGATTGATATAATAGACACCAATGGCATTAATCAGCGGCTGAATGATGTTCATGAGTGCCGCCAGAAACACACTGATGCCAAACACCAGCGCAAAGGAGCTTGCCGCCCCCTGTAATAAAAGCATGAATAGAAGGGTCACACCTGCCACCAGCAGTGTTACCATCTTCAAAGACATTTTTGTCGTCTTGTCTGCATAGGCAGCAAGCACAGGCTGCACGACGACAGCCACGATATTTCCACAGGCCAGCGTAAGCCCGATCTGTGCCGCATCAAATCCTCTGGAAAGCAGAAATACCGAGGCAAAGCCCTGAATCGGACACGAGGCCATCCAAAAGAATACATTCAAAAATGTATAGCGGCCTGTCATATCTTTCTGTGTAGTTTTCATCATTTATTCTCACTCACTATTTAATTTATGATTTTGGTATAAATCCCTCGAATACGATCATTTCATATTGCCGGTTCAGCTTGTCCAGTTCTTCCTGGCTGCGTATCGTCCACACAGCAGACGTGATTCCGTAAAGCTTTTGGCAGATGATATTGGATAATGTATATCTGTGATTCTTATTGTAAGCAAGAAAATCCGGCCTGGTACAGAAGTTAAGCAGGGAATTTCCCATGATAAAGCTAATGATCCATGCCTGCTTTCCCTGTGCTTTGTGAAAGTTCGTAAGCAGCATGCCCCGCAAGATCTTCGGCCGCTGTTTTAAGAACCAGCGAACCGCCAGCGGCTGGAATGAGAAAAACGCCAGCTTTCCCTCGTATGCATCCAGTAGATTGGCAAGCTCCAGGCAGGCAGTACGATACTCTCTTCCGGCTTTTAACTCAAGTAAGACTGGCACTTTGCCATCTACGATTTGCAGGACTTCCTTGAGCAGCGGGATTCTCTGTCCGGTACCAAACAGCGTATAGGCCTGCAGCTCTTTATACGTACATCGATTTATTTTTTCAGGAATCTGGCATGCTCTGAGCAGATCCGCGTCATGAAAAACCACAATCTTCCTGTCACGAGTCATCTGTACATCCAATTCGATTCCATAGCCTTTTGCAACGGCTGCTTCTACCGCAAGCGCAGAGTTTTCCGGTATCCCCTCTTCCATACTATGCAGTCCTCTGTGTGCTATATGCCGTTCGGTGAAAGCACGCATTTCACTTTTGCGGTTCAGATGCGGCCATAGCAGACCCAGATAAAGCAAAAACAACAGCAGCAGCACAAGCAGAACAATTTCCACTCCCATAGCCCCTCCTCTGATTTCAATAACATCCTCTGCACCACTATGGGTGCGCGTTCCATCATTATACAAATAATCCGGTTAATATACAAGTACCTGAGAACATATCTCAAAAAACGCTTTTGCTTGACAAACCGACTTCCTGCTTCTATACTTTTCATATGCGAATCATTCGCATCTGATAGCAATTACAGGAGATAGTATGAATCCATCACTTATAAAACGCAGGTTCGCGGCAGTACTGATTGTGCTGCTCCTGCTGACTGCCTCGGCCGCCACACTAACGGCCAGTCAGCCGCACAACCATCGGACCCATGAAGCCGGCTGCCCCGTCTGTGTACAAATCCATACGGCCGCTGCCTTTTTAAACCAGTTATCCGGTTCCATAGAAGTACTGCTCGTTGCCGCGGTCGTTCTATGTTTTTTAGCGTTTTGCGCCGGCAGACTGCTTTACGTGCTGACACCGCGCACGCCAATCGGTGAAAAGGTACGTCTAAACCCCTGAATCCTTTGCATTTGTACACAACATTACCCGACACATTCAGTCTTATACGGAGGATTTTTATGAAAAAATATATTTCTGCCATACTGCTTCTGGCACTTAGCTTAGTATCACTCAGCGGATGCGGCGGCTCAACAGCATCCACATCTGCGACCACACAGGAGGACAGCTCCTCTTTGCAGGTTGTTACCAGCTTCTACGCTATGTATGACTTTGCACAAAAAGTAGGCGGGGACTCTGTGACCATCACCAATCTGGTGCCGGCCGGGACAGAACCTCACGATTGGGAGCCGACGGCTTCCGATATAGTTACCCTGGAAACTGCCGATGTCTTCATATATAACGGAGCCGGCATGGAGCACTGGGTGGAGGACGTGCTTGACTCCCTGGACAATCAGGATCTGCTTCTCGTGGAAGCTTCTCAAGGTCTGACACTGCTGCAAGGGCATTCACACGAAGAGGACACCGAGGACACCGGTGAAGACACAGAAGAAGAAACTACGGACAGTCATGTCTGGCTGGATCCTGAGAATGCGAAATACGAAATGAACGCAATCAAAGAAGCCTTTGTTAGTGCCGATGCAGCGAATGCCGAGCAATACGAATCTAATTATTCTGAATACAGTGCTAAATTCGATGCACTCGATGAAGCTTTCTCCACGCAGCTGGCGCCCTACAAAGATGCCAGTATTATTGTAGCGCACGAGGCTTTTGGCTATTTATGCGCCGCCTACCAGCTGAATCAGGAGGGAATTGAAGGACTCTCTCCCGACTCCGAGCCTGATGCGGCCCGTATGGAAGAAATCATTACCTTTGCCAAGGAACATAATGTGACCACGATCTTTTTTGAAGAACTTGTAAGCCCCAAGGTCGCCGAAACCATAGCCGATGAGCTGGATGCCAAAACGGCTGTGCTAAACCCCATCGAGGGACTGACACAAGAGGATCTTGATGCAGGCAAAGAATACATTTCTATTATGGAAGAGAACTTAAAAGCCCTGGTAGCTGCTCTTTCCGGAGAATAAGAATGAAAAAGAATATCCCCGTCTATATGGTGACCGGCTTCCTCGGCGGAGGCAAGTCCACCTTTATTAATGAGCGGCTTCTTGCCATGCAGAAAAAGCAAACATCCGCAGCACCGCTGCACCACCTGATCATCCAGTTCGAAGAAGGCGAGATTGAGATCAGTTCTGCCCCCGGCAGCAAGAACGTCATCTGGTCCATCCGGCAGTTAGAAGAAGAGCCGGATAAAATTGCCGCTGCGCTGGTTTCTCTGATCTGCGCACAGCCGTATGACTCCATCTGGGTCGAATGCAACGGAATGGCAGATTTCAGCGTCGCCGAAGCACTGTTTTTACAGCCGCAGTTGAGCGGCCGCTGCTATATTCGCAAGGTGATTCATATATCCGAGATCACAGAGGCCCGTTACCTGCTGGGCCAGACAGGCTTCGCACCTCTGACACAGCTTACGAACAGTGATATCGCCCTGTACCAGGATACACCGGACAGGGCGGCTGTAAAAAGCTTCAAACGGCTGCTGCGCACCGTCAACCGTTCACTCTCGGTACTCTCAGTAAAAAGCGAGGATGTGACCGACTATGTGCATACCTCCAAAAGAAACGAGGTCGGCTTCTTTTTGGCCGTCGTATTTTTATTTGTCATCTATATCCTTCTTTCACCGAGCCTGGAGGCACTCGGCTTTCCTCTGAATACCATTCTTAATGTATTTCTGGGACTGTTCCTGCAAGGATTTCCTTTTCTGCTGATCGGGGTACTGCTGTCATCACTGATTACAGTATTTCTGCCGGATGAGAAGGTACAAAAGTTTTTTCCGAAAAATCCGGTGGCCGGCATCGCAGTCGCACTTGTAATGGGCTTTTTTGTCCCCGTATGCGACTGTGCCTCCATACCGCTGTTCAAAAGTCTGTTGAAAAAAGGAGTCCCTCTTGCAAGTGCCGTTACGTTTCTGATGGCTACACCTCTGATCAATCCTGTTGTACTGCTGTCCACATATTATGCATTTAACTCCAGTCTGACAATCATGGGACTGCGGGCAGGGCTCGGGCTGCTAAGTGCACTGCTGATCGGAATCACCTTTCTGCTTGTGCCTTCCCGCAGCTTTCTGAAGGAACAGCAGACCGGCTATTCTGCCTGCAGCTGCGGCTGCTACGAAGACAATATCGATACAAGCGACCGCAAGGGCCGGGGGCAGTTGTTTCTGCGTCATGCACAGCTGGAGCTTTTTTCTGTTGGTAAATATCTGATGGCGGGCACCCTGCTTTCGGCAATCCTGCAGACACTGAATCTGGATCTGATTAAAACACTGGGCGGCAGTGCCATGCCAATTTCTCTGGCGGCCATGATGGCCTTATCTTTTATCCTGTCCCTATGCTCGTCTTCGGATGCTGTGGTTGCGCGAAGCTTGTCCGGCTTCTTCCCCTTCTCCTCTCTGATGGGGTTTCTCGTCTTCGGACCGATGATGGATATTAAAAATGTAATGATGCTTGCAAGCGGATTTAATAAAAAGTTTATTGTCCGGCTGCTCATCACCAGCTTTGTGATTAGTTTCCTTGTTGTCGGTATCTTTGCACTGACCGGGGCAGGAGGTATCTCATTATGAAAAACACCTGGAATATTGAAGTACTTTTTGAAAGCGCCATCTGCTTTTTCTTCTCTGCCGTTTTGCTGTATATCACTTATACCGGCGGCTATTTACAATATGTCACCCCTAAGATGGCACCTTATTTATATTTTACAGGGATCGTCGTTGCGTTCTGGGGACTTGTCCGGCTGCGGTGGGTACGCAAGCCCCGCTACCGCAAGCGGCTGCTGCGCAGCCTGGTCCTGCTGCTGCCTGCGCTACTGCTGGTACTGCCCCATGACTCTCTGGATTCACAAAGTGTATCCGCCGCACTGACCAATGATCTGGTTACGCAGAATCAGACACAGGCCGCCACAACCCCGGCAGCAGAAGATACCACACCCGCGCAGAATACTGCATCGGATACTGCACCAAGTACGGAAGAAACGACGACACCTGCGGCGGCTTCTGCGTCACTGCCGGCCGGCCTGGATGCCGAGGCCAAAAGTATTACGGTCCCCGATGCACAATTTTATCCATGGCTTGTTGAACTTTCTACCAATACGACCGCGTATCTCGACTACCAGGTTCGCATCAAGGGCTATGTCTATCGTGATGCCACACTGCAGGGGACGCAGTTTGCGGTCGCCCGCCTGCTGATGAGCTGCTGTGCGGCCGATCTGGTGCCATGCGGCCCACTCGCCGTCTGGAGCGATGCTGCAACACTGACTGCGGATTCCTGGGTCTATGTCCAGGGTACCATCTCACAAAACGAGGCAAATGAACTTGAAATACAGGTTCTTTCCGTAGAACCTGCCGAAAAACCAGACGAAGAATATGTATATATGACCTATTGACTAAGGTATACGTGTATTGACTTTTCAAGTAAATGCACGTATACTTTTTCTTATCAAATGCGAATGTTTTGCATCTATTAGGAGGCTGTTTTGAAACAGGACGAATTACCCATCTGGTCAAGCCAGTTCAAACGCACAAAGCAAAGAGAAATCATCTGTCGCATCTTATCTGAGTCGCCCACACCACAAAATGCCCAGGATATTTTTATACAGGTACAAAAGGAAGCACCCTATGCGCTTTCCACGATTTACCGCGTCCTGTCAGCACTTGAATCACAGCACATGATTACCCGGCTGACACTGCCCAACGAAGCAGTGCCTCGCTATGAGTGGAATCGCGGGGCCCATCTGCATTACGGTGTCTGCCTGCGCTGTCACAAACGCTTTCCGCTTGACAACTGCCCTTTTGAACACGATTTAATCAAAGTACAGGACAGCTCTTTTCAGGTGGTCGCTCATAAGCTGGAAGTCTACGGATATTGTATGACCTGTCAGACTGATAAAAAGGAGTCATCTCATGGACCTGATTAAAATCACAGACGTTTCTTTTTCATATTCACATGGTATCCCGGTACTCTCTGACCTCTCACTCACGATTGCTTCCGGCGATTATGCCGTACTGTTAGGAGAAAATGGCACCGGCAAGAGCACCTTGTTAAAAGTCATTTTAGGAGAGCTCACCGCACAAAGCGGCACCGTCTCCATTCTGGGTCATACTGGCCGTCAGGCAATCAAAGCCTGCCGTATCGGTTATGTAGCCCAAAATTCTACCGCCGCTTATCAGAATTTCCCCGCAACAGTCGAAGAGATTGTAGCCACCGGCCTGTACGGCGAAATCAAAAAGGGGCCTTTTTTCATGCGCAAGGCACGTCCGCGAATTGCCGAAGCGCTGCAGCTTCTGGATGTCGAGGAGTACAAAAAGGCTTTGTTCAGCCATCTCTCCGGAGGGCTGATGCAGCGTGTCATGCTGGCACGCGCTTTAATCTGCGACCCTTCCATCCTGCTGCTGGATGAACCAACGAATGGGGTCGATGCGCATTCGATTGAAACCTTATATACAACGCTCGACAGACTTCATGCTTCCATGGGACTTACAATCCTCATGGTCACCCATGGCTCCTATAAGAATTGCCGCGGTGTCAATCGTGTCCTGCGGTTCGAGGAAGGTAAGGTGGAGGAAGCATGAGTATACTACAATATGGATTTATGCAACGGGCTATCATCGTGGGAATTCTGCTGGCTATCGCCGCTCCGTGCGTTGGTATGACGATTGTACTCAAGCGAAAATCAATGATCGGGGATGCGCTTTCCCACTCTTCTCTGGCAGGTGTGGCGCTCGGACTGCTCTTAGGAATCAATCCGATTCTGGGCGCAACCGGAATCTGCATCATGGCTGCTCTGGCGATTGAGGCTATCCAAAAGAAGATACCCCGCTATTCTGAAATGGCTATTTCCATTATCATGTCGGCCGGTATCGGTCTTGCGGGTGTATTGTCAGGGTTTGTAAAAAACAGTGCAAACTTCAACAGCTTTTTATTCGGCAGCATCGTCTCTGTCAGTATGGCAGAGGTCTGGGCTGTGGCAGGAATCAGCTGTGCTGTCATCCTCATTGTGTTTGTCTTGTACCAGGAGCTGTTCTACATAAGTTTTGATGAACGCGCAGCCCGTCTCTCCGGCGTACCAGTTCGAACTGTCAATTTTATCTTTACTTTATTGACTGCACTGACCGTTTCGGTTTCCTCAAGAACCGTAGGGGCTCTGATCGTTTCCTCTTTGCTTGTCCTGCCGATTGCCTGCAGCATGCAGCTGGAGCGAAGCTACAAGTTCACGATTATTAGTGCTATTGGTTTTTCAGTTTTCTTTACATTGTTTGGTCTGATTTTTTCTTATTATGCACAGTGGAAGCCCGGTGGAACCATTGTACTTACGGGAGTTATATGCTTTATCCTGCTTGTCACCATCAAATCCGTACTGCGCAGAATACGTGCTTCATAGTTCAATAAACAGGGGGGAATCCTATGAATAAAAGGACAAAAATTATTATTATCTGCTCCGCCGTTCTGGCGCTGGCAGTGATACTCACAGCCGTACTCGTCTATACGAAGCCGTTTACCGGCAAGAAGACTGCCACTGCTGCTATCGCGACACCGACAGCGGCCGAAACAACTACGCCATCGCCATCACCTACCGCCGCACCCACAGAAGCACCTACCGCAACCGTACAGGCAGCAACACCTACCGCTGCCGTTACCGAAACACCCGCACCGACCGAGAGTCCCACACCAACACCGCAGCCTCAAGCTTCCGGAATAACCGTAGGAATCGACCCGGGCCACCAAGGCTCATGGGTTGACATGAGTGCACAGGAACCTGACGGACCGGGTTCTAGTACGACAAAAGCCCGCTGCACTACCGGCACAAGCGGTGTGTACAGCGGGGTTCCGGAATATCAGCTGAACCTTGATGTTTCGTTTAAACTCAAACAGGAGCTTGAAAACCGCGGTTATAGCGTCGTCATGACACGTACAGACAATGATGCGAATATCAGCAACTCCGAACGCGCCTTACTGGCAGCGGATGCAGGCTGTGATATCTATGTGCGTATTCATGCTAACGGCTCTGAGAACAATTCCGTAAGCGGTGCACTGACCATGTGTCCGGGAGCGGACAATCCTTATGTAGCGCATCTGTATGCAGACAGCTACCGCCTCTCGGAAGCCATTCTGAATTCGTATTGTGCCGCCACAGGATTTGGAAATCTGGGCGTACAGGCCTACAACAACATGACCGGTATCAACTGGAGCCAGATTCCCGTCACAATCGTGGAGATGGGATTCATGTCCAATGAACATGACGACCTGACCATGGTCAATGACTCCTTCCAATATACAATGAGCAACGGAATTGCCAATGGAATTGATACTTATTTTAACATAACACGCTGACAGTTTCTGCCAGCGTTTTTTTCACTCAACTAACGAAATGAACGGCAGCAGATACTTACGCTCATCCGTTGGACAGGCACGATAGACAAGCTGCAGCAGATACTGCATGCTTTCATAGATGTTCTGCCCATACACGACGGCATCATATCCTCGGCGCATAATAGATTCCAGTGCCTCCGTAATCGCCGGTACTGTGACAGACCATCTTTCAGACAGCAGTGATAACAATTCACTATGATAGAAAATCGTCTTGATCAAAGCGGCATATGCCAGATCGTATACAAGCGGCATGCTGTCCGCCGGGCGTATTTCTATATACTGTTTCAGTCTGATATCATAAAATACCATGGATAAATAATGTGCAATCTCCTCTTCTCCCAAGCCATAGGTCTGGGCAAGCTCTCCAATTGGACGGGATTTCGTGTATAGATACTCTCCCTCATGCGGGATAAAAATTGCCGGTACATCGCAGATAGCTCTTGCATAGGCTTCAAACCCGAATCCCTCATCAAACACACCGGGCAGCACTCCTTCACGAGCCTGATCCACATCCTGCCAAATCTGGGCACGACCAATATGTGCTCCTTTGCCCGGCAGTGTATAACGCCGCGCATTTTCAGTCAGCAGGTATAGGAACGGAATCAGAAGATTCGCCACTCTGTATTTTTTGACAAAATCCGCCTCGCTGGCATAATCAACGGATACCTGTGTGGAAGCCGTCCCCCGCATCATGTGGATTCCGGAGGTCCCTGTCTTTTTAAAATAGTCATCCATGAATTCATAGCGCTTTTTGGGAATCAGCTCAATTTCCTGCGGTGTGCTCTTCGGCAGATAACCTTGTGTAAGCAGTTCATAGGAGTACTCCTCTAGAATCGGAGTCATCTGTTGGAGGAAGTCCGTATAAATCCTCTCTGCTTCCTCTACTGTCTCGCAAGAAACCATGCTGATTTCCAGCTGACTCCCCGGCTCCAGTGTAATGACGGCCTGCGGGCCTACCAGCCCCAGCAGCTGTCCTGCTTCATAAATACCTTCTGTATAATACGGTTTTAACCGCTCTAAAATCGCCTGAACGCCTCGTTTGCCATAATAGCTGACGCTCTCATGTGTGTCCTTTTTGACAACAAAATGCTCTATTTCAACACCGATTTTTTGCTGGGGCTTGCAGCCGGCGGCAAAGTAGCGGGTGAATTTTTCTATGATTTCGCTTTTTATCATACTTGTATCGCTTTCTAAATGTATAATGGGTAAAGGGGCGAGGGGGAATCAATCGGCTCACACCACGTTAGACTCCAGACCTTGCGGTCTGTCGTTAACTTATCGGTGAAATCAAATGTCCCCTCCGGGGACGCTTGATTTCCTTCCGATAAGTTACATTGTACCACAAATATTCAGAAACATATATCTAATTTTCATATACACGATTATTTTAGTCCACTTTTGAAGTTGTCAATAGATTCAAGGTTTTATTTGACACTGCCGAATGTGAGTGCTATCATTTATCCAGATATTATACAATAAAGGAGGACTATATGGATTTTCAATATTATTTACCTGTCAATCTTTTGTTCGGAAGAGGCAAGATTGACCTCTTGGGAAGCAAGGCCCGGGAGTATGGTACGAAGGCACTGATCGTCACAGGAAAAAACAGCACTAAGAAAACAGGGCTTTTGGATAAATCCATCAGTCTGCTTGCAAAAGAAGGCGTAACCTCCATCGTATTTGATGAGGTAGAACCCAATCCTCTGACTACCACAGCGGAACATGGGGCTGCACTCGCCAGAGAGCAGGGCTGTGATTTGATTATCGGGCTTGGAGGCGGCAGTATTATGGATGCTGCCAAGGGAATTGCTTTTCTGGCAGAAAACGATGGCGATATCAATGACTACATCTTCGGCCGTCTGCAGTCTGACAAAGCGCTTCCCAGCATCCTGGTGCCTACGACCTGCGGTACCGGAAGCGAGGGCAACTGCTTTGCAGTCCTTTCCAATCCGGTTACAAATGACAAAAAATCTCTGCGCTGCAATGCTATTATCGCAAAGCTTTCTATTGTAGATCCAGATCTTATGATGACCATGCCGCGCAGTATTTTGGCTTCTGTTGGTTTCGATGCACTTTGCCACAATATGGAAGCTTATCTGTCACGTTCTGCGCAGCCGATTACAGATATGTTCGCATTAGAAGGCATACGCCTGCTGGGCGAGAATCTGCTCTCTGTCTATGAGAACTATGACGATACCGAGGGCTGGGAAAAGGTGGCGCTTGCCTCAACTTTTGGCGGCATGGTCATCAACACCGCCGGTGTTACCGCCGCACATGGAATCGAACATCCTGCCAGCGGTCTGCGCAATATCGTTCATGGCGGCGGACTGTCTGCCATTACACCCGTTGTGTACGAACGCTCCATTTCACAGGCACCGGAGAAATTCGCCCGTATCTCCCAACTCTTGGGCGGTCAGGATGAACATGACTGCGTAGCCAGACTGCGCCTGCTGATTCAAAAGCTGGGACTCCCCTCCACTTTAAGTGAACAGGGAATCAAAGCCGAAGATATTCCCTGGATGGCAGAAAACTGCATGAAAGTATCGGTTCCAAACCTCGGCAATAATCCACAACTGTTCGAGGAAAGCGATGTACGCGAGATTTACGAAGCTGCTTTATAACACGTATGCAAGGACGAAACGCGAGAAAACACCTCCAAGACCGGAGCCCCGGTCTTGGAGGTGTTTATTTTGAATAGCCATTTAATCCATATTGCGGTACAGATGTCTCGGAATGCCATCCACCATGACAGGAGGCATATCGCCTTGAATCAGTGGCTGTACATAATTGATGAACTCATCTGTCACGTAGGTTCCGTCTTTGGTGACCCACTCGCGCGGCACAAGTTTTTCCACATTTGAAATCTTGTGAACATCACGCAGTGCAGAAGCACACTGGTACGGCTCGTCAGAAACTCGCTCCATAACGACCATTTTCCCCGTATCGCCTTCGTCTGCCGCCTTGATAGCAGCACCGCCCACCTGAAACGCTTCGTTGATATCGATGCGGGACGCGCAATGGGAAGCGGCACGCTGCAGCGTACTAAGCTCAATAGCTCTCGTCTTGCAGCCCACTTCTCCGGAAATCAAAGCTGCCAGATAGGCCGCCGTTCCGTTCAACTGCTTATGTCCAAAGGCATCCACATAATCCACGCCGCTGGCAAGCTCGCATACATAACGGCCATCTTTAATCTTGATGCCTTCCGAAAGAGCTACCACTACTGTCTTTTTCTTCTTCAGAATTTCTTTGATGCGTTTTACGAATTTGTCAACGTCGAACTCAAGCTCCGGCAGATAAATCAAATCCGGGCCTTCGCAGTCCTCACCTTGCGCCAGCGCCGCCGCACCTGTCAGCCAGCCTGCATTACGCCCCATGATTTCCACAATCGTAACAATCTCCGTATTGTACGCCAGTCCCTGTGCATCACGTATGATTTCTTTGACAGACGTCCCGATATACTTCGCAGCACTGCCATACCCGGGGGTATGATCTGTAAGTGCCAAATCATTGTCAATCGTCTTAGGAACTCCCATGAACTTTGTTTCATGCCCTGTAAGCATTGCATAATCCGAGAGTTTTCGGATTGTATCCATGGAATCATTGCCGCCAATATAGCAGAAGCACTCAATGTCGAGCTTATCCAGAATCGCAAAAATTCTCTCATAGATTTCTTTGTCTTCATGAATTTCAGGCAATTTATAGCGGCAGGAACCCAGATATGCCGACGGTGTCCTCTTCAAAAGTTCCACATCCAGATCGTTCTTGATATGATCTGCCAAATCAACGTATTTTTCGTCCAGCAGTCCCTGTACTCCATGCAGCATACCATAGATTTTCTTGGCTCCGCGCTCTTTGGCCGTACGATATACGCCCGCCAAGCTTGAATTAATGGCTGCTGTCGGTCCACCGGATTGTCCTACAATAATATTTCTCTTCATACCACTTTCAACCTCCGTTTTAATCACTTTCTCACTATGGTATGAGAAATAGCACAAAATGTCAAGGAATATTAGAGTAAAATTGGTTAAATTTAGTCGAGTTCATCCTTTTCGAATATTCTTTGCCTCTTTCACAACTGTCCGGCTCAGTGTTTCTGTCCATAGTACGCATTCGCACCATGCTTTCTAAAATAGTGTTTATCTTTGAGAGCATCGGGCGCCGGTTGTACCCGCGGGTTGATGCTTTCACAGCGAAGTGCCATCTTGGCCACTTCTTCGACAACGACGGCATTGTGCACCGCCTCAAATGGGTCTTTGCCCCAGGCAAAGGGCCCATGATTCTTGCAAAGCACAGCCGGAACAGCCATATAATCCTTGTCCTTGAAGTAGTCTGCAATCAAAAGACCGGTATTCTTCTCATACTCTTCCGCAATTTCTTCCCGGGTCAGGCAGCGCACACAGGGCACCTCTCCATAAAAGTAATCGGCCTGTGTCGTACCGTAGCATGGAATCGAGCGGCCTGCCTGTGCCCAGCTGGTAGCCCAGGAGGAATGTGTATGTACAATACCGCCAATCTTGGGAAATGCCTTATATAGCTCCACATGTGTTGCTGTATCTGAGGAAGGCTGGAAGGGACCTTCCACTTGTTTCCCCTCCAGATCAACAACAGACATGGCTTCGGGGGTCAGTGACTCATACTCCACACCGCTTGGTTTGATTACAAATAACCCACTGGAAATATCATAGGCACTGACGTTGCCCCATGTAAAGGTGACCAGCGCATATTTGGGCAGCAGCATGTTCGCTTCGTATACCTTTTGTTTAAGTTCTTCGAGCATACTTAACCCTCCTTTCGAACTTCCGCTTTGATTCGCTTCAAACGTTTCATAACATCGTTTTCTCCACGCCCGAAATAATCGTGCAGCAGCTTGAACTCCGCAAAAATTCTTTCGTATTGTCTGACATTGGCAGCAATTGGCTTATACGTTTCTTCCTCAACCTTTCCCATAACCGCCGCTGCCTCGACAATCGAATCATAGCCGCCGGCTGCCGCACCTGCTGCAACTGCACCAAACATGGCCGAGCCAAGCGCCGGTGTCTGATCCGAAGCTCCGATAAAGATTTCTTTGTTCATTACATCCGCATAAATCTGCATCATCATAGGATTTTTCTTGGAAATTCCGCCGCAGGCATATAGTTCTTCTACGGCTACACCGCTTTCCTCAAACGTATCAACAATAACTTTTTTTCCAAAAGCCGTTGCTTCGATTAGGCTTCTGTACATCTCTTCCGGCTTGGTCGTAAGCGTCATCCCCAGCATAAGCCCCGTAAGATCTGTATCCACCAGGCAGGAACGATTGCCATTCCACCAGTCCAGTGCCAGAAGGCCGCTTTCTCCGACTTTTAGCTTCTCTGCTTTTTCAGTCAGCAGCTGGTGAATGTTAATACCCTGCTCTTCGGCCTGTACATAGTATGACTCCGGCACACAGTTCTTAACAAACCATTCAAAATGGTCACCGACGCAGGACTGTCCGGCTTCATAGCCAAAGAACCCTGGCAGTACACCATCCTCTACCACGCCACACATGCCCGGAACTATTTTTTCCTCTGTTGCGCACATAATATCGCAGGTCGAAGTGCCGATGATCATGAGCATCTTGTTCGGCCCCGTAATTCCGACGGCCGGGACAGACACATGTGCGTCCACATTGCCCACAGCAACCGCCGTGCCGGGGCGAAGTCCGGTAAGCTCTGCCATCTCTTCTGTGATTTCACCGGCTTTAGCGCCCTGCGGAAGTATGTTGGTGCTTAATTTTTCCTGTACCACATGCTCCAGACGCGTGTCCAGCGCTTTAAAAAACGCATCTGAGGGATACCCCTCTCTCTTATTCCACATAGCCTTATAACCGGCTGTACAGCTATTGCGCACATAGGCGCCGGTCATCTGCATCGTGACCCAGTCGGCCGCTTCCATAAAGCACTCGGTCTGTGCGTAGATGTGCGGTGCTTCATCCAGAATCTGCATAATCTTAGGGATCATCCATTCCGAAGAGATCTTACCTCCATACCGCCCCAGAAACGCTTCTCCTCGTTCCTCGGCTATACGGTTTAATTTATTGGCTTCATACTGCGCCGCATGATGCTTCCAGAGCTTAAGCCAGGCATGCGGATCACTTTTTAAATCCTCTCTAAAGCATAAGGGCTGACCGGCCGCATCGACCGGCAGCATGGTGCAGGCTGTAAAATCAATAGAAATCCCAATAACATCTGACGCCGCAACTGCACTTTGAGCTAAGACCGAGGGGATTGTTTCCCGCAGAACTTCAATATAGTCCGCCGGATGCTCCAGTGCCCAGTCCGGGGGAAGCTTCGTATGATCCGGCAGGTACTCTTCCATCACGCCATGCGTATATACCTTGGTTGCCTGTGCAACGATATCACCATTCTTAACATTGACGAGCACAGCTCTTCCTGATTGTGTACCATAATCTACACCAATCGCATATTTTTTCTCCATTTTCTACCTCCTCGTATACGTTATCTGCAACAAATTATGAATTTATTTTCGATAGTATACCTCTGCGAGGCGGAGATCCTTTTTCAAAGAACGCAAATCTGTCTGGTGATCGATAAAAACAGTTTCAATGCCCATAGCCTCGCCCCAGTCACCAATTTGCTCGGCGCTTAAGTCATAGGTAAAGGCGGTATGATGTGCACCGCCTGCATAAATCCAGGCTTCTGCACCCGTTTTTAGATTCGGCCGCGGCGTCCAAAACGCAGTTGCCACAGGCAGATGCGGCATTGCCTGGGGTGTTTTCTTGCAATCCACCTCATTAATGATCAGACGGAAACGGTCTCCCAGATCAATGAGCGAAGTGGCTACTCCCTGTCCCTCCTTGGCCGTAAATACCAGGCGGGCCGGATCTTCCCGATTTCCCATCGACAATGGATTCACACGTACTGCAATCGGACCGTCTGCGATGGAGGGGCAGATTTCGAGCATATGCGCCTGCAGTATCCCCTCGCTTCCCGGTACCAGATTGTATGTGTAATCCTCCAAGAAAGAGGTCCCCTTGGGCTGCTCAATACCGGCCGTCATCACTTTCATCAGGCGTACAAAGGCCGCTGTCTTCCAGTCACCTTCTCCGCCAAACCCATAGCCTTTTTGCATCAACCGCTGTATGGCCAGACCCGGCAGCTGTTTTAATCCGCCTAAGTCTCCGAAATGGGTCACAATCGCATGATAGTTCTTCTCGGTCAGAAACTTCTCGAACCCGATCTCTATGGCTGCCTGTACCGCAATGTGCGCCCGCAATTCGGACGCATCCCTGCCGTCTGCCATAATGTTGTAAAGACTGTAATATTCTTCGACCAGAGCCTCGGTATCTCCGGGAGATACATCCTGCACGTACTGCGTAATCTCGTTGACCGGATATGCATCCACTTCCCAGCCGAACTTAATCTGTGCTTCTACCTTGTCGCCTTCTGTTACCGCGACATTACGCATATTGTCTGCGATGCGCAGCACACGTATATGGCTGCTTTCCATAATGCCAAGCGCCGTACGCGCCCAAGAACCAATCTGCTCTTGTACATGGGAATCTCCCCAGAATCCGGCAATCACTTTCCTCTCAATGCCCATACGGGAGACAATATGTCCAAATTCCCGGTCGCCATGGGCTGACTGGTTTTCATTCATAAAATCCATATCGATCGTATCATAGGGGATTTCCTGATTGAATTGCGTGTGCAGATGCAAGAGTGGTTTTCTGAATTCCTGCAGTCCTAAGATCCAGGATTTTGAAGGCGAAAATGTATGCATCCAGGTAATAACCCCTATGCAATCCGGATCATTATTAGCTTCATTAAAGGTACGACGAATCACTTCATTCGTAATTAATGTCGGCTTCCAGACGATTTCAAACGGAATTTTTCCAGACTTATTAAGCTGCTCCACAATCACTTTTGAATGTTCGGCAACGTTTAGCAAACATGCTTCGCCATACAGATCCTGAGATCCTGTGCAAAACCATATCGTATATGTATTTGATTTTTTCATAGCTTTGTAAAGCCCTCCTGTGCCAGTGTTCGTTCTACTTATAAGAACAGCACAGAATCACGTTCGACGAGTTTGGTCTCAAACTCATAATTGGCGTCGAATGACGGATCTTCAATCCTCCGAATCAGATTTTCTGCTGTTCTCTCACCAAGCTTTTTGGAAGGATGAATAATGGAAGTAAGCGGGGTCTTGTTCAGTTCTGCCAGCTCCGAGTTGTCAATACTTACAATGGAAAGGACCTCGGGAATACGTATATCCTCCTGCAGACACAGTTTTGTCAGATTATGTGCAACAACATCGTTATAGCAGATACACGCGGAACAGCCTTTCAGTCTTCCTAAAATTCGATCCTTGCTAAGCTCAAATTCTCTTTGCTCTTCTGTATCTATCCATATGACCTTTTTTTCATTCAGCTTCAAACCGTTTTGACACAGTGCCTCATAGTAACCGCTAAAGCGTCTCGGGCCTTGTCCGTCATCTGCTTTGAATATTCCTCCGATTTCTGTATGGCCATGATCAATCAGGTATTTTGCCGCCACATAGCCGGCTTGTACATCGTTGATCGACACGTGCGGAATATCCATATTCGTATAAAAGCTGTTAAAAAACACAATCGGTATATTGCGTTCTATAATTTGGTCATAGTATGTTCTGTTAGGGTTTGGCAGACCGCTCATGGTCGGCTCTATGATCAGACCGGCCATATTCGGCCCTGCCAGTATTTTCTTCAAAATATTTCTCTCTGTTTCAAACTGATTGTGCGTAAACACAATCTGTATATCCCATCCACCTCTGGCGAGCACTTTTTCCATGCCCTGAATCGTACTTGAGAATATGTAGGAATTCACATAGGTACTGATAATCATAATCGTTCGCGATTTCTCAGTCGAATAGACTATGGGGTCATTCTCGCGGACATAGCTGCCGCTGCCCTGGATGCTCTCTATTTTCCCTTCATTTTCCAATATGCTGAATGCGTGACGAACTGTCTGACGGCTCACGCCAAACCTGGAAGCTACCTCGAATTCGGATTCTAACTTATCCTTCGGCTGTAATTCATTTGCTGCAATTCTTTCGTTGATCCAATCCACAATTATCTGATACTTCCTGGTTGCTTTTGCCATCTCATCACCTATGCATATGTGCATTTATCCTTAATTAGTTTTTCTTCTGCTTGGTCAGCACATCCAGTGTAACAGCACCTAAAAGCACGATGCCTTTTACCACTTTCTGGATATCCGTAGACCAGCCGATCATTGACATTCCATTATTAAGGATTCCCATTACGAATGCACCGACCACAGCACCGATAATTGTACCGATACCGCCGGCCGCAGCCGCTCCGCCGATATAGCAGGCACCAATTGCATCCAGCTCAAAGCCATCACCGGCTTTGGGTGTTGCCGAAGCATTTCTTGCTGAAAGCACGATACCTGCTACCGCCGCCAGCACACCCATATTGACGTAGATCCAGAAGAATACCTTTTTGGTATTAATACCGGAGAGCCTTGCTGCTTTTTCGTTACCGCCCAGAGCATATATCTGCCGGCCGGCTACGGTCTTGCTCGTAATGAACTGATAGATACCCACCAGTATGGCCATTAGGAGCAGCTGAATCGGAATCCCATTGTATTGACCTAAACTATAAAAGAAAAACCACACAATTGCAAGTATTACCACAAGCTTTATGACAGTTTGCCAAGGTGTTACATTGGGAAATCCGTATTTTCGATTCACTTTGACGGTTCTAAGCTCTGAGATAATGACCAGAGCCGTCACCACAATCGCCACGCCGATGCAGACCAGATCAAGTGTCCCATCTCCCCAGAAAATCTTGTAAGTCGGGAGGAAGCCTGCGCCAATAGCCGTATAGCCTTCCGGCAGCGGTCCTTTGGTCTGTGCCTGCAAAACCGTATAGGTAAGTCCGCGTCCCATCAGCATTGTGGCAAGCGTCACTACAAAAGGCGGGATTCCCAAAAAGGCAATGAAGAATCCGGCAAACACTCCTGAGATCAGACCAACGACGAGTGCCGCCAAAAAGGCGATTGGTATGGGAAGCCCCATATCCACTACCAGAATTGCTGCCGAGGCACCCGCCAAAGCCACAATGGATCCGACACCCAAATCGATGTTACCTGTAAGTACGCACAACAGCATGCCGGTCGCCAGAATGACTACGTATCCGTTCTGCATAATCAGATTGTTAATATTTGTCGGGGTCGCGTTCTTGCCGCCGGACAATATGTAAAACAGTAAAAATATGATGATCAGGGCACCGATCATTCCATATTGCTTTAAATCCAGATGTATTGTTTTCTTTTGCTCCATTTTCTTACGCGTCCCCTTTCCCGTTATGCGTCATAATACACTTCATGATACCTTCCTGTGAAAGCTCGTCTTTGTTCAGCTCTCCGGCGATTTCCCCTTCGTTTATGACGTACACCCGGTCGCAGGTACCAATGACTTCAGGCATTTCCGAGGAGATCAGGATGACGCTTTTTCCCATTTTAGCCAATTCATTGATAACCGTATATATCTCGTACTTGGCTCCTACGTCAATCCCTCTGGTCGGTTCATCCAGAATCAGTACATCCGGGTCTGTCAGCATCCATTTGGCCAGAACCACTTTCTGCTGGTTCCCTCCTGAGAGGGAACCTACAACTTGATTGATTGAATTTGCTTTGATGTTAATGCGTTTTTTGTATTCTTCCGCAGAAAGTATCTCCTGGTTGGCATCCACCACCCCTTTGTGAGAGAATCCATTCTGCAATGCGGCCATTGTCATATTGCGCTTGATACTGTCTATGAGTACCAGACCATAGGTCTTTCTGTCCTCCGAGGTATACGCAATCTTATGGGCAATCGCATCTCGCACAGTCTTAATATGCACTGGTGTTCCATGAAGTTTGATCTCGCCTGATATCTTCTGCCCATAGCTGCGGCCAAAAATACTCATCGCCAGCTCTGTACGCCCTGCGCCCATAAGTCCTGCAAATCCTACGACCTCACCGGCACGTACCTTAAAGCTGATGTCTTTGAGCATCTGCCGGCTCGCGTCCTCCGGGTGGTACACATTCCAGTTTTTTACTTCCATGACGATTTCATCGCCCGGAAGATGCGAACGTTGCGGATAGCGATTCGTCAGTTCACGTCCTACCATTCCTTTGATAATCCTGTCTTCGGTAAAGTTGTCTATCACTTTATCCAGAGTCTCAATGGTATGCCCGTCGCGAATCACTGTGATGGCATCCGCCACATAACTCAATTCATTGAGTTTGTGAGAGATCATGATACTGGTGATACCCTGCGCTTTTAGCTCCAGCATAATATCAAGTAATTTTCTGCTTTCTTCATCATTTAAGGCGGCGGTTGGCTCATCGAGTATCAGCAGATCGACTTCCTTGGCAAGTGCTTTTGCAATCTCGATCAGCTGCTGTTTGCCAACACCAAGCGTATTGACAGGAGCCGTTACGTCTTCTCGCTCAAGCCCGACTTTTGCCAGTATTTCCTTTGCCATTACTTTCGTCTGTGTCCAGTTGATCACCCCCTTAAGTCTTGTCTTTTCGTTACCCATAAATACATTTTCCGCAATAGAGAGATACGGGCTAAGCGCCAGCTCCTGATGTATGATAACGATGTTTTGTGCCTCGCTGTCCTTGATTTTGTGAAACTGGCATGTCTTACCCTTGTAGACAATATCGCCTTCATAGCTTCCAAAAGGATAGACGCCCGAGAGCACATTCATCAGCGTGGATTTGCCTGCACCGTTTTCTCCGCAAAGAGCATGGATCTCTCCCTTTTTAACTTTGAAATTTACATCGTCAAGTGCTTTGACTCCGGAAAAAGTTTTTGTGATATGATTCATCTCCAAAATAGTCTCAGACATTTTTTACTCCTTTTTAGCTCTCAAGATCCGCCTGTGTATAGTAACCTCCCTCTATGAGAAGTTCTTCATAATTGGATTTGTCGACCGCTACCGGCTCGCACAGGTAGGACGGAACTACAAGCTTGCCATTATCGTACTGCTCTGTATCATTGATCTCCGGATCTGTTCCTTTTAAGCAGGCATCTACCATCGTCACACATTTTTCAGCCAACAGGCGTGTATCTTTGTAGATTGACATTGTCTGATATCCTGAAATGATGTTCTTGACTGCCATCAGCTCTGCATCCTGTCCGGTAATCAGCGGCCATTCATCTCCTACTTTATATCCGGCACCTTCCAGAGCGGAACGAACGCCGTAGGCAAATCCGTCAAAGGCTGTGCAGGCAATATCCAGTTTCTCGTCTGCATAATTAGCGGTAAGGATGTTCTCGCAGTTTTGCTGTGCAGTTTCCTGTGACCATCTAAGGATGCATGTGTCATTAAAGGAAGTACGACCGGATTTGCACACCAGTGTGCCGTCATCCAGATAAGGCTGCAGCACTTCCATAATTCCGTTGTATAGGAATAATGCATTGTTATCATCCGGTGAGCCCATGAAGAATTCGATTGTATACGATTCCCCTGCTTCTCTTGCCGCCTCAAGGTCTTTACTTTCTACAATGTACTCTGCAATTTTGGTACCGACACCTTTGTTATCAAAGGTAGCATAGTAAGATACTGCATCCGTATCCATCAGGAGTCTGTCATACGCGATGACCGGGATGCCTTTTTCTTTTGCCTGTGCCAATGCATTGACCAGGGCGGATGAATCTACTGCTGCTACAACCAGGCAGCTGACATCCTGCGCAATCAGATTCTCAATCTGTGATACCTGCTGCTGTACATCATCCTCTGCGAACTGAACATCTACTGTGTAACCTTTTGCCTCAAGCTGCTCCTTCATGTTCGCTGCATCGTTAATCCAACGTTCGGATGACTGTGTGGGCATTGCCAGACCAATCGTTCCTCCTGCTTCGGCTGCATCCGCCGCATCATCAGCCGCCTGTGTGGCCTCAGAGGTGCTGGAATCTCCGGCAGGGGCGGTGTCTGCGGCGGGACCGCAGGCAGTCAGCATACCGGCTAACATAAGGACACTTAGGGCAATTGCTACTACTTTCTTTTTCATTCTTGACTTCCTCCTTTTTTGTACATATAATTTGTATTGTTTGAAACAAATTCCGGATTCCATTTTAAATATGTACTGTTTATTGTTAATTTTATTATGCATTATGTACATATTTTAAAATTTAATCGCTGAATATAGTTGAATTATATGTACACATCGATATATTTGTCAATACATATACGTTCTGTATTTTTATATTTGTACGGTCATATAATTATGGGGATGGTTTTTTGTGCTTTTTTACTTTAATATTCTCTAAAGCTGTCCGCAAAAAGAAGGTATCACAGATCACTCTATTCCAGTGATTTGTGATACCCTCTTTGATTCCTCAAATGTATTAAATTTTAGATTTAAAACGGTCATACCGAAACGGCACCATATCCACCGGCGCCTCCTGCTCTGACAGCATCTGCGCAATGCTGTAAGCCGCCCCAGGACCAATACCAAAGCCATGCCCCGTAAAAGCACAGGCAGTATAAAGCCCCGGTACTTCGTCAATCTCACTGATGACCGGGATTTTATCTCCGCATTCATCAATATAACCGGTCCAGGCACGTACGATCTTTGCTTCTTTTAAGGCCGGAAAATACCCCATAATCCCCCGACAGGTCGCTGATGCACCAAGGCTCGTATTCTTGACCTGTTCATCGTATTCTCCATATGGTTCGAAGCCCGTAGAGCCGCCGAATACAAAGGTTCCGTTCTCGCTTTGGTGTCCGTAGAAGTCAGCCTCCGCCGTTCCCAGCATCTGCGGAAACATAAGCGGCTGCGCCTCTGTGACCAGACACTCCATTTTTAGCGGCAGTATGGGCACATCAACACTTACGGAATTCAGAATATTACGGCTTTTACTGCCCGCTGCGATCAGGATTTTATCACCCTCATAGACATTTCCATGGACAGTTACGACCTGACGCAGTCTGCCCTTGCTCTTCCTAAGCTCTGTGACTTCCTCACCCGTATAAAATCTGGCACCAAGTCTGCGGGCCATCTTATAGTATCCAAGTGTTGTGGTCAGCGGATTGGCATGTCCGTCTGTCGGACACCAGCTGGCTCCGATTACCTCCTCCGAGAGATACGGATTGATTTCTTTGACTTCCTTAGCATCAATCATTCTTACATCCAGCCCTGTTTTTACCGCATTGTTCGTCAGTGTCTGCAAGATTTTGAGATGATTCTCCGTCTTTCCCAGTCTAAGATTTCCTTTTTGTGTATACTCCGTATTTACCTCCAGCTCTTCCGAAAGCTGCGGCCATAGGTTCTTGATGCCCCACATGACCATAGGAAGCTCTCTGGGATCGCGGCCGCTCTGCCGCACACCACCGCCGTTTCTGGAGCTTCCGCCGTTTCCTATATGGTCACTGCCCTCCAATACGATCGATGAAATCCCCTGTTTTGCCAGATAATACGCGGTACCACAGCCAATGATTCCGCCACCAACGATTATGACATCTGCTTTTTGACTCATAGTACACTCACCTCATTACCCATTATTTTCATCTCCACCGGACGCATCGGAACTCTGGCATGTGCCGGCTCAACAACAGCAGCATTTACTTTTAACTCCCGGACTATGATTCCTTTGACCAGCTTAGAGCAGGTCTGTCCCTGGCACAGCCCCATGCCATTGCGCAGGTAGCGCCTCATCTCTGTCATCGTAAATATGCCGTCATGCACCGCTTTTCTTATTTCACCTTTGGTAATTTCCTCACAGCGGCATATGAGCAGATCGTCATCCGCTGCCGGAACAAATTCTCCAATCTCCCGCTGCCGATCGTTATATTCAGCCATATCTCTACCTCCTATCTGAAGAACCTTGCCTTCATTGCATACTCCTGGGGCACTTTCATTGTAAGCAGTGCCGTATGGTCAAACGCGCCGGTATTTTTAACACTGACTACTTCGGCATCGCAAATCGTCTCTCCATTACGAGCGCGGCCTTTTCCCAACGTTCCTTTTGCAGGAAGTGGCGTAAACTCGTAAGGCAGTGTAATTCTTGCGAATCCGTCTCCGGCACTTTCATCAATCAGAAAGATTGCCTGACCAGAACAACTGGCAACGCACATTCCACAGCCAATGCATTTTGCATCTGTACGAATGGCCGGCAGAGAGGTGATCTTGTCCCCTATTGTGATACATCCTTTAGGACAGGCGTCCTGACAAGGATTGCAGGGGATGTTCTGACTGCATTCCATGACGACTCTGGCTCCGGCATTGACTCCCGGATACGTTTCAACTTCCTCATCGTTCATATAGCCTTTGGTCAAGAGATCCATCGAAACACGAAATCCCTCATCTGTCTTTTCAATCAGCTTGCCCTTGCTGCCCGGTGCAAACATTCCCTGCCGCAGTGCCTCAAGGTCTTGCTCATACGCTGCAAGCAGCGCCTTTTGTTCTGTTTCATCAATAAATCCCAGATAAGCCGCCGCACTGACCCCCGCCATGCGGCCCTCGATCATAGCACTGCTGGCTTCTTCAATACCGGACACATCTCCTACGGCGAATACGCCGGATAGCGAAGTGGCGCCCGCTTCGTCAACTTCGGGAACTTCCCCGCCCTTTGCCGGATCATCTACCATCTTCGCACCGGCCATTTTGAGCAGTTGACTCATAGGAGAAAGTCCTACCGCTACGCAAATCGTGTCGACTTCAAATTCTTTTTCCGTTCCGGGCTTTGGCGTAAAGGTTTCATCCACCTCAGCGATGATGACACGTTCCACCTTATCCGTTCCTTTTGCTTCCACAATGGTATGGCTTAGATAGAACGGAACCCCTGTACGCGCCACTTTCGCGGCATGTACGCCATACCCGCCAATCCTGGGCGCAGCATCCGCTACGGCCACGACCTCAACACCAGCCTGCAGCAGCTGAAAGCTCACGACCAGTCCTACGTTGCCGCTCCCAAGCATCAAGGCTCTGGAACCCGGACGGATGCCATGAAGATGCATCATAGTCTGCGCTGCTCCCGCACCGATGACCCCCGGAAGCGTCCAGCCGCGAAACGGCACCATATTCTCCGCCGCACCGGTCGCTATAATAACGGTATCACCTTTATAATGCGAAATAGCTCCTTTGGAGGAAACCGTCACCTCGTTAAATTCGTAGAGGCCGATTACAGTAGAATTCAGTTCCGCCACAACACCTGCAGCAGCCGCTTCGCTCAACAGCTCCTTGCCAATATTGAACCCTCTTACCTTGGCTCTGTGCTCCTTAGAGCCAAAAAATTTATGCGTCTGCTTGAACAGCTGTCCACCTGGTTTTTCGTTCTCATCAAATACAATGACACTCAAACCTCTTTTGGCAGCTTCTATCGCAGCAGACAGACCGGATGGGCCCGCTCCGACTACAATCAAATCATATCTTTTCATGACTGCCTTACCTCCTCGAACGGCTCTGTGCCAACACCATACTGCGTTTTAACTTCCATACCTTCACTAAGCGGTGTAATACAGGTTCTGGTATTGATTTTTCCATCTACGATCATGACACAGTCTGTACAACGTCCGATTGCGCAAAAAATCCCCCGGGGTTCATGAGTTTTGCTCGTATACCTGTGCACCATAAGCCCGTTGGCTTTCAACGCAACCGAGATCGGTTCCCCCTCAAATCCTTCAATTGCTCGTCCATCATACGTAAAAGATACCAGTCTGCCTTTTTCAGTTTTTCCAAGTATGGGATGTTCTTCTATACGATTCATATTATTCCTCCATTACAACGGCTTCGATTGAAATCTCAACTAATTGCGTCGGTCTGTTCAGCTCAGGTGTTCCGACAGCAGTAAACAACGGCTTGATTTCTTTGAAAAACTCAGAATAGGCTCTGCCTACCTCACCACACAGCTTCATCCCAACGACAAAAGCATCTACACGAATGACATCACTCGCTTTTGCTCCTGCTTCTGCCAAAAGCGCAATCTGTTTTTCAAAAATGTATTTCGCCTGCTCATATGCATCATTTTCTCCATACACGCTGCCATCCAGCTGTACGGAAGTGGTGCCTCCCACCAATACCCGGTTACCGACTTTTACCATTCTTGAATATCCCACCTTTTCCTCAAGGGGTGCTCCTGATGAATAATTCTCTCTTGTCATGCTTTACAATCCTTTCCCGGCAGCCGCCACTGTACACTCACACAGATACAAGAAAGTGCCTCTGAAGCAGTAAACTCGCTCCAAAGACACCCTTGTCTTTTACATCTGCATCTAGCGTACGGCAGAATTTGGTTTATGTAAAGCAGAAAAATGGTTTTCACTATCAACTATTTGGTTGTTATGTGGTATACTAACTTATCAGCAAAACGCAGGACAGACAAAACAATTTGGAAAGGACGCCTATGAACCAACGACATTTGGAATATTTTTTAGAAGTGTTCAGAACACGAAGCATGAAGACTGCCGCGGATAATCTGTTCATCTCCCCGCAGGCAATGAGCAAGACCATTCTGGCACTGGAAGAAGAGCTGGGCGAAACATTATTTGATCGCTCGGGCAAGACCCTGCTGCCCACCCCCGCAGCCGTTACCTTGAAAACACATGCCCAGAAAATACTGGACGAATTTAAACTAATTAAAAACAAGGATTATCTGTCTGCCGAAAAAAGGACACGCCTTAAGGTCCTTTCTTCCGCAGATGTCTTGCAATATCTTACTGTTGATTTTGCCAAAGACTTTCAGCAGGCTCATCCTGAGATTCTGCTTGTAATTACGGAGACGACCGACCGAATGGCCGAACAGATGCTGCTCGAAGGGGACGCGGAACTGGCTCTGATCAACGGCCCTCAGAACCACCATGTCTTTGATATGAATTTCATTTTTTCCGCGAAATACGTGACTGTGATCCACAAACAGCATCCTCTGGCACAGAAGATGGAGATTGAGTACAAAGATCTGGATCTGGAGCCCATTGCCTGGAGAGGCCGGGAATTCGGGCTCTTCGACCGCCACAAGGAGATTATGGATGCACATGGGGTCACTCCGATTCCGGTAATTGAAACCTCCAGTTATTTCCTGATTCACAGAATGGTCGAAGCCAATTTATGCCTTGGCTCTTCATTGGATTACATAGCGTTTGCGGATCAGCAGCCCAATACTGTAATCCGCCCTTTTGCCGATGATCAGATGACAAAATACATTTACCTTATCAATAAAAAGCAGATGCCGCTGTCAAAAGAGGCTTCCATTTTCCAGAGCTTTCTGCTGGAATGGAAAGACGCTCATAAGAATACGTTATTTCATTGGTGATTCTGCTATGTATGTTTATTTCACACGCTCCAGTATCGTTACCCGCACAATATTCCCCGGTCTCTGCCTATTGAGGCACATATGTTACCATCCAAAATAACTTTGGATGGCACCTGTTACCAAGTCCCCAATCAATTCATATCCCTGTACTGAACAATGCACTTGATCTTCATAAGGATGTGCACCATAGACCCTCCACGTATGGCGGTTAATACCACTAGTCTCCCATAAATTGCAGACCGGCAGACTGTTCTCCCGGGCTACAATTTCCATGGTGTGCGCAAGGGTTCTTACCGTTCTGCCTGACTTGGCAGGGTACTCCTCATATCCATTTTGGGGAATATATGAATAAGTACCTACACAATGTGGTGTAACAATAAGGATTTTACAAGTCAGATTGTCCGTCTCCCGCAATATATCATAGATACGATTAATGCAGTATTGCAAGGCACCTGCAATCGTAGTTTCTAGATCAACGGCTGGATCATAGAGATCTCCTAACACTCCATCCGCCTTACCTCTGTCATTATATCCAGCAAAAAAAATGACGATATCCTTATCTGCAAGCTGCTCCTTGTGAAGCGGCGGATGCTCTCCTTCTGCGCTTATCCCCCCATCTATGATTTCAGTCATCTTAAGTCCTCCACCACAATGGCGTGTCACCTGACACTGCAAATTCTGGTGTAAGCGTTCTGTCCAGATTCCCGCCTGTGTCAAACTATCGCCCAAGCAAAGCACTTTCTTTCCTGCCCAACATTTTCTATCCTGACTTTTCAGCGTACTCACACCCTCTCCATATTATTTCATTTGAATTTCAATCATTTGATGACCTTTAATTTCAGGAATCTTGAACAGAAGTTTATCTGCCTCTGTCCGAAACGGTATTTTCTGTTTATCCGGAACCATTAAAACTTGTTCAATTGCGCTATTTCCCTGCAGCATTTCTATTTCGACATCATACAACGGAATAATATCTTCAATTGTATAAATATCCTCCGCTTTCTTTTCCGGGATATAATGAAGAAGATGCAAAATCCATGTATTTTCGGCAGATTCGGATACAATAGTAAGGAGACTGGATGGGCCATTATGACTGACCATCTTATCCGGCAGTAAGCTTTCCAACATATCTTTTACCATCTTCTTGCACCACAAAGGAGCGTTTTTACGATATATGGAAAAAATCGGATGCACGCAGTATATCGCCGCATTGTTTTTAACGACCTCGATTTTTCTACCTTGTCCAGAAGTAGGCGCATGAAGATGACTGCAAAATTTATTTCCCTTTCTTTCAAACCATGGCTCCACTTTCTCCATAATAACCTCACCTTGTGTATAGGCTATATCCTTTCCTCTGCCATACATGACAAAAGGTTCTTGGGGCAATTCTTTCCCGATACAATCATTTGGTAATACAAACTCTCGGGTAAACTCAGAGTCTGCTGCATGTTCAATTGCAAACACTGTACTGCTCCCCGTCTCATCCAGGCAGGCATTATAGGTCCCTAGTACCGAACCTCCGGATGTCACATACTTTTGTATTTTTTGCTCCAGGGTTTTAGAATATAGAATCTCGTCCGGCAATAGCAGCAATGGATATTTAGTGAACTCATCCTCCGAATCAACAATTGTAAATTGGTACGACAGTTCTTGCAGCATATGCGTGACGCCGATTAGAGAAGGCGGGATATCACGACCGTCCAACAACGGTTTTTTATATTCTTGTGGGTTTAATACAGCAATCTCTGCTGCCGGTCTGGCACCTCTGCAGTAAGGTTCTTTTTCTTCAACACTTTGATAAACCTTCCCAATCAACTCGTATGTCGCATCCGAAAGCTTTCCCCATGGATGCAGCTGATCTCCAATCGAACAACCGGCTCCAAGCGCCAGCATCTGAAAACATTCAAATTCCAGTGCGGCTTCATTCTTAAGAGAATGAAAATCCCCCCAAGAGGTATGAAATTTCCCAGTCATTCCTATCATTTCTCTGTTAAAGTTGCCCGCATATCTTGCCATGACTGGAAAATGATCATAGCCCCAATCGCCGCTTGGCAAAGATTCCAGTTCCAGATGCGAGTAGGTATCCACCGACTCCTTCATCACGCGATCCACATTAGGATCATTGTAGAATACCGTGGCATCTGGTGCATGTGCGCGAATCAGGGCCGAAATTTCTTCTCTGAACCCGTTAAGTGTCATCTCGGCAAAGCGGATTCTGTCGTCCTTAGACGTACTATCCAACTGGTTTTCCAACATCTTCACTTTACAGCTGTCACATTGACATTCGGTCTGCAAAACAATATCCATGAAGATTCCATCAAGATTTTCAGGTTGTACTACATCAATTATATCCAGAATATGCTCTTTGAAGAACTCTCTATATCCGCCATTTAAACAGATTCCATTGTAGAAATGCGGTTCCGGAGTATTTCCCATGTTCACAGGATTGTTGTTTACGTCCCGGCAGAGCCACTCTGGATGTTCCCTCATAATTCTCTCATCCCATCGGACGGTTGTATATACTGGCACATGAATCCCCACTTTGTGGCAGGCTTCAATCTGTTCTAAGAGCAGGTTATGATTCTTTAGATGCGGGTGAATCAATTCCGGATGTTTCTTCGACGGATAATAAAGCCAACCATGGTGACATCTGGCAAAACAAGTAATAGAATCTACATGCGATTTCTGTAATACATCAACAAATTCTTTTGCATCAAACTCTTTTCCGATTTCTTCTATATGCTGGCTCGTATGGAAATCCAAATGAACCTGTCTGTATCTTATATGCTCCATAAATTATCTCCTATTCTTTAACAGCTCCTGCCGCCAATCCACTCTCCACCTTTTCTTGAAACAGCATGTAGACTAGCATCGGCAAGGCGACTGTTATGACAATTGCTGCCATAAGTGGTCCGTATTCAGTTCCCCGCTCCCCGTTAAAATTCAGTATTCCCAAAGCCAATGGCTTAAGGTTATTATCCTTAATAAAGATCAACGGAAAAATTACATTGTTCCATGCATTTAAGAAGTTAAAGATTGAAACCGTTGCAATAGCCGGCTTAGTCATTGGCAGCATGATGTAAAAATATGTCTGAAAGAAATTAGCTCCGTCGACCAATGCCGCTTCCTCCAAAGAGCGATTAACCCCTTTCATAAAATTAGTTATGACTAAGACGCTGAACGGCAATCCAAAAGCCACATAGACCATAACCAGTGCCACTATATTGTCGGATAGATTGAAGGTTCCAATCATATAGGAAATCGGCACAAGTACTGTATGCATCGGAACCATCATGCCTAGCAGGAAATACAACATAATCCCCTTATTCATCTTCAATTGAAACCTTGACAAAACGAACGACACCATCGTCGAAAGTACAATCAGCAGCAGGACAGAGGCACCAGACTGGATAATACTATTGATAAAGTAGGTCCCCATATTGGCTCCCTTCCAGGCTTCAACATAGTTAGACCACATAACTGTCTCTGGCAAAGAAAAGGGAGTCGAAAATATTTCTATTTTTGTCTTTACGGAAGACAACAAAGCGAACAACATTGGAGCGGCAAAGATTAGTGCCATACCAATCAGGAATACATATAAGAATATTCTTTTCTTTTTACTCATTCCAGATCCCTCCTCTTGCTGCGATTCTGAATCAAATTTGTAACTAATGTTCCAAATAAGCAAATGAGCAGAATCACAATACCGATTGCACTTCCTTGTCCATAATGCTTGTATTTGTAGGCTTCGTTGTACAATAAAGTCGTAGGCAGATTTGTCAGACCATTCGGCCCCCCTCCTGTCATTGCATATACCAGATCGAACACTTTTACCGAACCCATAATATCCATTAATATGCACATAAAAATCACATTTTTGAGCATTGGAACTGTAACAGAAAAGAATTTTCTTACTGAGCCGGCACCATCAATTGCCGCTGCATCATATACCTCTTCCGGTATAGATGTAAGTCCTGCAAGCAGGATGACCATATAGTATCCGATTCCCGCCCAAATATTAACGAACACAATAGCATTCATTGCCGTATCTGTGTTAACAAGCCATGGTGTAACCAATGTATCCAGCCCAATTGTTTCAAGCAGTGTATTTAAGGCTCCAATTGGCATAAAAATGAAATACCACATAAGTCCTACTGCTGAGAGTGGAAATACCGTTGGTACAAAATACATCGCTTTAAAAAAGCGAGAGCCTCGGCATTTAGAATTAAGAGCCACGGCCAGAAGCAGTGCAACAGGCGTATGAAATAGGACACTGAATACAACCATTCGCAGCATGTTTTTTAATGCCAATTGGAATGCTGAATTACTGATAATCTGTTTGAAATTGTCAAGTCCAACAAAATCCATAGCGGAACCACCAATGCCATTCCAATTCGTGACGGAAAAATACACCGACTGGATTAATGGCACAATTTGAAAGATCGTATAGATCAGAAGTGCCGGCAGAATAAACAACAGGACAAACAACCAACTTCTCTTTTTCTTAAGTTTAATCATACATTTTCCTCATAAAAAACCATCTGTTGAATAGAGGAAGCCCTCTATAACAACAGATGGCAAAACTTCCTATTGTGCGTTGTCAATCTCTGACTGAATTTCTGCTGCCGCCTCTTCGGCAGACGCATTGATGAACATACTTACAATAGAGTTACGGGTTCTGTCCTGCATAGATGCAATTGGATCAAAATCGAATACATCAACGCCTACACCGGTATTATTCTCACCTAGCTTTATATTATCCACCAATAACCTTGAAACCTTGCTTTCATCAATTTCAATGTCATTTCTGGGAATCAGGACACCGGCATCTTCCGCAAATCTTTTTGCTGCATCTTTATCCGTCAGACGCTTAACCAATTCTACTGTCAGTTCCAGTTCTTTTCCTTCCAGCTGTCCACTGATCATATAGCAGCCTAGTGTCTGCATATTTTCATTCTGATACTCTGGTTTCTCTTCAAAATATGGGAAGTTGGCAATCTCCACATCATCAGCTACGGCAGTTAATGATTTGTCTGAGAAATTATCAATATTCCATGGACCTGTCAGTATCATGGCAGCCTGCCCTTCTCTAAACTGTGTCAGCGCCATCTCATCTGTCAGACCGGCTGCATTCGGATCGAAGGCTCCTGCATCAATTAAATCCTTTACATACTGCAAGGTCTGTACAACTTCGTCATCTGTCCAATTAATGGTTCGGCTTCCCAGCTCTTTCGCAGCATCTGTTCCCAACCATTTATAAAAGATAGAATCATGAAGATGGCCCGCCATATAGGTACTTTGTGCTCCCATGGCAATTGGAATCACTCCAGAAGCTTTTAATTTTTCAATTGCATCCAGAAATTCACTCCAGGTCTTCGGAAACTCGCTGATACCCGCTTTTTCAAGCAATGCCTTGTTATAATTGAAACTGATCGTTCCCGATTCCATTGGAATAGCATAGTAACCATCATATCCTTGTACTTTAAAATAATTCAGAGAGCCTTCTGTGAAACCATCGCCCCAGTCAGCATCCTCTTCCAAATAAGATGAAACATCCATAATCAGACCATTATCAATATAATCTGCTAAATTTGCCACTCCTTGAATTCTGAAAATATTTGGCATATCTCCGGATGCAATGTCAGAAGCAATAAGATTATTAAAGGCGCTTTCATCACTTTGCGAATTATCTACAATCGTCACCTCTGGATAGTCTGCTTTGAATTCATCCAGGATTTCATTGTACACCTGTGTTTGTTTTGAAGTGCCGGCGATTCTTGTTAGAATCCGGATCGTCACTTCTTCATTGTCTCCTGAAGCGCTCTCATTCGTTGTAGAGCTACTACTTCCACATCCAGCTAACAATCCTGCCGTCATCAGCAGCGCCATCCCAATAGCTAGCAATCTTTTTCTTTTCATTCCTTTTCTCCTTTTTTAAGACTTATTTTTCATTCATTCTATATGCCGGCACTATAAAATAAAATGGACAATTTCTTGGCGGCATGTATATTTTCTTGACGTAAAAATCAACTTCTCCCAGGATTATTGACATGTGATTTTGAGTATATTATATTAGCACTATATTAGCAAATCACAGGGGGCATACTTTGAAAATAAACGCCGGCAAAACATCGATTAAAACAAAATTTTTCTTATCCATGAGTACCATGACCACTACCGTCGTCATCTTACTGTTAATTATTGTACTGCTTGTTTTTCTCAACAGCTTTTTCAGTGTGCAAATGGAATCTTCCGCTAATCAGCTCAGCTCCATCAACAATCAATTAAAGACCTATGTAACCTCAATGGATAATTACTCCAAAATGATGATTAGTGATACGGCACTCCAAAAAAATGTCCTGAAGTACAAAAACAGCCCAGCTTCCTATACAGAATCCGACCGAAATGACCTAAAAGTTGAAATGCGGAAATTCCTCCAGTCTACTTCATTTTTCCATTCTGCCACAGTTTATTCTTTGGATTACGCTTCCTTGTCCAGCACTGCTGTAGCTTCTCATTCTACAAATCTTGAAGATTTAGCAATACAAAACAAGCCAATTTTTATTTATACTAAAAAATATTCAAATTTTGAGGTGAATTCTGAAATCAACGCATTGTCTTTAATTCGCCCTTTCTATGAAATTTCCTCTGGGGCTCCATTGGGTTTTCTAGAAATCACAATTACCGAAAAGGATATTTCTGACATTTACAAAAACAACACCTCTGACACAAGCAAGTTCTTGATTGTAGATACGGATGGGAACGTTGTCAGTACGGATGGAACATATGAACTCAATAGTACTTATCAATTTGCCGAACAGTTTCAAGAGGCTATTGCATCCGGGTACAAGGTTGGCCCTTCTTTCATCTGCTTCGTATCACAAGAAAGCAGTCTGGACTGGTATATCATAAACGAAGTGAAATTATCAGCATTTTATCAGCCTATTTATTTGATTCTTGTAATTACTATTATTATCACGACATGCTTCCTTCTGGCTTCCATTGTGTTGTCTAATACCATTAGCAAAACAATTACAAAACCCCTGTATCAGCTGATTCAACATATTCAACGTGTCAAACTGGGAGATTGGGCTCCCATTAATCACACATCTTCTGATCTGGATATTAATTTACTATTTCAGGAATTTGACAGTATGATACTCTCCCAGCAAAAGCTCACACAAGAGCTTGTTACTGCACAAAAAGATAAGGATAAATTATCATTGGATCTTTTACAGCAACAGGTAAATCCACATTTCCTATATAACACGTTGGATAATATTGAGTCTCTTGCCACCTTAGATGAAAAGGAGAAACTACGTGAGTTGGTAATGAATCTCTCGGAATTCTACCGCCATAGTCTAAGCGGAGGCAACTTCATTATAACAATACAAGATGAGATTGACCTTACCAATGCCTATGTCAACATAATGCAAATACGCTATGTTAATAAATTTCATTTTGCAATCCACTGCCCAAATGAGCTAAAATCCTATAACTGTCTGAAATTGTTGCTACAGCCTATAATCGAGAACAGTATATACCATGGAATCAAGGAATCCCGGGATTTTGGAGAAATACAGGTTACTATTACAGAGCATAATGATGCCATATGCTTTGTAATTGAAGACCTTGGGCCAGGTGCTGACCCCGAATCACTACAACAGCTGCAAAATGGAAAAAGCGCTCACTTTGGTATTAAGAGTGTCCGTAAAAGAATTGAGATGTATTACGGAAAAGGCTTTGGTATAGAGATGGAAAACAAGACACCCATTGGTTTTAAGACAACTATCACAATCCCAAAACAAAAAGGAAAAGAATATGAAATATAACATAATAATCGCAGATGATGAATATTATATACGGCAAAAGCTCAAGAAGATTCTGGATTTAGATGCGCTCGACCTGACTTTAACAGGCGATTTTGAAAATGGAATCCAGGTCATTGAACATCTGCAGAAACACTCTGTAGATATTGCATTACTGGATATTAAGATGCCACTATGCTCTGGTCTGGATGTCTCAAAATATATTCATGAGCATCATCCGGAAACCCAGGTCATCATATTGTCTGGTTATAATGATTTTACGTATGCTCAGACCACCATCCGCTATGGTGTATTTGACTATTTGTTAAAACCTGTGGAGGAAACTGCTCTGCATGATACCATAAAGCGCTGTATCACACAACTAAACAAAAAACAGGCTAGCATCAATAAGTTTGCTTCCCTGCTTCAGTATGAAAAAAAGCACGATTTAAGTTTAGTACTGCGGGAGTCCATGCGGTATCAGCAATTTGAAGCTAAGTACCCAGACTACCGCGGGCTTCCTTATACTGCCTTTTTTTCTTATTTCATAGAAAGTGACAGCACCGTAATATCCAGCCAACTTGTTGACAGATATCACGATGCTGCTATGATTGCCGAAGCCTTTATTGAGTCAGAGCATATTTTTTATCTTCAACTCTTTCTTGCCGAAGAGGCCTCTATTTCCTTATGTCATTACATAAGTCAGAAGTTTTTCCAGACAATATCCGAGACACATTTCTACTGGTTTGGTCCCCTGTTCTCTGTGACAGAAACATGGTCAAAGTATCTAAAATCTTCAATGGATAGCTTGGATTATCGCTACTTTGTACCTAAACCAAACTTAACCACAATTGCACGTGTAACTTCGGAAAACTCGACTCCTCTCGATCTTCATGAAATTCGGGAGTCTCTGATGCGCCTCTTGAACACCTCAAATATAGCAGGCTTTCAATCTTATATTGATTCATTGTTCGATGTCATTCGGGAGAAAGAGTCTCCTCTTTATTTGCACATCATTATTTCAGAGATCTTTGTTACTTTCTCTATCAAATTTTCTAATCAGGAAAACTATCATGCGCTGCCACACGATTTTGTATCCTCCATCGTTATGGAAGAATTCGCTTTAGAAGAAGTAAAAGAACGCATCTTGAACTATGGAATGACATACATGAATAAAATACAGGATATACCTTCAGACCTACGTCTTAGCCAGAGCATTGTAGACTACCTGCTGACTCATTATGCGACACCTGATATCAGTGTAAGTGATATTGCCGAGCTATTTGGATTAAATAGTTCTTATGTGGGCAGTGTTTTCAAGAAGGTCAATAATAAATCCATTTTACAGTTTCTAACTACCCTGCGCATGACAGAAGCCAAGAATCTGCTAAAAAGCAACAAATACAAAGTTTCAGAAGTATCAGAGAAAGTCGGCTATACAGATGTATTTTATTTTAGTAAGCGATTTAAGAAGCATTTTGGGTATTCGCCAAAAGAGGCTATAATACCTACCGCAGGAAGAGAATAGATTCAACAATCCCACCTGCACTTTCCAAGCAAGACATGATTGGAATCTCTAAATGGAACCCCCTCACTTCGCAGCAACTCTGCCTGCTCATGCCACCCCGGCACCAGTCGGCCGGCATGATTGACCACTCGATGGCATGGAAATTCCCCAAAATGCGCTGCCCTGCTTAAGACAGCGCCAACCAGTCTGGCATTCTTCTTGCGCCCAATCAGACTTGCGATTTGGCCGTACGTGGCAACGCTTCCCTCCGGAATTTCTCCCACTACTGAAAGGATTTCATAGATTAAGTTTTCGTCTAGTACTTTTCTCTTATTCACACTTGTATTTAACCATACCACAGCTAAGAATGCAATAGACTTAACCAGAATGTAATGGACACAGCTACATAGAGCACAAAAACGCATTGTCCAGGGATACTACGATTTCAGTACGTTTGCTCCCCGCGTAATGCCCTCTCTTATATGGAATTTGATGCTCCGACAACAAGGTACAGATTTCATAGATTGTATTTTGCTCCCCCCGGCGGTCTGCATCATCTACAAATATACAAAAGCTCTTGCTCAGACATTCCGGAAGCAAAGACAAAATGTCCATTCTTGCATAAACATCCGCGGCATAACCAAAGGGACCATCAACACATATAAGATCGAATTTCTTTCCCTGTAAATGCTCATTAAAACTTTGATAACACACCACTTTGTCATCGGATTTAAAGCTCATCTCTCCCAGCTCAAGATGCAGTATGCCGGTGCGCTCCGATACCTCGGTTTCTGTTTTGAAGAAGTCAATCCAAGAAGCATCGTGCTCAACGACAATATGCTGTACTTCCTTATGCTGTGCAACATACTGCGCCATCATTTTGGTTGTCTGTCCCAACCCCAATTCCAGGATACTGACAGGCTTAACCGAATCTATGGTCCGATATAGCGCATATAAGAACGGATACCCTGCCGCCCAACGCCCCAGTGAAAAGGATTTATTAGCAAGCCATGTGCTCCCACTGATTGTGTCCTTAAATACTTCGGACCAGACAATTTCATTCAAAATTTTATCTGTTCCTCTGCTATCTTCTACAACCTTTTCTAACAATAGTTTACTTTGCATTGAAATCTCTTTATGTTCAATAAATTCTTGTTGTCTGGCGGCGGCTTCCTGTATTTGTGCACTGCTTACTTTCTCAATCAAATCAGTGAATGTCTGCTGTTTGATCTGCATTGCTTCCATTTGCGTTGCAATGTTTTTGAGTTCAGCAAACTCTTGTTGCCTGGCGGCTGCTTCTTGCTCTTGTGCACTGTTGATCTTTTCTGCCAGTTCGGTTACAAATGCCAACTGATGGCTTTGCTCATTATAATTTCGGTTAATTTTCTCCATCGCCCATTCAAATGAGCGCATTGGTGTCGGCAAAAACCTCTTGAGGATTTTCTTAATGTTCACAATGCATCCTCCCCCCTTTTCATCCGAAGAATCTCTGCTTTATATAGCGTACTGTATACCGAATCCCATGCTCTTTAATACAGTTTATGCCGCCTCGTATCTTACCCAGAAGTCGCTTTGGCAGACTTACTTTTTTTACCTTTTGCAGCCTTTCTATCCTCTTTAACCGCTTTATCAATTTCTGCTTTTCTAATTTAAACGCTGTCGAATCAGCGATCTGCACGACTCCTTTGTAAATGGTGTATGCCAGAATTGAATCATATACCGAAGAATAGACAGGTATTTTTCTCTCGCTTACAGGGAGGGAACTATAGCAGCCGGCTGTCAATTTATAATACTTGTCAACCTCTTGGAAGATTCTCTCAATCGTTGTGCTTTCTAAATTGATATTGATGGCTGTTCACATATTCCAGAAACCCAATCAGACAGGTAAAATACCCTTCAAAATTTTTATATTCCTTTTGAGAAGTCATCGTTGAATTCGCACGAACCCGGCGTTTAAAAAGTATATCGCTGATATGCATGGCCGCTGCCGCCGTTAAGAGTACCTGAAATGAAAACAGATTATCCTCGTGTATAATCCCCTCTCGAAATACAATAGCGTTCTTTTGCAAAAATTCGCGCCGAATAAACTGCAGACAGGGGGATACTTTATAATCATAATTTTCCAGCATTTGCAGATAGAGCTGTTCGCCGGAATAAACGCCATTGTATGCGGCTTTTCGCAAATAATATTGTTTGTAAACCGGATGCTTCTCTTCCAGCTCTTTACTTTCATAAAAGGAAGTTCCATCGAATAAGAGCAGCTCCAACGCATGCTTCGTTGCCTCCAGCGCCATTTTACTTAACCCGGTAATAACACACAGGTCATCACTGTCAAAAAAATACAAATATTGCCCTGAAGCATGCTCTACCCCAACGTTCCTGGCTGCCGACTGTCCTTTGTTTGCTTGTGACAGAACACGAATTCTGGAATCTTTGGCTGCATAACGGTTAAGAATCTCAAGTGATTCGTCCGTTGAGCCATCATTAACACATATGATTTCTATGGTGTCCAATGTCTGTTCTTGTATTGACTGCAGACTTTCTTCCAGGTATTTCGCTGAATTAAACACCGGCATAATGACTGAAACGATTGGAGTCGTACTGTCACGCAGGCTCTTTAGTATGGCCAGCCTTTTCTCCACCTCCAGTTCAATTACCGCAAGCCCGGGAAACTTTTCTACTATCTGAAGGTAATAGGCATACCACTCTGATGCTAACGGAGCCTCCGCATGTTTCCAAGGCTTATCCTTTGAGGAAAAGTGTACCACTACGGCATCTAAAAGTGCTTCCCGTAGATTCTGATACTCTGTTTGATACGTTTCATTTATCTCTTCCATCGTATATTTGTCACGAGAGCGAACCAGATTTACATACAGGAAATTGTATTTAATTGGCAAAAACAGGATTTTGTTGTCAAACACAAGATTTAGTACATTTTGATCCATAAGCATGGAATCTTGTATTCTGCGCTTCGTTTCAATCAGAACCTCTGCTGTATGATCGCGGCGCATCTGCTCTAAATTCAGCAGCATAACTCCCGAGTTAAAATAATTCGACACTTTTCGCACATATTCATGCTTATAATATATGGATCCACTGTCTATGACTGGAGTGCCCCCCGATCTTTGTACCAGTGGAAGAGTTAGTTTTGATATGATAAACTAACAAAAAGGAGCAGTACAAAAATGGGAAAAGCAAGGTACACAACGGAGCAAATCATCGTCAA
>JBKECY010000021.1:0-7087 GCA_047975025.1 Lachnospiraceae bacterium
TTGACGATGATTTGCTCCGTTGTGTACCTTGCTTTTCCCATTTTTGTACTGCTCCTTTTTGTTAGTTTATCATATCAAAACTAACTCTTCCACTGGTACAAAGATCGGGGGGCACTCCACTACTAGCAGTATCTGCTACGACACTCAGTATACTCGCAGGATGCGCAACCACAGGAGGCTCGGATACAAACGACGGCGGGTCATCTTCCAGTGATACCACTGCCGCAAATGAGGATGGTGACTATGTATATCGCGTAGGCTTTGTAAATATAGACAATGCAGATACTTCTTGCTATCCTGCTATGCAAAAATTTGTCGACTACGTACAAAGCGACGCTTTTGCAGAATCCGTAGGGGCAGACAAAGTTGAAGCTTTAACAGCTGATTCAGCAAAAGATATAGAAAAACAGACCACTAATGTCGAGACACTGCTCAGTAAAGGTGTTGATATGATGTTTATTATCGGTGTGGATACCCAAGGAAACACCACTGCTGTCGAAGCTTGCAATGCAGAAGGCATTCCCGTATTTATGGTTGGTACAGAAGCATCTGGCGGCGATTGGAAATTCATCGGTTTTGATGAGAAAGAGCTGGGGCTTGCCCAGGGTAAATGGGTCGCTGATAATCTGGCAGAAAACTCTAATATTTGCTACTTACAAGGCACACCGGGAAGGGAAGCAACTATCCTTCGTGAAGAGGGATTCATGGAGGGAATCTCCAGCCGAGATGATTTAACTGTTCTGTCTTCACAGACAGGTGAGTTCGAAACAGCCGCGTCCATGCAGGTAACTGAAGATTGGATTCAGGCCTACGGAGATAAAATCAATTGTATCGTAGGTGCTGACGGAAAAATGGTTACAGGTGCGGTAGAGGCATTAAAGGCTGCAGGTATGGATAAAGATGTCACTACAGTAGGTGTTGTACATGTAGAAAGTGACGGTTATCTAATCGAAAATGGAGAACAAAAATATGCTATTTTTGTAAGCTGGCCAAGCATTGGCACCTTATGTGGTGAGATTGCAGAAAAAGTATATAAAGGCGAGGAAATTCCGGAACGTACCAACATTGAAATGTTTGATATGACAATAGATAACTATGCGGAACTAATCGAAACAACCAAATAGATTCCCTGCATACAGGTACCCCTTTGGATGGTGCCTGTATGCTTTTTTTATGAAGCTCAATGAAATTTACGGAACTGCAGCGGTGTCATACCCACCTTTTGCTTAAATATATTGATAAAGTGCACTGCACTGTTAAACCCACATTTCTCAGAGATTGCCGTCACTGAATCGTAAGTCGTCATCAACAGCATCTTGCCATGTGAAATCCGTAGATTCAGTAAATAATTATATGGCCCAGAGCCAGTATACTGATGAAAAATCCTGCTAAAATAGTAAGGATTCAGCACCAGATGCGCTGCAATATCTGACAAAGTGATGGCATCCGCAATATTTTCCTCCATAAAACGCACAGCCGATGCAACACGCTTTGCATTGAGCGAGGAAAAGGCCTCTGTGCTGCTGAGCAGCAGTCCCATCAGACGATGAATATAAGAAGAAATCACATGTTCATTAGGGATTTTTTCTTCTGCTTTTTCCAGAATACTTGAAAGACACGCCGATAGCGCCTGCGGGTTCGTCGGCTGAAATGAATTTTGCTGATTCAAACACATTCTTTGATAATAATATTCGCTGATGTTACCGCCAAAATGAACAAACTGAAAAGCAGTGTTATTCTCGGCATAATAGCAATGGGGCTGCCGGCAGTCGAAGAAAAGGCACTGGTTTTCCTGTGCTGTAAAGTGCTTATCCTGATACTCCAGATGCAATACTCCTTTATTTACAAATGCCAGTAGATACGGTTCATGAAATTCATTTAGACCACGGCTGATACGATACTGTGAATCGCAATAAAAAAGACCTGTATAATTGTAATAAAACAGATATTCAAGTGCTGTTGTTGTCGGTGTATAAAAGCACATGACCGAATTTTTCAGCACTCCTTTCTCCCGATGTTTCATTGGATTCTCCTCCTCACAACAACCTTTTTTTTAATAGTACTTCACCTTATAAACTATGTCAATATTATTATGTTTTTAGCCAAGAAATTGTAATGAACCTTTATAAATACAGTGATATATTTACTATGTAAATAGCATATTTATATCAAAAAACATTTATTTCGGAAGGAGAATTGCTATGACTTCAAGAGAAAGAGTTTTGGCATCATTAAACCATGAACAACCGGATAAAGTACCTATTGACCTGGGCTCCACCTATAATTCAGGCATCAGCGCCTGCGCGTTGTATCGTCTGCGTGATTACTATGGGCTTCCTCAGCATCCGATTCAAATCTATGAAACATCGCAGATGATTGGTGCCATGGATTCTGATATCATAGAGATCATGGATATTGATGTCATCGGTTTAAACTGTGCAAAGGACTGTGTCGGAGTTCCATTGTACGGAAATATGCAGGACTTTGTAATGCCGGATAAGACACCGGTAAATATTTCCGCTATGCACAGTTACAAAATTGACCAGCAGAACAAAACTTTTCTGTATCCGCAGGGGAACGAACAGTATGAACCCAGTTACCTCATGCCTGAGGGCGGTTATTTCTTTGATACACTTAATCGTTCGCCCGGATACGACGAAGATGCACTTACACCTGCCGAAGATTTTAAAGATGATTTTAAGCTCATCAGCGATCAGGATGCGGACTGGTACGCTTCCAATGCACGCCTGCTTCGAGAAACTACTGACAAAGCCATCTTTGGCTGTTTTGGCATGGGCGGTATCGGCGACCCCTCAGCTATCCCCGGTGGTCATGTACTGCAGCCACGAGGTATCCGCTCCTATCAGGACTGGAGTATGGCACAGCTTTTATATCCGGAATACATTCATACGGTCTTTGATATGCAAACACAAAATGCCTTGAAATGTCTTGAAATTTATCATCAGGCCGTAGGTGACAATATTGATGTTATAAATATTAGCGGGACTGATTTTGGCACACAGGCAGGACCTATTATGGCACTTTCTACCTTCCGCACATTATATAAACCTTACTACAAACGTATGAATGATTGGGTACATGAGCATACAAACTGGAAGACCCACTACCACTGCTGTGGTGCGATCAGCACCTTTATTGAGGACTTTATTGAAATGGGTGTAGATGTATTAAATCCGGTGCAGCTTTCTGCCGCTGGAATGGATGCAAACGACTTAAAAGAACGTTTCGGAAGCCGAATTACTTTCTGGGGCGGCGGTGTCGATACCCAGAATCTGCTGCCCAACGGAACACCTGAACAAATCAAACATCAAGTTACCGAGCGTCTTGATATACTTGCACGAGGCGGCGGTTATGTCTTTAATACAATACATAATATTATGGGAAATGTACCTGCACAAAATATTGCAGCCTGCTTTGCGGCCGCACGAGAATTCAAATTTTGATTTACTATACTTTTCCTTAACAAAATGGCACTGGATTCCAGTGCCATTTTATACTTTATCTTATGCTAACAGGTCTGCATCTTTTTCCTAACTTCCTCTAACTCCGACATACCTGTTTGTGCCCCATACCGTTGTATCGAAAGTCCCGCCGCCGTATTAGCGAACTTCAATGCCTCCTCAATGTCCATTCCGCCTGCTATCCCCACGCAAAAAGCTCCATTGAGCGTATCTCCTGCTCCCGTCGTATCTACCACCTCTACTTTCAGTGCCGGTACGACTAACATCTTCTGACTCTTAGAAACCGCAGCCACGCCTTCTTTTCCTCTGGTAACAATAAGCTTTTCTGGATACCGGTGCATGGCAGCCTCAATTTCCCTGCCGAATATGAGCTCTGCTTCATGTTCATTTGGAGTAAGATACGTCACCTTTTCTATGCTGTCAAGCTCTATCTTTCGAGCCGGTGCTGGGTTTAATACAATAATTTTCCTCTTGGCATGGCAGGCACGTATCACTTCGTTTACCGACTCCTGCGGTATTTCGTTTTGCAGCACAATAATGTCTGCCTCTAGAATTGAACTCATATTTTTTTCAAGATATTCAAGGTTAACATAATCATTGGCGCCTGCAATAATGATAATTGTATTATCGCTCTCTCCAATCGTAATAAGTGCCTGCCCCGTAACAATAGCATCAAGGATTCTGACATGTTCCATATGAATGCCCTGCCGCTCCATATTCTGCAGGATCTGCTCACCTGCCGCATCCTTGCCCAGACAACCATACATTGTCACATCAGCACCAAGTTTCGCCATTGCGACCGCCTGATTTGCACCTTTCCCCCCGGGCTGGTATTCCAGATCGGTTCCGCGAAGCGTTTCTCCTGGATGGGGAATCCGGCTCGTATGAACCAGCATATCCATATTCATGCTGCCAACTACTGCAATCTTCATAGTATCACCCTATCCTCTTGGACTTATCTTCAGGGCGATACAGTCCATCCAGCGACACACCTTCGAGGGTAAGCAGGGATACCTTGGCATCCAGTCCTCCTGCATAGCCAGTCAGGCTTCCGCTGCTTCCTACTACGCGGTGACACGGAATTATAATTGCGATTGGATTATGTCCGACAGCGCCCCCCACTGCCTGACTGGACATAGAATCACGCCCCATTTTCTGCGCCATTTTTTTTGCAATACTTCCATAGGTAACTACCTCGCCGTAGGGAATTTCCTGTAAAAGTTCCCACACCTGCTGTCGGAATGCACCGCCTGCCGGCTTTAGCGGCAGCTCTGAAATTGCCGGTTGTTCTTTTGCAAAATATCTGTCCAGCCAGTCTTTCGCTGCGATGAGTATAGCATTCTCTTTCTTGACCGAATCTGCCTCCAAGGTACTGCCATAATACTTTTGCCCTGCAAGCCAGACTCCTGTCAGATATTGCCCATCACAAGCCAGAGTAAGCTCCCCTATGGGGGACTCGTACGTTGTAACATAATACATAGGCATCCTCCTCCTATCCGCTTTTTCTTACCTTTATTATAGCAGATTTGAAGAGGATATACAGATAATTTCCAATCAAGTTCACTTTGCGCCTTACCCCTGGAAACCTTGGAAAAATTGTAATCCAAACACTGTTATTGACCGCAATACAACAACTAATTCACCAATGATGTAATTAACGACATCGTAACCTCATATACAAATGTCGACCCTTCTACCTGTACGTATCTGTACGTCGAAGAACTATCCAGATCCCCAATGTACAGTACATAGGTCTGCTCCTGATCATCATCGTCTGTATAGGTCACTGTAACTGTCGTACGACCGCTTTCTCCCAGACCGTATCCCTCCAACTCCTCTTCTGTGGCATTATAGGACACGCAGCTGTAAAAGTAGAAAATAGAAAGATCTGTCGTAATATCTTCAAAAGTTTCTGCCTGCTCTTCGTTATCCGCCTCGTAGGTATTGCTGGAATCACCCTGGGCTATTGTGACTTTGCTGATTGCATCACTGCTTAAGGTTGGAATCTCTTCCATCTGAACCAGACTCGTCACGTCAAATACCAGCGAACTCACTAATGTTCCCGGAATTGTATAGACTGTATCCGTAGTATCGAGTTTTAGATAATATTCTTCACCGGAACTATCTACACTATTGCCAATCAAGAGCTGCGTTTCTTCGTCAGAATTACTGACATTAATTGTATACGTTGGTGTTGCAAGACCATAGTCCGCCAGATCGTCCGCTTCCGTAAATTCCCGGCTTGCTTCCACATTACCCAGTGCTTCAGCCAGACTCTCCACCGAGTCCTGATTCATGGGAATCTCCGTATCCTCATCGTAGACCCACGTATCATCCTCTTTTGAGAATGCCATGCTTGCATCCTCGGCACCCGTATAGCTAAATCCTGTGATATCCTCCATATCTATCACATGAATAATCGAGTCTTCCTCAGCCTGTGCCTCTTCTTCACTTTTTTGATCGTTGTAATTTCCTAACAAAATATAAGCAATGACTGCTGCTGCCAACAGAAGCAGCAATACTAGTACTTTACGCTTTCTGTTCATATACCTCTCCTCTAAGCCCTGCGTCTCTTAAACCAGATTACGAAACCGCCTGCCAATACTACTGCAGGTATACCAAATATCAGCAAGACACTGTAACGGCCCGCATGCTGTATTGTATTCGTTGTTTCACTTAAGCTCTTCGCTTCAATCGACAGATTCGTACTATCGTCAAAGTTCTCGGCAATCATATTCATGAACAAAGTCGTATTTTCAAGTGTGCTTGAAGAATCCACTAACTCAGCATCAATCAGGCTGCTGCTTCCAAGTACCGTCAGTCTGGCGGTAACCGTCGCGGCATCTTCTGAACTCTCATCCGCTGCTTCTGAGCTGTCTTCGGTGGTTTCTTCTGTACTTTCATCTGTACTTTCATCTGTACTTTCATCAGTTGATTCGTCATCTGCTGCCTGTGTACTGTCTTCGGCTGACTCATCATCTGCTGCCTGTGTACTATCTGTACCTGCCTCATCAGTCGTCTCATCTGTGGCTTCTTCCGTACTTTCATCTGTACTGCTGATTTCTTCGGTTGATACAGCTCCCAAAATATAGGTTCCCTGTGTCTGCGCATCATCTGTCACTGCATATCCGTTTGTTCCAGTTGACATAATATTTGTCGTTGCGATTGTATCTCTGGCTGTATCCGTTGAGGTCATACCTCTAGAATATGCGACCATCACCATCTGTGTCGTCATACTATCAGACAGACCACCGGACAAGGATAAGACGGGGAAGATATAGTACGGATAATTCTGATACGAATTTTCTGTATCTGCAATATAACCGTCTTCTAACTGCAAACCATAAATAGCAAGCAAGGATGTAAGATTCGGCATTTCCGTCTGTTCCGTACCGAAGAGAATCATCATCTTGCCACCCTGGGCAAGGTATTCCGTCAGAAGCGCGGTTTCGTCATCATCAATATCCTTTGCCGGTGCGTTGAGAATTGGAGTGCCCCCCGATCTTTGTACCAGTGGAAGAGTTAGTTTTGATATGATAAACTAACAAAAAGGAGCAGTACAAAAATGGGAAAAGCAAGGTACACAACGGAGCAAATCATCGTCA
>JBKECY010000024.1:0-75214 GCA_047975025.1 Lachnospiraceae bacterium
TTGACGATGATTTGCTCCGTTGTGTACCTTGCTTTTCCCATTTTTGTACTGCTCCTTTTTGTTAGTTTATCATATCAAAACTAACTCTTCCACTGGTACAAAGATCGGGGGGCACTCCACAGATGTAAAGGTGGTAGATGGTGCCTTTAAAGATATGTATAATTACCTGACAGTGGCTGATGATATTAAAGGTCCCTGGTCAAGTCCGATTCCGCTGAATGGAGTTGGATTTGATGCCTCCATGTTTCATGATGATGACGGTAGAAAGTATCTGATTCAACAGACTTGGGACCACCGGGAATATAACAATGCTTTTAATGGACTGACACTTACAGAATACGACCCGGTTGCCAAACGCCTAAAGCCGGAAACAGCTCAAATAATATACAGAGGAACTGAAGTAAAAACGGTAGAAGGTCCGCACATTTATAAGGTAAATGGGTACTATTTTATTTTTGCGGCTCAGGGGGGGACTGTCTGGACCCATCAGGAGGTAGTAGCCCGCTCTCGTTCACTGCTTGGAAGCTATGAAACGGAGCCGGGAGAGCCGTTTATTACGAATTTCGACACGCCGGATCATTATTTGCAAAAGCAGGGACACGGTTCTTTAGTGGAAACTCCTTTTGGAGAATGGTATTATGCGTCGCTTTGTGCCAGACCACTTCATCATCCTACGGAAAATATTTATGATCCCAGAGGATGGTGCCCGTTGGGAAGAGAAACAAGTATTCAGAAAGTATATTGGGATGAAGATGGATGGCCGCGTATTGTGGGAGGCCATGGCGGTCGAAAGGAGGTAGAGCCACCAATAGACGGTATTGAAGGCGGATATGTAGTTAAGTCGGATACAGCAGATTTGCAGGAAGAAACAACTCCATTGCAGACAGGCGCTGTATATGATGGGTTTACTAAGGAGTTGCTTGATGGAGAGTGGAACACGCTCCGTGTTCCTTTTACCGAGGCAATGGGAACCGTGGGAAGCGGGCGCTTGGTGTTAAAGGGACAGGGCTCGCTGACAAATTGTTTTCGGGTATCCATGATTGCCAGACGTTGGAAGGATTTTTCTTTTGAAGCTGTGACGAAACTAAAATTTTCGCCTTACAGCTATCAGGCAATGGCAGGACTTACAAATTATTATAATAGTTCTCATTGGTCATTTCTTTTTGTCACAAAAGATGATGAAGGCAATAAAGTAATTGAAGCTGCTGAATGTGATCATCATACATATAGATCTATTTTAAAAGAACAAGCTGTTAAAATCCCCTTAAATACGGAGTGGATATGGTTTAAAACCATAGTAGACCATCTGAAGTATACCTATGAATATTCCTTTGATGGAGAAAAATGGGATACAATACCTGTGACCTTTGACAGCAGGATACTGTCGGACGATTATGTAAATCTACATCAGGGAGGATTCTTTACCGGCGCTTTTGTAGGGCTTGCGGCAGTGGATTATTCTGGCTATGGTTCAGAAGCAACATTTGATTTTTTTGAATATAAGGTATAAAGGAGAAAGAAACTATGAGTCAATTACTTTTGAATGAAGTATGCGTAATAACAGGAGCCGCAAATGGCATAGGAAAAGCTAGTGCCACAAGATTTTTGCAGGAAGGTGCGGATCTGATTGTAGCAGATTATGATATTGAAACAGCCAAAAATCTATACGAAGGCAACGATCAGGTACTTGCTGTTTTGCAGATTGATGCAACGAATGTGAACGATTTGGATAAAATAGCAGAAGCAGTCAAAAAGACAGGAAGAAAAGTCAAATCTGTTCTGCCTATCGTTGGAAATGGGCCGCAAAATCCTATTTTGGATGTTACACCGGAGGAATTTCATCTCACAATGGATTTAAATGTATTCTCAGCATTCTTTGCTGTGCAAAAAATAATTCCCTATATGTCAGACAATTCTTCTATTGTTCTGATATCTTCCATTGCAGGATTTCAGGGTGGAAAGAATGCTATTGTATATAATGCGGCAAAAGCAGCAGTAAGATCCATGGCTCGCTCCTTTACCGGAGAGCTTGCCGAAAAAGGGATACGTGCAAATGCCATTAGCCCTGGACCTACTGAAACAAAAGCTTTTACTGATTTTGTAAAGGGAAATGAAGAACAGTATCAAGCGGTAGTGTCACAGTTACCAATCGGCCATATAGGAAAGCCTGAGGAAATAGCTTCTGTTGCTTTGTTTCTGGCCTCCGATCAATCATCCTATGTGACAGGAGCGGAGATTATTGCGGATGGTGGATTTACAAATAGATAGTAACTGAAGGCGGATTGCAGAAAGGATTAATATGGCACTATCATCAACAAATATTATTAAAGTCATCGTAGTGACAGAGGATTTGGAAAAAACGGCAGAAGCTTATGAAAAATTGCTCGGTACAGGAGTACCCAAAAAAGAAGACGATGCGGAACATAACAATAAGCATACTCCGTATATGACTTATAAAGGAGCGGCTATTACTGATACACCTATGAAAGTAAAAAGTGTGTATTCAGATAATTTTTGGTTTGAAATCATACAGCCCTTAGGAACAAACGACCCTTGGTCAACATGGTTAAAGGAACACGGGACGTCAATTTGTGCTATTTGCCTAAATGCTGACGGTGCATTGGAGCAGATGAAAAAACAATGACTGCGACAGGGTTTGCTTCAATCTTTAAACATGAAAAAGGATATGAGGCGTATGAATATTTTGATACGGAACAGGCGTTAGGCGTATTGACAGAAGTAAAAGAGCGATATTGATATAAACGATACCATAGCAGGAAACGGGAAGTTGTGATCACACAGTTCTCGTTTCCTGCTTTTTAGTGTAAAATTATTTGAAAAAGAAAAAGGAAAAAGTATCATATTACAGAATACTATATACAGAGGGTTTTGTTGACTATATGCAGGAGGTCTATGTTTTACTCAGATGAGCTAATTGAAGAGGTACGGGAAAAAAATAATATTGTTGATGTGATTTCCCAGTATGTATCTTTAAAAAAACGGGGAAGCACTCACTTTGGGCTTTGTCCGTTTCATAATGAAAAGTCACCGTCTTTTGCAGTAACCGCATCGCGCCAGATGTATTACTGCTTTGGATGCGGAGCCGGGGGTAATGTGTTTACCTTTATTATGGAATATGAGAACTTCACATTTTTAGAGGCGCTTCAATATCTGGCGCAGAGAGCATCTGTGACTTTGCCGCAGATGGAATACTCCAAGTCTGCCAAGGAGCAGCTCCAGAAGAAAAATGTGCTGCTGGATATTCATAAGGAAGCCGCGAATTATTACTATCTGCAGCAGCGGCAGCCGGCAAACCGGTATGCCCTTACCTACTTTCAGGAGCGGGGGCTTACAGATGAGACGATTCGAAAATTTGGCTTGGGTCTTGCTCCCCGATACAGCGACGCTTTGTATCAGTATCTAAAACACAAGGGGCATACGGACGAAGTCCTGAAGGATACAGGTCTGTTCCTATATGATGAGCGGCGGGGAATGGCGGATAAGTTCTGGAATCGTGTCATGTTTCCGATTGTTGATTCCAACGGGCGAGTTATTGGATTCGGAGGACGAGTGCTCGGTGATGGCAAGCCCAAATATCTGAATTCGCCTGAAACCAGTATTTTCGATAAAAGCCGCAATCTGTATGGTCTGAATCTGGCAAGAACGACTCGGCAGGATTACTTTATTCTGTGTGAGGGCTATATGGATGTAATTGCCATGCATCAGGCAGGATTTACGAATGCCGTAGCAACATTGGGGACAGCGCTGACAGCAGGTCAGACGGGGCTGCTCAGGCGTTACGTAAAAGAAATTATGATTTTATATGACAGTGACGAAGCAGGAGTCAAAGCGACGCTTCGTGCCATCCCCATTTTGAAGAATGCAGGCATTTCCGCCAAAGTTGTAAATATCAAGCCGTATAAAGATCCAGATGAATTTATTAAAAACGAAGGGGCGGAAGCCTTTGAAAAACGTCTAAAAGAAGCCAAGAATGCATTCTTATTTCAAGTTGCCATGCTTGAGAGAAACTATACTATGTCAGATCCACAGGATAAGACGACATTTTTCGAAGAAACGGCAGTGCTGCTGATGGAGTTTGAACAGGAACTCGAACGGACAAACTATATTGAGGCGCTGGCAGATATATATAAGATTAGTGCATCCGAACTTAGAAAAATGGTAAATCAAAAAGCACTTGCAGGGAATCGAACCAAAAAGCCGGCCGCACCTGCCGAGCCGCAGGTACGCCAGACAACAAAGGAAGCAGGGCATGAAACAGCACAGAAACTTATGCTTACCTGGATGGTCTCTTACCCGTCGCTGTTTGATACGATTACGTCCTATATTACAGAAGAGGATTTTGTAACGCCGCTTTACCGGGAAGTTGCCAAAATGCTGTTCGAGCAAAAGAGTCAGGGCGATATGAATCCGGCCAGACTTTTGAACAGATTTGTTGACAGCAAGGAACAGCGTGAAGTAGCAGCTTTGTTCAATGCTTCCCTGCATTTAGAGCACAAGGAGGAGCAGAAAAAAGCATTCTGTGATACCGTTGTGAAAATGAAGGAGGCCAGCCTGGAATACAAGAGCAGCACGTTAGACCCAACGGATATACATGCGCTTCAAAGAATTGTCAGAGAGAAGAAAGAACTTGAAGAGCTGCGCAGTACCATTGGCCATATAGATATTACATTTCAAAAAGAAAATTAAAGAAAAACGAAGGCGAGAGGAGCAACAATATGGATACCGATATGACAAAATTTAGCGAAAAGCTGGTAGAATTACTTGAGTTTGCTAAAAAGCGAAAAAATGTACTTGAATATCAGGAAATTAATGATTTCTTTCAGGATACGCAGATCGAAGCTGAGCAGCTGGAGAAGGTGCTTGATTTTCTGGAGGCCAGCGGTGTTGATGTACTGCGTATCACAGATTCGGATGCGGATGTACTTGTAATCGACGATGAGGACGAAGCGGATATGGATGATGAGGAAGAGGTGGATCTCAAAAAAATCGATTTATCCGTACCGGAAGGCATCAGCATCGAAGATCCTGTTCGTATGTACTTAAAAGAGATTGGTAAAGTCAATCTGCTGACCGCCGAGGAAGAAATCGAGTTGGCACAGCGCATGGAAGAGGGAGATGAAGCAGCCAAAAAGCGTTTAGCGGAAGCCAATCTGCGTCTGGTCGTCAGTATTGCTAAGCGATATGTAGGCCGCGGCATGCTGTTCCTGGATCTGATTCAGGAAGGAAATTTAGGACTGATCAAGGCGGTGGAGAAGTTTGATTATCGCAAAGGCTACAAATTCAGTACGTATGCAACCTGGTGGATACGTCAGGCCATTACGCGTGCCATAGCGGATCAGGCACGTACCATCCGTATTCCGGTGCATATGGTGGAAACAATTAACAAACTGATTCGCATCTCGCGTCAGAAATTACAGGAGCTTGGACGTGAACCAACGCCGGAAGAACTTGCAGTGGAAATGGAACTGCCGGTAGAACGTGTCAGGGAAATTCTTAAAATATCGCAGGAACCGGTATCCCTTGAAACACCGATTGGTGAAGAAGAGGACAGCCATCTGGGAGATTTCATTCAGGACGACAATGTACCTGTGCCGGCCGATGCGGCCGCATTTACATTATTGCGTGAACAATTGGTCGAAGTACTGAGTACCCTGACGGACAGAGAGCAGAAAGTACTGCGTCTGCGTTTCGGTCTCGACGACGGCCGGGCGCGGACGCTGGAAGAGGTCGGAAAAGAATTTAATGTTACCAGAGAACGAATCCGACAAATTGAGGCCAAGGCACTGCGTAAGCTGCGCCATCCAAGCCGCAGCCGTAAATTAAAGGATTATCTGGACTAATGACACCCTATAAGCAGGATAAAAGTACAACAACCGGCAGTCTTCAGCTGTCCGATCGGCTGCGGGCACTTGCAGACATGGTTCCGACGGTGGAGTGTATGGCTGACGTCGGAACAGACCATGCGTATCTCCCGCTCTATCTGCTGCAGGTTGGGAAAATCCACAGAGCGCTGGCGCTAGATGTTCATGCCGGGCCATTGCAGATCGCAAGAGAGCATATCAAGGCGCAGGGGCAGCAAGAGGCGGTTACCACAGTTCTTTCGGATGGTCTAAGCGCAGTGTCGCTGGATGCCGTTGACTGTGTGGTCATCGCAGGTATGGGCGGTGCTTTGATACTGCGGATTCTGGAGGAAGGCAGGGAGAAACTCCGAGACGTCGGTACGATTATTTTACAGCCGCAGTCGCAGCTTGCATTGGTCAGGGAGTTCCTGCAGCAAAATGGCTTTGCCATTACGGAAGAAAAGATGCTATGTGAAGATGGTAAGTACTATACGATCCTAAGTCTTCAAAATGCAGAACATGCCATTGTGAAAGAAGAATTTCTGCAATATGGGGAACTTCTGCTGCGTCACAAAGACAAGGTTTTGTATGAATACCTGCTGTATAAAAGAAAGCAGTATGAACAACTGCTGGAAAAAGTACAGCCCGAGACACATTCCCAGCGATATGGAGAACTGCGAAAGGAGCTGCGGCTGTTAATGACCGCTCTGGAATATTATGAAAGCTGAAGTATTATTTGAATATCTGGAATCACAATACCCGTTGGATTCTGCCGAAGGCTGGGATAACGTAGGGCTCCTGATCGGACGCAGAACAGCTGACATTACGACGGTTCTGGTCGCACTTGATCTTACGGAACAGATACTGGAACAGGCTGTGGCAATGCAGGCGGATTTGATTGTCACGCATCATCCGCTGTTATTCTCAGCGATCAAACGGATCGAATCCCAGAGTTTTCCGGGAGCAAAATTATTGCGCCTGATAGAGCATACAATCGCTGCCTACGCGGTTCATACGAATTTTGATATACATAAAATGGGAGAGCTTAATGCGCAGGCATTACAGCTTCTGGATGCGCAGCCGCTGCAAAGAGTGGCACAGTTGGAGCCGCTCGGATTTGGCAAGGTTGGAAATCTGGCCAAGCCCATGGTACTGCACGAGTTTGCAGAGCACGTCAAGCGGGGGCTGGGCATGGATCACGTCTTGGTTTATGGAGATGCAGGCCTTTTGGTAGAGCGCGCGGCAGTATTAGGCGGATCCGGCAAGAGTGCTGTTTCGGATGCCTTGCAGAATGGAGCGCAGGTTCTGGTGACCGGCGACATAGATCATCATACGGCGCAGGATGCTAAAGAGCAGGGACTTGCACTTATTGATGCAGGGCATTTCGGGACAGAATATTGCTTTGTAAAATACATGGTACATGCGTTAAAGGAGCGTTTCCCAACGTTAAATGTGCTAAGTGGAAGCGCAGAAAATCCACGTACGGTTGTGTAAAGAAGTGCATAAACAGTTGATACTACCTTAGAAATCCGCCTTGCGGGGTTTCTTTTTACGTTTTAACATAAATTTTACATACATTTACTTTTAGATTTTACTTAACTATCTTATGATATCCGAGGTAAGACAAATACTAATTATTTATTGAGGAGTTTGAAAGCGAGGATAATGAAGATGAAAGCAAAAAAATTGGCAGTAGTAATTGCAGCTATGGCTATCACACTTACAGCCATCACAGGCTGTGGCTCCACTGGAAGCAGCACAGATACACAAAGTACAACAGAAGCTGCAAGTGATACGACCGAAGATACGACAGAAACAACATCAGGCGGTGCATCAGGTGCCATCACAGTTGTTTCGAGAGAAGATGGTTCCGGTACCAGAGGCGCTTTTACAGAGCTGATGGGAATCGTTGAGGAGCAGAATGGTGAAGATGTGGATATGACAACCACCGAGGCAAGCGTTACGAACAGTACTTCTGTTATGATGACGACAGTTGCAGGTGATGTTAATGCAATTGGTTACATTTCACTGGGCTCTTTAAATGATACAATTACAGCTGTGGATGTTGACGGTGTAGCCGCAACTGCTGAGAATGTATCAAATGGTACCTATAAAGTGTCAAGACCGTTTAATATCGCAACTAAAGGTGATGTGAGCGAAGTGGCACAAGATTTTATTAATTATATCTTGAGTGATGAAGGACAGGCAGTTGTTGAAGAGGAAGGTTACATCAAACTTTCTGATACGACCCCTTATGAGTCTGCCGGTCTTAGCGGTAAGATTGTAGTTGCTGGTTCATCTTCTGTAACTCCGGTTATGGAAAAACTCAAAGAAGCATATGTTAAATTAAATGCAGATGTTTCTATCGAAGTACAGCAGAGTGACTCTTCCACAGGTATGCAGTCAACGATTGACGGAATCTGCGATATCGGTATGGCATCACGTGAACTCAAAGCAGAAGAGACAGATGCAGGCCTTACAGCACAGGTAATCGCAATTGATGGTATCGCTGTCATCGTGAACAATGATAATGGACGCACAGCTCTGACAAGTGACCAGATCAAATCCATTTATGTTGGCGACATTACAGAGTGGGAAGAAGTAAACTAATCATTATACAAAAGGAATCCTAGGTGCAAAGATGAAAAATTTCAAGGAAAAAGGAATGAAAGGCGTGTTCTTTGTTGCAGCATGCACATCAGTTCTGGCAGTAGCGTTAATATGTATATTCTTATTTGCAAATGGAGTTCCGGCAATGGCCAAAATAGGGGTGTTCAAGTTTCTCTTCGGAGAGACTTGGAGACCTTCTAATGACCTTTACGGGATTCTGCCAATGATATTAGGAAGTATCTATGTTACCTTAGGCTCGATCATTCTGGGAGTTCCCGTAGCGATCCTGACCTCAGTATTCATGGCCAGATATTGTCCTAAGCGTATTTACAGATTTCTAAAATCAGCAATCGAGCTTATGGCGGGTGTTCCATCCATCGTTTACGGATTTTTCGGACTGGTCATACTGGTGCCGTTTATCCGACAGGTATTCTTTGGACAGGGGAATGGAAGCAGCATGCTGACTGCCTCGATTCTGCTGGCAATCATGATTCTGCCGACGGTCATTGGAGTGTCAGAGTCTGCAATTCGCAGCGTACCTCAGAAATATTATGAAGGCGCTCTGGCATTAGGGGCAACTCACGAAAGAAGTGTGTTTTTCGTAGTACTTCCGGCAGCCAAGTCAGGTCTGCTCGCCGCAGTTGTTCTGGGAATCGGCCGTGCCATTGGCGAAACCATGGCGGTAATCATGGTTGCAGGTAATCAGGCACGTATTCCAACCGACATATTCAAAGGAGCACGTACCATGACTGCCAACATCGTTTTGGAGATGGGGTATGCCGCAGGACTTCATAAGGAAGCGCTGATAGCGACTGGTGTTGTACTGTTTGTATTCATCCTGCTTATCAATCTGGCATTGAATTTATTGAAAAAGGGGGATGAAGATGGAAACTAAAGAGATAACCCTTGCAAAGTCTGAGGTTCGAAACAGCACTACCATGAAACGCAGAATTAAATCCTACTTCAATCATCCGCTTTCGGGAATTTTAATGCTGCTGGTTATGTTAGCCACACTTATTACATTTGTCGTACTCGCTTTCTTAATTATATATATTATTGTTAAAGGTGTTGGTTACATTACCCCGGACTTATTTTCCTGGGAATATAATACGGAGAATGTTTCACTTCTGCCGGCGCTGATTAATACCGTCATTATGACTGCTGTATCCCTGTTGATTGCGGCGCCACTTGGTATCTTCGCTGCAATCTTTCTGGTTGAGTATTCCTCCTCCGGCAGCCGTTTGGTTAAGGTGATTCGGATTACGGCCGAGACACTTTCCGGGATCCCATCAATCGTCTATGGATTATTTGGACTTCTGTTTTTCGTAACAACGCTGAAATGGGGACTTTCCATGCTGGCCGGTGCACTGACACTTGTCATCATGATTCTGCCGTTGATTATGCGTACTGCAGAGGAAGCACTTAAGGCAGTGCCAAAGACTTATAGAGAAGCCAGCTTTGGTCTGGGTGCCGGCAAGCTTCGGACTGTCTTTAAAATTGTACTCCCTTCTGCAGTACCTGGAATTCTGGCAGGTGTGATACTGGCTGTGGGACGTGTCGTCGGTGAGACAGCGGCTCTTCTATATACGGCTGGTTCTGTTGCACAGGTACCAGATAATCTCATGGGATCAGGCCGTACATTGGCAGTGCACATGTATGTACTATCCAGTGAAGGGCTCTATATGGATCAAGCTTATGCGACCGCGGTTATCTTATTGCTCCTGGTATTGGGGATTAACTGGTTGTCAGGCTTTATTGCAAAACGGATAACGAAAGGATAACAAGTAGGATATGGACAAAAAAATTGAAATTAAAAATATGGATTTATATTACAGTAGTTTTCAGGCATTAAAAAATGTCAACATTGATTTGCCGGCACGTGAAATTACTGCGTTCATTGGTCCTAGCGGATGCGGTAAATCCACTTTATTGAAATCCCTGAACCGCATGAATGATCTGGTAGCCGGATGTAAGATTACAGGAGATATCCGCCTGGATGGTGAGGATATCTATGGGGATGTGGATATCAACCTGCTGCGTAAGCGCGTGGGAATGGTATTTCAAAATCCCAACCCGTTTCCTATGAGCATCTATGACAATATCGCGTTTGGACCCAGAACACATGGGATTCGTTCCAAAGCAAAGCTTGATGATATTGTTGAAAAATCATTGCGCGATGCTGCCATATGGGAAGAAGTTAAAGACAGATTGAAAAAAAGTGCGCTTGGTGTCTCCGGAGGCCAGCAGCAGCGTCTGTGTATTGCCCGTGCTTTGGCCGTACAGCCCGAAGTACTCCTGATGGATGAACCGACTTCTGCATTAGACCCAATTTCTACTTCCAAAATCGAGGATTTAGCGGTAGAATTAAAGAAAGACTATACGATCATCATGGTAACGCATAATATGCAGCAGGCGGCACGTATCTCGGACCGGACGGCATTCTTCCTGCTGGGAGAAGTCATCGAGTTCAATGATACGGAAACACTATTTTCTGTACCTGCGGATAAGAGGACAGAGGATTATATTACAGGGAGGTTTGGGTGATATTATGAGAAACAAATTTGACGAGCAATTGGAACAGCTGAATGTGGAATTGATTGAAATGGGCTCGCTTTGTGAGCAGGTGATTGCGGCGACCTATAAGGCACTGATTGATGAAGACAGAAAAGCAGCCAAAGAAATCATTAAGAAGGATATCGTTATTGACCGTAAAGAGCGCGATATTGAAAGTCTGTGCCTGAAGTTATTGCTGCAGCAGCAGCCGGTGGCACGTGATCTGCGTCAGATTTCGGCAGCGCTTAAGATGATTACGGATATGGAGCGCCTGGGAGATCAGGCAGCAGATATTGCAGAAATCATTACAACAACAGATCTGGCAGCACCGTCTAGTTCTATACCACTTGGAAGAATGGCAGAAGCTACGATTAAAATGGTAACAGAAAGCATTGATGCTTTTGTAAAAAACGATCTGGATATCGCAAGAAATGTCATTGAATATGATGACGTTGTGGACGACTTTTTTGTTGAGATCAGAGAGAAGCTTGTAGAAACTGTAGCAAATGACCCTAAGGCAAGTGATTACCTGATGGATCTGCTGATGATAGCGAAATATTATGAACGTATCGGAGATCACGCTACGAACATTGCAGAATGGGTAGTCTTCTCCATCTTAGGAACGCACAAGGGAGAAGAGGTTGACTGATGATATATTGTGTAGAAGATGAACGCAATATCAGAGAATTAATCGTATACACACTTGAGAACAGCGGTTTTCTGGCGGAAGGATTTTCGAACAGCAAGGATTTCTTCGAGCGGCTGGCTTTGCAGCAGCCGGAATTAATCCTGCTGGATATTATGCTGCCGGGAGAAGACGGGCTTGAAATACTCAAAAAGCTGAAATCGTCTTCACAGACTAAGAATATACCGGTGATCATGGTTTCTGCCAAGGGCGCCGAATACGATAAAGTAATTGGTCTTAACGCAGGGGCGGATGATTATATCGCCAAACCATTTGGCATGATGGAACTTCTGGCACGTGTACAGGCGTTGCTTCGCAGATTGAAAAAGGACGAAAGTCCGCTGACCCTGGAGGCAGGCGGTCTGCAAATGCAGGTTGACAAGCATACGGTCAAGGCAGGCTCACAGGAGGTGGTCCTGACCTTAAAAGAATTTGAACTGCTTAAATATTTGATGCAGAACCAGGGAATTGTCCTGACGCGTGACAAGCTCTTAGAACACATCTGGGGCTATGATTTTGATGGGGAGACCCGTACAGTAGATGTGCACATACGTACACTGCGTCAAAAATTAGACAGCCATGGCTCCCTGATTGAAACTGTCAGGGGAGTCGGTTATCGAATCGGAGGGGAATAATGCGTAAAAAACAGGTAATTTATGCGATGCTGTTGTCGATACTTGCCCTGCTCCTGAGTTTCCTGACGGTGACATTCTTTTCGGCCTACCAAAGTGGTTCACAGGCCAAACGTACTGCCGCTGCGATTGCCGATTATCTGGTCAATGTAAAAGACGAGACAAAGATGGAGCATGATGCGGAAGTCTTTGCTGGCATGTCAAATCTGGAAATTACGATATTGGACGAAAATACAGATGTGCTGTATGCGTCGCAGGACAGCACACAAAGTGCGGCTCAGATAGCTGACAGACAGGAAACCAAGCAGGCGAAACAGATGGGACGAGGCGAACGTCTGCGCCAGCTTAGTGTGAGCGAGGCACAGGCGAACGTTGCCAGAAGTCTGGGGGACGACAGGATCGTCCATGTGGCGATTACCTATAAGAGTGTTTTTATGACGGCACTCGCGGCAATAGTGCCAAGTGTCCTGATTTTTGGGATTCTGATGCTATGTACGTTCTTCTGGAGCCGCAGGATGACGCTTCGCCTGGTGGAGCCTTTGAATACACTTGATCTGGACGACCCGATGCACGAGGATTTATATCCGGAAATTTCATTGCTGATTCACAGAATGGAACTTCGCAATCAGCAGATCAATGAGAAGATGCAGGAACTGTCGGAGGCCAAAGAAGATTATTACGAGATTACTGAGAATATGCAGGATGGTCTGATTGTGACAAACCAGTCTGTCATTCTGTCAATCAATCACTCAGCGCTTGAACTCTTTAATATCAAAAGAGAAGACTGCATCAATAAGAACATTCTGACCCTAAGCCGTAAGGAAAATCTTAAAAAATGTCTGGATAAAGCACTTAAGGGTAAGTCCAATACCAAGACAATTGAGATCAGCGGGCGTAATTACCAGCTGCTTGCGAATCCGGTGTGGAAGGCCCAGGAAGTACAGGGGGCAGTCATCTACATTCTGGATGTGACTGAAAAGGAAAAGAATGAACAGCTGCGTCATGAATTTTCGGCCAATGTATCGCACGAGCTCAAGACTCCGCTTATGTCAATCAGCGGCTATGCTGAACTGATTAAAAATGGGATGGTGCAGCAGCGTGATATTAGAGATTTTGCCGAACGTATTTATACAGAGGCAAATCGACTGACCTCAATGGTCAACGATATCATAAAAATTTCGCAGATGGACGAGGGTGAAGACTTTTATTTTGAATCACTGGAACTGCATTCCATTGCTGAAAATGTATTGATGCATCTTCAGGAAAAGGCACAGGAGCGTAATATTACGATGCATGTTTCAGGCGAGCCGGCCTATGTTTTTGGAAATGAGCAGCTTATTACTGAAATGATTTTCAACCTTTGTGACAACGCCATAAAATATAACCGCGATGGTGGTATTGTTGAAATTGAAGTGGCGAAAAAAGAGAACAGTACCGTACTTATTATTAAGGATTCAGGTATTGGAATCCCCATAGAGGAACAGGAGCGGGTATTTGAACGTTTTTACAGAGTGGAAAAGAGCCGTTCCAAGGAAATTGAAGGTACAGGTCTGGGTCTGTCTATTGTCAAACATGGTGCCCTGGTGCATCGTGCAGAAATCCAGCTGACCAGTATTATGGGAGTAGGAACTGCAATAGAGGTTACATTTCCGACAGAAGAATAGTCTTTAAACGGGGAGAAATCACGCCTGGCGGGAATTCTCTCCGTTCTTTATGCGCCGTCTTTCTTGTGCTATTTCCTTGAAAAACGGCGTATTGTTTGCTATGATACAAGGCAGAGCATGTCAAACAAAGATATATGGGTCGATGTTTGATTCATAACGATAGTAGAAAGCGCAGGTTTTTATGAGATCAGGTGGTATTTTATTGCCAATTTTTAGTTTACCCTCCCCCTATGGCATTGGCTGCTTTTCAGCAGAGGCCTATGAGTTTGTGGATCAGTTAGTGAAGGCCGGACAGCGGTATTGGCAGATTTTGCCGCTGACACCGACAGGCTATGGAAATTCTCCGTACCAGTCTTTTTCTTCGTTCGCAGGAAACCCTTTTTTTATTGATCTTGTGACACTGACACAGGAAGGCTTGCTGACAGAGGAAGAATGCGAAGCATTGGATTGGGGAAAGTCCCCGGACTTGGTTGACTATGAAAAAATCCTGGCGGGCAAGGAGCAGCTGCTGCACACCGCTTTCGAGCGCTTTGAGCCCGAACATAATGAGGCGTTCTGGAATTTTCTGCGTGAAAACGGATTTTGGCTGGAGGATTATGCTCTATATATGGCAATTAAGCATCGTCAAAAGGAGCGGCAATGGAGTGAATGGGATGAGCCGCTGCGTACCCGACAGCCGAACGCATTGCAGCAGGCACGTCTGGAATCCGAAGCAGAGATGCGGTATCACAGATTTGTGCAGTACCAGTTCTATAAGCAGTGGTTTGCACTCAAACAATATGCAAATGACAGAGGTATCTCTATTATTGGGGATATTCCCATTTATGTAGCAAGTGACAGCTCGGATACATGGGCGAATCCGCTGCTGTTTCAGTTTGATGAAAATAGCGTACCTATCGCTGTTGCCGGTTGTCCGCCCGATGGGTATTCGCCGACAGGACAGCTTTGGGGCAATCCTTTGTACAGTTGGGAATATCACCGTACCACAGAATATAGTTGGTGGCTGCAGCGAATTTCCTATTCCATGCGGATTTATGATCTGGTGCGTATCGATCATTTCCGCGGATTTGATGAATATTATTCCATTCCCTATGGACACGTGACTGCTGAACATGGGCATTGGGAAAAGGGGCCGGGATTTGAGTTGTTCCGCACACTAAAAGAGCATCTGGGGGATTTGCATATTATTGTGGAAGACTTGGGATTTTTAACAGAAAGTGTCATACAGCTTGTGCAGGAAACCGGGTATCCGGGGATGAAAGTGCTTCAGTTTGCATTCTATGATACGACAAAAAACATGTATCTGCCGCATATGTTTCAGCAAAACTGTGTGGTCTATACAGGAACACATGACAACACAACAACATTAGACTGGTATGAAAGTCTTGAGGGGTATTCCCGCTGGTTTGTGGATTCTTATGTGCAGGGAGCTAAAAAGAGTTCCGAGGAAGTAGTATGGGAAATGATTCGGGCTGCCGTAGGCAGTGTGGCGGATCTCGCGGTCATTCCGATACAGGATTATCTTACGCTGGGGGTAGAAGCGCGTATTAATACACCCTCAACTTTATTTAACAACTGGGAATGGAGACTGCAGAAAGGGCAGATTACAGATGACCTGTTAGAGAAAATACAGCAATTAGCCAATCTCTATGGTCGGGTATAACACAGGTATAAACACACATGATTAAACTGATTAGATTTTTAAAAGGATTTGAACGTCAGACGATACTGGCACCGCTATTCAAAATGCTGGAGGCCAGCTTCGAGCTGATCATACCGCTGGTTATGGCCGCGATTATAGATGTTGGAATCCAAAAGGCCGATACTGCTTACATATGGAAAATGTGCGCTATTATGATACTCTTGGGACTGATTGGTTTTATCTGTTCTGTTACAGCGCAGTACTATGCGGCCAAGGCCACGATGGGATTCGGAACACAGCTTAGAGCCACTATGTTTGACCATATTCAGAGATTTTCGTACACGCAGATTGACAAGCGGGGCACCTCGAATATGATTACTTGTATTACAAGTGATATCAATCAGGCACAGACGGCAGTTAATCTGGTCTTGCGTCTTTTTTTAAGAGCACCGTTCATCGTGGTAGGAGCAACGATACTTTCAGCTTATTTGAGCCTTCGTATGACACTTTTGTTCTTGCTGGCGATTGTTGGAATTACACTTGTCATTTATTTTACAATGAAATTCACTGTACCATATTATAAAAAAGTACAAAATACGCTGGAGGAACTCTCAGAATCCATTCGTGAAAATCATGTGGGCGTACGGGTAGTACGTGCCTTTATAAGACAAAAGGATGAAAAAAAGAAGTTTAATGAATCCAATGAGAAACTTACAAAGTTTCAGATTCTGGCAGGGTATATTGCCGCACTTGTGAATCCGTTGACCTATGTTATCATGAATGCCGGGATTTTGGGCATTCTCTGGCTGGGCGGACAAGAAGTGTTCGAGGGCAGTCTCCTGCAAGGTGAGGTCGTGGCTCTGATCAGCTATATGACACAGATTCTGCTGGCCTTGCTGGTTATGACGAACATGATCATTGCAATGACGAAAGCCTCAGCATCGGCAATCCGTATCAATGATTTGCTGGCAGTGCCGATTAAGCAGGAGAGCCGGGGGACAGAAGAAGCCTTAGAGAACGCAGTACAGGAGCAAAAGAGTATTGAATTCAGGCATGTAACATTTACTTATGAGGGCGCCGCAGCCCCCTCACTGACGGATATCAATCTCACATTCAATGAAGGAGAGACGGTAGGACTGATCGGCGGTACGGGCGCAGGTAAATCCACCTTGCTTCAATTGATTCCCGGATTCTATGCACCGGAACGCGGCGAGGTGCTTGTTGAGGGAATACCGGTCAAAGACTATGATGAACAAACCTTAAAACAGAAAATTGGTTTTACACTGCAGCATGCAGTCTTATTTAGCGGTACGTTAGAGGATAATTTAAAAATGGGGCGTCCGCAGGCAACAGAGGAAGAGATGATAGAGGCACTGGAACGAGCCCAGGCGGCTGAGTTCGTGATGAACAGCCAGGGGAAACTGCAGATGCAGATTGCACAGGGCGGACAGAATCTCTCCGGAGGGCAAAAGCAGCGCCTTACAATAGCGCGTGCGCTGATTCGAAAACCGGATATCCTGATTCTGGATGACAGCAGTTCGGCGTTGGATTATCTGACGGAATCCAGATTACGGCATTCTATCGCAGCCATGCGGAATGATATGATCACCATCATAGCCTCCCAGCGTGTTGCTTCGATACGGCATGCGGATAAGATTATTGTGCTGGAGGATGGCTGTATAGAAGGGATCGGAACACACGAGGAGCTGCTTGCGGGCAGTACCGTATATCGTGAAATCTGCCACTCACAGGAAGTTGACACGAAAGCAGGGGGGCGGTGAGATTATGTCAGAAAAATCAACCATGTTACAGATTTTGAAACAACTTAAGCCCTATCGATTGCAGGTTGCGGCAATTTTGCTGACCTCTATTATCAATGTGGTCTTTACGCTGTATGCACCGATCTTAATTGGTGAAGGCGTGGATACCATGCTGGGGGAGGGTCTCTGGTTCTCGGATACCCTGCTTCTTATTGTAGTTAAACTTGCTGTCGTAATTGCAGCCGCTTCGATTGCACAGTGGCTGATGAATATTATTACGAATCACATTGCGTTTAATATGGTACAGACTTTGCGGGAGCAGACCTTTGCACATATGCACCGGCTGCCGGTGCGCTATATGGATGAAAAGAAACCTGGGGATTTGATCAGCCGGATCCTGGTAGATGTGGGACTGCTTTCAGATGGATTGCTGCTGGGATTTACACAGTTGTTTACCGGTGTGATTACCATACTTGGAACCATCTTCTTTATGTTCTCCATTGACAGCAGGATATCCATCATGGTGATTGTCATTACACCGTTGTCGCTGTTTGTTGCGCGCTTTATTGCCAGACGGACATTTCACTTGTTTCAGGAACAATCTGAGCAAAGGGCACGTATGACAGAGCTTGTAGAGGAGCTTGTGGGAAATGAAAAAGTCATACAGGCCTTCTCCTATGAGCAGACGGCCGGGAAGCGTTTCGCTACAGTCAATGCACAACTGCAGGAGAGCGGTGTCAAGTCACTCTTTTATTCAGCACTGACCAATCCGTCAACGCGATTTGTCAATGCAATAGTGTATGCCAGTGTGGCAGTGCTGGGAGCGTTTACGGTTGTAAGCGGCAGTCTGAGCGTAGGGCAGTTGAGCAGTTTTCTAAACTATGCGAATCAGTATACGAAGCCATTCAATGAAATCTCCTCGGTTATTACTGAATTCACTAATGCGCTTTCAAGTGCCAAACGAATTTTTGAATTTCTTGCGATTCCGGCAGAGCAGCCCGACGCCCCCACAGCCACAGAGTATCTGGCAGGCAAGGGAGAGATTGTGGTCTCACAGGCAGATTTCTCCTATGAGCCGGAGCATCCGATTCTTCGAAATATCAGTTTCACGGCAAATCCCGGCCAGCATGTGGCGCTGGTAGGTCCTTCCGGCTGCGGCAAGACAACCATGATTAATATGCTGATGCGTTTTTACGATGTAGACAAGGGCAGTATTGCGCTGGATGGGATTTCGACAGACGCCATTACCAGAGACTCACTGCGCAAGAATATGGGAATGGTATTGCAGGAGACCTGGCTTCGTACGGGAACGATTCGGGAGAATATTGCGTATGGCAGACCCGAGGCACCTCTTGAAGAAGTCATAGCGGCTGCCCAAAAGGCAAATGCACATGGATTTATCCGCCGTCTGCCGCAGGGATATGACACGATGATTCTGCATGGCGGAGAAAATGTATCCCGGGGCCAGCAGCAGCTTTTGTGTATTGCGCGTCTTATGCTGCTGCAGCCGCAGATTCTGCTGCTGGATGAGGCAACCTCCTCGATTGATACCAGAACGGAGCGGAAAGTATCAGAAGCTTTTGATGAACTCATGGAGGGGCGTACCAGTATTGTGGTAGCCCACAGACTGTCTACGATTCAGGGCGCAGATGTGATTTTGGTGATGAATCAGGGGGAAATTATTGAGCGTGGCCGACATGAAGAACTGATGCGGGCCGGAGGATTTTATAAGCAGCTATATGAAAGCCAGTTCGAGCCGGCCTGATTCCTAAAAGCAGCCGGGATGTTAAAAATCATATAAAGATGCGTTGTCCTCAGAGAAAATGTATGGTATAATCGACGATAATATCCGATTTTGCAAAGAAGATACGACAAATCTGTCACAACAGACAGAAATCAGTAACTATAAGGAGACCAATACCATGTGGGGAAAAAAGAAATCTACCAGTGAAGAACAGACAACAGAGGAAATAAAAGAAGCGCAGACCGATGAGCAAAATGGGGAAGAAGAAGCGCCAAAGGCTGCAAGAACCCCGAAATTCACACATACAATTCGTGTGATTGCAGGAGCCTATCTGATTTATATGGGCTATGGCCTTTTCAAAGACCGTTTTGCGAACGGCAATACGGAAATCAACATCTGGTTATTGCTTGCGGCAGGACTGTTCATTGTATTTGGTGCTTTTTTCCTGTTCACATCAGGGAAGGAACTGCTGAATATTTCTAAGGAAGAAAAAGCTGCTGCCAAGGAAATCAAGGAGCAGGCGGAAAAAGAAGCCAACCAGGGGCGTATGTCGATTAAAGAACGTGCACGACTCGCACAGATGGAAGCGGCCGGAGAAGAAAGCGGTGAGGAGCCGGAAACCGTAGCAGCCGTAGAGGCAGAAGTAACAGAAGAAGTGGCTGCAGACCCGGAAACGCAAAAGGAAGCAGACGACAAGACAACGTTATAAGTATCTAAAAAGCGTAACCGTTATCTGCGGCTACGCTTTTTTTTCGCTTGTTTGTGCTTCCCACCGGAAAAAACAGTAAGGATGCTATAACAGAAGATTCGCACCACTGTGATGCCTAAAAATATGCCGACACTGTCAATAAGGACATCTTTGACGGCAGCTGTGCGTCCGGCTACAAAGGATTGATGAAACTCATCCAGTGCGGCAAAGGACACGCAGATGATGCCGGCTATAAAAAGCAGCGGCAGGCCGCGCAAGCCGTACACATAGAGCGGAAAGGATACACACAGTGCCAGAATAAAATATTCTGCCATATGGCCGGTCTTGCGTACATAGTAGTGAATTTTATCAGCATAGGTACTTAATTGCTCTTCGTTAAACTCTTTTTTTAGAATCTGGCTTCCCAGTTCCACTGCTTTATAGCTTATGTTGTAACTCAGATTAGAGGAGACATCTCCTTGCTGTCCCGATAAAGAAAAGATGAGATACATAACAAGCAGGGCAGGCAGAAAAGAAAGCGGCCGCAGTATATGTTTCATAGAGCCTACTATAACACCTTTTCCTAAAATGGTCAAAAGTAGGCCGCTAGACATTGCACCCTTGGGAAGTCTGTATTATAATAAATATAATTGAGCAGGAAGGAAGTGTAAAATGAGTCAGGCAGACAATATATTTATAGAGATGTGCAGGGACATATTGACGACAGGTGTCAGTACAATTGGTGAAAAGGTACGGCCGGTCTGGACAGATACCGGAGAATCTGCATATACAATCAAGAAATTTGGAGTTGTTAACCGCTATGATCTGCGCGCGGAGTTTCCGGCACTGACCTTGCGTAAGACCGGATTGAAAAGTGCCATGGACGAGATTCTATGGATCTGGCAGAAAAAATCCAATAACATTCATGATCTTAGCACCGCAATCTGGGACAGCTGGGCTGATGAAGATGGCTCCATAGGAAAAGCGTATGGCTACCAGCTGGGTGTAAAGCATATGTATAAAGAGGGGGCAATGGATCAGGTGGACCGCGTTCTGTATGATTTGAAGCACAACCCATACAGCAGGCGGATCATGACGAATATTTATGTCCATCAGGATCTGCATGAAATGGCGCTGTATCCATGTGCCTATTCCATGACATTTAATGTTACGCAGCGACCGGGAGAGGACAGACTGACCTTAAATACGATTTTAAATCAGCGTTCGCAGGACATTCTGGCGGCAAATAATTGGAATGTGGCACAATATGCCATATTGACCCATATGTTCGCCCAGGTATCCGGTATGCACGTCGGAGAATTTGTCCATGTTATTGCAGATGCCCACATTTATGACCGTCATATTCCTATTATTGAAGAGTTGATTCAACGTCCGGTATACGATGCACCTATTGTGACATTGAATCCTGAAATACAGGACTTCTATGAGTTTACAACCAAGGATCTTACGGTAGAGAATTATCAGGCCGGTGAGCAGGTGAAGAATATACCGATTGCTGTGTAGCAGACAGCACGCGAAGGAATACAGGGAGGCAGAGCATGAGAAGTATTGTTGCGGTAGATGAGAATTGGGGAATCGGCAAGGACAATAAGTTGTTGCTTAGTATCCCCGCTGATATGCGTTTTTTCAGAGATACGACCACAAATAAAGTTGTCGTTATGGGACGCAAGACACTGGAGAGCTTTCCGAATGGCAAGCCTCTGCCACAGCGCGTGAATATTGTGCTGAGTACAAATCCGGCATATCAGCCGAAAGGTGTGCTGGTCGCACATAGCAGGGAAGAACTCCTTTCCATGCTGGAAGCCTATCCGCCGGATGATGTCTATCTGATTGGTGGAGCCGGAATTTACCAGCTGTTAAATGATGTATGTACGGAAGCGCTTGTAACAAAAATCCAATATGCCTATGAGGCAGATTGCTTTTTTCCAAATCTGGATGAACAGCCTGACTGGGAGCTGGCAGAAGAAGGTGAGGAGCAGACGTATTTTGACATAGAATATAAATTTACAACTTACAGGAAGGTACAATAGAAAGGACAGTACGTATGAGCGAAATAACGATTGAAAAAGCAGTGAATTTGAAAAGTCTGCCAAGCGAAGAGGATCCGCTTCGTTTTGGAACTATTTTTACGGACCATATGTTTGAACTGGACTACACACAGGGCAAAGGCTGGCATGATCCACGTATCGTGCCATATCACAAGATTGAACTGGAGCCGTCAGCCATGGTGTTTCATTATGGGCAGGAAATGTTCGAAGGCTTAAAGGCATACAAAGTCAAGGATGGCAGGATTCTGTTATTTCGCCCTGACAAAAATATTGAACGAGCCAATCATTCCAATGAACGTCTGATGATCCCGCAGATTCCGGAAGAGCTGTTCATGGATGCACTAAAGCTTTTGGTCAAGACGGATGAACGCTGGATACCTACGAAAGAGGGCACGTCACTTTATATCAGACCGTTTGTCATTGCAACAGATCCCTATCTGGGAGTACGCCCCTCGTATACCTATAAATTTATGATTATTCTCTCACCGGTAGGACCCTATTATCCGGAAGGACTGGATCCTGTTAAAATCTGGATTGAAGATGAATATGTACGTGCGGTTCGCGGTGGCATCGGAGAAGCGAAGACCGGCGGCAACTATGTGGCTTCCATGAAAGCACAGATCAAAGCACATGATGAGGGATATTCACAGGTGTTGTGGCTTGATGGGGTGGAACGACGCTATATCGAAGAAGTGGGTGCGATGAATATCTTCTTTAAAATTGACGGTGTGGTGATAACCCCGGAAATCAACGGCAGTATTTTGCAGGGGGTAACGCGAGCTACCTGTATCGAACTATGTAAGTTCTGGGGACTGAAGGTAGAAGAACGCAAAGTATCCTTGGACGAGCTGGAAGCCGCAGCACGTACGGGTGCCTTGGAAGAAGTGTGGGGAACAGGTACGGCAGCGGTCATCTCACCGGTAGGTCATCTGCGGTACGAGGACGAAGTCTTTCAGATTCAGGATGGAGGCATCGGCCCCATCAGTCAGAAATTATACGATACAGTTACTGGAATCCAGCATGGTGAGCTGGAAGATTCCTTTTCATGGACGGTGGAAGTCTAATCTCTCATCAGATAGTTCCGCTCATTTCAGGAAAGGTATAAGGAGGAACCTATGCACAGGGCACAGACGAAGACAGTTCAAATAGGAGATCGGATCATCGGAGGGGGCAACCCGATACTGATTCAATCCATGACAAATACTGCAACTGCGAATATCGTTGCAACCGTAGAGCAGATCGAAGAACTAACGGCTGCCGGCTGTGATATCGTACGCTGTGCCATTGTCAGTTCTGCAGATGCCAGAGCGTTGCGGGAAATCAAGAAAATGATCAGAATACCGTTGGTGGCAGATATTCATTTTGATTACCGGCTGGCGTTGGCATCGATTGAGCATGGTGCAGACAAAATCCGGATTAATCCCGGGAATATCGGTTCCAAAGACAAGCTGCGTCATGTTGTTGAGGCCGCCAGAGAACGGAACATTCCGATACGTGTCGGTGTCAATAGTGGTTCTCTGGAAAAACCAATCTTGCAGAAGTATCAGGGAGTCACAGCGGAAGGGCTGGTAGAAAGCGCGCTGCATAAGGTGGCATTGATTGAAGATATGGGCTATGATAATCTGGTGATCAGCATCAAATCAACTGATGTCCTTATGTGTGCCAGGGCGCATGAACTTATAGCCACACAGACGCTGCATCCGCTGCATGTCGGAATCACAGAATCCGGTACGATCTATTCAGGTAATATAAAGTCAGCCATTGGGCTGGGGTTAATCTTGTCGCAGGGAATCGGCGATACGATCCGGGTATCCCTGACGGGTGCTCCGGTCGAAGAAATCAAATCTGCAAAACTGATTTTGAAGACACTTCAGCTGCGCAAAGGCGGTGTGGATGTTATTTCCTGCCCGACCTGCGGCCGCACGCGCATAGATATTATTCATCTGGCAAATGCTGTCGAAGAAATGGTACAGGGGATAGATCTGGATATCAAAGTAGCAGTTATGGGATGTGTGGTAAACGGCCCGGGAGAGGCACGTGAGGCAGATATCGGAATTGCCGGGGGCAATGGTGTCGGCGTCATTATCAAACATGGGGAAGTCCACAAACGTGTGGCAGAGAACAAGCTGCTGGAAGAGCTTCGCAGCGAACTTTTGAATTGGAACGAATAGGAGTACAGGATGGCTAAGAGTTTTTTTGCTGTTTTTCCGGCACTTACAGTGACAAGTGCTTTAGAGGAATGGCTGGATATGGCAGAAGTGCTGAAAGTAGTCAGTAATTCTGCAAAAACATATCTGAACATTCATATCAGTTGTGACCGCTGGGTAGAAAAAGACCAGATCTTCACACTGGAAAAAGAAATCAAACAGCAGCTGTTCGACCAGCATGAGATCGTGATTCAGGTTGTTGAGCATTTCAAATTATCCGCGCAGTATACACCTGAGAATTTTTACGATGTATACCGTTTTAGTATGATGAATGAACTAAGAGAACACAGCAGATTACTGCTGCAGGTGTTCCAATCCGCCAGGATGACATTTACAGATCCTAAGAGTCTGCATGTGCTCCTGGCTGATTCAGTTGTCAGCAAAAATCGTTCAGATGAGTTCATACAATATCTGCATCATGTATTCTGCAAACGTGCAGGCTTTACGTTAGATATTCAGACAGCATATGCACCACCGGTACGTGACCGCTACACGAAGAAAGCCAAGCAGCAGATGCATCAGGAGATTGAGGAAGTGGTGCGCCAGTTCCAGACAAACAGTAAGAAAGAGACCAAAGCCCCAAAAGAAACCTCTGCCGAAGGAGAGAACGGGAAAAAAGGCAGGAAGGCTGCGCAGAACCCGGATTTGATATTTGGGAGAAACTTTGATGATGAATCCACTCCCATGGAAGAAATTGTCACAGAAATGGAGCAGCTGGTTCTGCGTGGGCATGTTACGGAAGTGGCAGAGCGGCCGATCCGAAATGAAAAAACAATCATGATGTTTGATATGACGGACTATACCGATTCGATTGGGGTCAAAATATTCGTGCCGAATGAGGAAGCGGAAGAGCTGCGCGCAAGCATCAAAAAGGGTGCATTTTTAGCGGTCAAAGGTACGACAAGTATGGATAAGTTCGATAAGGAACTGGTCGTGGGCTATGTGTATGGTATCAAAACAATACCTGATTTTCGGGTACAGCGCAGAGATGTGGCACATGAAAAGAGAGTCGAGCTGCATTGTCACACTAAGATGAGCGATATGGATGCGGTTACAGATGTTGCAGACCTGGTCAAACGTGCTTACAGCTGGGGACATAAGGCTATTGCGATTACGGATCATGGCGTGGTTCAGGCTTTTCCCGGAGCACTGCATGCAGTAGAAGATATCGAACGAGGCGCAAAAGGCAAGGGTGAGGAAGAAGAAAAAAGAGCCAAAGAATTTAAAGTGATCTATGGTGTTGAAGGGTATCTGGTAGATGATACACAGGAGATGGCGGTCGGTGTAGATGATATTACGTTCGATCAGAGTTTTGTGGTATTTGACCTTGAGACTACGGGACTTAATACAAAGACCTGTGAAATTATTGAGATTGGTGCGGTGCGCATTGAAAACGGTAAAATCACAGAGTATTTCAGCTCCTTTGTAAATCCGCATATGCCGCTGCCATACGCAATTGAACGGCTCACAGGAATTCGGGATAGTATGTTGGTCGAGGCACCGTCAATTGAACAGGTACTTCCGGATTTTCTTGAATTTTCAAAGGGAGCTGTGCTGGTAGCACACAATGCCAGATACGATATTTCTGTTTTGGAGAGCACTTGCAGCCGGCTGAAAATGCCTCGTACATTTGCCTATGTGGACACGCTTGGGATGGCACATTTCGTCATGTCAGAGCTTAGCCGGTTCAAATTAGGCACCATTGCCAAGGCATTGGGGATTAAAATGGATAAGGCGCACAGGGCGCTGGATGATGCAACAGCAACTGCCTATATGTTTTTAGAATTTTGTAAAAAATTAAATAAAAGAGAGATACATGATTTTAAGGAACTGATCAGACAGGCTCGTATGTCTCCCGAAGCGGTGAGAAAGCTGCGCAGCAATCATGTGATTATTCTGGCGACGACGGATGAAGGGCGGGTCAACCTGTATAAACTGATTTCTCTTTCTCATCTGAAGTATTATGAGAAACGCCCCAAAATACCGAAGACCGTCTTACAGCAACTCCGAAGCGGTCTGCTCATCGGAAGTGCTTGTGAAGCCGGAGAAGTATATCAGGCACTGCTAAACGGTGCGGAAGAAAGTGAACTTGCACGCATCGTGAGCTTTTACGATTATCTGGAGATTCAGCCGCGTGCCAACAACTTCTTTATGATAGAAAATGAAAAAATTGAAATTTCCTCTGAAGAGGATATATTGGATAAGAACAGGGAAATCGTACGCTTGGGAGAACTGTTTCAAAAACCTGTGGTAGCGACATGCGATGTTCATTTTATGGACCCGGAGGACGAGAAGTACCGCAGGATCATACTGTCTGGCAGGGGCTTTTCTGATGCGGATGAGCAGCCGCCGCTGTACTTGCGAACGACTGCTGAAATGCTTGAGGAATTTGCTTATCTGGGAGGCGACAAGGCGGAAGAGGTCGTTATCACGAATCCTAATAAAATTGCAGATTTATGTGAAAAAATATCTCCTGTGCATCCCGATAAATGCCCTCCTGAAATCGAGAATTCAGACCGCGATCTAAGGAATATCTGTTCTGAAAAAGCATATTCCATTTATGGGAATCCATTGCCTAAGATTGTTGAGGACCGTCTGCAAAGAGAACTGGACTCAATCATATCGAACGGCTATGCCGTAATGTATATCATTGCACAGAAACTGGTCTCAAAGTCCAATGAGGACGGGTATCTGGTAGGTTCAAGGGGCTCCGTAGGCTCTTCTTTTGCGGCGACTATGGCCAGAATCACAGAGGTAAATCCGTTGGAACCGCATTATTACTGCCCTTCCTGCAAGCACAGTGAGTTCGATTCACCTGAAGTACTTGCGAATCATGGTAAGGTGGGATGCGACCTGCCGGACAAAGTATGCCCTGTTTGCGGTGCCACTTTATGCAAGGACGGATTTAATATTCCATTCGAGACATTTTTGGGCTTCAAAGGTGACAAGGAACCGGATATCGATTTGAATTTCTCCGGAGAATACCAAGCTATAGCGCAAAAATACACGGAAGATATTTTCGGCAAGGGACAGACATTTAAAGCCGGAACCATCAGTAAACTGGCAGACAAGACAGCGTATGGGTACGTCAAGAATTATCTGGATGAACATGGAATCTATAAGCGAAACAGTGAAATCAACCGGCTGGTACAAGGGTGCGCAGGTGTGCGTAAGTCGACCGGACAGCATCCGGGAGGGATTATTGTACTGCCAATCGGCTATGAAATAGAAAGCTTCACACCTGTGCAGCGGCCGGCAAATGATATGAAGACAGATATCATTACGACTCATTTTGATTATCACTCAATTGATTCAAACCTGTTGAAGCTGGATCTGCTGGGACATGACGACCCGACCATGATCAAAATGCTCGAAGACTTAAGCGGTGTCAAGGCGGATACGATACCTCTGGATCAAAAGGAAGTACTGGGACTCTTTTCTGGTACACAGTCAATTGGTCTGCGGCCGGAGGATATCGGAGGTTATAAGCTCGGTACGCTGGGGATTCCTGAGTTTGGAACGGATTTTGTTATGCAGATGCTGCTTGAAACCAAGCCGACCTGTGTATCGGATCTGGTACGTATATCAGGACTTTCACATGGGACGGATGTGTGGATCGGCAATGCGCAGGAGCTGATTCAGGAACATAAAGCAACTCTGTCTACGGCCATCTGTACACGTGATGGTATTCTGGAAGACTTGACCGGTTATGGGATGGACAGCAGCCTGTCCTTTACCATTATGGAAAGCGTCAGAAAGGGCAAAGGACTGCGGCCCGAATGGGAAGAGGAGATGGTGGCGCATGAAGTGCCAGAGTGGTATATTGAATCTTGTAAAAAGATCAAATATATGTTTCCGAAGGCACATGCTGCGGCCTATGTGACGATGGCTTTTCGCATTGGTTATTACAAGGTGTTCTATCCGCGAGCGTATTATGCGGCATATTTTAGCATACGTGCCAAATCATTTTCATATGAGCTGATGTGTCAGGGACAGGAGCGCCTCTTGTATCATATCAAGGATTATTCACAGAGGGTGAATGAGCTGACGGCAAAAGAGCAGGATACGATGAAGGATATGCGCCTCGTACAGGAAATGTATGCGAGAGGGCTGGAGTTTGAGCCTATTGATATCTACAAGGCCAAGGCACACAGATTTCAGGTGGTTGGAGATAAAATTATGCCTTCCCTTGATAAGATTGAAGGCCTGGGAGATAAAGCGGCAGATGCAGTGGAACAGGCGGCTGCCGAAGGCGAGTTTTATTCAATCGATGAATTTAGAATCAGAACCAAGACCAGCAAGACGGTCATTGAACTGATGCATGAACTGGGATTGTTTGGAGATATGCCGCAATCAAATCAGCTCTCTTTATTTGATCTGGGGACAGGCTGAAGTTGAATGAGGGTGGCATGTACGTATAGAAAGGGGTGTGTATGAACAAAGAGGAATTGCGATATTTACGGCGCTTGGCAGAATTGTATCCTAATATTGCCAAAGCATCCACAGAGATTATTAACCTGCAGTCCATACTGAATCTGCCAAAAGGAACAGAACATTTTTTGTCAGATATTCATGGCGAATACGAGGCATTTTCCCATGTGCTGCGCAATGGGTCGGGGGCCGTTCGTAAAAAGATTGATGACGTTTTTGGACATACCTTAACGACGGCTGACAAGCAGTCATTATGTACGTTGATTTATTATCCTAAGGAACGTATGGATCTGGTGGAAAAGACAGAAAAAGACATGCATAACTGGTATAAGATCATGTTGTATCGGTTGATTGAAGTCTGCAAGACCGTTGCTTCAAAGTATACCCGCTCAAAAGTCAGAAAGGCGCTGCCCAAAGACTATGCCTATGTGATTGAAGAGCTGATTACCGAAAAATCAGAAGTGCTGGACAAAGGTGCCTATTATGATGCCATTATTGACACTATTATACAGATTGCACGTGCGGAGAACTTTATCATTGCACTCGCAGAACTGATTCAGCGTCTGGTCATCGATCATCTACATATCATCGGTGACATTTATGACAGAGGTCCCGGTCCCCATTTTATCATGGACCGGCTGACACAGTATCATTCGCTGGATATACAATGGGGCAATCATGATGTGGTATGGATGGGCGCAGCGAGCGGACAGGCCGCATGCATTGCGACTATTATCCGTATCAGTGCCCGCTATTCAAATCTGGATATACTGGAAGATGGTTATGGGATTAATCTGCTGCCATTGGCCACATTTGCACTTAATACATACAAGGATGATCCTTGCACATGCTTCAAGATCAGAGGGCATAACTCGGCGAACGAAGCGGAGACACAGCTGACAATGAAAATGCACAAGGCAATTTCAGTGATTCAATTCAAGCTGGAGGGCCAGCTGATCCTGCGGCGTCCTGAGTTTAATATGCAGGAACGTCTGCTGCTGGACAAAATTGATTATGTGAATGGAACGATGGAACTCTCAGGACATCAGTACAAGCTGCTTGATACGCACCTGCCGACAGTTGATCCTGAGCATCCATATGAACTGACGGAAGAGGAACGAGATGTGATCGAACGTCTGCAGTCCGCCTTCGAGAACTGTGAACGTCTGCAAAATCATATTCATCTGCTGCTGAACAAAGGAAGTCTGTACAAAGTACAGAATGGAAATCTGCTGTATCATGGATGCATTCCATTAAATAAAGACGGCAGTTTTGAAGATCTGGATGTTTTCGGACAGTTCTATCATGGGAAAAAGCTGTATGATGTATTGGAGTCCTATGTCAGAAAAGGCTTTTTTGCGCTTGATGAAGAGGAACGCAGAAAAGGGCAGGATATCATGTGGTATATCTGGTGCGGATCGGATTCTCCCTTGTTTGGAAAAGATAAAATGGCAACATTTGAGCGTTATTTCCTGCAGGAAAAAGAGACACACGTGGAGAAGAAAAATCCGTATTATGATATTATGAGAGAAGAGGTTGCGGATTCGATTCTCGCAGAATTCGGGCTGGAGGGAGAAAGTATCCACATTATAAACGGGCATGTCCCAGTACACCATGGACAAGGCGAGAACCCTATCAAATGCAATGGAAAACTGCTGGTGATTGACGGCGGGTTTTCAAAAGCATACCAGCACGAGACAGGAATTGCAGGCTATACACTGATTTATAATTCTTATGGACTGCTCTTAACAGCGCATGAGCCATTTGTATCCACAGAGCAGGCAATAGAAGAAGAGGTGGATATTAATTCCAAACGAGTGGCTGTCGAACTGTCAGGAAGCCGCAGACTGGTGGGAGATACAGATACGGGCTGTGAACTCAGAGAGAGAATTGAAGAGCTGGAGAGACTGCTGATTGCCTTTAGAGAAGGCCGTATCATAGAGAAATAGGCGTTGACACAGGAAATACAGGCATACAGCGATTAATTTAATAATTCGCCGTATGCCTGTATCAGTTTGTCATTTTGTTCGGGAAGCATCAGGCAGAAACGTACGAACCGCTCGTCCAGAAAAGGGAACGAGGAGCAGTTGCGAATCATCAAACCCTGCTTTATGCAGTGCTCGAATAAAGTCTGCGCTGTTACCGAAGGTGACAGAATCTTCATTAACAGAAAATTCGCGCTGGCCGTATAGATATGTACGGAATCCCATGCTTGCAGCAGTTGTGTGATGCGGTCGCGCTCCGAACTTATAAGTGCTTTCGTCTGCTGGATGTACTCCGTATCTGCAAACATGATGTTTCCGGCAGCTTCAGCAAGGCTGTTGATACTCCAAGGATCCTGCCGCGTTATGATTTCCTGTTGCAGATCCAGATTGCCGGTGATTGCGTAACCAAGACGAAGCCCCGGTGCAGCAAAGAATTTGGAAGTGCCGCGCAAAATAATCAGATTTGTATAGTAATTCGTTAGATCCACTGCAGTGATCTTGTGCTCGTCAGGGCAGAATTCCACATAGGTTTCATCAATCATAACGAAGATGCCATGACGCAGACAACTGTCAAGAATCCTGCGCATGGTGCGGTTATCAATCGCAGTTGAGGTGGGATTATTCGGATTGCACAGGACAAGCAGATCCAGACCATCGTTTAGCTGTGCACACAGGTCGTCAGAATTCAAGCTAAAATCAGTTTCTTCTGACAGGGGGTAGTAGAGGCAGCTGCCGGATCCGAGGGTGATATCACGCTCGTATTCAGAATAGGTCGGCCCCAGAATCAGTGCTTTTTTGGGCTTCATAACTTGAATGAACAGCGAAATCAGTTCGGTAGAACCGTTTCCTACGATGATATGTTCAAGGGTGGCACCGGTATAGGCGGCAATGCTTTTCTTGAGTTTGGTATAGTTACGGTCAGGATAACGGGTAATACTGTCAATCTGATCGGTTAAAGCGGTGCGAAGCTTCTGGGAAATGCCCAGAGGATTTACATTGGCACTAAAACTAATGATATCACTGCTTTTGATATGATAGGTGGACTCGATCAATTCCAGATCGCTGCCATGAAAATGATCCTTGTGCTTAAGCATACAGGCTCCTTACTCGCAGCCTTGTTCGGGTTGCGTATGAATTCTTTGTGGTGTATAATTAACAATAATAATATGCTGATAAATTACATTTTATAACGCTTAGCAAGTATAGTCAAGATGATAGGAGATAGACTTGAAACGTAAACTCGAGAGATTACGGAATGGTAAATTCAATTTTCAGCCATTACCGCTGTCAGTGTCAAAAACAAAAATCAGGGTCACCACTGAAGCAGAGCAGAATCAGCAGGGGGATTTGACAATTGAGGCTTTAACAGGAGGCAAGGTCACAGGATATGTGATCTCTTCTCATCGTCGTTTTGTCCCTGCTGTGACGAGATTTTCAGGTACCATAGTCAAGTTGTCTTATGGGATTGATGTACAAGGGCTTATACCCGGAGCGTCGTTTCGAGGCAGTCTGACACTTCTGACTAATTTCGGCGAGCATAAAATTCCCTTTGAAGTAACGGTACAAAAACAGCCGGCAGGTATCAAAAGTGCACAATTAAGAAATCTGGATGATTTTACGACGCAAGCCCGTCGTGATATTCGCGGAGCCTTCCGTATTTTCAAAGAAGACAGTTTCATAGAGCTTTTAGAAGAGGAACCAGAGTTATATACGACACTGTGTCTGGGTATGAAGCAGAATCCGCTGACCTATCAGAATATGGAAGAGTTTCTGATTGGAGCCGGTAAGAAAAAACCAGTGGAACTGACACTGGAAGCACAAACAGCAGAATTTTATGATATGAAAGAGTCCTTGCGTGAAGAGTTGCAGATTCACAAAAGCGGCTGGGGATATCTGAGCCTGGAGATTGAAGTGCAGGGGGCCTTTCTTGAGGTCAATAAACACATGGTATTTGATGAAGACTTTGTAGGAAGTGTATTCAATCTCTCCTACATGATTCATATAGAACAGTTAAAAAAAGGAAAGAATTTTGGACGTATCCTGTGTAAGGGTGCCTATCAGACGCTGGTATTTACTGTGACTGCTTCGGTCGGAAGCAAGGTACATGTGGATGTGGTATTAGCCGAGAAGCATACACGTGTTTTTCTGGAAAGAGGCTATCTGGACTGCCTGACCGGTCATCGGGAACTTGCAGTTTGGAAGGAGGAAGCATTTTCCAGACTCAGACAGTTGTCGAACGAAGGACTGGATAGTCCGTTCTATCAGCTTTGCAGAGCCTTCTTTCTGCTTATGCTTCATCGGGAGCTGCATGGTGAGGAGCAGGAAGCCGTATCGGAAGAATTGACAGAGTCCAGAAGGATCGTAAAGCGGTATCAGGCGAAGGCAGTACATAAGGGCAATCGTATGGTATTTGCTTTCGCACTGTATTTACAGGTGCTTCTGGGTGAAGAAACTCGTAAAGATGTGGCCTATATGAAACTTGAGAGATGTTATCTGGAAGAGAGAAGTAATTTCTTCCTGCTCTGGCTTGTGATAAAGCTGGCAAACGAGCTCGGCCTGCATTCGCAGGAAACGTTTGAATCCCTGAAGCAGCATTTTTATCAGGGAGGGTGCAGTCCGTTTCTTTATTATGAGAGTTTTCGTCTCTGTCAGGAAAAACTGCATTTATTAACGACCTTGCGCAGATTTGAACTTCAAATGTTCTATTTTGCGGTTCGCCAAGGGCTACTGACACCGGAAATCAAGACAAAGTTTCTATATCTTGCAGGTATGCATAAGACATATGAACCTATCTTATATAAAACTCTGGCACTTATGTACAAGGCAGCGCCGCAAGATGAGATTCTGGAAGTTGTGACAAAGCAGGTTATTTTAGGTGCACAGCATACGGAAGAAGGATTCTCCTGGCTTTCGCTGGCCGTAGCACAGGAAATCAAACTGACCAGATTAAATGAATGTTTCGTTGCGTATTACCGAGGAGACCCGCGGGCATTATTACCGACAAAGCTGTATCTGTATTTCACCTATAATAATACGCTTAATGACACAGATAAAGCATTTATTTACGCCAATATTATTGCCAACAAAGAAAAAATCCCGCAAGTCTACAACACGTATAAGGAGCAGATACAGGAATTCGCAAGAGAGAAGCTTCGGCAGGAATGGGTGGATGAGAACTATGCGATGATTTATCAGGATGTTTTTCGCGAAGAAATCACGACGCAGGAAGCACAGCTTTTATCAAAACATCTGTTTTCGGTCTGCGTGTATTGTGAGGACCCTAAAATCTGTGATGTGGTAGTTGTACATGGGCCATTAAAGGAACAGGAAATTTTTCAACTGAAAGACCGTCAGGCAATTGTACGGCTGTATTCGGAAGATGCCCTGATCTTGTTCAGGGATGAGAAGCAGAATCGTTATGAATCAACAGTAGAGTACACGTTGCAGAAGCTGTTCGCGGTGAGCGAGACCAAGAAACTTTGTGAACAGACAGATGTGACATATTCTTCGGGCTATCTGCTCTCAGAAATAGCCGATTCCTTTGATACAATGAAAGTCGACGAAGCTGATGTGCCTGTCTACAAGAAAATCATGCAGTCGGAGGATTTTACAGAAGAATTCAAGCATAAGGTGAAGAAAATCTTCTTGGCTTTTTTGGCCGGAATCGATGTTGATATAGCGTTTGCCCACTGTGCGGGACTTGACCTGGCAGTGTTGGCGCAGGCGGATAAAATTGCAGTTCTGGAACTTTTGATACAAAAAGGTGAGATTGATCTGGCCTTCCATCTGATTAAGGAAGTAGGCTGTGAAGGAGTGGCGACACTTGCGCTCTTGAAGTTGACGAGCCGGCTGATTGAGAAATCGGATTTTGAAGAAGATGAAGAACTTGTGATGCTGTCCTATCAGATTTTTGTTGAAGGCAAATACGATGAGACGATTCTGCAATATCTGGTCAATGAGTATTTAGGGCCTGTGAGTACCATGTTCACACTTTGGGAGAAAGCAAGCAGATTTTCGCTGGACACATATGTACTCGAAGAACGTATTCTGCTTATGGCTATGTTTACTGATAACTATGACAGGAGAGGCTCGCGTTTACTGGTTTTGTATACACAGGAGAGGGGCCGCGAGGCAATTATTCTATCTTACTTAAGTTTCGCTTCGTATGGTTATTTTATACATCACTGCTCCGTTGGAGAATTTGTGTTTGAATGTCTGGAGGAAATGTACGAACAGGATATTCTGACGGTGCTGACCAGTCGGCTTGCGCTATTTCGCTGGCTGGTGTACAAGAAAGAACGGACGATTTACCAGGAGCGGATTTTGGAGGAACTGCTTGAGGAATGTCATAATGCAGGTCTTGAGTTTGCATTTTTCTCCAAGATTGACAGTTCACTTTTGAGCCGCTATCAGTTGGATGACAAGGTATTTATTGAATATACGGCGCATCCAAGAGCCAGCGTCAGAATTTCTTATCATATTGAAGATACCGAAGCAACAAGCCCGGGCATACAAGAGAAGACCGAGGCATTAAGCAATATCTACGATGGTGTTTACCTCAAGAAATTCACATTGTTCTATGGAGAGGTACTGCATTACAAATTCATCATACAGTACGACGGAGTCACGAAAGAAACGGCGGATAAGACATTTAGCAGGAGCAGAAAAGAAAGTGGGTCTGATTCCAAATTCCAGAAGCTCAATCAGTTAAAAGCGCTGCTGCACCGGAGTGACTGGGCAGAGTTCGGACAGAAACTGCTGGAATACAGGCGTCAGGAACAGTTTGTTAACAAGTTGTTTGTTATAGAGAAGGACTAAATATATGAACGAAATCAAAAATGTTCTTATAGGGATGGATTTTGGAGAAAAAACATCACAACTTACCTATTATAATCGCAGATTGAGAGATGCCATTTCATTTACACCGATAGCGGGCAGCTCCCAATTTGATTTCGCCACGATGCTGGCCAGAAGAGCCGGACGCAAGGACTGGAATATCGGGCGGGAAGCAGAGTTCTTTTCCAAGAAGGAAAACACGCTGTTCTTCGAATCCTTATATGAAATCACTGCTTCGGATGAATTGATTCATGCGCCGCAGGAGACGTTTCAACCTTGGGAGCTGCTGGCCTTTTTCTTCCAGGAAGCGCTTAAGATGCTGGGCATCATGCATCCTAAGGGGCAGATCAAACAGTTTGTGATTACCATGCAGGAGGTAAGGGGATATGCCGCTCAAAATATCTCTCGTGCCTGCAAGAGCCTGGGGCTGTCTGAAACCCAGTTCTCGCTGCAAAGTTACCCGGAAAGCTTTTACTATCATACAATTAATCAGAAAAGAGAGCTGTGGGCGCGTAATGTCGCTTGGTATCATTTTGAAGGTGCTAAAGTAACGTTTTGCAGTCTTTATTCGGATCAGGGGGCGAGCACAGTCATCTATAAGATGACGCAGGAGCTCACAACGCAGCTGCCTCTTAATGAGACGAACCGGGATGTTGAATTCTACAAATTTGTGCAGGAGTGTATGCGGACCGATATCTATTCCTGTATCTTCATTACAGGCGTGGGGTTTTCCGCAGCGTGGGCCACGAAGTCAGTGGCGTTCTTATGCCGGCAGCAAAGGAAAGTCTTTTTTGTGGAGAATCTGTTTGCCAAAGGCGCTTGCTATGCGGCCAGAGAAGTTCTGGAGGAACGGAAATTTTCGGGACAGCTCTATGCGGGCAAGGGGATTATCAGCCGCAGCATCAGCATGGATATGCGGGTTAATGGGGAGCATAAGATGTATCCAATCGTGCCGGCGGGAATACACTGGTATGACTGTGATTTCACATTCCGGCTGATTCTCGATGATGCACAAGCCATCGTGTTCGAGACGGCCAGAATCAAGGATGCAGAAAAAAGCCGGATCAAAATGCCTCTTCCCGATCTGCCAAAACGACCCAATAAAACAACCCGGCTGGAGGTCAGTTTTAAGGGGAGCTCGGATAAAGAGTGTATGATCCAGGTGAAAGATCTGGGGTTCGGCGATTTCTATCCGGCGACACAGAAGATTTGGACAGAGACCATATTATGGTAAGGAGGATGCATAAGTGAGTACCTATATCCTATCTACGTCACCACAGGCGGAAACACCGTATTATATTAAGAATATAAGCCAGAATATTTATTCCATTGAGGAACTCTGTTTTTACATTTTTCACAATCTGTACTTAATGGATGAAACAATCATGAATGAGGATTTATGCCTTTGGATTGAAACTGAGCTTAAAATGGAGGCACTGGCGCGTACACTTACGAAGGTGATCAGTCTGCCGTTTACGATCAAAAAGTTCGTTTATCCGATCTTCGCGACCACCGGGTATTATTCCTACGAAGAGTTAAAGGAATTTGCGGGGCAGGTCAAACGCTTCGAAGAAGAGACAGATCTTATGCGCCGCAAGATGCGGGCGGACACGCTGATGGAGAATAAACTCTACGTCAATGCAATCAAAGTCTATAAAGGAATCGTGAAACGTCTGGATCTGCAAAAGGACAGCCCGTTTTTTGCTGGCGAAGTCTATCATAATATTGGCTGTGCGTTCAGCCGGCTCTTTCATACGGAGGATGCCCTGCACTATTTTGCCAAAGCGAACGATGCCCTGCATACACAAAAAAGCCTGATGACCTATCTGTATGCGTACTATCTGGCACGCACGCCCATTGAGTATCAAAGTAAGCTCGAAGAGATGGGAGTTGACGCAGCCACCCGAGACGAACTGCAGAAAAGTATCAGTGAAGCCATCCAGGATATTTCAGAGCCGGAGGCTCCTTCTGAAATGGAAGAAACGCTTAAGCGCCTTACAAATGAATATCAAAAGAGTACAGGAGTGAGTCAATAGAGAGAGTTTCTATTGACAGAACTCTTGTTTTTTTAATTATCCTATTATATAATACGGTAGTGCGATAAATTATAGGTATCCAATCTGCAATTTTCGGAGCGGATGTGTTTTGAGAAAAGGGCTGGTGTTTATTATGGAAAAAAAAGAACTGCTGTACGAGGGGAAAGCGAAAAAAGTCTATGCAACTGAGAATCCTGACATTGTTATTGTTGATTACAAAGACGATGCGACTGCTTTTAACGGAGAGAAGAAAGGTACGATTGTCGGTAAAGGAGCAATTAACAACCGCATGACAAACCACGTGTTTCGCCTTTTCGAAAAAGAGGGAATTAAGACCCATCTTGTCGAAGAATTAAGTGATCGCGAAACAGCAGTCAAAAAAGTGGAAATCGTTCCGCTTGAAGTAATCGTGAGAAACGTGGCAGCCGGAAGCTTCTCTAAACGTATGGGCGTTGAGGAAGGCAAAGCACTTTTACAGCCAATCCTGGAATTCAGCTATAAAAATGACGATTTAGGTGACCCTTTTATTAATGACGATTACGCTTTAGCGCTTGGTCTTGCAACGCAGGAAGAGATTGATACGATTAAAGAATATACACATAAAGTAAATGAGATCATGAAGGCATATTTCCTCAATGCAGGAATGAAACTGATTGATTTTAAAATAGAATTTGGCCGTTATCATGGCGAAATTCTGCTGGCTGATGAAGTATCACCGGATACTTGTCGCCTGTGGGATGTTGAGACAAAGGAAAAGCTTGATAAAGACCGCTTCCGCCGCGATATGGGAAATGTGGAAGAGGCATATATCGAGGTATTCAAGCGTCTTGGTCTTGCGTAGGAGCAGATAATACATGAAAAATAATGTGTTTACAATAGAATCAGAGACAGATAAGCTCAAAGAGGAATGTGGTGTCTTCGGAATCTATGATTTTGCAGGAGGCGATGTAGCCTCTTCGATTTACTATGGTCTTTTATCCTTGCAGCACCGCGGACAGGAAAGCTGCGGTATAGCAGTGAGTGATACGCAAGGACCGAAGGGAAGCATTCGTTCCTACAAAGGGATGGGGCTTGTTAATGAGGTATTTACGGAAGACAGTCTGGATGGACTTTATGGAAATCTGGGCGTAGGCCATGTGCGCTATTCTACGGCAGGCGCAAGCACGCGTGAGAATGCACAGCCATTGGTGCTGAATTATATCAAGGGAACACTGGGGCTGGCTCATAATGGGAATCTGATCAATGCAACTGAATTACGTGAAGAACTGGCGTACGATGGAGCAATCTTCCAGACGACAACAGATACGGAGGTCATTGCCTATCATATTGCCCGGCAGCGTGTACACACAAAGAGTGTAGAAGAAGCAATCGCAAATGCCATGAAAAAAATCAAAGGGGCCTATTCTCTGGTAGTCATGTCACCTAGAAAGCTGATTGGTGCCAGAGATCCTTACGGTTTCAAGCCCTTATGTATAGGGAAAAGAGAACATGCCTATGTGATAGCCTCTGAGAGCTGTGCATTAGACACCATTGGCGCAGAATTTGTGCGCGATGTACTGCCGGGAGAGATTGTTACGATTACAGAAGCAGGAATTAAATCTGCGATGACAACGGGAGAAGCTGCGCCAAAGGAAGCAAGATGTGTTTTTGAATACATTTATTTTGCAAGACCGGATAGTATGATTGACGGAATCAGCGTGTATAGTTCCCGAATTCAGGCAGGCCGGTTTCTGGCAAAAGATTCTCCAGTGGATGCGGATCTGGTGGTAGGTGTCCCGGAGTCCGGTAATGCTGCCGCGTTAGGATACTCACTCGAGTCAGGTATTCCCTACGGTACGGCATTTGTTAAGAATAGTTACGTTGGCCGTACCTTCATCAAGCCAAAACAGCAGAGCCGTGAGTCCAGTGTGCAGGTCAAGCTGAATGTTCTTAAGGAGTCCGTTGCCGGTAAGCGAATCATTATGATTGACGATTCCATTGTACGGGGAACGACCAGCGGACGCATTGTCACCATGCTGCGGGAAGCCGGAGCCAAGGAAGTGCATATGCGGGTCAGCTCACCTCCATTTTTGTGGCCATGTTATTTTGGGACTGACGTTCCGGCCAGAGAGCAGCTGATTGCCTATAAACATACGGTTGAAGAAATCAATGGAATGATTGGAACGGATACACTGGCGTATCTTGAAACAGACCGCCTGCAGCAGATCGTTCCGGATGTATCAATATGCAACGGTTGTTTTACAGGAAAGTATCCGATGGATCCTCCGACACAGGACATCCGCGGCGAATACGAAAGGTAGAGAATATAATGAGTACGGATCAATATCAAAGCCCGCTGTCGCAGCGATATGCCAGCAAAGAAATGCAGTATCTGTTTTCACCGGATATGAAATTCAAAACTTGGAGAAAGCTATGGATCGCACTTGCCGAGACAGAGCGCGAGTTGGGACTTGACATTACCCAGGAACAAATCGACGAATTAATAGAGCATGCGGAAGACATTAATTATGATGTGGCCATCGCGCGTGAGAAGGAAGTGCGGCATGATGTTATGTCACACGTGTACGCCTATGGCGTACAATGTCCTAAAGCCAAAGGCATTATTCATCTGGGAGCGACCTCCTGCTATGTAGGGGATAATACGGACATCATTGTGATGACAGAAGCGCTTAAGCTGATTAAGAAGAAACTGGTGAATGTCATTGAGAAGCTAAGCCATTTTGCAGAAGAGTATAAAGCATTGCCAACACTTGGATTTACTCATTTCCAGCCCGCACAGCCTACGACAGTCGGTAAGAGGGCAACTTTGTGGATTCAGGAGTTTTTGCTGGATTTGGAGGATGTGGACTATATACTTTCCACAATGAAACTGCTGGGCTCAAAGGGCACAACAGGTACACAGGCAAGCTTTTTGGAGCTGTTCGACGGTAACGACGAGGTGATTGACAAGATTGACCCGATGATTGCTCAAAAAATGGGATTTTCACAGTGTTATCCTGTGTCCGGTCAGACGTATTCCCGTAAAGTGGATACACGTGTTGTTAATGTTCTGGCTGCGGTTGCGGCCAGTGCACATAAAATGTCGAATGATATTCGCCTGCTGCAGCACCTAAAAGAGATCGAGGAGCCCTTTGAAAAGAGTCAGATCGGTTCTTCCGCCATGGCTTATAAGAGAAATCCAATGCGCAGTGAACGAATTGCTTCTTTGTCAAGATATGTCATGGTGGATGCTTTGAATCCGGCAATTACTTCATCAGAACAGTGGTTTGAAAGAACGCTGGACGACTCTGCCAACAAACGCTTAAGTGTGCCGGAAGGCTTTCTTGCCTTGGACGGGGTTCTTGATTTGTGCGTCAATGTAGTGGATGGTCTGGTGGTATATCCTAAGGTCATTGAAAAACGTCTGATGTCGGAACTGCCGTTTATGGCAACAGAGAATATTATGATGGACGCAGTCAAAGCTGGCGGAGACAGACAAGAGCTCCATGAACGCATTCGTGAGCTTTCCATGCAGGCCAGCCGCAAGGTAAAAGAAGAGGGCAAGGAAAACAATCTGTTGGAGTTAATAGCGGAAGATCCGGCATTTAATCTGACGCTGGACGAACTTCGACAGACAATGAATCCTGAAAAATATATCGGGCGTTCAATCCGGCAGGTGGACACCTTCCTGCAGGAAAATGTAGCACCGGTGCTCAAGGAAAATGAAGGCATGCTGGGTCTGAACACACAGATTAATGTGTAAAAAATAAGTAGCAAAACATTGATATAATGTTTTAGGAGGAGGCAACATGGTAAAAGCGATAGTAGGAGCGAACTGGGGAGACGAAGGCAAAGGTAAAATCACAGATATGCTGGGAGAAGAATCGGACATTATTGTACGATTCCAAGGTGGAGCAAATGCTGGTCACACCATTGTAAATGACTATGGGAAATTTGCATTGCATACACTGCCGTCTGGGATTTTCTATGATCATACGACCAGCGTCATTGGAAACGGCGTGGCACTGAACATCCCTGTACTCTTTGAAGAAATCAAAGGAATAGTAGGCCGCGGAGTGCCGGCACCCAAAATACTGGTTTCGGATCGTGCGCAGATTGTAATGTCCTATCACGTTCTGTTCGATCAGTATGAAGAAGAGCGTCTGGCAGGAAAATCTTTTGGTTCCACAAAGTCGGGAATTGCTCCGTTCTACTCTGATAAATACGCCAAAATCGGATTTCAGGTCAGCGAGCTTTTTATGGATGAGAAGCCTCTGCGTGAGAAAGTTCAGCGTATCTGTGAGACCAAAAATGTCCTCCTGGAGCATTTATATCATAAGTCAGTATTAAATGAAGAAGAAGTGTATCAGGAGCTCGTAGGGTACCGTACGATGATTGAACCGTATGTGTGTGATGTTTCTTTATTCCTATCTAAGGCACTTAAAGAGGGAAAAAATATTCTGTTGGAAGGGCAGCTGGGATCACTAAAGGATCCGGATCATGGAATCTATCCGATGGTTACTTCTTCCTCCACATTGGCAGCGTTTGGGGCGATTGGTGCAGGGCTGCCCCCTTATGAAATCAAAGAAATCATTACGGTGTGTAAAGCCTATTCAAGTGCGGTGGGAGCCGGTGCATTTGTTTCGGAAATATTTGGCGACGAAGCGGATGAGCTTAGAAGACGCGGCGGTGACGGCGGTGAATATGGAGCAACGACAGGACGGCCCAGACGTATGGGGTGGTTCGATACGGTAGCTTCAAAATATGGATGCAGAATTCAGGGAACGACAGAAGTTGCATTTACTGTTCTGGATGTACTGGGGTATCTGGATGAAATACCGGTATGTACCGGTTATGAAATTGATGGTGAAGTCACAACAGACTTCCCGACAACGGCACTGCTTGAAAAAGCAAAGCCGGTTTTGGAAATTCTTCCCGGGTGGAAGACAGAAATCAGAGGCATTACAGAATATAGTGAGCTGCCGGAAAACTGCAGAAACTATATTGAATTTATAGAGAAGCACATCGGCTTCCCTATCTCTATGATTTCAAATGGCCCCGGAAGAAAAGATATTATTTATAGAAAAAAATAAAGTGTATAGCAAAAAAGAATCCTTCAAAATGAGGATTCTTTTTTATTAAGCCGATTAATTGACCCCAAGTTTTTTAAGTTCTTTTACCGCACTTTTGAAGTCTGTGAACAAGATGGTATGAAGTCCCATCTTTTGTGCGGTAGCAAGGTTCTCCTGCCGATCATCAATGAACACCGCGCAAGAGGGTTCAATGTTATAGAGGTTAAGCAGTGTGTTATAGATGTCAGGCTCCGGCTTGACCTGCTTGACCTGAAAGGAAAAAATCTCTCCGTCCATATATTTACGAAAGGTCATTTTATCCCCTGCCTGTATGAATGTGTTATGGGCAAAGTTTGAAAGAATGAAAAGCTTGTATCCTTGCTCACTTAAATAGCGAACCCATGTTTCCGCATACTCAAAAGGAGTAATCGTCTGTCCGTCATGCGCAAATACGTTGCGAATATCCTCTTCATATGCAGGTGCATTGGCAATGAAAGCATCCAGATACTCTTCATCAGACAGAAGCCCCTGATCATGTGCTTCCCAAACAGGGCTTTCAAAGACAGCGGCAGAGAGAATAGAAACCATTGCATCATCATAACCGAGAGATTTTAAATAGGGAATCCATTCAAAAGCAACAAGTACCTTGCCCACATCGAAAATAATCGTGTCCACTGCGCCGTCCGGCCGGATCTTCTTGTTCTGTTTTTGCAGATACCGGAAAAAGGTGAGGCATATGTAGAGGAAAATCGGAACAAGGATTGTCATCAGCAGTGAGATCATGAACAAAGGCTGCGTCTGCGGACTCTTTTGCAGCGATAAAATAAAAGTGATTATATAAAGTGAGAGCAGTAAAACAATCGTAAAAATTGCAAAGACGCGTTTTAGGTTTTTCATAAAAATCCTTTCGTTAAGTACTAAATATAGTGTAGATACTTCTTGAGTTCATTATAATTGCTAAGCGTACATACGTCAACTTGTCATCTGCGCTTGCTTGACAACAAAGAAAGAATCATTGTATAATACGTTAGTAAATTTTGATCTTATTTTGAAGGGGATACTATATGAAAAAAATATTAGTGATGTTATTATGTTCGGTTATGGCCGTAGGCATGCTGGCAGGTTGTGGTTCCAGTAGTGCAGATGATACAACGACAGATGCAACAGAAGCAGCTGACAGCAGTGAAGACAGCAGTGATGCGAAGACTTGGATTATAGCAACAGATACGGTCTTCAAACCATTCGAATATACTAATGAGAACAATGAATTCGTTGGAATTGACGTTGATATTATTGCAGCAATCGCAGCAGATCAGGGATTTGAATACGAATTGAACAGCCTTGGCTGGGATGCAGCGGTAGCGGCGGTACAGTCAGGACAGGCGGATGCGATTATCGCAGGCGCTACAATTAAGCAGGAAAGAATTGATTCCGGCTGGATCTTCTCAGATGGTTATTACAATGCGACCCAGACATTTGTAGTGGCAAAGGGAAGCGATATTACAGATTATGAAGGACTTCGCGGTAAAAACGTTGCAGTCAAAAACGGTACTGCCGGTGCGGATTTTGCAGACAGTTTAAAGGATCAATATGGATTTACTGTGACCGTATTTGAAGATTCTCCGACCATGTATCAGGATGTAATTCTTGGCAACAGCGCAGCATGTGTGGAAGACACACCGATTATGCAAGTGTCAATCAAAGAAGGTGGCCTTGAGCTTCAGATTCCGGAAGGCATGGAAAGTGAAGGCGCTCCCTACGGAATGGCTATTATGGATGAGAAGAATCAGGAATTGCTTACTATGTTCAATGCAGGACTGGCAAATATCAAAGACAACGGAACATATGATGAAATCTTGAATACATATTTATCATAGCAGCACCTGTGATAGGACGATGAACGTAGGAGATCAGTAGTGGTTTCCTACGTTTATTTATATAAAAGGAAAAGGAGAATATAGATGCTATCAATTATTCAAAACTACGGTTTTATGCTGCTGGGGGCATTGGGGCGAACCTTACAGCTTACGCTCTTGTCACTTTTCTTTGCCCTTTTGATAGGTATGTTGTTTGCTCTAATGAATGTAGGAAAGAATCGGTTCTTTAATTTTCTGGGCGCAGTGTATGTAGATGCGGTCAGAGGTGTCCCTCTGATTGTACTGGCATTTTTTATCTATTTTGGTGTGCCGGCAGCTGTTAAGATGATGGGAATTGAGGGCTTTAAATTCTCCGCACTGGTTGCAGGAACCATAGCGTTGTCCATGAACTGTGGAGCTTATATGGCAGAAATTTTCAGAGCAGGTATCGAAAGCATTGACAAGGGACAGATGGAAGCCAGCCGAAGTCTGGGACTTACGTATGCTAAAAGTATGCGTCTGATTATTTTGCCGCAGGCAATACGGACAATGATTCCGTCTATTATTAATCAATTCATTATTACGATAAAGGACACATCTATTTTATCGGTTATCGCTTATCCTGAGTTGACGAATATGGGAAAAATTATTAGCGGTAATACATTTAAAGTGTTCGAATCCTGGGCGCTTGTGGCAATCTTATACATGGTGGTTATTATCAGCTTAAGTAAAATTGCCAAGAAGATTGAAAGGAGGGTGAACCGTGGAAGATAAGAACGCAATCATTCAGGTCAAAAACCTGAAAAAAAGTTTTGGGAAGCTGGAAGTCTTGAAGGATATTAGCATAGATATCAAAGTGGGAGAGGTCGTAGTTCTCATTGGTCCGTCGGGAAGCGGCAAATCAACTTTTTTACGATGTCTGAACCAGCTGGAACAATCAACGGGTGGTCAGATTATTATTGACGGAGTAGACATCACAGACAAGCATACGGACATTAATAAAGTACGTGAAAACATTGGTATGGTCTTTCAGCACTTTAATTTGTTTCCGCACAAAACGGTGCAGGAGAATGTCATGCTGGCGCCCATAGAACTTAAGAAGATGACGAAGCAGGAAGGCAAAGACAAGGCGGAGCAGTTATTGGCACGTGTGGGTATGGGAAGTAAAGCTGATGCCTATCCATCCCAGCTCTCCGGTGGGCAAAAACAGCGTGTGGCCATCGCCCGTGCATTGGCAATGAATCCTGATGTCATGCTTTTTGATGAGCCGACATCTGCGCTGGATCCTGAAATGGTGGGAGAAGTACTTGCTGTCATGCAGGAGCTTGTAGCGGAAGGAATGACGATGATGGTTGTGACACATGAGATTGGATTTGCCAGAGAAGTGGCAGATCGTGTATTGTTTATGGATGGTGGATACATTATAGAGGAGGGAACTCCGGAGCGTATTTTTACGAACCCCAGAGAACCCAGAACAATCGACTTTTTGAACAAAGTCTTATAGGCATTGGGAGGAAAAGCCATGAAAAAGATTATTACGATCAGCCGGGAGTTCGGTGCCGGTGGAGGTGAAATTGGACGGGAAGTGGCAAAGCGCTTGAATTATGAGTACTTTGATAAGGAGATCATTTTACGCTCGGCACGCGAATCAAATGTGGATGTACAGAGTCTGCTTAAATGGGATGAGAAGATTCCCATGGACTTCGGCTTTGCTCAAAGCCTGTTTGATTTTTACAGCAGACCGCTGGATGAACGTCTTTTTGAAATACAACAACAGGTAATACGCAAGATTGCAGAGCGTGGCAGCTGCGTTATCTTGGGACGAAATGCGAATACAATTTTAAAGGAATTTGATAACACATTACATGTGTTTGTTCATGCGGATTTCAACTGGCGTTTGGAACGAATGAAAGGCAAAATGCCGGAAGATACAGATGCTAAAATCGCAGAGAAGATCAAAAGTGTGGATAAGACTCGTAAAAAGTATTGTTCTCACTATACAGCGACGGAATTCGGCATGGCTGCCTATTATGATATTTGTGCGAACACTTCTACTTTGGGCATTGAAGACTGCATAGATACAGTTTGTGCTTTAGCGCAGTTAGAAGATCCGGATGGGCTGTTATAATTTCTAAATTAAATCAGGTTGCGTGTTATATGGGGACAGGTCGTACGACTTGTCCCCATATTTTGCGTGTTGCTTGGCAAAATGAGATTTGATTGGATAAAAATAGACAAGTATACTTTTTCCTGTAGTGAAAACAAACGTTAGGAGATGACAGGAAATGAAAATTGTAAGAAAAGCAATGGGTTACTTGTTAAGCATCATGTTGTTAGGAGGGTTGCTATTAACTAATGCAGGACTTCTTGAGTCAGAAGCAGGAGAGTTGTCCGTTGGTACGACGGAAACTACTTACATCGATGATGTACCCTCTGCGTCAACAAACCAACTTGGAATTGCACAGAACTTTCTGGTGTTCGCGGATTCAGTGAAGCTTTATTCACATACGAATGGGAACATCGCCGTAAATTCATTAAGTAGTACATCTAATTTCGGCCTGAATGTCAAAAATGGAGGCCTTGCGCTGGCAAAGGAATATAACTATGCCAAAACAATAGATTCTATTATGTCAAGTTCTTTTATTTCAGAGAGAGAAAATAAGTTTGTTATTGGAAATACGGTAACGTGCTATTTGCAGATAATGGACAACGCTATGAGATTAAAGGTAACAAAATGGATCACCTGTCGATGGGCAGTCTGTATTATGAAGCAGAATCTGAGGATTATATAGATGTGAATCAAGAGTTAGAAGACTTGTCAGAACTCTCAGTCACATTTGGAAGTTATACGGGTGAGGCATACCCGAAAGTGGAGGAAAATGGTAATGAAGGAAGCACCAAAACTCTTGATTTGAAAGACTATACGCCTAATGCTGAGGGAACCTATATCCTTAATATTGATGGGAGTTTCTTTAATGAAGCAGGCACCCTTTCCGTTATTAATGTTCCCAGAGCTTCGGCAGAAAAAATAGTATTAATAAATGTTGATATAGCTGATTCAAATGCAAGCATCAACAAGGATATTTCGCTGACTTACACAGATGAGGTTGTTAAACATAATACAGAGATGGCAGAAGGTTCAGCAAATTATGAAGACAATACAATCTTGTGGAATTTTGTAGATGGAAGTGCTGCCTATACAGGTGATTTGGTTTTGCAAAAATCATGGATGGGAAGCATATTGGCTCCCGAGGCAAGCCTGACTTCCTCCTGTAATATTGATGGAAACATTATTGTTGAGTCAGCAGAACTTTCAGGGGAAACACATAAATGGGATCTTGCCAGAATTCCTATCACCGGTTACTCCGTACCGGTAGCAACGCCAACTCCGGAAGTGACTAATACCCCAGAGGTGACCAATACCCCAGCAGTGACCAACACGCCAGAGGTGACCAACACCCCAGAAGTGACCAATACCCCAGAGGTGACCAATACACCAGCAGTGACCAACACACCGGAAGTGACGAACACCCCGGAAGTGACTAACACCCCAGAAGTGACCAACACCCCAGAGGTGACCAATACGCCAGAGGTGACCAATACACCGGAAGTGACCAACACCCCGGAGGTTACCAATACGCCAGAGGTTACCAATACACCAGAGGTGACCAATACACCGGAAGTTACTGTAACAGCAACACAGACACCATCAGCAACACCCACAGGAGCAACTGCAGCCGTTACGACAACACCTGTAACAACTACAGCAGCAGCAACCGGCAAAGTCGTCAGCATGGTAAAATCTGACGCGGCAACCGCATCTAAGAAGGCGGTACAGACATCGGATGCAACAGATATGGTTGTCAGCAGTGCAGTAACAGCAGGAAGTATCCTTGTGATCATTGGCCTGCTGGCTGTCCTGATTAGAAGAAGTAAAAGACAGTAGTGGGGGATTCGGACTTTTATTAAAGCTAAGGACTACATTCATCTAAGCGAATGCAGTCCTTTTGTGTTGTATGGATTCGCATAAAGGCGGCTCAAAAACAGTGAGTATCCTTGTTTTTTTGCCAAAAAGGTTGGCATTTTACTGTAAAAAGGGTATAATATGATACGGGAAAGAATGGCACCATAAGGAGGGAATAGTAAAGCTATGCAATATGGAAAACTGCAAGTAGAGGAAGGATCGTTGCTTTTCTCAAGAAAACTGAAAAATATCACACTGTCTGTTCAGGATGTGCTATGGGTGTACCGAAGTAAAGTAGACTGCAGCAAGATCGAAGAGGACACGCAGGATGAGCCAGTAGAAAGTTTTCAATTGGTGCTGTTCACGAAGACAAAGAAAAAATACATTTTTGATATGTCTGAAGAGGATACTCTTTTGTGCATGAAAAAATTAAAAGAATTAAATCCCGGATTAATCACCGGCTATCCGAAAGGGGCGCAGATTCCATTGCTGAGCCTGTCGAATACCCGGGATCTCGGTGCGTTAAGAACAGAAGATGGAAAGCGGATTATTCCGCACCGTCTGCTTAGAAGCGGCGAGCTATATCATGTGTCGCAGGAAGATCAACTGACGCTTTTACAAGAATATAATCTGAAGACGGTCATAGATTTACGCACACAGGCGGAACGGGAACAGAAGCCGGATACACAGATGGATGGAGTGCAGTATATACATAACCCGATTTTTGATGATGAGGCACTCGGTATTACAAGAGAGAAGAGTATCTTTGATATTCTTTCTGATTTTCAGAGTACGCAGTCCTTCGATATGATGGATTTATATGAACAGCTGGTAACGGATAAGTACTGTAAGAATCATTATGCGAATTTTTTTCAGAATCTTACCGAACATACGGAAGGTGCGATTCTGTGGCACTGCAGTGCCGGTAAGGACCGGGCAGGAATTGCGACAATGCTTCTGCTTAGCGCCCTTGGTGTCCCCAAAGGAGCCATCATAGATGATTTTATGAGAACAAATATTTTCTTAGAACCTGAAATGCAGTATTTCGTACGCAAAATGCAGGATGAAAATGAATCACCGGAAAATATTGAGAAGATGCTGCCGCTTTTCCAGGTCAGGGAAAGCTATATACAGCAGGTATACCGAATCATTGAACAGGAATATGGAACAATTGATGCGTATCTGAAGAAGGAAATGTGCCTGACACCCAAGGCACTGGAAATCCTAAAGGATAGCTTTCTAATCTAAAGGAGCAAAGTATGGAGCCAGCAATCAATCAGGCAATAGGTGAGATGATTTCTTATTATGCGGGAGACCCAAGGCGGATTCAGCATTTCCTTAAAGTTCACAGTTTTGCAAGGTGGATGGGGGCACAGGAACTTTTGCCGGCTGATGAGATGCTGATTTTAGAACTGGCAGCTCTGATGCATGATATTGGCATTAAGGAAAGCGAGAATAAATACGGTACGGCGACGGGAAAGCAGCAGGAAAAAGAAGGACCGCCTCTGGCGCGCGTATTTCTCCAGAATTTGGGCGTGGATAAGAAAGTAACGGAAAGAGTATGCTATCTTGTGGCGCATCATCACACCTACCGTAATGTAGCGGGAAAAGATTATCAGATTCTGATTGAGGCCGATTTCCTCGTAAATGCCTATGAAGATCAGTTAGAGCGAGAGGCTATTGAGGCAGCAGAGGAAAAGATTTTTACCACTAAAACCGGAAAATGGCTCTTAAAACGCCAGTTTCTGACATAATGATTGATTGACAAAGAAATCATTAGTTGTTAGAATTGAGTTTGTCCGAATAGGAGGAAGTACTGATGAAGCAAAGAGTTTTTTCGATTCTGGTAGACAATACGGCAGGTGTATTAAGCCGCGTGGCCGGTTTGTTCAGCAGACGGGGATTTAATATAGACAGTTTTACAGCAGGCGTTACGGCTGACCCGAAGTTCTCAAGGATGACGATTGTCTGCACCGGAGATGAGCTGGTACATCAGCAGATTGAGAAGCAATTAAAAAAGCTGGTGGATGTGCGTGATATCAAGGTGCTAAAACCGACGGAGAGCGTGAACCGCGAATTGATTCTGGTGAAACTCAAAGTGGATCAGGTGCAGCGTCAGAATGTGATTTCAATCGTCAATGTGTTCCGCGCTAAAATTGTTGATATCGGACATGAATCACTGGTGATTGAACTCACAGGAGATTCAGGAAAGCTGGAAGCCTTTTTGAGTCTGGTGCAGGGATATGAGATTCTGGAACTCGCCAGAACAGGCCTGACAGGCTTATCCAGAGGAATACATGACGTACGTTTTATTTAAGTGTAGTAGTTAAGGCGATCCCATAACAATTTGGAGACCTTATCATATAAATCATTCATAGGAGGAACAATCATGGCAGCAAAAATTTATTATCAAGAGGACTGTAATTTATCGTTATTAGAAGGGAAAACAATTGCTATTATCGGCTATGGAAGCCAGGGTCATGCACATGCCCTTAATGCAAAAGAATCCGGATATAACGTAATTATTGGTCTGTATGAGGGAAGCAAATCATGGGAAAAAGCAGAAAAACAAGGATTTGAAGTGTTTACTGCTGCTGAAGCTGCTAAAAGAGCCGATGTAATTATGATTCTCATTAACGATGAGAAACAGGCAGATATGTATGAGGAATCCATCAAACCAAATCTGGAAGAAGGCAATATGTTAATGTTCGCACATGGATTTGCCATCCATTTCGGACAGATTATTGCACCAAAAAATGTTGATGTTACTATGATCGCACCAAAAGGACCGGGACATACAGTAAGAAGCCAGTACCAGGAGGGTAAAGGTGTTCCTGCATTAGTAGCGGTACATCAGGATGCAAGTGGCAAAGCAAAAGACAAAGCTCTTGCTTATGCAGCCGCTATTGGCGGAGCAAGAGCCGGTGTTTTGGAAACTACTTTCAGAGAAGAAACTGAAACCGATTTGTTTGGCGAGCAGGCAGTTCTTTGCGGCGGTGTTACAGCGCTGATGAAATGTGGATTTGAAGTATTAGTTGAGGCAGGATATGAGCCGGAGAGTGCGTACTTTGAGTGTATCCATGAGATGAAACTGATCGTTGACCTGATTTTCCAGAGTGGATTCGAAGGAATGCGTTATTCAATCTCTAATACAGCCGAGTATGGCGATTATATTACTGGACCGAAGATTATTACAGAAGATACCAAGAATGCAATGAGACAAGTTCTTAAAGATATCCAGACAGGCGTGTTCGCCCGTAACTGGCTTCTTGAGAATAAAGTGGGATGCCCCAGCTTCAAAGCAATTAGAAAGAAAGAGGCTTCTCATAAGTTGGAAGAGGTTGGAGCAGAACTTCGTAAGCTGTACAGCTGGAACAACGAGAACAAATTACTGGATAACTAATTTTAATATGAAATATCAAAGCAGAGCAGGTCTTTTGTTTTGATGAGGGAAGGGGATGCAGATGAGAGAAGAGAGAAGTATTGCATTAAGTATTGTTTTATCAATTATCACCTGTGGTATTTATGGGTTGTACTGGATTGCTGTATTAAATGATGAAACATTGGCAGATTTGGGTGAGCAGGGAACTTCAGGCGGTATGGTCGTACTGCTGTCTATCATTACTTGCAACATCTATGGCTGGTACTGGATGTATCAGTTAGGAGACAGAGTTGACAGATTGAATTCGCAGAATGGAAAAGTTTCTTCAAATTCTTCTATTTTGTACCTGTTGCTTAGTATCTTCGGGCTGAATATTGTGGCATTGGCAATTGCTCAAAATGAGATGAATTCAATCAATGCAAACCGATTTAACGGATAATATGATTGTTCCGCAGGAGGATGGCCTATGGCCATCCTCTTTTATATCCAAGGTTAGAGCAGGCTTGTCTGCATTTGTTCAAAAAACAATTCGACAAAATGACGGACCATCGAATTGGCATAAGTCTGGCCTCGGCCTTTTTTGTAGACAAATCCAATCTGCCGCGGCAGAATCTCATCAGATAGCGGAACTTGTGTTAGGCTTCCGTCGGCCAGCTCCTCTGTAACGAATTCCTGAATCAGACAACCAATTCCAAGTCCTACCTTGCAGAACTCTATCAGCAGATCCATACTTGTTACTTCCAGCAGCTGTGAGAATACCAAGGCTTCTTTGGGGAGTATACTGTCAATATACTGTCGGGTCAGATTGTTTTGGTCAAGCATCAGTAAAACTGCATTCTGGTAGGGTGATTTTGCATTGGCCGGATAGTGTAAAAGCTGTTCCAGATAAGAAGGTTTGGCAGCAAAGATATCATGTATGTCGCGAATCTTTCGGAAACCAAACGGACTGCGTACGGTGGTGCTTCCAATCAAGCCGACATCGATTTTATCATCCTCGAGCATCTGAAGTGTCTGCTGGGAGGATTGAGAATCGATAACAATTCTGGTCATGGGGTTGTCCAGCAGGTACTGATTTAAATAGGGAAGCAGTACGTGCTTGCACAGACTGGTACTGACTCCGATTCGCAAAGGCTTCATACCAAACTGGTTCATTAGCCGAATCTGGCTCTCAGCGTCATGAATCTGTTCAAAAGCTGATTTTACATGGGAGTAAAGCAGCTCGCCTTCCGGTGTCAGTGTAACACCGCGGGAATTGCGGGTAAAAAGTGTAACTTCAAGTGCAGTTTCAAGTTTCATAATACTTTTGCTTATGGCTGGCTGGCTGATATAGAGTTCTTTTGCCGCTTTTGAAATGCTGCCATACTGACATACACTTAAAAAAGTTCTATAGGCATTTAGATTTTCTTCCATGCTCGATTCCTTTCCGGAGAATAGACATAACTAAAATGAATGGAATGTATTCGTAATATGTATTTTTATTATATCATGGAGTGTGCTAAAATGCTAATAAGTTATTATTTATCAGGAGGACAGTTACTATGGGAATGACAATGACACAAAAAATTCTTGCAGCACATGCTGGACTGGATGTAGTCGAGGCAGGACAATTGATTGAGGCAGAATTGGATCTTGTATTGGGAAATGATATCACATCCCCTGTTGCAATTCATGAGATGGAAAAAATGACAGTGGATACAGTATTTGATCAGGATAAAATTGCGCTGGTTATGGATCATTTTATCCCAAACAAGGATATTAAATCAGCACAGCACTGCAAATGTGTACGTGAATTTGCTGCCAAACACGAAGTAACCAATTATTTCGATGTAGGAGACATGGGAATCGAGCACGCTCTTTTACCGGAGAAAGGACTGACAGTCCCTGGAGATGCCATTATCGGCGCAGACTCGCATACCTGTACATATGGTGCACTTGGTGCGTTTTCGACCGGTGTGGGAAGTACGGATATGGCAGCAGGCATGGCAACGGGTAAAGCCTGGTTCAAGGTACCTTCTGCAATTCGTTTCAATATCATCGGCAAGCCGAAGCAATGGGTAAGCGGCAAAGATGTAATTTTGCACATTATTGGAAAAATCGGTGTAGACGGAGCCTTGTATAAATCCATGGAATTTGTGGGAGAAGGCATTGCAAACCTTACCATGGATGATCGCTTTACGATTGCCAATATGGCAATTGAGGCCGGAGCCAAGAATGGTATATTTCCGGTGGATGCACTTACAGAAGAATACCTGACGGAACATACAAAACGTCCTTATAAGGTCTATGAGGCAGATGAAGATGCGGTATATGATGAAGAGTATACAATTGATTTAAGTGTTCTTGAATCTACAATTGCATTCCCTCATTTGCCGGAAAATGCCAGAACCATGTCAGAAATCACTGAACCGGTGCGAATTGACCAGTCTGTCATAGGGTCTTGTACAAACGGCAGAATTGATGATTTGCGTTGTGCCGCTGCCATACTAAAAGATCACAAGGTTAAAAAAGGTGTGCGCTGTATCGTGATTCCAGCCACACAGAAAATATACCTGCAGGCAATCGAAGAAGGTCTGGTACAGATCTTTATAAAGGCTGGCGCCGTTGTAAGTACGCCAACATGCGGACCTTGTCTGGGCGGTTACATGGGAATTCTGGCGGAAGAGGAGCGCTGCGTTTCTACAACCAATCGTAACTTTGTAGGTCGTATGGGGCATGTAGATTCAGAAGTTTATCTGGCCAGTCCGGCGGTAGCAGCTGCGAGCGCAGTGACAGGAGTTCTGTCTCAGCCAAGCGATATCGGATTATAGGAGGAGAAATAAGATGAAAGCAAATGGACATGTATTTAAATATGGGGATAATGTAGATACTGATGTAATCATTCCGGCACGCTATCTGAACTCATCAGATCCTAAGGAGCTTGCACAGCACTGTATGGAAGACATCGATAAAGATTTTGTAAAAAACGTTCAGCAAGGCGATATTATTGTTGCAAATAAGAACTTCGGGTGTGGCTCTTCCAGAGAACATGCGCCACTGGCTATAAAAGTATCGGGGATTAGTTGTGTCATTGCGGAAACCTTTGCCAGAATTTTTTACAGAAATTCCATCAATATCGGTCTTCCGATTATTGAATGCCCGGAAGCAGCCAAGGAGATTGAACAGGGGGATCAGGTGGAAGTGGATTTTGACTCAGGTATGATTTATAATCTGACGAAGATGACAGAGTATAAGGGGCAGGCATTTCCACCTTTTATGCAAAAAATTATCGAGGCCGAAGGCCTGGTAAATTACATCAATCAAAAGTAGAAGAAGGAAGCAGATTTTTTACATTTCTTACCACAAAAATTGAAATATAGCTTTACAAGTTGCCGTCAAAATCGTATAATGCATAGGTTGGATGTTATAGCATAAGCATTTACGGGGTATGGCGTAGCTTGGTAGCGCGTACGGCTGGGGGCCGTGAGGTCGCAGGTTCAAATCCTGTTGCCCCGATTTCAAAGCAGTATGAGAAGTACTAAAGACACCTAAGGGTTTGGTCGTTGACCAGGCCCTTTATTTTACTATAAAACAAGGGGGAATGAGAGTGGGAAAATTGAGAAAGCTTTATAACTATGGGATGATTGTTGTCATTATTGCCAGTCTGGTGCCGTTATGCTTTGCGTACGACAACAGCACCCTAAGAATGATTGATAAAATCACCGTCACAATATTTATTGCCGATTATCTGGTGAGATGGGGCGCCAAAATACATAGGGACAGATCGCTAAAAGCCTTTTTATCCTATCCTGTACAGCCAATGGCAATCATTGATCTGTTAGCAATACTTCCTTCGATTTCGGCCGTTAATAATGTGTTCAAGACGTTTAGAGTATTACGGCTGTAAAGGCTCTAAGAGTATTCAAATTCTTTCGATATTCTAAAAATATAAAAATCATCAGTGAAGTTCTAAAAAACCAAAAAGGCCAGTTAATTACTGTGGGGGCGCTTGCTTTAGGGTATATCGTCATTTCTGCGCTCATTGTGTTTCAGGTGGAGCCACAGACCTTTGACAATTTCTTTAATGCAATTTATTGGGCGACCGTATCGCTTACGACCGTAGGCTACGGCGACATATATCCAACAACAGAAATCGGCAAAGTCATCAGTATGCTGTCTTCGTTCTTCGGAATTGCAGTCGTAGCATTACCCGCCGGTATTATTGTGGCAGGGTATACGGAAGTTTTGGCGGAACGAACATCAAAAAAGGAGTAGAGCTTAGAAAGCAAGCTGTTACTCCATGTTAGATGAGGCAAATAAATCATTGACAATTACTGAAATAGTAGCCATATCTTCTTTCGTGGGGATATTGCTGATACAGATACAGGGGCGCTCATCTGTGGGTACAAAAGGAAAATCTGTAATTAGAAGAGCGTAATTTTGATCCTCGATTCGCGCGGTTGTGATCAGAGAGTCCTTGTAGGTATCTGTGACAATTTTTGTGGAAAAATGAGTGTTCAAAAGATCTGCCAGGACCTGACCATGATGTGTGTCATAAAAACTTAAGACCATGACCCTGATTTTTTTCTTCATCGAATACAGATTCGTAATTAGTTTTTCCCAGTTGATTAGCATGGTATAAATCAGCTCGGAGGCTAAGACTTCTGTGCAGGGCAGCCCGGAAGCTTCTAACAGTTGTATGGCAGCCTCTTTTAGTGATTCAAAAAATTCCGGGGCGTATAATTCCACAGCCTCAGAAAAGTGCTTTTTGGAATCGTACAGAATATAGCGTGGGCTGGGATAATGTTCTTTCATATTGGAAATCTGATTCATAACATCTACAATCAGCTGATTGTTATTTGGCACTGGCAAATTGGATTTTTCTGAAAGTGAGGTGACAATATCGGTCACTTTCCCCATAAGGCAGGTGATTTCAGGATCTGTTTCGGCCATTTTCTGTGCTTCTTCAAACGTATCCACAAAATTGGGGCTCAAAAAGATTTCCATCAGCTGCTTAAAGAAGTCGGGGCTGAAGGAAAGTCCGAGCATTTTGCGGTAGTGCATATAATTTGAAGACTGTTTTGCCAAATCTGGTACATCATGAAAAACAGCTTTAGTACGATAATCAATGCCATGTCCTTGACGCAGACGCTGTAATGAGATGGCGGTCCACAGCTTTAATTCACTGAAGTGAGAGGGCGTAAGATGCCGGGCATTGTGCTTAATGGAGGCAACCAAAAACTCATCCAGCAAAGAACTGTCATCCAGAAACGGCCATTCGAATGGCGAGCAGCGTTCTCTGAAATATAAAGCATAAAAGTAGCGGATATTCTCTTCTATGCCTGCAAGGTGGCAGGGGTTCATCTTCAACTGAACGTTAAAGACACTTAGAGAAAGATTGATTTTTTAGCCATTCTGTACAGAGCGGAGCTGCTGATAAAGAGATGGGGCTCCAAGTCGGTAATATTAAGTTTGTCATTAAAAAAAATCATTTCCAAAAGTCTGAAAGCCACGCTGTCCTCAAGAATAATCTGGTATAGACGCTTCATTCCGAGAAAGGGAGGAACTGTATACCGTATACCGAATTGTGATGTCAGAATTTTGCTTTCCCGAAACAAAGCATTACAATAACGAATATCATTATTGATGATACGCTCCGAGCAGGAGATGGCCTGGGCTATGTCTTTGGTAGAGACCCAGTCATCCCGTTCTATAAGTATTTCCAGCATTTGAATTCGTCTCTTGGCGGCAGAATCTAGGATATTGAACATGTGCTACCTCTATTCGTGTGTTTTCAAAAAGTATATCATAAGAGACGAGATAAATCCAGACGATACTATTCTTTATTGGACATACCAATCAAATCACGTGCATAGGGTGATTCCTGCTGCGTTGCATTGTTTCTAAGCGACTTCAAATCGTCAGCTTCCTGCAAGGGATCCCAATTACTCAAGGCAATATGCAGCAGAATAAAAAGTGCTATCATTACAGCAGTACTTACATATGAGAATATAGTTTTGAGTTTGCCCCGAGATTTTGAATCTGCCATATAGTCCCCCTTTCAAATCAAACTGTACAATACAGATAATTGTTATTATAGTATCATATGGATTGCTAAATATTCAGTTTCTATTTGCGTGAGTGAATGCAAAAAATGACCATTTAAGCGTAGAACGATATCACCTGAATACAGAAAATACACTTGACAGAAAGTCAAAGTATGTTAGAATGATTTTTATACAGTAAAAACTTGGAAGGTGTATGTAGGAGCAAGATTTCCAATAGAGAGAGGAGGCCATGGGCTGCAAGCTTCCTTTGGTTCAGTCGTGTTCTGAGATTCGCACCGGAGTTTCCTCTTTGAAATCAGTAGGAGAGGACGTGTCATGCGCGTTAAGCAGTTGAGTGTCCGGCTTCGGAAACTAGGGTGGTACCGCGAATTCGCTTCGTCCCTTTGGGAGGAGGTTTTTTTTTGTTTAAAATGCGTCATATTAGGAGGTTATTATGGTATTTGATGAGAAGTTACAGGCAATTAAGCAGGAGGCAATGTCCAGAATCAGCAATGCTGTCAGTCTGGAGACCTTACAAGAGGTCAGAGTCGCTTTTTTAGGTAAAAAAGGTGAGCTTACCGCTGTATTGAAATCTATGAAGGATGTCGCACCGGAGGAACGCCCCTTGGTGGGGCAGATCGTGAACGATGCCAGAGTGGCGATTGAAGAATCCATCGAGCAGATGAAAGATAAGTTCGAGCAGGAGAAGCTGACACGTCAGCTGCTTGAGGAAGTCATTGATGTGACATTACCTGCTAAAAAGGCGCAGATTGGGCATAGACACCCCAATACGATTGCATTGGAAGAAGTAGAGAGAATCTTCATCGGGATGGGCTATGAGGTGGTTGAGGGCCCTGAGATTGAATATGATGAGTATAACTTTGAGAAACTGAACATACCGGCAGATCATCCGGCCAAGGATGAGCAGGACACATTTTATATTAATAAAGACATTGTGCTAAGGACCCAGACGTCACCAGTGCAGGCAAGAGTCATGGAGCAGGGCAAGCTTCCGATTCGTATGCTGGCACCCGGTCGAGTGTTTCGCTCAGATGAAGTTGATGCAACCCATTCCCCTTCCTTCCATCAGATAGAAGGCCTGGTCATTGACAAGAATATTACGTTTGCGGATTTGAAGGGTACGTTAGAAGAGTTCGCCAAGGAATTGTTTGGTGAAGACACGCGTACGAAGTTCAGGCCGCATCATTTCCCCTTTACTGAACCGAGCGCAGAAGTAGATGTTTCCTGTTTTAAATGTCATGGAACGGGCTGCCGTTTTTGCAAGGGAACAGGCTGGATTGAAATTTTAGGCTGCGGCATGGTACATCCTCATGTATTGGAGATGTGTGGAATTGATCCTGACGAGTATACAGGATTTGCCTTTGGAGTAGGCCTTGAGCGCATTGCGCTGTTGAAATACGAAATAGATGATATGCGTCTGCTCTACGAGAATGATATACGTTTTCTGAAACAATTTTAGGAGGAAATTTAATGAATACTTCATTATCATGGATAAAAAAATATGTGCCCGATCTGCAGGCAGAGCCGCAGGAATACGCTGATAAAATGACACTGATCGGAACAAAAGTGGAAGGATTCACCAGACTGGATGCCGATCTGGAAAAAATCGTGGTCGGACAGATTGATGAGATTGCGCCGCATCCGGATGCAGATAAGCTTGTAGTTTGCCAGGTCAATATTGGCTCCGTGCAGATTCAGATTGTGACAGGGGCAAAAAATATTGCAGTTGGAGATAAAATCCCCGTAGTTCTCGTAGGTGGCCGTGTAGCCGGAAGTCATGATGGCAAGATGACGCCAGGCGGCATTAAAATCAAAAAGGGTAAGCTTCGTGGGGTGGAGTCATACGGAATGATGTGCTCGATTGAAGAGCTCGGAAGCACACACGAAATGTATCCGGAGTCACTGGAAGATGGAATCTACATATTTGATTCGTCGGTCGAGATTGGTACGTCTGCCATAGAACAGCTGGGAGTGGATGACGTGGTATTTGAATATGAAATCACCTCGAATCGCCAGGACTGTTACAGTGTGGTGGGAATTGCCAGAGAAGCTGCCGCGGCTTTTAACAAAGAATTTTGTCCTCCGGTGATTACCCAGACGGGAAATAACGAGGATGTAAATGACTATATTAAAGTAGTGGTAGAAGACACACAACTATGCCCCCGCTATTGTGCACGTGTTGTTAAGAATGTTAAGATTGGCCCTTCACCCACCTGGATGCAGCGCTGTCTGACAGCCAGCGGCATACGTCCGATTAATAATCTGGTGGATATCACAAATTATGTGATGGAAGAATTTGGCCAGCCGATGCACGCGTTTGATCTTGCGACAATTGCAGAACAAACAATCGTTGTCAAACGTGCACAGGATCAGGATGTTTTTACAACACTTGACGGACAGCAGCGGGAACTTGACAGTTCGGTACTTATGATCTGCGATGGTGAAAAGGAAGTTGGCATTGCAGGTATCATGGGCGGTGAAAATTCCATGATTACGGATACAGTTACAGATGTGTTGTTTGAAGCCGCCTGCTTTGATGGCACCAATATCAGAAAGTCCAGCAAAAAGGTAGGATTACGTACAGATGCTTCGACCAAGTTCGAGAAAGGGCTGGATCCTAATAATGCATTGCTGGCAATTAACAGAGCCTGCCAGTTGATGGAAGAGCTGGGAGCCGGAGAAGTTGTCGGTGGAGTTGTAGATGTCTATACAACGCACAGAGAGCCGGTGCATATTACGTTTGATCCGCAAGGAATTAATAAGATTTTAGGAACTGATATAAAAGCAGAGCAAATGATCGAATACTTTGAGCGTATCGGTCTGACATATGATGCAGACGCACAGGAAATTATTGCACCGACATTTAGAAGTGATCTGTTCAGAACGGCAGATTTGGCGGAAGAAGTTGCAAGATTCTACGGATATGATAAAATTCCTACGACACTGCCTACCGGAGAAGCAACGACCGGCAGGCTGCCATTCAAACTACAAATCGAAGAAATTGCCAAGGATATTGCAGAATACTGTGGTTTTTCACAAGGAATGAATTATTCTTTTGAAAGTCCCAAAGTCTTTGACCGACTGCGTCTGGATGCAGAGAGTCCATACAGACAGGCAATCCGAATTTCTAATCCGTTAGGAGAAGATTTCAGTATTATGCGTACACTTTCTGAACCGGGAATGCTGCAGTCTTTGGGACTTAATTATAAGCAGCGTAATAAACAGGTGGGACTGTATGAATTAGGAAATGTCTATATTCCGGAAAGCCTGCCGCTTACAAGTCTTCCGGAAGAGCGTATGCTGTTTACACTGGGTATGTATGACAAAGGTGACTTTTTTACAATGAAGGGTGTTATTGAGGAGTTTCTTGAGAAAGTGGGCATGCGGAAACAACCGGAATATACGACAGAAGTCCTGCGCCCCTATCTGCATCCGGGCCGTCAGGCGGTTGTTTCTTATGAGGGGGCTCCGATAGGGTATCTGGGAGAGGTACATCCGACGATTGCCAGAGAGTATGGAATCGGAGAGAAAGCCTACCTTGCAGTCATCGATATGCCGGAAATAGTGGCACGTGCCTCCTTTGCCCATAAATATACTGGAATCGCCAAATATCCGGCGGTTACAAGGGATATCAGCATGGTGGTTCCCAAAGAAATTCCGGTTGGACAGATTGAGAAAATAATTGAGGAAAAGGGAACAAAACTGGTAGAGAGTTATGCACTGTTCGATATTTATGAAGGTGACCAAATCAAGAAGGGCTTCAAATCTGTAGCCTATTCAATTGTATTTAGAGCTAAGGACAGGACACTTGAGGAAGCCGAAATTGCCGAAAGAATGGCTGCGATCCTAAAAGCACTGGAACTGTCCGGTATTGAATTAAGGAGCTGATAGTATGCTTTTATATGTTATGCGACATGGAGAAACTGACTGGAACCTGCAAAAGAGAATACAGGGTATGGCGGACATTGATCTTAATGAAACCGGCAAGACAGCTGCCATACTGACCGGCCAGGGGTTAAGTGATGTGGATTTTGACATTGCATTTACAAGTCCGCTTCGCAGGGCGCGTGAAACAGCCAGACTGGTGTTAAAGGACAGAGATGTTCCAATACACGATGAACAGCGTATTCGGGAAATCAATTTCGGTGTTTTTGAAGGCTTGGCCTATGAAACAGAAATTGATGTGGCAAGAAGAAAAGAATTTGCCCGTTTCTTTGAAGAGCCGTATCAATACCAGCCGCCGGAGAATGGGGAGACAATTCGAGAAGTATGTGCTCGTACCAAAGATTTTTACCAGGAGCTGATTCATGACACAGGGATGCAGGATAAGCGGATTTTGCTGGTATCACATGGCTGTGCAGTTCGTGCCTTTATGCAGAATGTGTATGAACCAAGTAATGATTTCTGGCATGGAAGCGTCCCTCCAAATTGTGGGATTTCAATCATTGAAGTCAAAGAGGGCTCTGCGGCCTTAGTACGTGAAGATACTGTGTTTTTTTAGAAACTGTACACATGGTTGCAGATAGAAATACAGCGGCAGGAGAAGATGTATGAAGACAAGTGATTTTAAATATGATTTACCGGAGGAATTAATTGCACAGGACCCGCTGCTTAAAAGGACAGACTCCCGTTTGATGATTGTGGACAGGCAAAAAGGCGTACAGGCACATGAGACTTTTGCGAATCTTCCGCTCTATTTGAAGCCCGGGGACTGTCTGGTGCTGAATGATACCAAAGTGATCCCGGCGCGTCTGATTGGCCGCAAGGCAGGGACAGATGCTGTGATTGAATTGCTGTTGTTGCGCAGAATCGATAAGGATGTGTGGGAGACGCTGGTCAAGCCTGGAAAGAAGGCAAAGCCGGGCACCAAAATTACTTTTGGCGAAGGCCTTTTGACCGGTGAAATTACCGATATTGTAGAAGAGGGAAACCGCCTTGTCCGTTTTAGCTATGAGGGGATCTTTGAAGAAATTCTGGATCAGCTAGGCGAGATGCCGCTGCCTCCGTATATTACGCATAAATTACAGGATAAGCAGCGGTATCAGACGGTATATGCTAAACATGATGGCTCTGCGGCAGCACCTACGGCCGGACTGCATTTTACGCAGGAACTTTTGGAGGAAATCAAGGCGAAGGGGATTCAAATTGAATTTGTGACTTTGCATGTTGGACTTGGCACATTCCGTCCGGTTAAAGTGGAAGATGTTACTGCGCATCATATGCATGAAGAGTTTTATTGTATTGACCAGTCGACGGCTGACCGGATTAATGAAGCGAAGAAGCAAGGGGGAAGAATCATTGCAGTGGGTACTACAAGCTGCAGGACACTTGAATCTGCGACAGATGCCAACGGCATTTTGCAAGCTGGAAGCAGCTGGACCGGTATTTTTATTTATCCGGGCTATCAATTCAAGCTTACGGATGGGCTTGTGACGAATTTTCATTTGCCGGAGTCGACACTTTTGATGCTGGTATCAGCATTCTCAAATAAGGAATTGATGCTTAAGGCATACAAGACAGCTGTGGAAGAACGGTACAGATTCTTCTCGTTTGGAGATGCCATGTTGTTAATTTAAGTAAATACGTTTGTATAAAAAGGACAGTCTGCGTAATGGCATGACTGTTTTTTTGTGAAATGAAACAAAATATAGTATTCCTATTGAAAAAGTATGATAAAGATGATATTCTAGTAAAAATACAATTCAGGAAAAGAAAACAGTGTACAAGGAAGGAGAACAGCGTATGAGTATAGTGATTATTGGCGGTCACGACAAAATGGCCTGCAGATATAAGAGCATCTGTGATCAATATGATACCAAGTCAAAGGTATTTACACAGATGCCCAGTGATTTGAAGAATAAAATAGGAAACCCAAACGTATGTATCCTGTTCATGAATACTGTATCACATAATATGGTACGCTGCGCGCTTGAAGAGGCGAAGAAAAAGTCAATGACAGTGGTGCGTTCTTTTAGCAGCAGCGGAAGTGCATTGATTGAGATTTTGGACAGATACTATGGACAAAATTGTGAGAATAGCGAATGTGGCAATCAGGATTGCGCATATAAAAAAAGACAGTAAGCTGTCTTTTTTTATGTTCAATTACTCATTTTCCAGAGCAAGGCGGCACTCATCCAGACGAGCCTGCTGTTCGGCGGGTAATTGCGGGTATACAGGATTTATATCTTTTAGAACTTGTATGATGACCTCAGAAGTCAGATAGCACGTGTACCATTTGTGGTCAGCCGGTAATGCATACCATGGACTGTGCTGTGTAGAAGTATGTTCAATTACTTTGGCATATACATCATGGTACGTAGAGAACATATGACGTTCCTGCAAGTCACTTTCTGAAAATTTCCAATTCTTTTCAGGAATATTGAGGCGTTCCAGGAAACGTTCTTTTTGCTTTTCTTTTGATACGTTCAAAAATATTTTGACTACCCGAATCGCATTCTCGTATAGGTACTCCTCATAGTGGCGAATCTGCTCATAGCGCTTTTTGAACAGATCTGGATCGTCTATGCAGCGGGAAGGCATACGATAAGATTTCTGCAGATTATGTACCTGTGTAATTAGCACGTCTTCATAATAGGAGCGGTTGAAGATTGAGATTTCACCGCGTTTGGGTAGCGATACAGAAGCACGCCAGAGATAGTCATGCGCCAATTCAGAGGCAGTTGGCTGCTTAAAAGAGTGTACGGTAATTCCCTGGGGGTTCATGGCACCCATTACATGTTTGATCGTACTGTCTTTACCGGCAGCATCAAGTGCCTGAAATATTACGACAAGACCCTCACGTGCATCGGCATAGAGTTTCTCCTGAAGTTCTGCCATGAGCAGCAGATTCTGCTGTGTCAATTCTTCGATTTCCTCACGACTTACCCCATCCGGCTTACTAGATGTCGGTAAAGATTTCAACGCAACAGACTTTGTGTTATCAAATCGGTATTTTTCACTATACATAGTTGGTCTCCTTTACATGATAAGTGACTCCAGGTCATGATAAAAATTGGGATAGGATATGGCTGTACAAGATGCATCCTGTATTTCAGTTGTGCCCCTGGCAACCAGTGCAGCAATTGAAAATGCCATTGCAATACGATGGTCCAGATGTGTATTGATGCATGCGCCATGCAGTTCTTCGCGTCCTTTAATAATCATACCATCCGGCTGTGCGCTTATGTCGGCTCCCATCTGTTCCAAATTAGAGGTAATCGTTGCAATCCGGTCAGACTCTTTTTTGGTCAGTTCCTGTGCATCGCGGATTACTGTTGTGCCTTCTGCGGTCGCAGCAAGAACAGCGAGAATCGGAATCTCATCGATCAGTGTGGGAATCAGAGCCCCGCCAATTTCGACCCCTTTTAGCCGGCTGGAACGCACCAGAAGATCGGCAGAACGTTCACCGCTATTGGTATGTTCGTTTAAGTAAGTAATATCTCCGCCCATACGTTCACAAACCTCTAGAATTCCTGCTCTCGTTGGATTGATTCCAACATTTTTTATCAGAATCTCAGAGTCAGGAACAAGCAGTCCGGCAGCAATAAAGTAGGCAGCAGAAGAGATATCTCCGGGAACAATCACCTCCCGTCCGATTAGATGCGGCTGTGGTTCAATGGTAACCGTCGTGTCCTGTGTTGTCAGTTGTGCACCGAAATGCTGCAGCATAAGTTCAGAATGATTGCGGGATACATACGGTTCGGTTACAGATGTAGGGGATTGCGCATATAGCCCTGCAAGCAACAGGCAGGATTTGACCTGTGCAGAAGCAATCGGAGAGGTATAGTGAATGCCATGCAGCAAAGCCGGTGCAATCTGAAGCGGAGCGCATTGTGTGTCGTTTTGTCCGCTGATAGAGGCACCCATCTGGGTCAGCGGTGTAATAATCCGCTGCATGGGACGGCGCCGGATGGAGGCATCTCCTGTCAGAGTACTGGCAAAGGACTGACCGCATAGAATACCAGACATAAGTCGTGCGGTCGTACCGCTGTTGCCGACATCCAGGACATTGAGGGGCGCTGAGAGGCCGTACAAGCCCTTTCCCTGGACGATAATATCTTCTCCGGTATTTTCAATGGAAACACCCATTTGCCGAAAACAGGAGATGGTAGAAAGACAATCATCACCCTGCAGAAAATTGTGAATCTGTGTCGTACCATCCGCAATGGAGCCAATCATGACAGCTCTGTGCGATATGGACTTGTCTCCGGGGACTGTGACTTCGCCGGTCAGGCGTTTTACAGATTGGATTTGCTTTGTATTCATAGTAACTCCTAACGTTCATAGACAGTGTAGTTGTGTTGGGAAAGCAAGATGGCGGCGCGCTGCAGTGCTGTCGCATCGTAAAACTGGATTTCGAGAACTCCTTCATCAAACTCGCGGTTATGTATGATACCAATATTTTTAATACTGATTAAATGAGTTGCCAGAAGTCCTGAAACTCTGGAAATCCCCCCGATTTCGTCTGCAAGGTCACAATACAGAAGATAGGATTGCTGCAAAGGTGAAGAGGCAGAGGTCTGCATCGAATTACGGTAAGCACCTGCGGTTTCGAACAGTGTAAAAAGTCCGTCGGCATCCTTATTGTCAATCAGCAGGCGCGCCTGTACCAATAATTTGATATACTCATCCAGAAGTTTTGAAATGTTATCAGAATTCTGCAGGCAGATCTGCTGCCATACGCTGGGGGAGGAAGAGGCGATGCGAGTAATGTCTTTAAATCCTCCCGCAGCAAGAAGCTTCATGAGCTGGTCTTCATTGTCCGAATTAGCGATCAGATGTACCAAGGCTGCCGCAGCGATATGAGGAACATGGCTTACACCTGCGGTAATATAGTCGTGCTCATCGTAAGAAAGCACCAGCGGTATTGCCCCAATGGAAGATATCAATTGCACATATTCTGCAGTTTTTTGCAGAGGCACATTATCGGAGGGGGTAATAATATAGTAGGCATTTTCCAGCAGAGCCGCACGTGCATACTGATACCCGCTTTTCTCAGAACCGGCCATGGGATGTCCGCCGATAAATTTATCCTGCAGATCTAAGGCGTGTACAGCGGCATGTATGGCACCTTTGACGCTTCCGACATCGGAAAAAAGTGCATCTTCCTTTAGAATCTCCTTGATAAAAGGCAGATAGTCTATGGCAGAGGTCACAGGAACACATAAAAATATATAGTCACAAGAAGCAAAGCGCTCATCTTTTTCCGATAAAATACTTTGGATGATACCTTCTTGTCTGGCACTTTTGAGAATCGCGGAATCATTATCGTATGCCATAATATGATATTCCGGGTGAAAGGTGTGAATTGCCTTGGCCAGAGAGCCGCCAATGAGGCCCAGACCGACAAAACCAATGGTTGTGTTCATAAGATTAGAAATCCTTCCTGATAATTTAGAATAAGTGAATATAAATTATAAAATCAAATGTCTCCTTCGGAGCCGCTTGATTTTCTTCCGATACGTTACATTTTAGATGAGTCGGAAGTAAATGTCAATCAATTGGAGAACAAGCATTAAATTAGCTAATATTCACAAAATACTTGATATTCACCAGTTTTTTTAGTAATATATAACATAAATAACATACAGGAGGTAACGCATATGGAAGTCTTTAGAACAGATCGAATACGGAATGTTGTTTTGCTTGGTCACGGTGGGGCTGGGAAGACGAGTTTGATAGAAGCAATGGCTTATCTATCAGGTATTACAAGCAGACTGGGCAAGGTAACTGATGGAAATACAATCAGTGATTTTGACAAAGAAGAAATCAGACGGCAGTTTTCGATTTCTTCAACGGTAGTGCCGATTCTATGGGAAAAGAACAAAATCAACATGCTGGATACCCCGGGATATTTTGATTTTGTCGGAGAAACGCAAGAAGCCGTCGGCGTGGCAGATGCAGCTGTGATTGTAGTCTCTGGAAAAGCCGGTGTACAGACCGGTACACAAAAGGCATGGGATTATTGCGAGAAATACAAACTCCCAAGAATTATTTTTGTAACGGATATGGATATTGACGATGTCAGTTACAGAGAGGTCGTTGAACAGATTACAGAAATGTACGGCAAGAAGATTGCACCGCTGCATTTCCCAATTCGCGAAGATGGAAAATTCATAGGGTATGTCAATGTTGTAAAGAAGGCAGGACGTAAGTATATTGCCAAAGGAAAAAAAGAAGACCATGAGATCCCTGACTATCTGTCAGAATATCTTGATAAATACAGAGAAATACTTCTGGAAGCTGTGGCTGAAACAAGTGATGAATTTATGGAACGTTATTTCGAAGGAGATGAATTCTCAGCAACGGAAATATCAGCCGCTTTGGCAACTTCCGTACAGGATGGCTCGCTGGTACCCATCTGCATGGGAACAAATACGGAATTAAAGGGCATTGCAAATCTGCTGGATGACATCTGTGGATATTTCCCGAGTCCGGATCTGCGTCCCTGCCATGGAATTAACCAGAAGACGAATGAGATTTTTGATGCGAATTATTCATTTTCAAAATCCAAATCAGCGTATGTATTTAAAACTATGGTAGATCCGTTTCTGGGGAAATATTCATTGATTAAAGTATGCTCAGGTGTAATAAAATCGGATGATACTTTATTGAATGTGCGTGAAGATGTAGAGGAAAAACTGAACAAACTCTATGTATTAGAAGCCAACAGACCACTTGAAGTAAGTGAATTGCATGCCGGAGATATCGGAGCAATTGCGAAGCTGACAAGTGTCGAAACGGGCGACTCTCTGGCAACACGTGCGGTGCCGGTGCTTTACCCCAAGACGCTTCTTGCAGTACCTTATACTGCCAAACGGTTTAAAGCTAAAAACAAAGGGGATGAAGACAAAATCTCACAGGCTCTTGCCAAGATTATGGCGGAAGACCAGACACTAAAGGTTGTAAATGATGCACCGAACCGTCAGACCCTGCTGTACGGTATTGGCGACATGCATCTTGAGATCGTGTCCAGTAAACTTCTGGAGCGTTACAAGGTAGAGATTGAATTAAGCAAGCCCAAGGTATCTTTTAGAGAAACGATTCGTAAAGCTTCCGATGTTGAGGGCAAATACAAAAAGCAGTCAGGGGGACATGGACAGTATGGTCATGTTAAGATGAAGTTCGAACCTTCGGAAGAGTTAGAGGAACCCTATGTATTTGAACAGGTTGTTGTAGGCGGTGCCGTTCCAAAGAATTATTTCCCGGCGGTCGAAAAGGGTCTGCAGGAGTCTGTATTAAAGGGGCCGTTGGCTGCATATCCGGTCGTAGGTGTCAAAGCCATTCTCTACGATGGCTCCTATCATACGGTGGATTCCTCAGAACTTTCGTTTAAAATGGCCACGATTCAGGCATTTAAGAAAGGGTTTATGGACGCCGCCCCGATTTTACTCGAACCGATTGTATCTCTAAAAGTAGTGGTGCCGGATCAGTATACGGGTGATGTTATGGGAGATTTGAATAAGAGGCGTGGCCGGGTCCTGGGGATGAATCCTGAAACCAGTGGCTATCAGACGATTGAAGCGGATATTCCGATGCTGGAATTGTATGGATATTCCACAGACTTGCGTTCCATGACGGGTGGCAGCGGAGATTTCTCCTATGAATTTGCCAGATATGAACAGGCACCAAGTGATGTGCAGGAGAAGGAAATTGAACGTCGAGCATCGCTGACAACAGAAGAAGAGAGCGATCGAACCTAGAGCCCTATACAATACTTTTATCATGTGCTATGATAAATATGGATAGCTTAAGGAAAGTTGCGATACAGACAAAATCCGGAAAACCAATCCGGATTTTGTCTGTGTCAGGGAGAAAATTATGAAAAAAGTGAGATGGAAATGGTGGCTTATACTTGTATTGATTGTAGCAGCCGGAATTTACTATTATGTGGCGCTGCCGGCAATCAGTATTCATTCCAAAGGATTCTGGATAGTAATTATATTGTTTGTGGCAGCGTTGGTGATGTTTTTTACACTGCGGACCAGCCGGACTGAATCTGAAATTAAGGCGAACAGAGTTTTTAAAGTAGGCGCATGGCTGGTGGGAATCTTGCTGCTGGTGTTTGTTGTGGGGCTGATTATTTCAACCCCGCTGTTTAGTGCGTCCGGATATAATAAGCTTTTGCAGGTCGAGTCAGGAGATTTTGCGACGGATATAGAACAAGTGGATTATACGCAGATTCCGCTGTTAGACAAAGATTCAGCGGAAATTTTAGGAAACCGGAAGATGGGAAGCCTGGTAGACATGGTGTCCCAATTTGAAGTCAGTACATTATATTCCCAGATTAATTATCAGGGAAAACCAATGAGAGTCAGTCCCCTGACCTATGCGAGTCCGATTAAGTGGCTGACGAACCAGGGGGAGGGCATACCCGCCTATATTGCCATAGATATGGCAACACAGGATACACAGCTGGTACAGTTAGAGCAGGGAATTAAATACTCACAGGCGGAGTATTTTAATCGAAATATATACAGACATTTGAGATTCCGATATCCGACCTATCAGTTTGATCAATTGAGTTTTGAGTTGGATGATGAAGGAACACCCTATTGGGTGTGCCCGGTGAAGGAATTTACGATCGGTCTGTTCGGCGGACAGACGATTGGAAAGGTCGTATTGTGCAATGCCTTAACAGGAGAGACTACATCAATTCCGATTGAAGAGTGTCCCAGCTGGGTCGATCGTGCTTATCCGGCTGATTTATTGGTGGATCTGTATAATTACCATGGCGCCTATGTTAATGGCTTCTGGAACAGTATTCTGGGTCAAAAAGGATGCCTAAAGACAACGGAAGGCTACAATTACATTGCACTTGAGGATGGAGTATGGGTCTATACAGGGGTAACTTCCGTAATCAGTGACAATTCCAATGTAGGATTCATGCTTATGAATCAGCGTACCAGAGAATCCAGATATTATGAAATTGCCGGTGCTTCTGAAGAGTCAGCGATGGCATCTGCCGAAGGGCAGGTACAACATTTGGGCTATACTGCTGCCTTCCCTCTGTTGCTCAATATTGGAGACGAACCTACCTATTTTATGGCGCTAAAGGATAATGCAGGACTTGTCAAACAGTATGCAATGATTAATATAGAAAAATATCAGAACGTAGCCATAGGAAGTACGGTATCAGAATGTGAGGAAGCCTATATCGAACTGCTGAATGCGCAGGGACAGGGAAATTCGGTATCACAGGAAAGCCAGTCTATTACCGGCACGATTCAGCGGCTCACACAGGCAGTGCTGGATGGTAATACGCATTTTTATGTAACTTTGGAAGAAAGTGATCTGATATTTGATATCCCGGTTATTGACAGTATTGAAATTGTAGCCTACGGTGTGGGAGATACAATTCGACTGGTCTATCGGGAAGGAGACCCGATATCAGTGGTAACCGCAATCGAAGACGATTGATTGTCGTACAATAGCACTTGACAGTCCACAAAATGCAGTGGTAGAATTGGTTCATTAAATGAGATTTTATCCCCCTCGCTCATTCAAGGTCGAGGGGGAAGTTTCGTATAGAATGATGGAGGAGTTTTTATGAGCGTACCATATAATCACAGAGCGATTGAAGAAAAATGGAAGAAGAACTGGGCTCAGCGCCCGGTGAATCAGGAGACACCGGACAAGGAGAAATATTATTGTCTGGATATGTTCCCGTATCCTTCCGGCAACGGCCTGCATGTGGGTCATTGGAGAGGCTATGTTATCTCAGATGTATGGAGCCGCTATAATATACTGCAAGGGAAATATATTGTGCATCCAATGGGATGGGATGCGTTTGGACTTCCGGCAGAGAATTATGCAATTAAAATGGGAGTGCATCCTTCAATTTCCACACGTGAAAATGTAGAAAATATTAAAAAACAGATTCAGGATATTGCCGCAGTATATGACTGGGACATGGAAGTCAATACGACGGATCCGGAGTTTTACAAATGGACTCAGTGGATCTTTGTTAAAATGTTCAAGGCAGGCCTGGCTTATGAAAAGGAATTCCCAATTAACTGGTGCCCGTCCTGCAAGACCGGCCTGGCAAATGAAGAAGTGGTAAATGGAGCCTGTGAACGCTGCGGTACTCCTGTGACGAAGAAGAATCTGTGTCAATGGATGCTTAAAATCACGAAATATGCTGACAGACTGCTGTCTGATCTGGATACACTGGACTGGCCGGAGAAGGTCAAGAAAATGCAGGCTGACTGGATTGGGAAAAGCCATGGAGCCGAAGTCGATTTTGCAATTGATGGCAGGGACGAAGCCATTACGGTCTACACGACGCGTCCGGATACATTGTATGGAGCCACCTTTATGGTACTTGCTCCGGAGCATGCGCTTGCCAAATCGCTTGCCACTGAGGAAACCAGAGAAGCGGTTGAAAAATACATCTTTGATTCATCTATGAAATCCTCAGTAGACCGGCTGTCAGATAAGCAAAAGACCGGTGTGTTTACAGGAAGCTATGCGATTAATCCTGTGAACCAGGAAAAAGTACCGATCTGGCTTGCGGATTACGTACTCGCCGATTATGGTACGGGTGCAATTATGTGCGTACCTGCACATGATGACAGAGATTTTGAATTTGCCAGAAAATTTGAAATACCGATTGTACAGGTCATTGCCAAGGATGGCAAAGAGCCCGGCGAACTGACAGAAGCTTATACGGAACCTGGCATTATGATTAATTCCGGTGAATACAGCGGAATGTCTTCAGAAGATGCCAAACGTGATCTGCCGGAGATTTTGCAGAAAAAAGGAATTGGTAAAGTAACGACAAACTATAAACTGCGCGACTGGGTGTTCTCAAGACAGCGGTATTGGGGGGAGCCGATTCCCATTGTCCATTGCCCTGTTTGCGGAAATGTGGCCGTACCGGAAGAAGAGCTGCCGCTGCGTCTGCCGGAAGTAGAGTCCTACCAGCCAACAGGAACCGGTGAGTCGCCTTTGGCTGATATTACAGAGTGGGTCAATACAACATGCCCTACATGTGGCGGTCCGGCGAAGCGAGAGACCAATACAATGCCTCAGTGGGCAGGTTCTTCATGGTATTTTCTGCGCTATGTTGATAATAAGAATGAGCAAGAGCTTGTTTCCAAAGAACGGGCAAAGAAATATCTGCCGGTTGACATGTATATCGGCGGTGTGGAACATGCGGTGCTGCATTTGCTATATTCCAGATTCTATACCAAGTTCCTGTTTGATATCGGTGTGGTCGATTTTGAAGAACCTTTTATACGCCTCTTTAATCAGGGAATGATCAATGGCAAGAACGGTGTCAAAATGAGCAAATCCAAAGGAAATGTAGTATCACCTGATGATTTGGTACGCGATTATGGACGTGATTCGCTGCGTATGTATGAGTTGTTCGTAGGTCCGCCTGAATTGGATGCAGAGTGGGATGACCGAGGCATTGACGGGGTATACCGTTTTCTGAATCGTTTCTGGAAAATGGCATCGGAGAGCATCGCCAAGAATGCGCCTGAGACGAAAGAAAGTGTCAAACTCAGGAATAAGTTGATCTATGATATTACGACTCGACTTGATAGCTTTAGCTTAAATACGGTTGTTTCAGGATTCATGGAGTACAATAATAAATTCATGGAGCTTTCCAAGAAGCAAGGCGGCATTGATTTGGAGACGATCAAGAGCTTTGTGATCCTGTTGTCACCGTTCGCGCCGCACATATGCGAAGAGTTGTGGGCAGCCCTTGGTCATGATACAAGTGTATTTGAAAATAGCTGGCCGCAATATGATGAAGCAAAAATGAAGGATGATGAGATTGATATCCCTGTGCAGATCAACGGCAAGACAAGAGCAGTTGTAAGTCTGTCGGCTGATGTGTCAAAGGAAGATGCCTTGCAGGCGGCAAGAGAAGCGGTCGCAGATAAGCTGACCGGAAATGTTATAAAAGAAATCTATGTACCAGGTAAAATATTGAATTTTGTTCAGAAATAAGCAGATACATAGTGACAAAAAGCACTGCATAGGCCGTAGATAGCGGCATGAGCAGTGTTTTTTTGACGTAAAGCTATAAAAAGATGTTGTCAAGACTTGTTTTTTATAGGCAGGTTGTAGTAAGATAGTGCAATGGAGATATAGCTCAGCTGGGAGAGCATTTGCTTGACGTGTAAAAGGTCGCAGGTTCGAGCCCTGTTGTCTCCATGCTAAAACCCCTGTGTTTACAGGGGGTTTATTTTTTGAGTTGCATTTATTGAAAAGCGGTATTTGGTAAGGACATTGAATCCAAATTGATTTGGTTAGGCACCATAGAATGCAATACCTTCGTATTTCCACCCGGCTTTAACCAGTTTAGCACGTTCCGCAGAACTTATTGTGTAATGATGTGTCGCTGCGTCAGTAGCGTTGGCGTTATACAAACGATAGACCGGACGTTTGTGAAACGGATCTGAATACCAGGCAATGCCTTCATTCTTCCAACCGGCTTTCAGCAGCTTGGAGCGTTCAGATGCATCCCTCGTATAGAGGTGCGCTCCGCTCGTGCGATTGTATAGTCTGTACACAGGATTGCCATCCTGAGGAGCCGTCCATGCGATCCCTTCGTATTTCCAGCCTGCAGCAACAAGGTTGTTTTTTTCGGCTAGTGTAGCTGTGAAAAAGTGTGCGCCGTTATTTTTGTTGTATAGACTATAAACGGAAGTATATTTAACCTGCCATTGAGCATATAATGTCTGTTTAGCAGTAAGCGATGATACCGTATTTTTGGTAATCTGTGAACCGCCGGTTCTGGCTGTATACCAACCTGTTGCCTGTCGTAACTGTTTTAACTTCAGAAGTTTTGCCGGAAACTGTTCCGCCATTTGCATTATATGTTACTGCATAGGACTTGGCTGGCTCGGGAGTATCCGTAGGAGTCGGAGTATCGGTCGGTGTCGGAGTATCCGTCGGAGTCTCAGTAGGTGTTGGAGTATCGGTCGGTGTTGGAGTATCCGTTGGTGTTGGAGTATCCGTTGGAGTCGGTGTCGGAGTATCCGTCGGTGTAGGAGTCGGTGTATCCGTTGGAGTTGGTGTCGGCGTGTCGGTCGGAGTCGGAGTTGGTGTATCGGTCGGCGTAGGTGTTGGTGCGGCATTCACCTTAATAGTGATGTTAAAAGTAGTAGTTCTATCGTAACGTAGAGTAAACGAAGAAGTATAGGTTCCTGCACTAAGTCCGGTATTAGGAGTGACTTTTAGTATTGAGGTACCACTGGGAAACTGCATACTAGTCCTGTTAATAGTAATAGTACTTGATGAAAGTGTAAAACTAGGATTGTTGCTCGCTGAGTAAGTGAGCTCCCTTGATCGATTGTTGGAATTTGTGAAAGTAAAATATTTTGCATCCGACGAATCATAGTTACCTGCTGTTAATTCAAAAGACATGGTAGTAGTATTGATGGAGTGCCCCCCGATCTTTGTACCAGTGGAAGAGTTAGTTTTGATATGATAAACTAACAAAAAGGAGCAGTACAAAAATGGGAAAAGCAAGGTACACAACGGAGCAAATCATCGTCA
>JBKECY010000025.1:0-16712 GCA_047975025.1 Lachnospiraceae bacterium
TTGACGATGATTTGCTCCGTTGTGTACCTTGCTTTTCCCATTTTTGTACTGCTCCTTTTTGTTAGTTTATCATATCAAAACTAACTCTTCCACTGGTACAAAGATCGGGGGGCACTCCAATGTGTCAGCCTGCCGTATTGATGATGTAATGGCGGCACAAATCATGCAGGGCAAGGCAACTACGGAAGCACGAAATGATATTGACTTCAAACATGTCAGCTTCGCCTACAGTGAAACGAGTGATACTGTACTGCGGGATGTATCTTTTACAATCCCGGTAGGGAAGTTAACCGCGATTGTAGGACCCTCCGGTGGGGGAAAATCCACGATTATGCGTCTGATTGCCCGTTTCTGGGATGCTGGAAGCGGCGAGATTTCCTGCGGTGGCAAGGCATTGCAGACATTAAACGCCGAAGATTGGATTCAGAATATTTCAATGGTGCTGCAAGAGGTGTATCTCTTCCACGATACGATTCGCGAAAACATTCTGTTTGGCAGGCAGGATGCGGGAGAGGAGGAGATGATGGATGCGGCCAGACGTGCCGGCTGCTATGAGTTTATCATGGCGCTGCCGGAGAAATTTGACACTGTCGTAGGCGAGGGAGGCAGTACGTTATCGGGTGGTGAGAAACAGCGGATTTCAATCGCGCGGGCGATACTTAAAAATGCTCCGATTCTGCTGCTGGATGAGCCAACGGCCAGTCTGGATGCGCAAAATGAGGTGATGATTCAGCGTGCCATCAGCGAGCTGGTACGTGACAGAACGGTCGTGATGATTGCGCATCGGCTTAAGACCGTACAAAATGCGCACCAGATTCTGGTGGTGGAAGATGGCAGAATCACAGACAGCGGGACGCATAAAACGCTGGTAGAGAAAAAAGGTACCTATAAACGGTTATGGGAACTGCAGAATCAGTCAAAACATTGGAACATATAATGTAGTTACAACTTAAAGGAGGGTCGAACATGGAAAACACAAAAAAATTTATCGGACTTAAGGATGTTATACTTGTTACGCTGCTGACAGCAATTTGTATTGTGATTGTGACCATTGTGGTGCTGCCATTCATGGCGAATATCAAACTGGTCCTGTGGGTTGTCAGCGGAATTGAAATGCTGCCGTGCGGGCCGGTCTATATGCTGATGGTCGCAAAAGCACCGCGGTACGGGACACAGCTGTTGTTCTCATTTCTATTCGCAATCTATTATTTTATCACCAATGGAATGCTTTCCATCAGCCTTATGATTTTTCTCATTGGCGTAGTGCGTGAGCTGCTGATGCTGCAAGGCGGTTACCGAAGTATTCCCAGACTGACGGCATCCTATGCACTGTTCGGCGTTGGTGTCATGCTAAGTCCGGTATTGCTGATTGTGGCGTCGAAGGACAGCATGATTCAGACGATGGTGGATGCCGGAATGAACCAGGAATACATAGATACTGTGTTCGCAGTATATTCAGGGCAAAACATAGCGATAGGTATTGTAATCACGATTTTAGGCGCGGTACTTGGCAGTCTGCTGGGGTACCGTATGATACGAAAACATTTTGCTCCTGCGGGAGTCGTTGGGGAAGCATGAGTCGAATCAGAACGTTCACAGATAAGATAGATTTGCGGGGCTCCTTTTCTCTGGTGCTATTTGCGGCGCTTGCAGTTCTTGCAGTTTCACAGGAGATCAGCTATGTTGTGATGCTGCTGCTTGCGGCCATCTGGCTTTGCTTTTTGGGAAAGCCGGGCAAAGCATTGCGGTTCCTGGCTGCCTATGGTGTGCTCTATGGAATCTCGTATGGAACCCTTGGGGTCAGGGGATTGGAAACGCTGTGGCTTTTCTCTAATGTGCTGCGCCATATGCTGATTCCGATTGCCTTTACCAGTGGCATTACAGAAGCACCGACGGGTACCCTGCTTGCAGTTTTTTCGAAACTCAGGCTGCATAAGGCCTTTGGTATCTCAACGGTCGTACTGCTGCGCTTCCTGCCAACGATTACGCATGAACTGATGGCGATTCACAGCTCACTGAAATACCGCGGCGTGGGTACGGGATTCTGGAATACGCTGCTGCACCTGCCGGTTAATTTTGAACTGACCATAGTGCCGCTGCTGCTTCGCACAACTCGTATTGCAGAAGAGCTGTCTGCGGCTGCACTGGTGCGGGGCGTGCGATTAAATAATGACATTATCAGCTTTGAGGAAGAGCACTTTAAGAAAAGTGACCTCGGGCTGATAGTACTGCTTGGCGGATTACTTGGTATCGTATGGGTGGCAGATCTGTTTTCATGGTGGGGTATGAGCATATGATTGAATTAAAAGAGGTTACATTTTCCTATCCCGGCGCCAAAAGCAAAAGCCTGGATGCCGTATCGTTTGCTGCCCGATCCGGAGAGTGTGTACTCATCACAGGAGAGAGCGGATGCGGAAAAACCACGCTGACCAGAATCTTGAACGGGTTATGTCCCAAATTCTATGGCGGGCAGATGGAAGGGGACTATACCATAGAAGGAGAAGAGGTGCGGGAAAAGACGCTTGATGAGATGGGGCGCGTGCTGGCAAGCGTGTTCCAAGACCCGCGCAGTCAGTTTTTTGCAAAGCGTGTACAGGATGAAATTGTGCTGGCCATGGAGAACCATTGTATTGACAGAGAGAGCATGCATACGCGGTTGGAAACAGTGTGCGAACTGCTGGGAATCACACATCTGCTGGGACGGGAAATGACGGAATTGTCCAGCGGGGAGAAGCAAAAAGTCGCCATTGCATCCGTATGTGCCCTGCGGCCCAAGGGGCTGGTGCTCGACGAGCCCTCCGCGAATCTGGACACAGCCGCAACTGCGCATATGGCAAACCTGCTGTCGCAGTTAAAACGAGAGGGGCATACGATTATTGTCTCAGAGCATCGGCTGCATTACCTAAAGGATATTTTTGACAGACTGCTGGTGATGCAGGACGGAAAAATTGTCCGGGAATACAGCAGAGCCGAAGCGCTCGCTTTGTCGGAGAACGAACTTGAAAAACTCGGGCTGCGTTTTTTCGAAGTGCCGCAATTGCAGGTGGAAGGGCGGATTCATACCTATGAGCAGTGCCGCGTACGTGCGGAGCGTGTCAGCCTGCGCCTAAACGATATCCAGATTCTAAATGATATCACGCTGGGCTGCCGCAACGGTCATGTTACGGCAATCACCGGAAGCAATGGAGCGGGGAAGACCAGTATCTGCCGGATTATCGCCGGTATGCTAAGGGAAGGAACCGGTGCTGTCATGCTGGATGATTCCCCGGTGCGGCGCAAAAAAAGAGTCCGCAGCTCATTTTTCGTTCAGCAGGATGTGGACTACCAGCTCTATATGCCCACAGTAAAGGAAGAAATTCTGCTGGGCAGTAAACTCGCGCCGGAAGAAGAGCGGGTGCAGCATGTGATTGCACAGCTTAGTCTGGACACGCTGCTTGCACGCCATCCGAATACGCTAAGCGGCGGGCAAAAGCAGCGTGTACTGCTTGCGGCTGCGTCAATCCGAAGTGTTCCTTTGCTGGTGTTGGATGAACCCACAAGCGGACTGGACGGACATCATATGAGGGTTGTATCACAAATCATCCGGGAGCTGGCGAACCAGGGAAGAGCTGTGCTGCTGATTACACACGATCTTGAATTTATAAGTCTGGTTGCCGACAGTATAGTTTATATGAATGATGGAAAAGCAAAATACCATAGTTATATAGGCTAAATATACAATAAAATAGATTTGACATTAACCTCCTGACATGATAAAATAACAATGTTATTTTATTTGGGAGGTTTTATGACGTTTACAGCAAAAGCGGACAAGACAAAAGAAAAGCTGCTGCTCTGTGCGAAGGCGGAGTTTCTGGAAAAGGGATTTCGAAATGCCTCGGTACGGGAGATCGCACGTGCAGCGGGATTGACGACGGGCTCGATTTACCGGTATTTTTCAGACAAAGATACTTTGTTTTCGGCTGTTACGCAGAATGCCATGGCAGAGTTAGACGCAGAATATGAGGCCATGAGCCATGCGGCCTTTGCGGAGCTGGAGAAAGGAATTCCCTATGGCAAAGAGCAGGGAACTGAGAATATCAGCAGACTTTTCGATGTCATCTATCGGTATTTTGACGAATTCTATCTTATGATCGTACAATCGGAAGGTTCAAGCCGTGAAAATTTTGTTGCAAATCTCATTGAATTAGAAACGGTCAGTACACTCGAGTATGTTGCGCAGCTCAAACAGAAATATGACTCACAGTACGTCCTTGAGGAAGCCGGTGTGCGTGCTTTGGCGGCGGCCTGCTTTACTTCCATGCTTGCGCCGGTTCGCCTGCGGATGGATAAGGAGTCTGCGTTGCGGCACATTGCTTTTTTGGGTGAATTTTTTACGGATGGCTGGAAAGGAATTGAAGAGAAAATCAAACAGTCGTAACGGGGACAGCTCTGGTACGACTCTTTTTCAAGCAAGAGTAAGCATAGACTAACCAAAGATACTGACCAGGAGTAGTATGATTTTTGAAAGGAGAATCTGCATGGAAAAAGAAATGTCACAAAAAGGGCTGTTGGGAAGCCTGCTGCAATTTACGGATTCCTGCAAAGGAAAAATGTTTTTTTCAGTAGTATGTGCTGTGGTAGGTGTGTGCAGCGGGATTCTGCCGTATGTCGGGGCCACTTATGTGGTATCCGGCCTCATGGGAGGGGTGCAAGACAGAGGCTACTATCTGACGTGGGGGCTTGTCGTTGCAGGGGGCGCGATTGCGAAAGTGCTGTTCATGCTTTTGTCTACGACACTCTCGCATATGTCGGCGTTTCACATACTTGAAGAATTGCGTCTGCAAGTAGCATCCAAGCTGATTCGAGTCCCTATGGGCTATCTTACGGATACGCCCTCAGGAAAAATCAAAAAGCTTGCCATCGATGATACGGAAAAGCTGGAGTCACCGATTGCACATATGATTCCGGAGGTATTAGGTAATATTCTGGGCGCAGTCGCAGCGGTCATCTACCTGTTTGTTGTAGACTGGCATATGGCGCTGGTCGCACTTATTTCTCTGCCGCTTGGCCTGCTCTGCTATCTGGGCATGATGCATGGGTATCAGGAGAAGTGGAGCCGTTATACTAAAGCGGCCGGAGAAATGAATGCCACGATCGTGGAATATGTCGGCGGTATCGAAGTCATCAAGGCGTTTGGAAAATCAGGAGAATCCTATCAAAAGTATTCTGATGCGGTCATGGAGAACAATGCCGCCACAACGCAGTGGCAGAAGAGCAGCCGCTGGTGGCTGGCCGGGACAATGTCCATCCTGCCGGCTATGCTGCTGTTCGTGTTGCCCATCGGGCTTGTCATGGTACAAAATGGCGCGATTACATCGAGCGTCATGCTAAGTGCAGCGATTATCGCGCTCTCGATTATCGGTCCCATCATCAACGTAGCGTCGTATATGGACCAGTTCGCCGAGGCCGCTACGGGCATCCGAAATGTAGGAGCGATTCTAAACCAGCCGGAAATGGTCCGGCCGGAGAAGTATGTGAAACTGACCCGGGGGGCTATCGAACTTGAAAAAGTACATTTTTCATATGGGGAAAAAGAAATTCTGCATGGGATTGATCTGACGCTGGAGCAGGGCAAGGTTTCGGCACTCGTAGGTCCTTCCGGCAGCGGAAAATCTACGATCGCAAAGTTAATTGCAGGCTATTGGGATGTGCAGCAAGGCAGCATTCGTTTTATGGGAGAGGAGATACGTCAGATTCCGTTCAAGCAGTTAAATGAACAGGTTTCGTATGTGGCACAGGATAATTTCCTGTTCGATATGACAATTCTGGATAATATCAAGATGGGGAATCCACAGGCCTCGCAGGAAGAGGTATATCAGGCGGCACAGGCAGCCAACTGCCACGAGTTCATTATGAAACTCCCCAACGGCTATCTGACGAAGGCCGGAGAGGCGGGAGAAAAGCTCTCCGGAGGGGAGCGGCAGCGGATTACGATTGCCAGGGCGATTCTAAAGGATGCCCCGATGATCATCTTAGATGAAGCTACGGCCTATGCCGACCCTGAAAACGAGGCGGAAATTCAGAATGCTATTTTGCAGCTGACCAGAGGCAAGACCTTGCTTGTAGTTGCACACCGCCTGGGTACCATACGTAATGCCGCCCAAATCGCAGTGGTTGAACAGGGAAAAATCGTGGGGACAGGTACACATGAGGAATTGCTGCAGACATGCGAAACTTACCAAACTATGTGGGAGTCGTATAAGATAACTGAGGAAGGAGCCGGTGTATGATTGCGAGTATCAGGAAAGTATTTGAGTTTGCGGGACGATATAGGAAAATGCTTAGATGGGCTATGGTGGCAGGTGTCTTAAAATCATGTTTTGACATTTTGCAGGTCGCTGCCTTGTATCTGGCGATTGGCGCGATGCTTGCGGGGATTACCAGCCGGGCGATTGCCTATGTGACAATAGTAATGCTGACACACGTAGCAGGAAAATTCGTTTTCTCCGCACATGCGGATTACTATCGTGGCATGAGCGGACTGTGCATGTGTACGGATAAGCGTCTTGCCTTAGGGGATAAGCTGCGGTATGCGCCCATGGGATTTTTCAGTGAAAACAATATCGGCAAAATCAGTTCCGCTGTGACTACGGATATGTTCATTGTGGAAATGATGGGCCCATTTGGTATCGGTAAAATCATCAACGGGGTATTTCATGCACTGTTGCTGGCGGTGTCGACCATCGTCCTTGACTGGCGGATTGGCCTGACGGTGCTTGCGGCCATAGTACTGTATTCCGTCTTTTTTATGCTGATGCAGCGGTATGCCAGATCAGAGTTCCCCAAGACAATTGAGGCATCAAGTAAATTGGCGGCAACATATCTCGAGTATGTGCGGGGGATGAGCGTGGTACGTGCCTACAACAGTGCGTCAGCGGCGCATGAAAAATTAAAGAGGGATATTAACAGTAGCAGAAAAGAACATCTGTCACTGGAGCTTGGATTTGCACCGTATTCACTGTGCCTTAAAGTTGTACTGGGATTGGGAAGTGCCGCCGTAATGCTGCTTTCAGCCCTTTTTTATCTGGAGGGCACCGTACCGCTTGTCAATGCAGTGACGATGGTTGCAATTTCCTTTATGATTTTTGCAGAATTAGAGGCGAGTGCCGGTATCAGTCCGATTATCAGAGGCGTGACTGCGGCCATCGAAAAGTTAGGGGAAGTATACAATATGCCCCGCATGGATACTGACGGCCGGGCGATTGCGGTAGAAAATACCACGCTTGATGCACAGCATATTACGTTTGCATATGAAGAAAAGGCAGTCATTGAAGATGTGTCCATGACAATCCCCAAGGGGAGTTCTGTGGCGCTGATCGGCCCGTCGGGAGGGGGAAAGACGACACTTTGCAAACTCTTTGCCCGCTTCTGGGATGTGGATGAAGGCGCAGTACTGCTGGATGGATATAATCTAAAAGAATTTGAGTTTGACAGTTTTATCAGTAATATCTCAATGGTATTTCAAAATGTGTACCTTTTTAGTGATACTGTGGAAAACAACATACGCTTTGGAAAACCGGAGGCAACCCGCCAGGAAGTAATTGTGGCTGCCAAAAAGGCATGCTGCCATGAGTTCATAGGTCAGCTGGAGCAAGGGTACGATACTGTCATTGGGGAAGGCGGGGGTACTTTGTCCGGTGGGGAAAAGCAGAGAATTTCCATTGCACGTGCCATTTTAAAGGATGCACCGATTATCATACTGGATGAAGCCACTTCCAGCATTGACCCTGAAAATGAGCTGCAAATGATACGTGCACTGGCAGCTCTGGCCGAGGGCAAGACGGTAATTACCATAGCCCACAAACTTTCAACGATTCGCAATGCAGACTGCATCTATGTGATCGAGAATGGAAGAATCGTACAAAAAGGAACACATAGACAGCTACTGGCCAAGGAAGGCTTGTATCGGCAATATCTGTCAATTCGTGAAAATTCTGCAGGCTGGCAATTATAAGCATAACATGCGGCGAAGCAGTTAGTCATCGTAACCGGAATCATACTCTACAATGCTGCCGGTAAGGGCATCCACTTTATATTCATATTCGATTCCGTTTATAACAAATTCTACATCGTAGACTACATAGCCGTCATCATTTTCCAGTTTTGCTTTCTTGAAAACAGCGTCAGATACGGCCACCTGAGCCTGCTCTGCGGCTATGCTTTTGGCTTTATCAACACCAATGTATTTGCTCTGGTCGGTCTGTGCTGTCTGAGAATCAGAAGTAATGCTCTCTGCGCTTTTGCTGATAATATCACCTGTGGACGCATTGATTTTGTAGTCAAATCCCTGTGTTGCGGTGTAGAATTCGATATCATACACCTGGACGCCGTCGTCATAGTCGAGCTCCTCCTTGGTATATGTGATCTCATCAGAAGTTACGCCGGCATCGGTGATACTGATTTTCTTGGCTTTGTCAAGCGAGATTGCAGTATCAGTCTGTGTGGTTGTAGAAGCAGTGCTATCATCTGAGGCGGCGGTATCCTGAGTGCTCTTTTTAGCAGCAGCCGTCGTCTTATCTGTTGTCTGTACAGTTTCTTTGGCGGAGATTGATTCGCCGTCGGTATCTCTTTTGAGAACCGCACCGTCAGAAGCGCGTATGGTGTAGTCATATTCAATGCCGTCAGAATAAAATCCCAAGTCATATACATACTGTCCGTCCTCGTGGTCGAATTCTGTCCGAATCATTGTTGCGTTGTCCGAAGTGATCTGGGCATCGCTTAAAGCAGCCTCCTGGGCGGCAGTTTTTCCAATAGAGTTACTTTCGATGACGGTTCTGGCGGCGAACACAGTACCGACCCCGAGTAAGGTCAGCGCAGCCACGATGCAGATGGAGGTGATCACAGCTTTGCGGGGAGTTGCAAATAAGTTCTTAATTTTGTTCATAATGTATTTCTCCTGTCATATTGTAGCTTTAGTATGCCACGCAAAGATTAGAACCTCATTAGTGAATTTGATTAAATCGCTTATTATTTTATTTTTGCGAGTGTCAGTGTAAACGTACTGCCTTGTCCGACGGCACTTTCCACCTGTATCCGACCGTCATGAAAGTGAGCAATTTCCTGTACCATAGACAAGCCTAGTCCGGTGCCCTGGCCGGAGCGAGAGGAATCTATCTGGTAGAATCGTTTGAAAATCTTCTTTTGCTGTTCGGGTGAAATCCCCACCCCATTATCCTGTACGGAGAGTACCGCCTCGGATTCAGCAGCAGACAGCTTCACATGTATATAGCCCTCAGAGTGTCCATAGCGATAGGCATTGTTAATCAGATTAATCAGAAGGCGGGATAAAAGTTCCCGGTTTCCTTCTATCATCACATCAGCTTCTGCATCACAGCTTAGAGTAATGCCGCGTTCCTGCAAGAGTGCCATGTCTTCGCAGACAGAGGTAACCAGTTCGGAAAAATCAACCGCTGTCTTGGCGAAGCTGTCTGATTTTCTCTCCAGCCGGACGAAGCGCAGCATATCCTCGATTAAGCGGCTCATTTTACGGCCCTGCCGCTGGATGATTTGCAAGGCAGCCTCGTATTCCTCGGGAGTGCGCTGCTGTTCTAAGGAGTACTCGCTCTGTGCCATAATGACGGACATGGGTGTCCTAAGCTCGTGTGATACGTCAGAGGTGAACTGCCGCTCGCTTTCAAAAGATTCGTCCAGCCGCTCGAACATTTCGTTGAAGGTTTCGGCAAGTTTATGCAGTTCATCCGAGCCGGGAGTTAATTCAATACGTTTCTTTAAGTCCTGGCCTCTGCCGATTTGGGCGGCGGCAGCTTCAATCTTGCGTATAGGACGCAGGGTGCGCCCGGCGATGAAGAAACCGCCCAAGATTGCCAGCGCCAGCAGAAATGGCAGCAAATACAGAGAAAGCATAACGATATTAGAAAGCTGGGCGCTGCCCTGCTGCTGCGACACAATGCCGCGAAGCCACAGACCGTCGAGGTGTTCCCCTGTCAGCTGCCGGTCCAGCAGATAATATACAACTCCGTTGACAGTAAGCGTCCGTACCTGCCCGTCAACAAAGGCATAGGAGGCACTGTCAATTGAAACAGGGTTTTCTCCATAGAGCAGCTGGCCGTCTTCATAATATAAGGCGGTAGAGATACCGTTGACTGTGTCTAAAAAATCGTCATCAATTTCCAGATATCCTTCACTATATTCAATATATTGATCTGAGTCACCGTCGCCAGAGGTATGTTCCGACTGGCTGTGGTACTCTACCTCATCCAGATTATCTTCGATGGTTTCAATCAAGTTGTCCTGAATTGTTTTTTGCATCACTGTACTGCTGACAGAGAGGATAACACCAAATGTCAGGCCTACAATAACTATGAGAATCATGGAGAACCACAACGTGATTTTGAGTCGGATCGATAAATTTTTCATACGTCCTCCCGCAGCACATAACCGCTGCCGCGCACGGTCTTGATCAGTTTTTCATCATGTCCGTCGTCGATCTTCTTTCTTAGATAGCTGATATAGACGTCCACGACATTGGTGCCGCCTTCATAATCAAAATTCCAGATATGATTCTCGATTTTTTCACGTGATAAGACAATCCCCTCATTGCGCATCAAGTATTCAAGTAGGGCATACTCCTTGGCAGACAGTACGATTTCGGTATCTGCACGCTTTACCACGTGTGAGGCACTGTCAAGTGTCAGGTCGGATACGGTGAGCAGATTGCTGGTCTGTCCGAATGAGATGCGCGTCATCGCACGCAGTCTGGCGGTTAATTCTTCGAAGGAAAACGGCTTGACAAGATAGTCATTCGCTCCGCTGTCGAGTCCTTTTACCCTGTCAGAGACAGCATCGCGTGCAGTTAAGAACAAGACAGGCGTTGTCTTGCCGCTTAGGCGCAGCAGGCGCAGTACTTCGAAACCGTCCATCCGGGGCATCATGATATCCAGGATAATGGCATCGTAGTCGGCACATTCCAGAAAATCCATAGCCTCCTCCCCATCAAAGCAGGCATCTACGGAGTAACCGTCGGAGGTTAGTTTCTGTACTATAATCTGATTTAAATCCTGTTCGTCTTCGGCCAGTAGTATACGCATATCGTCACCTTCCTTCTCCTGCAAATTCATCGCAGACTAGATAGAGTCAGTATAACTGGAATAGATTAAGAAAAAATTAGAGAACATCGGTAAATGTATTTTAGTAAAGTATATCATATGCCAAACTATATGCAAATTATCTATAAACGATCTGTAAAAACAACAGCAAAACTTTTCGATAAAAAGCTGAACCAATGTTGAACAAAAGCCTCCGATATGATACGCTGAAAACAAGAATATAACGGGGATGTAAGGAGGGGACTATGGGGCAGAAGAAACAGCGTTTGTGGACAAAAGGATTCGTACTGATTGCCATTGTCAATCTGTTGTTGTATTGTGGATTTCAGATGCTTCTGCCGACGCTTCCAATCCACACGAAAGCGTTAGGCGGCACGAACGCCATGCTTGGCTGGTTGGTGGGGGCAGCGACCATAGGCGCTCTGTGCATCCGTCCGCTCGCGGGTATTGCGCTGGACAAATTCGGGCGTAAATGGATTTTTATCGGAGGGCTGTGTGCCCTACTGCTGGTCACGCTGTCGTACCGGTGGCTGGCAACTGTGGCGGCGATTATTGGCATGCGTTTTTTGCATGGCATCGCCTGGGGAATCGGAAGTACCGCCAGCAGTACGATTGCGTCAGATGAAATCCCCAAGGCCAGATTTGGTGAGGGGATGGGTTTTTTCAGTCTGTCGACGAGCCTTGCGATGGCGTTAGGACCGGGGCTAGGGCTTACGATACTTTCCGGTTATGGATTTCAGTGGCTGATTGGAGGGGCGGTTTTCCTTGGTGCCGCAGTTCTGCTGTTGGCCTTCTTCGTCAAAACGACATCCAAAACGGCAGAACCGGGAGTGGCAGAACCGAAGTCATCAGAACCGATTACGGCAGAACCGGGTGCAGCCGTTGAAACGAAGCGTGTCGCCATCTACGAACGCGCCTCAATGCTGCCGGCGGTTGTCATGTTTTTTGTCTGTGCAACCTATGGGTCGATTACCGGATTTCTGTCCTTGTATGCGACAGAGCGCGGGATTCAGAATATCGGCTTATTTTTTACCGTTTACGCAGTCTTTTTGCTGCTGAGCCGGCCTGTGTATGGCAGATTGACAGACAAACTCGGGTTTAGCGTGCTTGTCTATCCCGGATTGGTGCTGCTGATGATAGCCCTTGCCCTGCTCTCGAGAGCCGCGACGCTGCCAATGTTTCTTATCAGTGCGGCCGTCTATGGCATGGGGTTTAGCGCGCTGCAGTCAAGCTTGCAGACGATGGCGGTCCTCTGTGCACCCAAGGACCGGATCGGTGCGGCCAATGCGACCTTTTTCACAGGCTTTGACGGAGGCATCGGAGTAGGCTCGGTCATTGGCGGTCTGATTGCTTCTGCAACAGGATATGGGGATATGTATTTGTATTTTATCTTTTTTGCAGTGGCAGCGGGCATAGTATATTTTGTATGCTTTTCAAAAAAATCAAAATGACTTCAAAGTGGATGTAAAAATGTTAAAAAAACGCAAAAAAACATGTGCTATCTGTATAGATTCAGCTTGTATATCGGATATTCTGGGAGTATAATGAGAACATCGGGAGTCACCCGGTATGAAGTGTTTACAGGTGTAGTTACAGCCTCTCAGTTGGTTTGGTGCGTTGGCACACAAAACGGCTCCGGGAGGTTTTTTTTGGAAAAAGGTGAAGTCTTGCAGTATCTATTCAGCAAAAAGGATTTGAGAAAACTGATCATCCCGCTGTTCATCGAGCAATTTCTGCTCATCTCAGTTGGTATCGTCGATATCATCATGGTCGCTTCCGTAGGAGAAGGGGCCGTATCAGCCGTCAATCTGGTTGATACGATCATGGTACTTCTAATCAATGTATTTACAGCACTTGCGACCGGCGGTGCCATTGTGGCCGGCCAGTATCTGGGCAAGAAAAATGAGGAAAAGGGCTGTGAGGCCACAGAACAGCTGGTGCTGGCGGCGGCCGTCATCTCTGTTGTTATTATGGTTCTCATGTATTTTGCCAAAGGGTTTATACTGCATGTGGTCTTCGGAGAAATAGATGATGCCGTTATGCGTATGTGCAACCAATACTTTGTATTTGTTACGCTTTCCATTCCTTTTATCGCAATTTACAATGCCGGTGCGGCAATCTACCGCAGCATGGGAGATTCGAAAACCCCAATGTTCGTCTCACTGCTGATGAACGTGATTCATATAGCGGGCAATGCGGTACTCATCTATGGTCTGCATTTCGGCGTAGAGGGAGCTGCGATTCCAACACTGTTCTCCCGGATTCTGGCCGGTGTCAGCATGATGCTGCTCTTACGATACAAGAAGAGAACCTTATACATACGGCGTTTTAGTGCCATCCGTCCAAATCTGAAAATGCTCAAAAAAATCTTTCATATCGGAATTCCCTTCGGTATTGAAAACAGTATGTTCCAGTTGGGCAAAATTCTGGTGCTGAGCGTTGTGTCACGCTTCGGAACGACCTCAATTGCAGCAAATGCAGTGGCGAACAGTATTGCGACAGTTGCAGTTCTGACCGGAATTGCTGCCGATTATGCACTTTCTGCAGTAAGTGCACAGTGCGTGGGTGCCGGTCAGTACGATCAGGTGCGGTACTATACTAAAAAAATCCTGCGCTACGCCTATACCTCTATTATTGTGACCAATGTTGTCATTGCACTTCTGCTGCCGGTCATTATTCAGGTATACAATCTGTCCCCTGATACGGCAGCTCTGACACGACAGATCATCTTGTATCATGCGGTGCTGTCCAGTCTGATCTGGCCGCTGTCCTTTACAATGCCAAGCACGCTGCGAGCGGCGAATGATGTCGGCTATTGTATGTGGATTTCGATTTTGTCCATGTGGATCTTCCGAATCATTTGCAGCTATGTCCTGGCGGATTATTTTGCCCTGGGGGTCATGGGTGTCTGGATTGCGATGACGATTGACTGGGCTGTGCGGGCGGCGTTTTTTACCGTACGTTATGTACGGGGGCGATGGCAGTTCCATGCGATCTAGCGGACTGCCGCACTTGAAAGGAGACATTATATGTTCATCATAGGATGCCACCTCTCCTCCTCCAAAGGATACCTGGCGATGGGGAAGCAGGCTGTGGCCATAGGTGCCACCACATTTCAGTTTTTCACCAGAAACCCGAGGGGTGGAACAGCGAAGCCCCTTAATATAGAAGATATGCAGGCCTATACGCAATTTGCCGCAGAGCATGGACTTCGCTCCATTCTGGCGCATGCGCCCTATACGCTGAACTCCTGCTCCAAAGACAGCAGGCTGCGTGAATTCGCCGCAGAGACAATGCAAGACGATCTGGCGCGACTGGAGTATCTGCCGGGCACCTGCTACAACTTTCATCCGGGCAGTCACGTACAGCAAGGCGCACAGACAGGAATCCGCTATTGTATCGAGATGCTCAACCGCGTGCTAAAGCCCGAACAGTCTACAACGGTCTTGCTGGAGACGATGTCGGGCAAGGGCAGCGAAATCGGGCGGACGTTCGGCGAACTGCGTGCTATCCTGGATGGTGTAGCACTGCGGCAGCATATGGGCATCTGTCTGGATACCTGTCATGTATTTGACGGAGGCTATGATATTGTTGAAAATCTGGAGGCAGTTCTAGCGGAATTTGATGACTGCATAGGTCTTGAACACTTAAAGGCGGTGCATCTAAATGACAGTAAGAACACGTTGGGAAGCCACAAAGACCGCCATGCCAAAATAGGGGAAGGCCATATAGGCACAGATGCTTTTTCACAAATCATCAATCACCCGAAACTCTGTCATCTGCCGTTCTATCTGGAGACACCCAACGACCTGGACGGATATGCAGCCGAAATCCTGATGCTGCAAAAGCTGTATAAATCACCGCTATAAGTAGTTGTCAAAAAGGCGGTCCTATCATATAATGGGAATATCGTGAATACCAGACTAAAGAGATCATGAGTAGGAGGAAACACTGTGAAAAATGAAACCGTCATTGTTATAGATTTTGGAGGGCAGTACAACCAGCTGGTCGCCCGGCGGGTACGTGAATGTAATGTGTACTGCGAAATATATTCCTATAAAACGGATATCGAAAAAATTAAGGCGCTAAAGCCCAAGGGTATCATCCTGACCGGCGGTCCGAACAGCTGCTATGAGCCGGGAGCCCCTACCTACACCAAGGAGCTTTTCGAGCTGGGGATTCCCGTCCTCGGATTATGCTATGGTGCGCAGCTGATGATGCATATTCTGGGCGGCACAGTAGAGCGGGCGCCCGTACGTGAATATGGAAAAACAGAAGTCCTGATCGATCAGGATACCCCCATCTTCGCAGAGGTTCCGCATAAGACCATCTGCTGGATGAGCCATTTTGATTACATCTCCAAGCTGGCTCCGGGATTCACCATTACTGCGCATACGGCAGACTGTCCTGTGGCAGCGGCCGAAGACCGCAGTAAAGATCTGTATGCCATCCAATTCCACCCGGAAGTACTGCATACGGTCGAAGGTACAAAAATGCTGAACAATTTTGTAAAATCCATCTGCTCCTGCAGCGGTGACTGGAGAATGGATGCATTCGTTGAGAACACAATTGCTTCGATTCGTGAAAAAGTCGGTGACGGCAAAGTCCTCTGCGCCCTATCCGGCGGAGTCGACTCCTCCGTAGCGGCGGTCATGCTCTCCAAAGCAGTTGGCGAACAGCTGACCTGTGTCTTCGTAGATCATGGACTGCTTCGCAAGAATGAGGGGGATGAAGTCGAGGCGGTCTTTGGACCCAAGGGCAACTACAACCTGAATTTTATCCGCGTTAATGCGAGCGAGCGCTTCTACTCCAAGCTCGCAGGTGTTGAAGCTCCGGAAGAGAAACGCAAAATCATCGGCGAAGAATTCATCCGCGTATTCGAAGAAGAAGCCAAGAAAATCGGCACAGTGGATTTCCTGGTACAGGGCACAATCTATCCGGATGTGGTAGAAAGCGGCCTGGGCGGTGAATCTGCAGTCATCAAAAGTCACCACAACGTAGGCGGGCTGCCGGACTTCGTGGATTTCAAAGAAATCATCGAACCGCTGCGCGATCTCTTCAAGGATGAGGTGCGCAAAGCCGGTCTGGAGCTGGGCATCCCGGAACATCTCGTGTTCCGTCAGCCGTTCCCGGGTCCGGGCCTGGGAATCCGTATCATCGGCGAGGTTACGGCCGAGAAGATCAAGATGGTCCAAGAAGCGGATGCAATTTACCGCGAGGAAATCGCAAACTCCGGCATCGAAAGAAGCATCGGCCAGTACTTTGCGGCACTTACCAATATGCGCTCAGTGGGGGTCATGGGGGATGAGAGAACCTATGATTATGCAGTGGCGCTGCGGGCGGTCAATACGATTGACTTCATGACGGCGGAGTCGGCGGAGATTCCCTGGGAAGTGCTGGGGAAGGTGACGAGCAGGATTGTGAATGAGGTGGCGCATGTGAATCGGGTGTTTTATGATTTGACGGGGAAGCCACCGGGGACGATTGAGTTTGAATAATTTTTTAAAGCTCGCAAACCTAGAGAAATCAAGGGTTGCGGGCTTTTTTTATGCCCTTTTGGCATTAAATCGGCATTATCAAGGGGCTATTGGATAATATCAATTT
>JBKECY010000026.1:0-8493 GCA_047975025.1 Lachnospiraceae bacterium
TTGACGATGATTTGCTCCGTTGTGTACCTTGCTTTTCCCATTTTTGTACTGCTCCTTTTTGTTAGTTTATCATATCAAAACTAACTCTTCCACTGGTACAAAGATCGGGGGGCACTCCAACGGCAGGCGGCGGCTATATCTTTGTAGCGAACCAGATCTTTACACGTGGGGAAGATGCTGCATGGGAGTATATAACAAAATTAAACGAGAATATAGATCACTACACGAAGGGGGCTGGAGACGTTATTGGCCTGGTTGCTTCGGGAGAGTTTGCAGCCAGTTATGCTTGGGCGCATGACAGCTATAGCAGTGTGAAAGAGGGATATCCATTGGAGATTGTTATTCCTGAAAACACAGCGTTTGAAATAGGTGGTGCGGCTGTCGTAGAAGGCGGTTCGAATGCAGATAATGCAAAAATCTTTATAGATTGGCTGTTGTCGAAAGAAATTGGGCAGCTTAACACAGAATTATCGAACCGATATTCCTTACGTCCAGATGTGGCTCCGCCCAACGGCTTGCCGAAGGTTGAGGACATCAAGGTCAGTGACTATGATCGTACTAAAGCGGCTGAAATGAAAGATACATGGGTTACGAAATTTAGTGAGATTACAGGCGCATAATGATTGAATGCAAGCTCATATTTGGGAATGGACGATCTCTTTTGATCGTCCATTCCAATGATTAGGTCAGGAGGATTTAGAATGCAAAAAATCATGGGCCGGTTTAAAAGTGAACCTATTTTCTATTCGTTATTTTTTATTTTGATTTCAGCGGCTGTTTTCTTTATATTATATCCGATTTTGCGGGTGGTACTATTCCCGGATGGAGTTGAATACCTCGGGTTTTTCGGAAATGCTCGCTGGATGACTGCTTTGCGCAATAGTATTGTGATGATGTTGCTCTCTATGGCGACCTGTACGGTACTTGCCTTTGTTTTTGCGTTTGGGATTGTCCGGCTTCGGCTTCCTTTCCGGAAATTATTTCGCTTTGTCACCTTATTGCCGGTCGTTTCACCGCCCTTTATCATTGCCCTGTCGTATATTTTACTGTTTGGTACACAGGGACTTATAACAAACAAATTACTCGGAGTCAGATTGAATATCTACGGTTGGGGAGGATTGTGGGCAGTACAAACAATTTCATTTTTTCCATATGCGTACGCAGTGATGGAAGGTGTTGTCCGTAATGTTTCGGAAAACATGGAATATGCCGCCCGTAATTTGGGAGCTACAAGGTGGCAGGCATTTAAAGATGTGTTTCTGCCGCTGTGCCGTCCGGGGATTGCCGGCGGTGCGATGATGGCAGCGATTAGTGTACTGGCAGATTTTGGCAATCCTTCCATGATTGCGGGGAATCTCCAGTTGCTGCCGACCGAGGCTTATATGCAAATGGTAGGCTGGTACGATGTATCCGGCGCGGCTGTTCTGTCGACCATTCTGCTTCTGCCCATGCTTGCGCTATTCTTGATCAATCGGTACTGGCTCGGAAAACGCTCCTATACTACCATGACAGGTAAGGAAGGTTCGTTGCCCCCCTGGCCGGTGCATCCAGTGGCCAAATGGAGTGTTTTTACATGCTGCCTGCTTGTATCTGTATTTGTATTGATGCTTTATGGTGTTTTGCTTGTTGGCGCTTTTAGCAAGACCTGGGGGTATGACTGGTCGTTTACTACGGAGAGCTTTACGTATGTCTGGAAAAAAAGTGATTTGCTGCTCAACAGTGTAAAATACGCATTTTACTCGGCTGTTCTGGCAACAGTAGAGGGGTTTGTCCTGGCATGGCTGGTAGAAAAAAGCAATCTGCGGATTAAAAAATTTCTTGATTTTATTGCAGTGCTGCCCAGTGCTGTTCCGGGAGTATTTCTGGGGCTGGGATTTGCAATTGCAATCGGTTCAAAGCCATTTAATCTTGCGGGAACATCAGCACTTATGGTGATTGCGCTTGCAGTCTGGAATATACCGACTTGTTACAGTGCGGATTGTGCGGGGCTAAAGCAAATTGGAGGCTCTATTGAAAATGCGGCTAAGAATCTTGGAGCCGGAACATGGGAAACATTAAGAAGTATTTTACTGCCTATTTTGCGCAGAACGTTTCTGAATGGTCTGATGCTGTCTTTTCTGCGCTCAATGACCTGCTTAAGTGTGGTGATTTTTATTTATGGAGTGTCCACTACAGTCAGTACGGTTTCGGTTCTTTCGCTAGTGAACAGCGGAGACTGGTCAGGAGCGGCAGCTTTTACAAGTGTAATTATGCTCCTGGCTTTTGCAGGCATGGGGATTTTTAAACTGCTGGATTGGTTAATTATTAGGAGGAATCAATAATTTTATGGAACCACATATAGAACTCACTCATATTACCAAACGTTTCGGGGATTTTACCGCACTAAATGATGTGTCTCTCGTCATTCCCCAAGGAAAGTTTGTAACACTATTAGGTCCGTCAGGCTGCGGAAAAACCACTCTCTTGCGTGTGTTGGCAGGCTTCTATCAGCAGGATGCCGGTACTGTACGAATTGCAGGAAAGGATGTGGGGCAGCTTCCGCCGGAGAAACGTGGGACTCCATTGGTTTTTCAGGACTACGCACTCTTTCCTCATATGACTGTCGCAGAAAACATCGAATACGGATTGAAATTGGAGAAGACAAAGCGTACGGAAATCAATCAGCAGGTAGAGCATATGTTGGAGATTTTTTCACTGGAAGGACTAAAAAAACGATATCCCCGAGAGCTTTCCGGCGGTCAGCAGCAACGGGTTGCTTTTGCCAGAGCCTTAATCATGGACAAAGGAATTCTGCTTTTAGATGAACCACTGTCTAATTTGGACGCCAAGCTTCGCATTGAGGTAAGAGCACAGCTTCGAAAGATCCAAAAACAACAGGGGATGACTGTGGTCTATGTGACACATGATCAGGAAGAGGCTATGGCAATGTCGGATATTGTAGCGGTTATGTACAAAGGTGAAATTCAGCAATTAGCCTCGCCCGAGGAGGTGTATTGCCGTCCGGCTTCACACTTTGTTGCACAATTTATCGGCAGTGCCAATCTGCTTCCGGCAAAAAAGGATGAGATAAAGGACAAGGTTTTACTTTCGGGTGTCACAGCCGCAGCGGATTCGGAAACCTTTGACAGTCAGGCTGTTCTGCGCCCCGAACATATCACCTTATGTATTCCCGGTGCAGGAGATGCCTATGGTATCGTAGAAGAAAGAGTGTTTTTAGGCAGACTGGTACAGTATTCGATACGCGTAAATGAAACGTTGCTGTTTGCAGAGGAATTTAATGTGGGCGGCGGGCATCCGGTAGGTGAGAAAATCGGCATTCGAATTGATTATGATAAATTGCATCTGATTGAACAAGCACAAGGACAGGAGATAGTTTCATGAATAAACTTGGACTTAGTATTCACCCTTGGTGGGTAAACGGCAACCTGGATAAAATGGAAAAAGAACTGGAAGCTATTGCATATGCGGGAGCAGAATGCTGTGAATTGGTCTTACAGGGAATGGATGTAATTATCGGCGGCAATATCATTCCTGAGCGCTTTGGGCGCATCAGAAGAATGATGTTAAAATTCCCCTTGCAATATACACTTCATTTGCCGTATGAACTAAATCTTCTTGATGTGGATGCGGCTCTGCTTTACCGTAAGGTGTTTTTAGCAGGAATCGAGTTCGCGCGTATGACAGATATTAAAGTAATTGTGTATCACGCAGGAAGTGTAAAAAATACTAAAACAGAAACCTTTGAACGTCTGCGTCAGGAAGAAGCTGCGCTTATGCGGGAATTGGCGGTTGAAGCAGGAGATATTTGCATTTGTATGGAAAATGCGCCGTTTTACGACACAGATGAGTATTCGGCAGGCAAAAGTGCTGAAGAAATGGTGCAGCTTGTCCGGATGGTCGATATGCCTAATTTTAATATTACCTTTGACATCGGACACAGTTATATGAGCTGCGCGGGCGATCATGCGACACTGCTGGAAAATGTGCGAAAAGTGCTGCCCTATGTGGGGCATATCCATCTGCATGATAATTTCGGTATATCACTTCCCATGACGGAATGTGATTATAACCATAGAATCACGTGCGGTGCGGCGGATATCCATCTGCCGCTTGGCTGGGGAGAAATCCCGCTGGCTCAAGTAATGAAAATCTTGTGTGATTATCAGGGAATTATTAATCTGGAGATTGAAAAACGTTTTGAAGATCAATATGAGAACTCACTTGCCTTTGTTCGGCGTACCTTTAATTGAACAAAAAAGGTTCCAATTTACTCATAGCGGTATGTATAATTACTACCGCATTCTTTATTTATGGTTGTCAAGATAAAAGGCAAAATAATGACATAACAAATCAGACCGATGTGATAACACAAAGCGATGTTGCCGATTCGGGAATTGCTGTATTAGTCAATGGAATATGACTCTGCGGATTCTATCGTGGTATCATTTCTTGTAATCAAAATATGACCATTTTCCAGACTTCGCAGAACACTATAAGTCTCGCCAGCTTCCGAAACCACATTTGAAGAAATAAGCAAGCCTTCACCAGAAGCACTGTTAAGCACATCTTCGTACGTGGAAGAGATGCCAAGGTACTCAAATATGGTATCGCACTGGTTTTCCGCAATACTTATATCCTTAGCACTTACCTGTATGGAATATAGGTTACCAGTGTCAATAGAAAAAGAAATGCCTAAAACATAGCCGCCCTCATCCCAGGAACCTCCGGACTCGAACCGATAGGCTTTCCACTTACTGGGGTCCTCATCCATTTCTCCGGAGAATTTGTAAGCAGAGCCAGAGTCCGAGTTTATGATTTCAGCGATGTTGTTCGCTTCATTTTTATAGGCGGAGTCAGAAGAACATCCGTATATTGCAAAACAAAAAGTGAGAAGTGTTAATAATAAGAATAGTTTTTTCATAAGCCCTTCCTTGCGTCCACAAATGTAGTAAAGTTTAGTCTATTTATACCATAGTATTGCTGTACAGGGCAAGAAAAATCGCTTGGTGAATTCGACGGCAGCTAAGTCGGGTTTATTATTGCAGTGCTATATGCAATATGGTATAATAAAAGAAAAGGAGGGATAATATGAAAATACTTGCTATATTTCTTCAACTTTTAGGTATATTAATATTAGTGGGTTCGATGCTTATGCCGCTAAATAGAACACTTTACTTCCTGACAGGTATAATCGTATCTGTGATTGCGTTGGTTATCAATATTATTGTAGAGGGGCGCAGAGAGCGAAATCAATCGTAGGATTCTTTTGACAGAAAGATTTAATCGTTCAAAAAAACAGCCAGTCGCACGACTGGCTGTTTTGGGTCTTATTGATTAGTCATCCAATTCTGACATGATTCTTTAGCTGAAAGTTTTCATCGTTGGAGCAAAGATATATAATTCCCTCAATAAATCCAACAACTGCCGGTATTCCAGTCCAGCAAAAGCATAAATACAGAACGCCCATGCCAACCTTGCCAAGATAGAATTTATGTATACCTATTCCACCAAGAAAAATGCCAAGAATACCTGCGACCACTTTGCTTTTAATAGGCCACGACGGATTTATTCCGGATACATATACGGGTTGTGGTGCTACCTGCTGAATTACAACCTGTGGTTGTGGCTGCGCGTAAACGACCTGTGGTTGCGGCTGCCCATTATTTACCTGCTGTGCCGCTTGTTGGGGTGCAAATTTCTCACCACAAAATCTACATTCGGTTGCTTCGGGATTAAGTGGAGCTCCACACTGTGAACAAACATTTTCTGACATAATTTTCCCCTCCTAGATAGTGTTTCATTTTTTGTTATTCAACTTTTTTACCACATTCTGAACAAAACTTCGTTTCCGGTCCTAATTTATTGCCACATTCGCAAATCTTTTCACTATTATTGAATCCGCATTCAGGACAGAACTTTGAGCTAATGGAAATTTTGGTATGACATGACAAACACTCTTTTGTATCCTCTTTGTGCATTGGATTTCCAACAGTCTGACTCATCGAGGAGCCAATGCCCATGGCTGTGCCTAAACCTATTCCCCCTGCAGCAAATGCTCCTGCAACACCACTCTGGTTCGTAGCGGCACCTTCATAGACGTCAAATGACCTCTTGGTAGCATATCTTCCGTCTCCCATTATTTCAAATGAAGCTTTGTCTTCTAAAATAGTATTTATTTTCTCAAAATCCTCATCTGGAAAATTGATGGATTGAATGAAAAAATTCGCAACTGAGAATCCGTATTTTTCGAATTCAGATGTTATCTGACTTTTTACTTTTTCAGATAAATTTTCTAATTGCGTAGAAATTTCCAAGGCAGATATACGATCTGTAATTATCGCGTCTGCGATAATCGCCTTAGCCTTAATGACTAATATGCCCCTGTAATATTCTTTGATCTTATCGAATTTAACAATATCAGATTTTTGCATTCCGCCAATCATTTCTCTAAATAACGTTGTTGCATCAAGGACCTTGAGCGCCCTCTGACCAAATGCTCTGATTCTTAATTTTGCATAATATTTAGGATCGATTAACTGAATCGGATCCGTTGTCCCCCAGTTAATATCAAGTCTGACTGTGGTATTAATAAAATATATTTCAGCACTAAACGGTGTTCGCCCGCCAAATGGCAGATTAATGAGACCTTTTAGTATAGGCAGGTTATTTGTTGTTAAAGTATAGGTTCCTGCGTTAAACGTATCAGCAGACATTCCGCCTCTAACGAAAATAGCCACTTGTCCTTCTTGTACTATTAATTGAGTACCTAGTACAAGGTCTTCTGAAGGATATTTATATATCAGCCAATCACGATTCTTTAGGCCGTCAAACCGCACCACATCAATAATTGCCATAAAATCCCTCCCCCTTTGTTTATAAAATTTTAATAATTGTACCACACATATATATTAAAATACAACTACTACAACTATATTTTTTGAGCTGAAAATATTATCATTTTTAGTCAATTTTCAGTTTCGGCATATTATATTGATACAATAAAAAAATCATGATATCATACATTTAGTAATGGAGTGTCCGGCCGAATCAGATGGTGTGTATATGCGATTGACTGCCAGCCTGTTGCAGCGGCCGCTCCGACAAAATCGAAAGGAAGATTAGTATATGAATAAGAAAATTGCAATCGCCGGTACCGGGTATGTAGGGCTTAGTCTTGCGGTATTGCTGGCCCAGCATAACACCGTCTATGCGGTGGATATCATTGCAGAAAAAGTAGAATTGATCAACCGCAGGAAATCACCGATTCAGGATCCTTATATCGAAGAGTATCTATCGGAGAAGGAGCTTGATCTGACCGCAACCATAGATGCCGAGCAGGCATATAGTGATGCGGATTATGTTGTGATTGCAACGCCTACGAACTACGATTCACAAAAAAATTATTTTGATACATCTTCTGTGGAAGAAGTCATCCATCAGGTGACCCAATATAATCCCCAGGTCAGCATTGTCATAAAATCCACAGTGCCGGTGGGATTTACACAGGCAATTCGAGAAAAGAGCGGTAACCGCAATATATTCTTTAGTCCTGAGTTTTTAAGAGAGGGCAAAGCCCTGTATGATAATCTATATCCACATCGAATCATCGCCGGAATCGCGATGGAAGATGCACAGTTGCGAATTGCAGCAGAAGATTTTGTGGCATTACTTCAGGAAGGCGCCATCAAAGAGGACATTGCGACTCTGTTTATGGGCCTTGCAGAAGCAGAAGCTGTCAAATTATTTGCCAATACATATCTTGCGCTTCGTGTCAGTTATTTTAACGAACTCGATAATTATGCTGAAATGAAAAATCTGGATACACAGCAGATTATCAATGGGGTCTGCCTGGACCCTCGTATTGGAACTCACTATAACAATCCCAGCTTTGGCTACGGCGGATATTGTCTGCCCAAGGATACGAAACAATTGCTTGCAAACTATGCGGATGTACCGGGAAACCTGATTCGTGCCATCGTTGAGAGTAACAGTACACGCAAAGATTTTATTGCGGATCGTGTCTTGCAGAAGGCCGGATATTATGGATATGAAGAAAATGATAACTATGACCCACAGCAGGAAAAACAGGTGGTCATTGGGGTGTATCGACTTAGAATGAAGAGTAATTCAGATAACTTCAGACAAAGCAGTATCCAAGGTGTTATGAAACGAATCAAGGCGAAGGGGGCGACCATCATTATTTATGAGCCTTCCTTAAAAGATGGCGAGACGTTCTTTGGCTCAGTGGTTGTCAACGATCTGGAACAGTTCAAATTACAAAGCCAGGTCATCATCGCCAATCGGTATAGCAGCCATCTGGAAGATGTCAAAGAAAAAGTCTATACAAGGGATATTTTTCAGCGTGACTAATTGATTGACCTGCCCCCGATTTTTGTACCAGTCGCAATGTTAGTAATGACCGGTATCCGGTAGGGTAAATCCTTATCAGCTTGACGACATCGTAACATTTCTTGGTGGATTGTTCAAGGGCGG
>JBKECY010000031.1:0-57393 GCA_047975025.1 Lachnospiraceae bacterium
TTGACGATGATTTGCTCCGTTGTGTACCTTGCTTTTCCCATTTTTGTACTGCTCCTTTTTGTTAGTTTATCATATCAAAACTAACTCTTCCACTGGTACAAAGATCGGGGGGCACTCCAAACATTTCTTCACAGCAACGGTGTCTGAGAGAGACAATCTAGTTAGTGCCGGCTGGAAGTATGAAGGAATCGCATGGAAGGCACCTCGGCAGGGTAATCCCGTGTATAGATTATACGAACCGGCAAGCGGTGCACACCTCTACACCAGAGATGCATCCGAACGCTCCAATCTCTTGAAATTGGGCTGGAAGAATGAAGGTACTGCATGGTATTCAGATCCGGCGCAGAAGCGTCCGATTTATCGGTTGTACAACAAAAATGCAACAGCTGCAGCAGCACATCACTATACGGTCAATGCTACTGAGCGTGACAATCTGGTGAAGGCAGGATGGAAATATGAAGGTATTGCGTTCTACGGAGCGTAAGGGAATATTGAAAGACATAAAGATACCCCAGGCTGATTGGCTCGGGGTTGTTATGTTTATTGTCTGACACATACTACTAAAGCGAATAAAGCACCAAATCCCAAAATAACCCTGTTATCATTTGACAGCAAGACATTGTTTTTCCATCAAACATGCTACAAGCTTTGGAGTAATCCTTTAAACAGTTATCTAACTCGCTATTGCCAGAACAAAAATCCTTAGCAATACCTTCCATTGTTCTGTCGTATAGCTGGACGTTAAGTGAGCTCATTTCTTCTTTGTCACCTCTGACTTACAAACTCCGCCCTCTACATAAAGCTTGAAATCGTGATTTTTTATATAATCACGTCTCCCTCTTGCTTCTTCTGATAAATTATTTGTACGCTTCACAGGAGAAGTAGACACAAACGGCCTACGTGCATCATATGCGTAGTTCATAATTATCCTCCTTTCAAAAATCATACACTCGTTAAAAAACTCTACAAACCAGAAAATCCATGATAAAATGAATTATCATGGTAAGAAAATGTTTATAGATTCAATGTGCATTATTAAAACAAGTGCCTAGAAATATAGACTTATACATTGGACTTGCTTGTATAAAAATTGTATCACGATATTGCGAAGCATTCAATCTGTTTCTAGTTTTCATCACAAGCAACAAATTGTGTCAATCATTTTTTGCAACAAAAAAAGGCGCAACCGAAGCTACGCCATTGCAATTTATAGTGTGCTGGTGTAGTCATTTAATGCTTTCATCACTTAATGACTTCCTTTTTAGTGAATTCTTTTTTTCCATTTTTTCCATTATTTCTTTAAAGTTAGTATCCATTACATTTTTTAGCATTAGCTCCTTCGCACTGAAGAACGACAACGTAATGGAAACGGCTCCCCACTTTTAAGAACAAATGAAAAAAGCAGATATCACCGTAGACACCTACTTTAAAAAAATATGCAACTTATAATGCAACTTATAATTACTTTTAGCTGAATATTCAACGTTTCTATAAAGCTGCTAACGGGATTTGAACCCGTGACCTCCGCCTTACCAAGGCGACGCGCTACCTACTGTGCCATAGCAGCATAAATTACCACGCCCTTGATTCTATCAAAACGCCCGTACCTTGTCAAGCAAAACAGCATGTATTTAGAGCTAAAATATATAAAAAAATATAAAAGCTTACCGACAGTCCTTTTTCCGTCTAGGAACTGCCGGTATGTTTCATTTTTAAATCCTCGCCCTGCTCATTTTGGGTTATACAGGCATCCAGACATTCCCCTGATTTGAGCTTGCTACCACTGCATGGACGAATCTGACTCCCTTCGCGCCATCTCCTACTGTCGGGAAGTCGAAAACCTGTGCCGCATCTGCTTTCCCCTCACAAATCTGTCCAATCGCTTCTATAAATGCATGATAGTGATTGGCAACGGCAAATACCAATCCTTCGGGATGCCCTGACGGGATATGGTTCAACTCTGCCGCCCTGCCGGTAATATAACCGGTTCCTCTATGATAGATTTGATCCGGCTGTCCCTTTTTCGTAACTTTCAGGTAATTAGGGTCTTCCTGCGCCCACTCAATGGCTCCCTCTGTACCAAACATACGAATCACCAGACCATTTAAATGTCCCACACAAACTTGCGAACAACTGAATACTCCATGTACATTATTGTCAAATTCCAGAAGAATGTTCGCATTTAATTCAAGCTCCATCCCGTAGGTATCCAGAACCGCCAGTACTTTTTGTGGATGGTATCCCGTAATATAAGACACTGTGTTCTCAATATGTGTCCCAATATCCCCAACACAATTAGAGATTCCAGTCTTTTGTGGGTCAGTTCTCCAGACAGACATCTTGGTCGTAGTTTCTCCTTCACCCCCCACCTCATCTATCAGCCAATCCTGAAAGTACTCGGCATTAATATTGAGCAGCTTTCCGATTGCGCCTTGTTCCATCATATCCTTTGCCAGTTTGACCATCGGATAGCCTGAATACGTGTACATGACGCCAAAAAGCAGATTCTTTTCTTGTGCAAGAGCCGTCAGTTCCTCTGCCTCCTGTACCGTAAAGCAAAGCGGCTTTTCACACATCACATGTATCCCCGCCTCCAGGAAGGCTTTACTTATTTCATAATGGGTATTGTTAGGAGTGACAATGCTTACGAAATCTATTTTGTCATCCCGTCCTTTCTCACCACTGGCCATGGCCTGGTAACTATCGTAGCATCTCTCCGGTTCTATTTCATAGAAATCTGCACATTCCCGATTTTTTTCTGCATTTGAACTAAAGCAACCGGCTGCAATCACCGCAGTTTCTTCTAATGCAATTGCTTTTCGATGTACCGCTCCGATAAAGGCACCAGCTCCGCCTCCTACCATACCATATTTCAATTTTCTGCTCATGGCAATTCTCCTTTCTGACTCATCGCATCAATCATTTGCAATGGCACTGTCAAAGGCAAAGTCCGAAGCAGCAAAGTCTGCTTTTCGCACGAAGGCTGCCGCTTCAGGGGCACCGGCCTCTCGTTCCATACCACTGTCTTCCCACTCCACAGAAAGCGGTCCGGTATAATTATATGCGTTAAGTACACGTATTATGTTCTCAAAATCCACTTCCCCATGGCCTAAGGAACGGAAGTTCCAGCCACGTCTTAAATCACCAAAATCAATATGCGACCCCAGCAGACCCGACTTGCCATTTAATGTAACCGCTACATCTTTCATATGTACATGGTACACCTTATCAATGAAATCTTCCAAAAAGATATGCGGAGTCACTCCCTGCCACAAAAGGTGGCTTGGATCAAAGTTCAGGCCGAATTCATTACGGTCTGCAAATACTTTGAGCAAGCGCTGTGTCGAATAATAGTCGAATGCAATCTCGCCCGGGTGTACTTCGAGAGCAAATTTGATGCCTTGTTCTGCAAATACGTCTAGAATTGGCAGCCATAATTCGCGGATTTCATGGAATCCGGCTTCCACCATCGCTTCCGTAGTCTGCGGAAAGGAATACAAGTACTTCCATATGGGAGAGCCGACAAAACCGGTTACGACATAGCATCCTAATTTTTTGGCGGCAATAGCTGTATATTTCATAGTTTCAATTGCCCAGTCCCGAATTGCATCCGGTTGATCTGCCAAGGCAGACGGTGCAAAATTATTCAGCCGCGGATCGTTATAATCACCGACACACTGACCAATGATGTGTGCTGCGAGTGCTTCGCATTTTAAATCGTATTTTGCCAAGGTCTGTTTGATTTCTTCCACATAGGAATCGTCTTCGGCTGCCCGCCTGACATCCAAATGATTGCCCCAGCAGGCAAGTTCGACTCCGTCATAGCCAAATTCTTTGACTTTTTTACATAATGTATCCATTTCCAGATCTGTCCACTGGCACGTTGTAAGTGTCAATAATCTTCCCATCGTCATATCCTCCTACTATTCATATCCTGCTATTTGTATCCTGTTATTCCGGTTTCTTTCTCAACATCTGTAACCCAACTGCAATCAGCAAAATGACTCCTTTTACCGTATCATTGAGCAGGGCATTCATCCCCAGTGAGGTGATAATCTTATCAATGATTGTAAATGACATGGTACCAAAGATAATTCCCAGGATTTTTCCTTTGCCACCTGACATATTAATGCCGCCGATTACTGTGGCCGCTATGGCATAGAGCTCAAAGCTCTGCCCTGATGTGGCCGGGTCAAAGGAAGTATCCTTAGCGATTTTTAAGAAGGATGCGATTCCCACAAATCCACCACATATGGCGAACATCATGACTCTGGTCCAGACCACATTAATACCGGCAAGCTTTGCCGCTTTTTCATTACTTCCTACTGCATAGGTGTTTTTTCCAAATTTAGTACTCGAAGTCACATAGATCATGAAAACTGTCAGCAGCAAAAAGATAATGGCAATTTTAGGTATCGTCGCAATATTTCCATTTCCAAATTCAAACAGAGATCTATAACTGGACAGTGAAGCTTCCACACGATAACGTGTCTCTCCCATCTCATTCATCATATACTGTGAAACAGAACGGAAAATAAGCATGGTTGAGAGCGTTACAATAAACGCCGGCATTTTGAATTTCCCTACCAGTACTCCGTTAACCAGCCCACAGGCTATACCAACCAGCACAGCACATAGCAGGGTCAGGAATACACTATTGACCTTATTATAGAACAAAATTGTAATTCCGCCGATAAACACAAAGACTGAACCGACCGAAAGGTCAATATCACCTGTAAGAATCACCATGCCCATACCCAGTGCAATAGTTCCCATAATAGCACTATGAAGAAAAATATTAGTGATACTGGTCCATGATGTCGCATCTCCGTTAATATATAGGAATACCCCGAAAATAATGATAAAGACTACGATAAAATTATAGTCACTCCATATCTTCTTTCCTATGCTGCTTATATGTTTTGTCTTCATTTTTCTCCCTCCACATAGGTCTTCTCTACATTTAAAGCGTTCGTCGCATATAGCATGACCTGTTCTTCATTGATATCGCTTCGCTTTAATATGGTCTGAACCTGCCCATGATACAACACCACGCACCTGTCTGCAATTTTCTGGATTTCCGGTATTTCTAATGTATTCACCAGAATTGTCTTGCCTTCTTTGGACAGTTCCAGAATCAGTCTGTAAATTTCTTCTTTGGCACCTACGTCAATTCCCTGTGTTGGGTTATCAAACAGAATAACATCCGCTTTGGTATTAATCCATCTCGCCAGAATAATTTTCTGCTGGTTACCGCCTGACAGACTGGTAATCAGATTGGAATAATGCCCTGCCTTGATACTTAGCAGATTCTTAAGCTGTTTGTATTTTTCGAGTTCTCTGTGCTTAAAGATATGCTGCATACGATTATGAATCACATGTTCCGAAATGTACATATTCTCAAGCAGGGACATATCCGGAATGACCGAATTCTCCTTTCGGTTGGCAGCCACCATTGCAATTTTCTTGCGCATCGCCGTCCTGCTGCTGCGTATATTCAACTCTTCACCATGTACAGTCAGTCTGCCCCCACTGCTTTTCATCACTCCAAAGATCGTCTGCATCAGTTCCGAACATCCTGCCCCCTGCAGTCCGGTCAGACCTATGATTTCTCCTTTTTTTATCTCAAGATTTATGTCCTGAAACCCCTGGCCTGAATACGCATCCAGTTTTAGAACAATTTCATCAGCAAGTGTTCGCTCTTCATACAGCATTTCATTGGAATAACTTTTCCCTACCATATATCTGGTAATTTCCTCCGGTGTTGTCTCACAGGTTTTACCGGAATGGATAAATGCACCATTTCGAAGTACCGTATATCGATCCGAGATGTGAAAAATCTCCGGCATTTTGTGTGAAATAAAGATAAATGTACACTTTTGTTCTTTTAGCCTGCGAATCAGTGTGAACAAACGGTCAATTTCTTCGCGATTCAATGCTGTGGTCGGCTCATCCAAGATGACCAGCCTGGCATCCATATGCAGTGCTTTTGCGATTTCTAACAACTGCTTTTTGCTGGTATCAAGCTCGCCCGCCAATGCCAGCGGATCTATATCCACCCCCAACTCGGCCATCAGTTCTCTGGTCTTTGCAATCATTTCCTTCTTTTTTAACGTTCCGAGTTTATTCTTGATTTCTTTTCCTAAAAACAAATTTTCATATACTTTTAAATCATTGAAGATATTCAGCTCCTGATGTACAAAAGCGATTCCTGCCTGTTCTGCTTCCTTAACACTGGCATGTGCTAATTCTTTTTCACAAAAAAACACTTTCCCTTTGTCTTTTGAGTAGACACCGCCCAGTATATTCATTAAGGTCGACTTGCCGGCACCATTCTCGCCCAAGAGTGCATGAACCTCCCCTTCTTCGACTTCAAAGGTCACATCATGTAATACATTGACTCCAAAAAAGGACTTTGAAATATTTTTCATCTTTAACACTGCCATGTGGGCCTCCATTTTTTATATAAGAGAATTCTGCACCGGCAGTACGAGTGCCGGTGCAGCTCTTATCTACAATCTAGTTTCCTTCGTATGTTCCAAATGGCTGGAATTCAGATACATTGTCCTTGTCTACCACGCTGACAGGAATAATATAATCCTGCTCTATATCAGTTGCTCCATCTAGATAATCTACCATAACTTCTGTTGCTTCTTGTATCATGGCCGGATCGTATGTAACTGAGAACACATCGAACTCAGTAGGCAGCTGAATTGTCTTGTGATTATCCGCTAAAACAGCATAGATTTCTGCAAGGCCGGAAGAAGCCGCCAGTGCCTGAAGGGAGCTTATGAACTCAACCTTTTTGCTTTCATCCAATGCGGAACCATTCAAAGATTCTAAGACTCCCATGGCAATTTCATCGTCATGTGTGAAAATCCAATTCTTCTTGCTTGTGTCACACTGTGAGCTTGAGAACCAGGACTCAAAAAGCTCTTTTCCTGTATCGCGGCTCCAGCCGGTAGCTGCTGACTTAACGACTACTTTATTAATTTCGTCGTCTGTCCAGCCTTGCTCTGTCAGATAGTCTCTAAATCCTTTCGATCGCAGTTCCGGAACCGAGGAATTATCTCCAATCATTTCATATATGTAATCGTCCTTCGTAAGTCCTTTTTCAATAAAGCGTTTTGCAGTCTCGTATCCGATACCTTCGTTATCACCTTTTACATTCGCTGCCACTTTTTCATCAATAATCTCACTTTCGATTACACGATCAAATTGTACGAATGGTATGTCTGCCATTGCGATTTTTTCCAGTGTGGACTGAAGTCCGTTATCATATGGAAGGATTACAATACCCGCAAGATTATCCGGGTTAGAAAGCAAATCATCCACTTGCTGAATCTGATTCTCTACATCCGTCGCTGCATATACTTTGGCTGTATAGGCAAGACCCTCAGCATTTAGCTTATCAACTTCTTCTTGTGCATAGGTCAACACCGCACCGGTCCACCCATGGTCAGCACTAGGTACCATAACTGCAATTTCCTTGCCACTGCTGTCGGCGGCACTTTCAGTTGCCGCATCAGGGCTGCTGTCACTTCCGCCCTCCGATTTTGTACCGCCGCACCCTGTTAGAATTGTCGTCAGTAACAAAGTACACATTACTAAAGCTGCCATCATACGTTTTTTCATTAGTTTCCTCTCCTTTTCTTTTTGATGCCATAACTATAACATCCAAAACTGATAAAGAGAGGTATCACCTCTTGACAAAACACACGAATGGCAGCCTTTTTTTACGAATCTTAGTATCCTTACATGCGATTCGTATCCTATGATTCTGAAAATGCATTTAGCTGTCTTTGGATTTCCTCCAGCACCTTCTCTGCACCGGCATCATACATTTTGGTAATCATTTCATTATACTGAACCTCCCAGTCTTCCGAAGTACCATTTAATAATCGTTCCAGATAATCTTCCACGATCAGGTCAATCTGTTCCAGTTCAATGATGATCATTCTCGTATCCAGTTCAAATCCAAGCAGCGGAGAGAGAAGCGCACTGTCGTTATACTGCTCAATCTGCCCCAGTTCTCCCTTTGTCTTCTCATAGTTTAAAAATGCATTCCCCACACTATAGGCTGACAGTGAATAGATTGGGGCACCGCTAGAATCAAGGACGCTATTAATCAGGTTCGTGCCGTGCTTAACATAATGCCGTCCCTCCAGTCCATTGCTAAGCAGCCTGCACAAATCGGCTCCTTCTTCTGAATTAATGTAATTGATAATTTCCACAGCCCTTTGCGGATTTTCTGTTGTGCGTGGGATAACCAGCGCATTTCTATTGGATTCATACCCAATATACTTATAATTTTGCAGAGGAATCGCTATAGATTCGTATTCCGGTACTAACGCATCCAGTACCACTCCATTTTCTCCATACTCATCCAGATAGAATAGATTTCCGGCTTTTACTCCATTTTCATTTTCAGGAGCAATGACCTCATTAATATCTTCCCGGATATACCCTTTTTGGTACCACTCACTTATGGTCTTAAAATACGCTTTATAAGATTCCTGCTCATATTTATTGTAAATTGTCAGTGTATCATCAAAAATCTTAATTACAAAAGGTGAATCCGGGCCATAGATTCCTTCATATCCCTTTTGGGCAATTTCCTTAAATGTCCCGCAGGAAATCCCGGTACCCAGTTTTTGGGCTTCTGCCATCTGACTCAGATAACTTTCAAACACCTCATAACTTTCCTCGTCAGAATATTCTTTGCTTTGATTGACCTCTTGAATCAGAGTACTGTCCCCGTACAATTGCATATCACTTTTGTTCACCACCACAGCATAATCCTTGCGGTACAAAGGCCCCAGCAGCGGAATCCCATAGGTTTTCCCATCCCGCTTCTGCTTGGCCAGGATTTCTTCCGGAATCTCCTCCAACAGTTGCTGCCCCGCAATTGACAATAAATAATCGAGTGCCATAAAGGAACCTTTGTTCACTTCTTCTGTATAGTTAAACTCATCACTTCCGATCCAGGCAATGTCCATTGGTTCGTTCACCGCCATCAACATATCCCACCGTTCCTTGTAGGACTCCATGGGCACAATCTCGAATTCGACCGTAGTATCAGGAAACTGTTCCTGCAGACGTTCATTGAACCGCTTGATTACTGTATCTGAACTTTTTGACTTCTCCCCGTAGACCATCCAGCGTATGACCACATCCTCGTGTGCTTGGGAAGTGCTGCTGCCGTCGCTTTGGCACCCTGAAAACAACAGGATGGTCATGAACAAAATCAAACTATAATAAAGTCCGCGTCTCTTTTGTTTCATCTTCTCTCCCTATCTCCACAGGTTCATTCGTATACTGCAGTGGCAGTATCATCGTTACTGTGGTTCCTTCTCCCTGGAGGCTTACGATTTTAATCATGGCTCCATCCCCTAGCAGCAGGCGGATTCTCTGATTTACATTTCGGATTCCTATATTATTTTCTTTTAAAATATATTTATCCTGCATATCTTCATTCAGCCGGGCAACCACTTCCGGTTTCATACCTACTCCATTATCTTTGACAGTGATTACTAGCGTATTTTCTTTTTGAACTGCTTTGATACAAATAATACCCTCTTTGCGCAATGGTTTAATCCCATGATAGACAGCGTTTTCAATAATAGGCTGCAGACTAATCTTCACAATGGCACATTTTTGCACGACTGGGTCAATCTCCCAGATGACCTTTAGACGATCCCCATAACGCAGTTGCAGTATTTTCACGTAAATCTTGGCGCTTTTGACCTCACGCTGCACACTGATGATCTGTTCATCAATATCCAGACTGTTCCTAAGCATTTCTGATAAATACAGAATACTTTCTGCCACTTCATTATCTCCCTTGCCCAGCCCAATGGCACGCCAACGGATATTTTCAAGTGTATTGTATAAGAAGTGGGGGCTGATCTGTGCTTGTAATGCTGTCAATTGTGCTTTATCAATAATATTTGAGTACTTTTTCATATCCCTTTGCATCTGCTGGTTCGTATAGAGATTCCGAATAATATTCAATGTGATTTCATGTGTCTCATTCTTCTTGAACCCGGAGTCCATTGAAATTTCCTCGTCATAAATATCCGGATTTTTTAGTAAATCCAGGATACTCTTCACTGGGTTATAGCAATAGATGGAGATGACAAAAGCAGCGATTACCGACAAGGCGATGGAAAGAATATAGAGAATAATTCGAAATTGGTTGATACTGTTTTGATGTGTTTCATAGGCACTCATAGATACTGTCGAGACGTATTTCCATTGAAACTTGTTAGAAGAGGCAATCGTGATAATCTTCTCTTCTTCTCCCGCCCCAATAATCCGGTGGCCGTCCTCGCTGGTAAAACTTTTGTCCTCATATTCCTTGATATCACTCAGCTTTTTACGCAGCAGATTACTGTCTGAACTATAAATAATATTATCTCTGGCATCTGCAATATACAGACTTTCACTGGAATCCTTCACATTCGAGACAATCAGCTCTGCTAACTGTCCGCTGTCGATATTTACAATAATCCCTCCCAGAAACTGCATCTGTGTCAAGCGGATTGGCTGTATATAGGAAATTAAATTCGGATAGGAATCATCTTTGGCTCGGCTGATCATGCGCGCCGGTTCATATTCTCTCTCAAGCAGGTTCTCAAGCCAGTTCTTGTCCGTAAAATCATCAATCTTTTGTCCATCTTCTCCAGAAATAATATATTTATTCTTATTGGAGAACACATAAATGCTGTCTATATAATCGAAAACTCCCGCATACATTTCTATCTTTTTTTGTACTTCCAACGTCTGACTTACGCCAAAGAGCTCCCCACTGCTTGGCAGCATAAATTTCCTGACATCATTATCAAGTGCCAGATTCCCCGAAATTCGGGCTACCTCTTCCATGACCACATCAATACGGTCTCGCGTCTTTCCCAATGAATTTTCACTCATCGTCCCTACTTCTTCTATGATAATCTGGTTCATCCGACCAGAAACCGCTGACATAATAATTGTAAAGGTCAGCAACAAAAATGCCAGAACAATGGCAAAGCTTTTCACCAGAATACTGTTGAACCTGTAATCCTGCAGATACTTCCACAATTTGCTGTTGTTACTTGGCTTCATACTCTATACTCATCCCTCTGTAAAATTCACTCGGTGATACCCCGGCGTATTGCTTGAAGATTCTAAAAAAAGACTTCTCACTTCTATAACCGACCATACTGCTGACTTCATATACCTTATAGTTTCCTGTGCGAAGCAGCCCTTTTGCTTTTTCCATCCGCAGCTCAATGAGATAGTCTGTAAATGTCGCCCCCGTATATTGCTTGAAAATCCTGCTCATATATGCCTGATTCAGGTAAAATTTCGCTGAAAGGGCCTCCAATGAAATCTCTGTATCATAATGTGCCTTTAAGTATTGTGTTGCCGCCGTTACGATTGCTTTGGCCGAAATATTTTGCTTGTCCTTTACCTTTTCTGCAATCATATAAAAATACTCTTTGATCATTTTTTTAAGATAGGTCCGATTCGGCGCATTAATAACATCCTGATAATTCAAATTATGCGTCACTTCGTAGACATCTGCTCCCATCTTGGCCAGACGATTGGAAATCATTGAGAACGTATCAATCAGCAGGTGTTTTACCCTGATATCTGGAATATGGCGGCATTCATGAAATATAGATTCAATCACATGATCCAATTCTTCATAGTTTCCGTCATTGATCATCTCCATGATTAATTTGTATTTCTGGCTCATTTTTTCTTTTTCCTGAATACTAAGTGGGCTGTCTTCTTCCTGGCTTCCCTGATTCAACGAGAAGATTTCTTGGCTTTCATATAGTTGGTATAGATCTTCGCAAATTTTTTCAACCTTCAGATTCATATGGATTTTCAGAAGTTTAGCTGCAATTTCACATTTCTCAACCAATTCATTTTCCAATTTTTGACAGAATATGGCTTTGCCTTCTTTTTGCTTTGCCACCATAATGATTTTAATAATATCATCCGAAAGAAAGACCGGATAACTGATAAAATCTTCTGACTCGCCCCCGCAAATATTTCGGACAAGATTGATGAAATTTGTGCCTTCATTATATTCTGAAAACTTGTTCCCCTTATCCTCAATGTGAAACGTTACGATTGCCAGTGGATCTGTATCCAGAATCGGTATTTTAAAAAGCTCCAGTTTTTTTTGAATATTTTCATGCGGGACTCTGCCGCCAACCAGCATACTAATCCAGAACTGCTCTGTCAATTCCGGCAACATACCGTCAAAACTGCTGCTCTGATCCTGCTGACTGCTTTTTTCCAAGTCAACATGCAGTTTCAAGAAAACCTCCTGAACTTCGGTCATACTGATTGGCTTTAGCAAATAGTGCTCTACATTATATTGAATTGCCATGCGGGCATATTCGAATTCCTTATAGCCGCTGATAATGACCACACGAATCGGAAGTTCATTCTCAAACACATATTTTGCAAGCTTCAAGCCTGAGACTTCTGCCATCTCGATATCTGTAAGTATGACATGAACTTCATTCTCCTGTATATACTCTATCGCTTCTTTTCCATCTTCAAACAAAGCAGCTACTGTAAAACCCATGCTTTCCCATGCCACATAATCTCTGATTCCTTTTCGAATGACTGCCTCATCATCAACCATAATCAATTTATACATAGATCCTCTTCCTGTCTAATATGGTGAATTTTCATCGTAGTACAGTTCGACATTTTTGCGGTTTACTTCCAAGGTAGGGATGATTGTCATCTCATCGTATTCTTCACCTTTGATGATTTTTTCTCCAATCTTGATTGCTTCTGCAATCATTTCAGGTCTATATGTCAACGAGAAAATATAATATTTCTCTTCCTCCATAATTCTGGTATAAAGTTCTTTGTCTCCTGCAGAGCCGGCAATCACCTTCAACTTATCAAAATTCTTGCCTTCCTGCGGCTGTTCTTCCAGCTCATCCAGTGCATCTAAGACTCCCAATGCGATTTCGTCGTCGTGTGTGAAAATCGCCCCCACTTCACTGATTTCAGTCTGCGAATGACTCGCAATCCATTGCTGGAACAAGATCTTGGAATCTTCACGCTGCCATCCGGTATAGCCCACCTGTTCTTTTACAAAGTTGGCATTTAGTTTTTCGTCGAACCCATCTGTCCGCTGCTGTGGAACTGTTGAGGTATCTCCCATGAATTCCAGAACCTTGGTTCCATCTGGGAAGTATCCGTTAAAGATGTCTGCCGTCAGTGTTCCAATACTCGTGTTGTCTCCCTTGACCGTTGCCGTTGGTGAAAAGTCCGGAATCTCGCGATCGAAGATTACCAGCGGGATTTCTGCCGCCTGCACACTCATGGCCGCTGTCTTAAGTGACGCCCCGTCCATTGGCAGCATGATAATGCAGTCTACGCCCTGATTCACTAAATCAATAATCTGATTCGACTGTTCGTTGGTATCCGCCGCCACCTTAAATTCAAAGTTCCAGTTATTCTCATTGGCGACTCTCTCAATTTCCTGCTCCGCATAATACAATACACCCATCGGCCAATTATGCGTCTCGCTGATTACACTAATCGCAATCGTGATTTCTTTCGGGCTAGCTTTCTCGGAAACTGTACAGCCACAGAGGAACAGGACCAAGAGGCAGCAGGCAATGCTTCTGGTAAATATCTTTCTCATCATTCTCTCCAAAATCGTCTTTTTTTATCCATAAAATTAGTATATCATATTTGAAATTTGAAAATCGTATCTTTTCATGACTTCAGTATCTTTTACGAAGCGGCTCAGTACTGGCAAATTTCCCCATACGAAAACCCCATGCCGTCTTAGACAACATGGGGCTGCTCCTATCACTGTTTGTACTGCTTACTGTTTCTCTTCCTCCAGAGACTTCCTGACCTTCAGCCGGATTCTCTGCAGCGCATTATCAATTGATTTGGCGGGTTTTCCCAGCTGGTCTGCAATCTGCAGATAATCAAAGCCTTTCAGGTAAATATCCAGCACCTGATTTTCAAAACGGCTCAGACTGTCCTTGATCTGCTGCTCCATCCCTGCGGCACTCTCCTGGCCAATGATGATGGATTCCGGTGTATCCATACGCAAAAAAGGGGAGAGCAATTCCTCCTGATCTTCACCGCTTAAGGACACATATGTATTCAACGGCAGATGCTTTTTTCTATTGGAACTCTCAATCGCGGTATACAGCTGTCTTTCAATACACAGATTGGCAAATGTTGCAAACGATGCCGGCTGGCCGGAATCGAAATCGCGGATTGCTTTGAAGAGCCCCACCATTCCCTCCTGTATCAGATCGTCTGTATCGCCTCCGATCAGATACATGGCCCGGGCTTTAAAACGCACAATTTCTTTATACTTATTCATGAGATAATCACCGGCCTGTGCTTCACCGGCCCTGTATCTTTGAATTAACTCATCGTCAGACAAATTCACATATGCTTCCATTGTATTTACCCTGCCTTCTCTTCCGCAGACTATTTCTGTAAATTCAGCCGCTGCCGCACGATTTCATAAGCCAGGATTCCGGTCGCAACTGATACGTTGAGAGAATCAATATCTCCAAACATAGGGACTGCTACACGATAATCGCAAGTTTCACTTATGAGTTTGCCTACGCCGGAGCCTTCGTTGCCCATAACCAGCCCCAGCGGGCCAGTCAGGCTCTGCGTGTACATAGAATCTCCATCCATGGAGGCACAGGCGAACCAGATGCCTTCTTTTTTCAAATCTTCAATGGTCTTGGCAAGATTTGTCACTTTGGCGACCGGTGTATAGTTAATGGCACCGGCAGAAGTCTTGGCCACAGTTGCGGTCAGACCGACGGCCCGACGCTTCGGTATAATGACCCCATGTGCACCTGCCAGATTGGCTGTACGCAGGATTGCCCCCAGATTATGCGGGTCTTCCACACCATCCAGCAGAATGATAAACGGCGGTTCTCCTTTGTCCCTGGCTGCTTTTAAAATATCTTCTACTTCCGCATACTCAAACGCCGCCACCTGTGCAATCACGCCTTGGTGTGCATGCGTCAGTGAGAGCTGATCCAGCCGCTCTTTGGTAACAAAATTGATTATGGTATCACTTTTCTTAGCTTCACGAAAAATCGAACGAATCGGTCCATCCTGACAGCCATCCAAAAGAAATAGTTTGTCTACACTTTGACCGGAACGAAATGCTTCCAGTACAGGATTACGTCCTTCAATCTGCTCTGCCATGTTCTTTCTCCTCTAATCCTATTTTGATAAGCTCCAGCATCCGACCCCATTCCTTGGCAAGGAACAGATAGCCCATCACAGCTTCAAACCCGGTGGCTCTTCTGTAATCTGACATTTTCGCATGCTTGGCAATCGTGACAGAGTGCGCATTGCGCCCCCGCTTGTAGACCGCCAGCTCCTCCGGTGTAAAAGCTTCCATCAGGTACTGCGCCATCTCCGACTGTGCCGATGCTTTGACCAGTCTGCTGGCTCTCTTGTGAAGGTGATTCACAGAGCAATTCCCCTGTTCTACCAGAATGGTACGGATCACGATTTCATAGGCCGCATCACCAATGTAGGCAAGGGTAAGCGGGGAATACGTACGAATATCCGTCTCCTCAATCCCGAACAGCGTCAGGAGATAGTCTAAGCCTTTTTCCATTTCACTCCCTCCCGGGTGTCTTCCAGAAGAATTCCCTGGGCGAGCAGTTCATCACGTATCTCATCTGCACGTGCAAAATCTTTGGCTTTTCTTGCCTGCTGTCTTTCTTCGATCAGTCTTTCGATATCGGCTTCCAGCACTTCTTCCTTTTTAGCCACTATCAGTCCTAATACATCGCATAAATCACAGACTGTCTGAATAAGTGATGCCGCAAATGCTTTCGAGGAGCCTTCTGTAAGCTCCGTATTCATCACTTTTACGATTTCAAAGATAACACCGATGGCATCCGCCGTATTGAAATCATTCTCCATCGCTTCATTATATTTTGCTTCGAGTCCAGCCACCTGTGCCAGTACTTCCTGCTCGTGTACACTACCTTCGTCAGACGCTGCTTTTGACTCCAGAAAGCGGGCATTCTCAACAGCCGTAACAATTCTGTCCAGGGCTATTTTCGCCGAATCCATCAGCTCTCTGCTAAAATTAAGCTGGCTGCGATAATGAGCACTCAGCATAAAGAAACGAAGAACCTGCAAATCGTATTCTGCTCCGATTTCACGTACTGTAAAAAAGTTGCCGGAGGATTTCGACATTTTCTGATTGTTGATATTCAAAAATGCGTTGTGCATCCAATATTTTGCGAACTGTACACCATTACAGCATTCACTTTGTGCAATCTCGTTCTCATGGTGCGGAAATACCAGGTCTTCACCGCCTGCATGGATATCGATCTCGTCTCCAAGATATTTCTTCGCCATGACGGAGCATTCAATATGCCAGCCGGGACGTCCGTCACACCAGGGGGCCGGCCAGTACGGTTCTCCCTCTTTTTTCGGTTTCCAGAGTACGAAATCCAGCGGATCTTCTTTCTGACTCTCGCCAGATACCTGGATCGCTCTAAAGCCAGACTGCAGATCATCCAGATTCTTATGAGAGAGCTTGCCATATTCTTTGTAACTGCTGATTCTGAAATAAACCGTACCATCTTCCACCGCATAGGCATGCCCCTTGGCAATCAGTGTTGAGATGGCCTCGATCATACCTTCGATTTCTCTGGTGGCAAGCGGTGTCGCTGTCGCAGGCTTAATGTTCATGGCCGCCATATCAGTTTCACATTCTTCGATATAGCGCTTTGCGATTACATCCGCATCTACGCCCTCCTCGACTGCTTTGCGGATAATCTTATCGTCAATATCTGTAAAATTAGATACGAAGTTGACTGAATACCCTACCCGTTCAAAGAAACGCCTCACTGTGTCGAACACAATCATGGGACGCGCATTACCAATATGTATCAGATTGTAGACGGTCGGACCGCATACATACATCTTCACTTTTCCTGCTTCCAGTGGAATAAAGTCTTCCTTTCGCTTAGTCAGCGTGTTGTAAATTTTGATATGATTCTCCTTCACATCCTGTCGGGTCATAAAAACTCCTTTCGCTTCTGATCCTTCTATAAGTAATGCCTTTTATTTTTCTTTTTGTATTTGCGATGCCAGCAGCTTGGTATTGCGCTCCAGTTCTATGATCCGGTTGCACAATTGTGAGCATTCCTTCTGTAATACCTGAATATCTTCTTTGACCGGGTCCGGCATATGCGTCTGATCCATATCGCTTCTCGGCACTTTCTTGTTCTCCTGTTTGACGATTCGTCCCGGGATACCAACGACCGTACAGTTCGGAGGTACAGATTCCAGCACCACCGCCCCGGCTCCTATCTTGGAGTTCTCACCTATGACAAAAGAGCCCAAAAGCTTGGCTCCTGCGCTGACCATCACATTATCACAGAGGGTCGGATGGCGTTTACCGCACTCTTTTCCGGTTCCGCCGAGCGTGACTCCCTGATAGAGTGTCACATTGTTCCCGATAATTGCTGTCTCACCAATAACAACTCCGGCTCCATGATCGATGAACAGCCCCTTGCCAATCTGCGCTCCGGGATGAATCTCGATTCCTGTTTTTCTAGCGGCCCGCTGTGAGATCAGACGTGCGCGGAAAAACTTGCCTTTTAAATATAATTTATGTGCCTTGCGGTACTTCTTCTGCACCTGATAGCTTGGATACAGCAGCACCTCAATCGGCCTTTTGATTGCAGGATCTCTCTCCTTGATTACTTCAAACTCTTCCAATATATCTTTCCAGAATCCCATCATCTACTCCTTTAGTGAATCAACTGTTATACAAAAAATACGTGTTTTACCTAAAATAGTCAAGTTATTTTTTACAACAGCCTCCACAGCCGGCCGCTCTGTCCATTCGGTCATCCTGGATAAAGTTAAGTGCTTCTGTCAGAGAACAGATTGCCTGCACTGCAATTCCGGCGCCGCTTCCAGTAAAGCCGAGGCCTTCTTCTGTCGTCGCTTTCACATTAATTCTGTCTGTCTCGATACACAGCACCTCTGCGATATTGGCAATCATCTCTTCTATATACGGCGCCATTTTGGGTGCCTGTGCAATAATGGTGGCATCAATGTTTTCTATAAGATAAAGTTTTTCCTCCAGCAAAGTGCGTACGCGCTCCAGAAGCTGCAGACTGGAGATTCCTTTGTACTGCGGGTCACTGTCAGGGAAATGCCGCCCGATATCCCCGAGGGCTGCCGCACCTAACAGGGCATCCATAATGGCATGGGTCAACACATCCGCATCAGAATGTCCTTTCAATCCTTTTTCAAAGGGTATGGAAACACCACCGATGATAAGTGTTTCACCCTCGATCAGTCTATGTACATCATAACCGGTTCCAACTCTCATACTTGCTCTCTTTCTACCACGCTCTAGACAGTCTCCAGCATTTTGGAAATCCGCATAAAACTCAAACGGTTCCTAACATAAGGAGACAACTGCAGTGTCAGTGGTATGATTTCTTCACTCAAATGCAGTTCTGCCAGAGAATTAACAGCGCCGGCCTTCGCCAGCAGCTTTTTCATCTCATGCTCCTGTGGTATTTCTTCTATAATATCTGCTATATCAAACAGAAGTCTTTGCAGTTTTTTGGCTTCGACTTCCTGCATGGGGTCAGGGGTGTTCTCACTGACAACTGCATCGTACAGACCCTTTTGACCAAACGTCTCCTGCAAAAGCTTTGTTTCCAGCCCCGTATAAGGCTGTACTTTACATCGTCCCTCACGTATGGACTGGGCAATGCGTTTATATTCATTGATACAAAGCAGTGTTCCTACTCCTACTTTTTCACCATGAAGTGCGGCAACATGCTCGTTAACCACTTCCATCTCCCACAAATGTGAGATGTGGTGCTCGGCGCAAGAGGCCGGTCTGGAGTTTCCAATCATCTGCATTGCAAGGCCTGATACCAAGAGTGCATACATCAGACTTTCACAAGCCTTGTGATCTCCCTCCGGGATACCTCGTAAACATCGCTCTACCTCATTAATAGCATCCTGCTCCATTTGATATACTCTCTCACAGATATATTCTCCGGTCAGCAGATGGGCAATCTTCCAGTCTGCCAGACAGATATACTTTCCTAAAAGGTCTGATACCCCCGAAGCATTGAGATAGGCGGGTGCATTTGCAAAAATATCCGTATCCGCAATGACACAAATCGGGGCCACAGCGGGTATTGTCTTCTTCATTCCATTCCATGTCATGGCCGCTACGGTAGAGACAAAACCATCCACACTGGCCGCAGTCGGAACCGAGACGAATGGGATATGGCGTACATGGGCTATATATCTGGTAATATCGTGAATGGTCCCGGCACCGACAGCAAGTAAGAGATCCGCTGTTTCTTCCAGATTCTCAGAAACAATCTCGACCTTGTGGTTATCTGCATGCAGGCCCTCAGGCTCTAAACGAATGACCGAACATCGATCATAAAATCTTTCCATAATATCTATCGTTGCTTCATAGGTATTGGTATCACATATGATGACAGGATGAAAATATTCCTTTAACAGTCCTTCGTTCATCATAATCTCCAATTTCTCTGTTGCACCCGATTCAATTATAATTTCTTTTACATCAATTTTATGCTCCTTTAAACAGGAGCACGATCGGGCTAATTCGCTCGTATCAACTATCATACATTTTGTTTTGTACAGATATGTGTTCTATACTTTCCTTTCCATTTTTCTAGTTTCCTCATGGCCGGAAGTTTTGCTCTGCTTCCCGCCTGTTCATGGACGCCTGCCGCCCTGCGGCTGCGTTCAATTTGGGTACATACATTATACACTGTCTTCAGATAAAATGCAAAAACCCCAAATGCCGTAAATCCAGCATTTGGGGTGTAATTAAGAAATATTAATCTACTTTTTTATAGATATCGAGCTGTGCAGGGCCAGCCATAAGCTCTCCACACAATGGAACGATTCTCTTAAAGGACTCTGTCTCCATGTGTTTGTCAAGTGCTTCCTTGCTTTCCCATGTTTCAATCATGGTAAGAAAGGTCTCGTTTTGAACATCCTGAAAGAGTTCATAGGAGATGCAGCCCTCATGGTTTTCATTTGTGTCAACTACAAGTTCGTGAATCAACTTTAAAAATTCGTCTACTTTTCCTTCTTTGACAATGTGCTTTGCAACAACTTTTATCATTACGTTCTCCTTCCAGTATCTATATGGTTTTCCCTTAGAGAATAGTATTATTTGTCCTAAAAGTCAAGCTTTATTGTAAAACACTTTATCCATTCAACAACTTTTTAGATCTGGTATTCAATTTCCGGTAAGGCTCCCACCAGATGCAGTTTTTCTAAGATCGTATTTCTGACCTCCATGAACTCCGGGCTGTTCCTATATCTTGGCCGCGGCAGCTTTACCTCATAGAGATCACTGATTTTTCCCGGTCTGGGCGTCATGATTACAATCCGGTCGCTTAGATACACAGCCTCGTCTACATCATGTGTCACCAACAGCATCGTTGAATGCGACGATTTCCATAGCTCCAAGAGTGCATCCTGCAAATTGATTCTGGTAAAGGAATCGAGAGCTCCCATCGGCTCGTCAAGCAGCAGCGCCTTGGGGCTGTTGATCAGCGCTCTCGCGATTGCCACCCGCTGCGCCATACCACCCGAAATCTGATGCGGATATGATTTCTCGAACCCCTGCAATCCAGTCTGGGCGATCAATTCTCCGATCTTATGGCGTTCTTGCTTATACACGCCTCTGGCTTTAAGCCCCATCGCAATATTCTCTTCGACCGTATACCAGGGCAGCAGGTTGGCCTGTTGGAAGACAAACCCTCTCTCATAACTCGGCTCACTAATCTCTTCTCCGGCCACCCGCACAGTTCCCGCCTGGGGCTGATCCAGTCCTGAAATCAGGCGCAGCAAGGTTGTCTTGCCGCATCCGGAAGGGCCAATGAATGAAATGAACTCTTCCTGTTCGATTTCCAGATTCACATCGAGAAGCGCCTGTACCTGATTGCCGTTGGCATCTGTATAGACCCGATCGACATGTTCGACTTTGATGACTGCCATATTATATCACCAGACCTTTCTGCCATAACAAGAGCCTTTTCTTAATCAGATTAATCACAGCCAGTATGATAGAAAAGGCGATTGCCATTACAATAATTGCCGCATAGACTTTAGCATAAGCCGACCATCCCTTGGCCCAGTTGATATACCAGCCAAGGCCTGCCTTGGCTCCAATCATTTCAGAAACCACAAGAGTTCCGAAGGATAGACCGGTCGCTGTGGATATACCGGTAAAAATACTTGGCAGGGAGCCCGGAATCGCCACATGCCAGAGCAGATACGATGGGCTGGCCCCCAGTGTTCTAGCTGCCTCAAAATAAGATTTCTGTACTCCCGCAATTCCGCTTGCGGTCATAAAAGAGACCGGGAACCACGAGCACATCGCAATCAGGAAGACTGCGGTACTAAAACTGTTGGGAAAGATTGCCATTGCGATTGGTATCCATGCCACTGCCGGAATAATCCCCGTCACTTTGATGACCGGTGAGAGCCAGTACTCCCACTGCCGCAGCCACCCTGTGAGTACACCGCTTACAATTCCCAGAACCGTACCGGTCAGAAATCCCACGAAGAACAGCCGCAGCGAATAGGCCGTACTGATAAACAGTGTGGTGTAATCGGTGGCAAAGACTTCTGCAATCTGTGCCGGACCGGGGAAAAACGGAAGCGGCAGGATTGCTGTCTTGGCTGAAAGCAGATCCCACAGAATCAAAACGATGCCTCCCGCAAAATAGAACTGCGCTTTATGATTAAACACCAGTCTTTCCTGTTCCAGAAACCTTGACACAATATAGCGCACCAGCTGTACGACAAAAGCCAGACCCAGAAACACTCTGTAATATGTCACATTGACCGACTGCACTGTGGGCAGCACCACTTGAATGAGGAGTGCGGCTGCATATACTGCCACACTTAATAGCGGCCAGATTATTGAATTACTTTTCCAGTATAGTGCATTATTCTTAGTGTTCATTGCAGTCCCGCCATTCCCCTGTCATTTTTCTTAACTATTAACATCATAATACAGATTATCCGTAAACTCTTTGGTATCGATGCTGTCCGGCAGATACCCCGTCTTTTTAAGCTCCTCTGTAAAGTATTCGACATCCTCTTTTGCCGTATCATGCTCCGTCGAGAAGTTATAACTTTCAAGCAGTTCCGTAATCAAATCCACATCTTCTGATGCCACATAGCCCTGGTCTATCTCAATCTGTGCCGCTTCGGCTGGATTCTCTCCAATCCAGTCGATTGCTTTTTCATAAGCCCGCCAGATTGCTGCTACGCGCTCCGGATTTTCTTCAATTTCTTTGCCGGATGCATATAGGAAGCAGCAGAATTTATCGGCGAACAAGGGGTCTGTGGACAAATCTGAAAGTACTGTATATCCCTCTTGTTCAGCAAAGGTTCCATAAGGGTCCCAGGCGGCAAATGCATCAATTTCGCCTTTGTCTACGGCTGCGGTCAGCTGATCCAGCGGGTAGGCCAGCCAGGTTACGCCGGTCGTCGGATCAATGTCATTATTCGCCAGCAGCACGCTGGTCACTGCCATAGGTGTACCGCCTACTTCGTCGACTCCTATATTCTTCCCGGCCAGATCTGCCGCTGTCTTGATATCAGAGCCCGGCGGAACCACGATCTTGATGCAGCCTTGATGAAGTCCTCCGATGACCTTGATATCCAATCCCTCATTTACAGAAGGGAAAAATTGAAAATCACCATTTGCCACAGTGTAATTACCGCTTGAGAGTCCGGCTTTATTTGTTTCAAAGGTACCGCTTACCAGCGTAACATCCAGACCCTCTTCTGCAAAAAATCCTTTTTCATATGCGATATAGGCCGGTGCCCCGCACACTCCGTCGCCTAAGGCCTGAATATCCAGTTTGCCGAATTCATACTCTTCGTCTCCGGTTTCCTCCGCAGCATCCTCTGTCGCCGCTGCCTCCTGTGTGGTACTTTCTGCTGCGGTATCACTTTGTGCCTGACTGCCGCAAGCACTGACGATACTTCCGGCTGTCAGAATTACAGTAAACAACAAGATCATTCTTTTTTTCATACGTCTCTCCTCTTTTCCTTATCAACCAAACACTTTATCTAATGCCTGCTCCAAATCAGCAATCAGGTCATCCGCGGATTCCAGCCCGATGGACAACCGCAGCAGATTCTCCGGCAAGTCTGCCGTCACCTGCTCCGATGCGGTAAGCTCCCCGTGGGTCGTTCGGGGCGAGTTCACAATCAGAGATTTGGAATCTCCCACATTGGCCAGAAAGCTGAACAGTTCAACTGCGTCTACGACCGCATCTGCCTGTGCCGCACTTCCCTTCACACCGAAGGAGAAGATACTGCCTACCCCCTTGGGATAGTATTTTGCAATCAGCTCCTGCTGCGGATGGCTTTGCAATCCTCCGTAACGTACCCAGGAGACATGCGGATTGCTTTCCAGATACTCTGCCACTTTGGTCGCATTGGCAATTGCTTTATCAAGCCGCTCTGCAAGTGTCTCAATCCCCAGCAGCGTCAAAAACGCATCATTGGGGCCCAGCGGAGCTCCCAGATAATTCAGATAATCCAATGTGACACGACTTACGAATGCTGTCTGCGGAAATGCTGTCAGATAGCTTCTCGGCGTTCCTGCTTCATCACGCAGCGTGTAGTAAGGTTCTTCAAACTGCTTGAATTTTCCGTTATCCCATGGGAAATCACCTTTTTCAACAATCAGTCCTGCGATGACATTGCCATGCCCTGACAGACTCTTGGTTGCCGAGTAGATGACTACATCCGCACCATGCTTTAACGGCTGTACCAGATACGGTGTGGCGAACGTATTGTCTACGATCAGTGGTATATTGTGTCTGTGGGCCACATCGGCCAGCCCTTCCAGATCAGCAATCACATTATTAGGGTTGCTGACACTTTCGACGAAAATCGCTCTGGTGTCTTCTGTGATTTCTGATTCGACAAGTTCCAAATTCGTGATATCTTTAGAAAAGTCGAAATGAATCCCAAAGCGCGGATATATTTTCTGAAAAGCGTCAAACGAACCGCCATAGAGAAACGGTGAAGTCAGGACCCGCTTTCCTCCCTCTGCCACATTGAGAAGTGCGTACGTGATGGCTGCCATGCCTGAGCCTACTGCAATCGCCGCCGTCCCGCCATCGAGTGCTGCGATGCGGCTCTCTAACACCCGGGTCGTGGGATTGTTGACACGAGTGTACAGGAATCCCGGGTCGCGGCATCCGAAGATATCGGCTGCCCGTTTTGTAGTATCCAATTCGTAGGCGGTCGTCTGATAAATGGGAACGGACGATGCATAATTATGTTCTTTGGGGTCATACCCTGCCCGAAGGCGCAGGGTCTCAAACTCATACTCTTGCTTTGCCATCTTCTCTCCTTTAATTTCATACTAAGTTTATAGGTTTTGTCTGTGTTCGATTTTCCCAATTATGCCACCTCCATTTTCAATTGTCAAGACGTTTTAAAACATAATTTTCAATAGGGTTTCACACACGCAAAAAAAACCGATGCCATGGCAGCATCGGTTTTTTTCGTATGATATATATTTAGTATTACGTGGGAGGCAATTAAAAAATTATTTGAATTTTCCTATATTCAAATATTTATTTGTTTCAGCAGTACCCTCTTCTCTGGTAGTCTGCATCTTACATGCTGCGCGAATCGCATCCATGGTTTCAGGAATCGTAACGCTCTCCTGCGGGATATTGATTGCGAACATAATGTCATCTCCGCTCTCAACAATACTGTCTTCCCAGAGACCGATTTCGTACATGTCACCGCGTGCATTTCCTAAATCACGCGCATATTTGAACAGAGAAGCATTGCCAAGGAATCCATCATCAATGCGTACAACACGAATTCGAGGATGTTTCTCGAATGCCTGCAGTGCCATCTCTTTTGTGATTTTCTGCTTGCCGGTAGCAAGTACTGTGATAATATGACCATGTGTTACCGGTGTATGTACCAGAATGCCTGTTGCATCAATGTGCGGCATAATTGTCATCAAGTCCAGTGCCTGATGTGAAGGTGCTTTATCCATCTGCAGCGCATTTGTCAATCCGCGATGATAATCGCCCGGATCTGCCACGCGGCGGATAATCGTAATTGCTACTTTCTCAATTCCGAACTCTCTGTCCAGACAGTCAACACTGCGGATAAGTCCGGTCGTATTACAGCTTGTCAGCTTAAGGTAGTCTTGATCCAGTCCTTTTTCAAAGTTCGCATATCCATGGAAGAACACATCAGCAACTGAATTCTGCTCTCCGCCCTGGAAGATGGCCTTAACACCTTTTGCTGCATAGATTTCTTTATTTTTGGCACCAATTCCTCCCGGTGAGGAATCAAGCATGATATCAACTTTATCAATTAAGTCGTTAAAGCTTCCTGCCGTAGGGATTCCCAAATCGTCAAATTTTGATTTGTCTGCACCATCTACGAGGTAAAGATCGTAAGGCATTCCTTTTTCCTTCAGCGCACGTATTGCAAGTGTAGGTGCGAGATCTGCTACACCGACCAGTTCCATGTCTCCTTGCAATGCAACCCCATCTGCCAGTCTCTGGCCAATGGTTCCATAACCTGCCACTCCAACTTTAATTTTCGCCATTTTGTATTGCTCCTTTCAAAAATAGGTATCCCGAATAGATAACTTAGGGTGTATCCGATAGAAATCGAATATATTATGGTCACATTATAGTTTATTGAGTAACTTTTTGCAATGTTTTGGTAACATTTTATTGTTTTTTTTTAAAACAAAGAGATTTGTTAGTTGGACTTGTCAACTGTTTGGAAAAACTGTATACTTATTTAATTAGTTATAAGATATAGAGGTGAAGCAATGCGTTTAGATAGAATTAATACCATGGAACAGTACATCCTGCAGCAGGGTACGGTTTCCTTAGATGATTTGACCAAATATTTCAAAGTGTCTACCAATACCATACGACGGGATGTCAGCGAGCTTTTGGAGCGAGGACGCATCCAGAAGGTCTACGGCGGAGTATCTGCACTCGAGGACACCCGGCTGCTCCCAATGTCGGTTCGCTCGACCATTCATGAATCGGAGAAGAAGGCAATTGGGCAGATGGCAGCCGGAACTGTCAATAACGGGGATACTGTCTTTCTGGATTCCGGTTCAACTGTTTTATACTCCATCCCCTACCTTGCCAAACTGGAGGGAATCACAATCGTAACACACAGCCTGCCTGCCATGTATGAAGCCTCCAAATACTCTACTCTTAAGGTCATTTCTCTGGGAGGTTTGTATAATCCATCAACATCTTCTTACGTCGGAATCTCTACATTAGATGCCCTGTCCTGTATCTGTACGGACGCTGTCTTTATTGCCGCTACCGGTGTTTCTCTGGAAAAGGGGCTGACCAACACCACTTATTTCGAAGCAGACATCAAGCGCAATGTTGTAAAATCATCTAAAAAAATTATTCTGGTAGCCGATCATACAAAATTCGATCATAACTCTACCATATCCTTTTTTAACTTTCAGGATCTGCACACCGTAGTGACGGATGAATGTCCCAGTGCAAAATACTTAGATACGATTCAGTCGAATAATATTAATCTGCTCTGCAGATAATTAAAAACAGGGTATCAGAAGTCTTACGACTTTCTGGTACCCTGTTTTGAGCTGCAAATTATGCGTTTCGTTTCAGACGAATCGATGCAACGCATCCGATCAGGATTGCTGCCGCCATGAAAATCAGTGTTGTAAAATAAGACTGCGTGCTATCGAATAATGCACCCGCCACAGTTCCTCCAAAGGAGGCAAACAGCAGATTTAAGTTTACAATTGACAGATTTACCGGGAAGTTCTTTCTTCCGAAGAACAGGCTCGAAAATGCTGAGTTTGTAGGCGGTACACCTCCGTAGCCAAGCCCGGTCGCCATATACCCAAGTACCAGCAGTACAAATGACTTCGTCGAAATGGAGAACAAAAGCAGTACAACTGCCACGATAAACGTTGCGTTAATTAACAGCTTCGTCTTCTGATACCCGATTCTGTCGAACAGACCTCCAAAAATCACGCGTCCGATACCGTTAAAAATCGAAATAATTCCGGCCGCTGTAGCAATGGTTCCGCCAACTGCCGCTGGATTGACTTCGACAATCAGCCCGCTTGCCTGTGCTATGAGTGCAAGCCCTGCTGCACTTAAGACAAAGGACCAGAGAAAATGCACCCAGAAAATCGGACGTTTCATCATGTTGCCTGCCGTCAGCTCTTCGGTGATTTCTCCCGCATTACCGGCCCCCCGTTTCTTCTCCGCCGCTTGCGGCAGCACTGTGTCAGCCGTCGGATTCTTCAGGAGAAGTCCGCTTATAAACAAAATAATAAATAAAATCACTGCAAATACTGCAAAAGAAGTGCGCCATACTTCCAGATCTGCGCCCCCCGGAGTCACTGCCTGATACACTTTACCGATCAGAAAACTCCCGATTCCAAAGCCCATCAGCAAAATACCTGAGAGAAGTCCCTGCTTCTCCGGGAACCAGGCCAGCACCGTACTTAGGACACGATTGTAGCTAAGTCCGGAAGCCAGACCGCCCAGGAAGCCGTAACCTACATATAATACAGGCAGCGACTGTGCAACTGAAGTCATATAAAAACCGACCAGAAACATAAGACCCGCCGTCCAGAGTATGACTCTGGCACTGAACTTCCTACTTAGAAAACCACCCAGCACACCGCCCAGACAGAAGAATACCATACAGATGGTAAATGTCAGTGACAATTGTGCCTTCGTCCAATCTGAGAAAAAGGCTGCAATGGGGCTTGCAAGTACGCTCCATGCATAAATTACTCCGGCAAAAACTAAGACGATCACACCAATGATTGCATAAATCCCACGATTCAGTTTCATTATTTTTGCTCCTACTCTCTTTTTTAGTATATCCTGCAATTAATGCGGATAACGCAAATACTATATCATACAACCCTGCACATAGCAATGAATCTTGACAAGATTATTTATAAAACATTTACATTATGAATCCTGCAAAAAACTTCATAATTTTCTCCATTTGTGGTATGATATTAGCCAAGCGATATTTCTATATTTTTATTCGTCAGATTGAGAAAGGAAGTTACCCATGATGAAAAAATTCACTTTATCATTGCTCATATTTGCTGTGATGGCCGGTACGTTAATCGGCTGTGGCAGTACTGATACCACAACAGATACCACTACTGCTGCCCAGGAGGAAACCACAGCGGCCGTGACAGAAACACCGGAGCAGACAGCCGCGGCTACGGCCGAAGAAACGGCTGCAGCCGTCGATGCCCCGGGCGAGGACAACACTGTCTATGGTGCTCTGACTGCCTCTGACCTTACAACAAGCGATGAACAGGTATATAAAAAGGAGTCCGATTCTTCCACTACCTTGTATAATGTAGAGGGCGGTGTCATCACACAAATCACGATTTCCTTTAACACGCCGCTGACAATTGAGAACGACAAGGCAGCACTTGACGGGTATGCACATGAATTCATGGCCTCCGATGCTGTCCTCTCAGAAGAACTTTCCAACAAAGAGTTCATCTATACGTCACCTTCCTTCAATGGGCAGTACGATGTCATCTTTTCTTCGTATGAATCCGAGACACAGATCAATGGTGTCTGTGTCCGTCAGGTCGACAGTTCAGAGGATCTGTAAAGTTTAGTACAATTTAACAGCGTCACGAAAAAACGGCTGCTGCCTTTGTAGGATTACAAGGACAACAGCCGTTTTTTATAAGTCGTAGCGAGGAAGGGAATCGAACCCCCGACACTGCGGGTATGAACCGCATGCTCTAGCCATCTGAGCTACCTCGCCATATTGAGCGAAACATATGTAATTGTATGCTCACAATCTGCCGCTTTTGGGCAAATTAGTGGGACCTATAGGGCTCGAACCTATGACCCTCTGCTTGTAAGGCAGATGCTCTCCCAGCTGAGCTAAGATCCCAAATGCGGGCTAGTCGGCTAACCCGCTTTGCCATTATACAATTAGTTAGCATGGCTTGTCAATGCTTTTTTATTTTTTATTTCAAAAACCGCGGCTGCCATCTGCGGCAGTCGCGGTCTCCTATCATTTACGGCACATAACGATCAACTTATCTCTTTGAAACAATTACTTTTTAGTAGAGTGAGCTAAAAACATACTCCGATGGTCCTTTGTAAACTGTACTTCCTACCTTCTTATTTGCCACTACACGATAGTAATACTTTCTTTTCGGTACCAGGTTCGTAATCGTCTTGGAAGTTCCGGTAACAGTCCCCGCATTTTTGTAGGCTCCGTCACGTGTTGATGAATAATACACAGTATAGTTGGTTGCTCCCAAAACCTTAGTCCAGCTTATCTTGGCTGATTTTGCCGTAGCACTTGCCCGGTTGATCGAAAGCTTCGGCTGAATACTTGTATAGGTGGTAAGCGGTGTACCATAAATCCTCTTTGTGCTGCCTTCATAGACAACATAAGGCTTAATCGTCACTTTGTAGAACATAACACTGGAAGCAGCGATACTATTATAACTGGATCTGGTCTCTATCGTCTTGCTCTGCCCTTTGGCATTTTGCAATGTGATGACATAACCATCCACAGCCGCACTGCTCTTCCACTGCAGCGAAATTTCTTTTAGGTAGATGTAACTTCCTTTTTGTAGATTTGTTACTTTTGTCGGATAGGTATAATCCGATACAGTTTTTGCGTATACATATGAATTTCCAGGTACAATTGGTGTGATTCTAAATGAATATCTTGTACCTGGCTTGGTAGCAAATCTATACTGCGGTTTGCTGTCCGATGATGTAAAATTTGCGTTATTGACTGTCCATGCACTTGTTGTATCTGGTTTGCTCTCAACCTTATAGCCTGTTGCTCCGCTGAATTTGTCCCATTGGACACGTGTTCCTGTTGCTGAAGTATTGATGAATCTTAAATTATTTACTTGATACTGCGCAGCCTGTACTGTTGCCGGATTTGCCGCAACACCTACTCCCAGAGCTACAAATGCGCATAAAAGCGCACCAAAAATAAACTTTCCGACCCTTTGTTTTCCCATACTTTCCCTTTCTATTTGTTATGTGCTTATCGTGATCATTATACAACCAATCCTAGTATAACTAATTTTATCAATTTTCGCAAGATGCCGGTATCATTTTTTACAATTTTACTGTTTGTTTTTTATGCAAATTATAAAGCAACTTTTCCCGGCACCCTGCTCTGCTGTCTGTTATTTAAAATAAGACACACCTGATTCAAAAATCTTTAGATCTTGTTCCCCATAAATATTAACTGCCACACCTTTGTCTCGCCGCTCCGAATGCGCCATCTTGCCCAACACGCGGCCATCCGGACTTGTAATACCTTCAATAGCACAGTAAGAGCCGTTCACATTATATTCCTCATCCATGGATACGGTTCCGTCTGGTGCACAGTATTGCGTGGCCACCTGCCCCTGTGCGAACAGTCGTGCCAGCCATGCTTCGTTTGCAACAAAGCGCCCCTCACCATGCGATGCCGGATTGCAGTACACTCCGCCCAGTTCGGCCTGTGCCAGCCAGGGCGAGGCATTACTTACAACTTTGGTATAGACCATTTTGGAAATATGGCGTCCAATTGTATTATAGGTCAGGGTCGGTGACTCTTGCGTCTGACCGACAATCTGGCCGGCAGGTACGAGTCCCAGCTTAATCAGCGCCTGAAATCCGTTGCAGATTCCCAGAGCGAGGCCATCTCTTGCACCAAGCAGCTTTTCCACTGCCTCCTTGATACTTGCATTTTGGAAGGCCGTCGCGAAGAACTTCGCCGAGCCATCCGGTTCATCACCCGCTGAGAATCCACCGGGGAACATAATCATCTGGGATGCACTGATTGCCTTCTCGAATTCTTCCACTGACTCTCTGATATCCTGTGCAGAAAGATTTTTAAAGACTCGTGTGATGACATCCGCTCCGGCCCGTTCGAACGCCCTCGCACTGTCGTATTCACAGTTCGTTCCCGGGAACACAGGGATAAATACAGTGGGACGAGCCACTTTATTCTTACATATATACATACGTTCTGTCCGGTACAAACCGTTTGCTTCACTGCAGGCGGCCGGCGCAGCACCCGAGGTCGTCTTGAATACACCCTCGAGGGTAGACTGCCATGCCTGCTGTGCTTCTGCAAGCGGCAGCTGTACATTCTGATATGTCAGTACTGGTGCTTCCGTCACCTCTCCCAGAACAGTGTATGGTACGGCAAGATTATCCAGCGCCCCGCGCGAAACCTCACAGATCAAATCCCCGAAGCCTGCTTTGAACAAATCATCTGCCGGTATTTCTGCAGCAACCGCAGCACCGAGTTCATTACCAAATGCCATTTTAGCCAGTGCGGCAGCAATGCCATGCCGGTCGAGTGCGTACACCGATACAATTCGTTTCTTCTGTATATCTTCATGCAGGTGGGTATACTGCTGTGTAATTCCTTCATAATCCGGCAGCTCATACTCCTTGAACGGAGCCCGAATCCATACCAGATGATTGCCCGGTTTCTTAAATTCGGGGGTAATCACATCCGACAGATGCGCCGTATCCACAGCGAAGGAAACGAGTGTGGGCGGTACATCAATATCGAGGAAAGTACCGGACATACTGTCTTTGCCGCCGATAGACGGCAGACCAAATCCAAGCTGGGCATCGTAGGCTCCCAAAAGCGCTGCTACCGGCTGGCTCCAGCGTGTCGGCTCGGCACTCATGCGTCTGAAGTATTCCTGGAAAGTAAAGCGGATTTTGGAATACTCTCCGCCGGTTGCCACAATACGAGCCACCGACTCCAGAACTGCATAGACAGCACCATGATACGGACTCCAGCTCGATACATACGGGTCAAAACCGTAGCTCATCATCGTTACCGTATTGGTTGTGCCTTGCAGTACCGGGACTTTTGCAACCATCGACTGCATTTCACTTAGCTGTGTCCGGCCGCCATAGGGCATAGCAACTGAACCGGCACCGATGGAACTGTCAAACATCTCCACAAGTCCCTTCTGTGAGCATACGTTCAAGTCGGACAGCATTGACAGCCAGGAGGATTTGACATCCGTAATCTTTTTCTTGGAAAGCTCCTGCGGCATTGCCTCCGGTATCTGTACCGTAACCTGGGCCTCCTGATGCGCTCCGTTCGTATCCAAAAATGCTCTGGAAAGATTGACAATTTCCTTTCCTCTCCAGTTCAGCACCAGACGCGGCTCCTGTGTGACCACAGCAACTTCGACGGCTTCTAAATTCTCTTCTGCCGCAAACTGCAGGAATGTCTGTACATCGGCCGGATCAACTACCACAGCCATACGTTCCTGTGACTCTGAGATTGCGATCTCCGTACCATCCAGACCGGCATATTTCTTAGGCACCGCATCCAGATTGATCTGCAGTCCGTCTGCCAGCTCACCGATGGCAACGGAGACACCGCCGGCTCCGAAATCATTGCATTTCTTAATAATTTTACTGACTTCCTCACGACGGAACATACGCTGAATCTTGCGCTCTGTTGGCGCATTACCTTTTTGTACCTCGGCACCGCAGCTCTCGATCGACTCTTCCGTATGTACTTTGGAGGAGCCTGTCGCACCGCCGCAGCCATCACGACCGGTACGGCCGCCCAGCAGGATGATGATATCTCCCGGGTCAGAAGTTTCGCGGATGACGGCCCGTCTGGGCGCCGCGCCGAGCACAGCTCCGATTTCCATACGTTTGGCTACATAATCCGGATGATATACTTCTTTGACATAGCCGGTCGCCAGACCGATCTGATTTCCGTAAGAACTGTAACCATGTGCTGCAGAACGAACCAATTTCTTCTGCGGCAGCTTGCCTTTTAGAGTTTCTTTTACCGATACGGTCGGGTCTGCCGCTCCTGTCACACACATCGCCTGGTACACATAGGTACGTCCGGATAGCGGGTCACGTATAGCTCCGCCCAGACACGTGGCGGCACCACCAAAGGGTTCGATTTCCGTAGGATGGTTGTGCGTTTCATTCTTGAAATTAATAAGCCATTCCTCTTCCACGCCATTTACATCCACAGGTACGACAATACTGCATGCATTGATTTCTTCTGATTCTTCCTGATCCTGCAGCTTGCCCATCTTTTTTAGTTTTTTCATTGCCAGAAGTGCCATATCCATCAGGCAGACAAATTTGTCCGGCCGGTCTTTGTACAGCTCCTCCCGGTCTTTTTTATATCTTTCATAAGTCGCCATCATAGGTGTCTTATACAGACCATCCTCGAAGGTGACTGACGTAAGCTCTGTCAAAAAGGTTGTATGACGGCAGTGATCTGACCAATATGTATCAAGTACACGTATTTCAGTCATGGACGGATCTCTGTGTTCCTCGCCGGCAAAATAGGTCTGAATATGCTGAAAGTCCGCAAATGTCATCGCAAGCCCCAGGGAATCATACAGCTCTTTTAGCGGTGTTTCTTCCATCACAGAGAAACCCTTAAAGAGGATTACATCCTCAGGATCTTCGAAATGCATTTCCAGTGTCTCCGGAACGGCCTCCAACGCTTCTCTCGAATCTACGGGATTGATGCAATAGCTCTTGATGGCTTCGAGTTCTTCCTGCGAAACCGCACCCTCGATCAGATAGGTCACTGCCGAACGGATAATCGGTGTCTCTTCTTCATTAAGAAACTGAATACACTGTACGGCCGAATCCGCACGCTGATCGAACTGCCCGGGCAGGTATTCCACTGTGAAAACGTGTGCGGCTGCAAAATCCGCAGGCGGTGTACGATACAAATCATCTACGGGAGGCTCCGCAAAAACAGTACTGCAGGCGGCCTCAAACGAAGCATCTGATATATCCTGTACATCATAACGGTTAAAAACGCGTACCTTCTCTACGGATGAGATTCCCAGATAGGCATGGATTTCATGCTTTAATTCCTTCGCCTGAACAGCGAACTCCGGTTTCTTCTCAACATAAACTCTGCGCACCTGGCTCATTATTTCGTCTCCTGTTCTGTATCACATACGGCTATCACTTCGACTTCACACAACACATTCTTCGGCAGTGTCTTCACCGCTACGCAGGAGCGCGCCGGTTTACTGACAAAGCTTTTGGCATAGACTTCATTAAAAGCAGCAAAATCATCCATATCTGCCAGAAAACAAGTTGTTTTTACCACCTGCTCAAAGGAGGTTCCCGCTTCTTGCAGAAGCGCTGCAATATTGCTCATTACCTGCTCTGTCTGGGCGATAATCCCCTCAGCCTCCACTTCCTTCGAAGCCGGATTGATTGCAATCTGTCCGGACGCGAACAAAAATCCGTTCGCGATGATTCCTTGAGAATAGGGGCCAATGGCCGCCGGGGCTTTCTCTGTGTTAATTGTTCTCATGATGCTGCTTCCTCCTTTTATTCGTGCATTCTTCTGATAATACGACATACAATATCCTGCTTGATCACCAATGGTTTTTTATGAGAAAAGAAGATGATACCATCCGTAGGTGAAAGCACCTGCATCTTGACTTCTCCCTCATATGGGTCCAGAATTTCTGCAATTACTTCCCCGCGCCGTACTTCCTGACCGGGAAACAGCAGTCTTCTGTAAATTCCGGCTTCCGGTGCCTGTACGGTCGTCAGCTCGTCTTCTTCTACTACACTTGCAATGAACCCATTATGGCAATTATAACGAATAATTCCCATACGCGTCAAGAACCTTAGCACTGCCGAGACTCCCTGGCTGGCAGATTCTTCATCGATAAAATCCGTTTCATTCGTATAGACAGAAAACGCACTTGTCTCGAACTGCTGCCAATTGTAATTCAGAGTCGATGTATCCAATGGATTCGGCTTGCGTACTACGACATACGGCAGCCCGAACAGATTCGCCAGACTCGTATTTTGAAATCCCGTCTCCATCATCCTGACATGGGGTATAAAATCGCCGGGCATATAGAAGCTGGCGAACTGAATTCCATAACTGTAACCTTTGATCGTATCAAATACACCGGCGGCAATCCGTTTCGTGGTCTCCCCTTTGACATCTCCCGGAAACATCCGGTTAATATCAGTATTATCGACTGCCCAGAATCGTTTCTCGATATTCATGGAATAGTGGTTGACCGAAGGAATGACCAGAATCTCTTTGTTCGCGACAATGGCTCCTCGTTCCTCCAGCTCCCGCAGACGCTTAATCAGCTGTGAGCATATGTAGAGCTGCTGTACCTCATTGCCTCTAAAAGCGCCAACAATGGCTGCTGCCTTCTCCCCTTTTCCAAAGTAATACCCGGTTACGTGCATTTCGTCACGATAGGGTGCTTTTAATGAATAAATACATTCTTTTCTCATAGTCTTACACCTCCCAGGATACGTGCTATCAAAGTACCATGATAGACAATCGGATATTCACGAAGCGTAAAGACGGTACCATCGCATGGTGCCAGCACTTTCTGCTGTATGGTGCCGGTCAGCGGGTCCAGAATACTTCCGATCTGACTCCCTCTTCTGACATAGCTCCAAAGCGGCATGGACGGCATAAAGATTCCGCTGGCTTCCGCACTGATTAATGCAACCTCTCCATCCTTGGACACCAGAGGATCACGCAACGGCGCCACTTCACCGCTCCAGATGCCCAGTCCTTTCATCAGATTCAGAATTCCCTCCACAATCTGATAGCCGTATTCGGGGTTGATGCGCATTCCCACGCCCATTTCGACAACGAGCGCCGGAGTACTCATCATATTCAGGCTGTGAATCAACGTGGATTCCAGCACTGTTTCTGACGTATGCACCCAGATAAAATCCACATTGATTTTCTTGGCATAGGTCATTAGTTTCGCTTCATTGATTTCATTCATCCGCACCTGCGGAATCTCTCTGAGATATATATTGCTTGCATGCACATCCACACACAAATCGGAGCCCACAATATCTTCTACAATGGAAGCGGCGATCTGCTCCATGACATGTCCTTCTTTGCTTCCCGGAAAGATACGGTTCATATCAAGATCAAAAATAGGTATGCCACGTGTGGCCGAATCCATACCAAGCGGATTGAGCGCCGGGTACACATCTACGATTCCATGCAGTGAATCAATATCTTCCTGAATACGTCTCTGTAGTTCATAGCATACGAACTGTCCCTCCAGCTCATCCCCGTGAATCCCTGTTACAATCGATATTCTCTTGTTTCTTCCTGTTGGCACAGGGGGTTCGATACGATGCTTTTGTATCAGCAGCCTCTCGTCAACCGGCAAATCTATGGACACTACAGTTTTTATCATATTATCCTCCAATATATCTATTCATTTCATTAAGTTCAGTGGTCCATACCCAACCATGATTTTATCACATTCCCGCAGTCTTGTATAGAAGCAGCCGCTCCTCAAACAGGAACAGACAAAACAAGAGAGTCCTCCTGTTGAGAACCCCCTTGTCCTGTCTTATGTCTACTCCGGTACTGCGGTACGCAATAGGTAAGTACCATCTTTTTGCAATTCATAATACTCGCGGAACGAGGCAGAGAACAGCACATCCTCCAGTCCCGTAATATCTGCTTTGGATGCCACCAGGTACTGATAGATGGCGGCATGCGAAAGATCTCCCACAATCAGGAATCCCTCCAGTGTATGCTCCTTGATGACTGCTTTTTTATAGTAAGTACTGGTTTCACTCGTAACGAACCGCTCCCCGTCTGCTGCCACATCAGAAGAAGATTTGCCCATGGCAAGAGATGCAAGTCCGAAGTAATTAAATGCATTCTTCGGAATCTTGGGTTCCTGATACTCTGTCGGCCGCCCCATCATATTCAGCGCCGCCACTTCTCCCTGCTTGGATGCGCTCGGCCAGATACCGGATATACCGGCTACGTCACCTGCGGCATAGACATCCGCATCACTGCTTTGCATATGTGAATCTACCACGATTCCCCGCTCAATGGTCAGACCGCTTTCTTTGAATGGCTCTACGGCGGCACGTACTCCGGCGGCCACAATGACCATATCACACTGAATACTTTCTCCGTTATCGAATACCAGCTCCACAACTTCGCCCTGCTCATTCACCTTGGTCTGTGCGGTTCCACGATCCACATAGAAGCGACAGGCCTTGTTCTCGAAAGCCGCCTGATAGCGGATGGCACCTTTTTTGTCCATCTGTACAGGCAGGATTCTGTCTCCGCGCTCCACAATGGTAACCTGCTTGTCCTGCTGGCACATGCCCAAGGCAGCATCAAGCCCTACCAGTCCGGAACCAATAATGACCACATGGGTCGAGGTCTTCGCTTTTTCATTAATCGCGACCGCATCCGTCAAATGCCGCAGTCCAAAGACATTCGGTGCATTCGGCAGATCGCCAATGGGCAGTATGAAGCTGTTCGCTCCCGTCGCAATCAACAGCTTATCATAGGGTACTGTCTCACCGGAGGCAAGTGTCACCTGCTTTTGCGCAAGCTGCAAAGAGGTCACAATCTGGCCTGCACGCCATTCGATTCTGTTCTTCTCAAAAAAATCTGCCGGAACAAACGACATGCCCTCTACATCTTTCTCAAGTGTCAGGAATTTGTGCAGCAGATGTCTGGCATGCACATGGCTGTCCTTGGAAATCATCGTAATTCGGGCATCCGGCTCCTCGCTGCGCAGCTTCTTGGCTGCGGCAATTCCAGCAGCCCCCACACCAATAATCACATAGTTCATTCTATACCCCCTTTATCTCTGCAAAAACAGTCTATGAATCTGATTGTTTCAAGTATAGCAATCTATAATCAGATGGTCAACTAATCCGTCCTTATTTATTCAATTTTCTGGCAAATTCCCGGGCACGTTCTTCTTTTAGCGGCTCCATGAAACTGTGCTGGTATCCCAGATCATGCTCACACAGCATTCCGGCATATTGAAGCTTGGAATGACGGCAGTACCGCTGCATCCCTGTTTCGAACAAGTCGGCACCTTTGGCAGGCGGATACCCACAGGTCACAACTAAAGCCATCTGCTTGCCCGCCCAAAGCGAGGGGCCTTTTTCGGCACCATAATATTTATTCATGCCATATACCAGACGGTCAAGTACCGTCTTCATAGGCGGGGTGCAATACCAGGAGTAAATCGGAGTTGCCAGAACCAGTACCTCTGCATGGCTGATCTGGTCGAAAATCTCCTGCATATCATCCTCAAACCGACAGCCGAATTTGGTCCAGTCCTGCTGGCAGCTGCGACAGGCCGTACAAGGCGTGAGGACTTTATCGTATAGATTGATAAGCTCGCAGCGGGCGTTTTGCACTGACAGTTCCTCCAGGAACGGCTGTAACAGCGCAGCCGTATTCCCCGTCTTTCTGGGACTCCCCATTAATATGGTATAGTTCATATTTCTTCCTCCTTGTCCGCTCTGTGAAAGTATCGAAGAGTATTACACTTCGTGCCTGCTCCAGAATTCCTGCAGCTGTGCTTCAACGGATTGAATCCGGCAATATTGCCGGTCCGCCCATTCTCTGGGAAATAACCGCCCGTAAATCGGTTCGGAGAACCTGTCATCCAGCAGCAGAATCACCCCCGTATCATACTGCGTCCGTATGACCCGGCCGGCCGCCTGCAGCACTTTGTTCATTCCCGGATAGCGGTATGCATATTCGAAGCCCTGCTGTCCGCGCTCTGTATAAAATTCCTGCAGCAGATCTCGCTCCCGGCTTACCTGAGGCAGTCCGGTACCGACCACGCAGACGCCGATCAGGTGCTCTCCGATCAGGTCGATTCCTTCGGCGAAAATCCCTCCCATAACGCAAAATGCCAGCAGTGTGCCACTGTCTTTCTTGAATTCCTGCAAGAAGCTCTCCCGCATCTCTTCGTCCATGCCGGGCGTCTGTACGATACAGCTGACCTCTTGCGTCTGGTATTCGGTAAGATACAGCTCCAGCACATCCGAGAGCAATTTATGAGAAGGGAAGAACACCATGTAATTACCCTCTTTGGCCCGAATCATTTTATCAATATAGGATGCAATTCTGGCGAACTCCCTCGGTCCTCTGCGTGTGTAACGACTGCTGACATCTTGTGCCAGTAAAATACTGCGGTTCTCGATGGGGAAGGGGGAATCCGCATACATGGCATAATCATCCTCTTGTGTACTGTACAGTTCTTGATAATACGATACCGGCAATAGCGTTGCGGAAAAGAACACAGCACTTCTGCCTTTTTGCAGATATTGCTGCAGATTCACTGCCGGATTGATACAAAACAGCCGTACCAGGAAAGTACCATCCGGCGCCAGTTGTGCGTAGATACTGTAATTCTCATCCAGTAAATCAAAACAAAGCAAAAAATTGCGGATTTCAAAATAGAACTCCAGTAATTCTTCGTGCAGCTTATCGGAAGCAGTTTCGAAAAAGGTCTCCATCTCTCCTAAAATACTCATCAGGGGGAAGACCAGATCCGATATGTCCTTTAGGATACTGCACTCCTCACACTCCCTTTTGTAGGCCAGCATGGCTTTGTTCAGCTTTTCCAACAAGCGTGTCAGTTTTTTGTGATGTGTCTTAACTACCCTGCCAGCCTGCATCACATGCTCCTTGCAAAGTGTCGCACTGTACATCTCGCGGGCCCGGTCGACCAGATTATGTGCCTCATCAATCAGAAATACATAATCCCCCGAAACCCCCTCACCAAAGAATCTGCGCAGATGTACATTGGGGTCAAAGGCATAATGATAATCACAGATGACCGCATCCACCCAGGAAGCGGTGTCGAGCGAAAGCTCGAACGGACAGACTTGGTGCGTACGCGCATATTCCGTAATCTGTCTGGCATCTATAATATCATGGGCATTTAGAAGTTCAAATACCGCCTCATTGATTCTGTCAAAGTGCCCCCGGGCATAGGGGCAGGCAACCGGGTTGCAGTTTGTCTCTTCGCACAGACAGATTTTATCTCTGGCCGTAAGTGTCAGCACTTTGAAAGCAAGCCCCTGCCGCTTTAGCAGCATAAAAGCTTCCTGGGCTACGGTTCTTGTAATCGTCTTGGCCGTCAGGTAAAAAATCTTGCCGCTGTCTCCCGTTCCCACATAGCGCACCGCCGGATAGACCGTTGCCATCGTTTTGCCAATTCCCGTTGGAGCCTGCAAAAACAATTTTTTCTGCTGCTGGATGGTGCGGTATACTCCCGCTACCAGTTCTTTTTGCTGCGGACGATAGGAGAAAGGGAATTCCAGTTCGGTCATGGACGCATTGCGTGTACGCCTCCAGTCAATCTGCCACTGCATCCATTTCTCATATTCTTGCAAAAGCGCCGTAAGCCAGTCATGGAGTTCTTCAATTGTATAGAGGGATTTGAAACGCCGGATTTCTTCTGATTCCAGATGACAATATGTCAGCTGCACCTGCATTTTATCCTTGCGCTCCCGCAAACCATAGAAGTACGCATAGCATTTTGCCTGTGCTTCATGTACCATCTCAGGTGCAGTCAGTGTATCCAGATTTCGGTAGACGCCCTTGATCTCGTCAATGGTCGTAATCCCTTCCTCTGTAAAAATGCCGTCGGCTCTGCCTTCCATCACCAGAATGAATTTTGCAAATTCGTGGGTATACGAGAGCACCTGCTCCGCCGCATAGTCCCCCTTCATTCTTTTTTGAATTTTTCTGTGAATCCTGCTGCCTTCCTGCATGGCATTCTTGGCGGCTGCCGCAGTTCTGCGATTGTCTATATCACCGCTGCGCAGGATAAACTCGACAAAATTACGCACAGACTCCTTTATGGTTGTTTTTTCCATCCTACCCTCATCATCTGTCGGCTCGTATACAGACAAAAAGCAGGCAGCAGCCGGGACATAGGAAACTTCCCGGGCTGCTACCTGCTACATTGTCCAAAGACATCATTTGATAAACCGATCGATCGCCTTCTCCAATTCTTTGATGCTTTCTGTATCTCCATGCTCCACTGCATCCACAATGCAATGTTCAATATGATCCTGCAGAATAATCTTGCCGGTATTGTTGATGGCAGATTTGACAGCCGATAACTGGATCAGCACCTCACTGCAATCCCGTCCGGATTCGACCATCCTTTTGATGGATTCCATATGCCCTATGGCACGTGACAGCCGGTTCAGAACAGCTTTGGTATTCTCATGCTTATGCACATGTCCCTGGTGGGTATGTGCATGGGTATGCTCGACGATTTGTCCGTCTTGTGTTATGTGTATATGCTGGTCACTCTGCTTGCTCATTGTATCTCCTTGGCGGGATTAAATCTCCGAAAAAGAATATCTCTTCTTGCGGTTCAATTCCTGAATATCAAAAACAATGGTTCCGTCTTCGCGCACTGTTTTCTCGATTGTCGTGTTCTTAACAGGGAATTTATCTCTGACGAATTTGTCGAGATCATCCGTAGTAATTTCTTCTATTGTTGTATCTTTCTCCTGATTGCCGGAACATAAATCAAAATCCTCATATACTGCTTCATAAGTCATAATCAACACCTCCGTTTATTGTTTTCCAGACATTTTTTTTAATAGGTACAGTATATCACTAACCGATAATTTTCTCAACACCGTAGAAAAATAATTTGCCTTTCAACTCCAAATAGCGTATTATGTTGATAGAAAAAATCTAGGAGGATAGCTTTCATGCAGTTACTTGAAGAACGCATACGCAGAGACGGTACAGTAAAGCCCGGAAATATACTAAAAGTGGACAGTTTCATCAATCATCAGATGGATATCCCATTTATTCAGGAGCTTGGCAAAGAATTCAAACGTCTGTTCACAGATAAACCCATTACAAAGATCCTGACAATTGAGGCCTCCGGCATCGGTATTGCCTGTATTACCGCTCAGTACTTCAACGTACCTGTTGTGTTTGCCAAAAAGGCAAAAAGCATCAATCTGGATGGCGAAATGTATGTTACAAAGGTTGAATCCTACACCCACAATACAGTGTATGATGTTATTGTCTCCAAGAAATTTCTTTCTCCCAACGACCATGTGCTTCTAATCGACGATTTTCTGGCAAACGGCTGTGCTCTGCTGGGATTAATTGAGCTGGTGCAAAACGCAGGTGCCACCATTGAGGGTGCCGGTATTGTGATTGAGAAAGGCTTTCAAGAAGGCGGACAGAAAATTCGCGATCTTGGTATCCACCTGGAATCCCTGGCGGTCATCGACCATATGTCTGATACGGATGTCACGTTCCGATAATCTGGTCTCCTTCATCTGTCCCTATCCATTTTTTCGTTTTTGTATATTTTAACGGAGCCATTTTTGTATTATAATGACTCCATTAACGTACGAGGTGATCTTATGAAAAAAACGAAAAAATTAGTTTGGACTGCTCTTTTTGCCACACTTACCTTTGTGGCTACCTATGCAATACGTGTTCCTGTACCTGCTACGCAAGGCTATGTACATCCCGGTGATGCTCTGGTCATCCTGTCCGGTATCTTTTTAGGCCCCTGGTTCGGCGCCGCTGCCGCAGGACTTGGCTCTGCCATGTCAGATCTGCTGGGCGGCTATGCGTATTATGCGCCCATTACCCTGCTGATTAAAGCACTCGTGGCTTTTACCGGCGGCTACGTCTTCACGTTTATCCGCCGGCACAAATTTCCCCTTCCCGCCGGAATCGCTGCCGCAGGTATCTGCGATATCGTATTCGTCGTCGGAGGCTATTTTATCGCCGAACGTTTCATGTACGGACTGCCGGCGGCTCTGCTCTCGGCTCCTATGAATCTGGTACAGGCCGCCTTCGGACTGGTCGTATCTGTGCTGCTGTTCCCTTCCTTAGCAGCCATCCCTGATTTTCGGCGCAGTATACACCTGCCGGTCACACCGCAGAAACCATAAGCTGCTCATTCCAAGAGTCTCCTATTTCTGTTCCTTCTTAGGCAGAAAAGAGGCTCTTTTTATTGCGTCCGCACCGAACTTTTTGCGGATCTCGTCTACTGCCTTGTCCAGTTTTTCCAATTTTTCATAATCTACCTGATCCAGAAAATTCAGCTGACGCTCACCTTCTCCCTTCGCCACCTTTTGCATACGGACTCCCAGCAGCCGGATGGGCGCGCCATTGTATAGCTCTTCAAAAAGCCTGAGCACATACATGTGTACCTCCTGGGTCAGATTGGTGGGAGATTCCAGTGCCATCTGATGGGATGTGGTCTTAAAATCCGAGTCCTTGATCGTAAGCGCCACGACCTGTCCCTGCATTTCGTCCGCGCGCAGCCGTTCACATACGGTCTCTGTTAAGGATAACAAAATCATTGCCGCGAAGGAAGGGTCTGTCACATCATACGGCAGTGTAACACTGTTGCCGTACCCTTTGTTCGCAGGCGGTACGGCACCAATGATATCCGCTGCCATGCCATTGGCAAATGCCCAGATGACTTCTCCCTGCTTTTTCAAATGCGAACGCAGGATTTGTATGTCTGTCCCCGCCAGCTCTCCAATTGTATGAATCCCCAGTAAGGTCAGTACCTTCTGCGTCGATTGGCCGACCAGAAAGAGTTCCCGGACGGGAAGCGGCCACATCTTCTCTCTGATTTCGGAAGGGTATAGTGTGTGTATGCGGTTCGGCTTCTCAAAATCCGAGGCCATTTTGGCCAGCAGTCTGTTCGACGAAATCCCTACATTGACAGTAAATCCCAATTCATTGTAGATACGGTTCTGAATCAGCGCCGCCAGCTGCACCGGCTCTCCAAACAGTGCCAAGGATTCTGTCACATCCATGTAGGCTTCATCAATGCTGTATTTTTCGATCTCGGATGCATAGTCTGTCAGAATATTAAGAAACCGGCGGGAATAGCTGCGATACAGGTCGTGGCGCGGAGGTACAATGACCAGATCGGGACATTTTCGCAGGGCATCTACGATTGGTTCCCCTGTACGTACCTTGTACTTCTTGGCCGGACCGGATTTGGCCAGAATGACACCGCGCCGCTTCGACCTGTCACCGCCAACTGCCGAAGGAATCTCCCGCAGATCCTGTGCCTCCCCGTCCTGCAGCCGCTCCACAGCATCCCATGACAAAAAGGCGCTGTTCACATCTATATGAAATATGACCTTCTCCATTATGTCCTCCTATGTACACTATCGCAGGACAGGCTCCTAAAATCAGATACCTGCCCGCTATGCAAGTCACTGATTTTAAGAGCCTGTCATTACTAAAACCAAGTACATTCATCCAACTTTCAAATATTACGAGAAAGCAGCCAGAACATCTTCACGCAGTTTTTCTAACTGTTCTTTCTGCGGAATGTAGGTCAGACGCACTTTATCCATGCAAATATCGAAGCCGCATGCTTTGAGTTCTTCTTCAATCTGGCCTGCACTTTGGCCGCCCCATCCGTAGGAACCAAAGGCAAATGCTTTGCGGTTCTTCGGTGTCAGCCCTTTAAGATAGCATAAAAAGCTTGCCACAGTAGGCAGCATGTTGTTATTGAGAGTCGGGGAACCTACAATCACATATTTGGATGTCAGAATCTCCGTCGTAATATCAGAATTATGACTTACCGCCAGATTAAACAGCTGCGTCGGGATTCCTTTTTCCGTAAGTGCATCCACGATGGTCTTCGCCATCTGCTCTGTGGAATGCCACATCGTATCGTAGATGACGACTGCCGCCTCCTCAGGCTCATTGGATGTCCAGACTCCATATGCATCCAGAATATCCTGAATATTACTTCTCCAGATGATACCATGACTCGGTGCGATCATCTCCAGATCCAGCCCTTTCACGATTTCGAGGGCACCGGAGGCCTGCTTGCCATAGAGCATGATAATGTTGGCATAATATTTTTTCGCCTCTTCCAATGCTTCCGTCAGGTTCGTATCGTCGTCAAAGCGTTTGCTCGTTGCATAATGCTGACCAAAGGCATCGTTAGAGAACAAAATCTTCTCCTCCGGGCAGTAGGTGACCATGTTATCCGGCCAGTGCAGCATAGGTGTCGGTACGAAACTAAGAGTTCTCTTGCCGATGGATAAAGACTCTCCTGCCTTTACGCCTTCGTATGGCAGATCTCCGTAATGTGCTTTCAGACCTTTTAAGCCATTCGGCAGACTGGTAACAATTTTGGCATTAGGACAGGCTTTGCTGATCGCCGGAATCGAACCCGAATGATCCATCTCAACATGATTTGAGATTATGTAGTCGATTTTCTCAAGTGGCACGATGGCCTCGATACGCGCCTTCTGCTCTTCGGTAAATGGTGCTTTGACACCATCGATTAATGTGATTTTCTCGTCCATAATCAGGTAAGCGTTATAGGTCGACCCCCGCTGCGTTGAATAGCCATGAAAATTCTTCAAGGACCAGTCAATCGCCCCTACCCAATAAATGTCTTTTCTAATTTCTACTGGTTTCATTTTACCTCCTCCTGCGAGATTCCCTGTAAAAGCGTATAAATCAAATGTCCCCTGCGGGGGGACACTTGGTGTGCTTTCTTAATGTTATCTCTATTCCGGAGCGAATTCATCTTTAGCAACACTGCATACCGGACACGTCCAATCATCGGGAAGATCTTCAAATGCAGTTCCAGGAGCGATTCCGCCATCTGGATCTCCTACCTCCGGGTCATATTCATATCCACATACGTCACATACATATTTAGCCATGGTGATTCTCCTTTCGTTTATCTATAAAATGTCTATGTGTATTATTATACATGTGAATGCAAAAATTGCAAGAAGTTTCAATACTTGATTCTTTTAGTTAGTGCGCGCCTCTTTCATTGAATATTCAGGCTATTTTCAAGAATTTGTCGTTAGTTTTTGGCAGTTTGTACTTACGAAAGAACATACTCTAAAAGATCTGCATAAAGGGTAACTCACATTCTTTGGCACTCAATTGTGCTTTCCTGCTTTGAATCTCTTTTAAAAGCTGCCCCGGACTGTATATTTTGTACTTTTTGACCCGGCACAGACGTGCCGCCGCTTCCAGACAATGCAGATAAATCTCTTGGCGGTTCGTGGTTCGCAGCGCCAGCAGACGAACGGTCTTCTTAAGAAATTTCTGGTATAAGATTTCCTGACGGGCTACCGTATCAGCGTCCAGCAGTCCTGCGGCCTCACAGAGGGCTCTGAGCTTTTTGTCGTACTGCTTCTCTTCTTTATCCGCATTCTTAATATAGTAAATACTGCCCTGCAGACCATATAAGAACCGCATGGTATCAAAATATCCTATCTTCATATTCACAGCGGCGCGTTTCGGCTCGAACTCAATCGTTTTGCCCAGACTGACCCGCGGTGCAATCGTATGAACCTGCGTATCTTCCGGTATATCCACTGCTTTCGTATGACCGATGCCAAAAATCCGTATCACAATAATGTCTTTGACGTCACGCCGAAGCAGCGAAGTCAGCGGCAGGTTATCCACCACAGAGCCGTCCAGGTAGTAGTTCCCATTAATTTTACGCTGTTTAAAAAGCGGGTACAGGTAGGCACTGGCAAGCAGATATTCCGCAATCCACTCATCCGGCAGTGCTTTGATATCAATCTCTTCGGCCATATGCTGTGTGGCATTGTAGGTGTGTATGTACAAATCGCACAGTGAGCTGCGCAAAGACGCAGGCGTGATATTCTCCCGAATCAGCTGCAGCAGAGGTTCGACCTCAAAGCCATGCTGTGTGGTGAATTCTCTTAACACATCTCTCTTCTCATCCCAGGTTGCCTGTCCATGCAGGACTCTGTACATCGTATCATCGTCCACCTCCATTACTTTGGAATAGCTGATACGACGCCATATTTCTTCTGCCTGTGGTAAGTCTCCGGCGCAGATGAGGGCACCGTTTAGTGCGCCAACACTCGTACCGGCAATCGCTTTAAAGCGGACTCCCGCTTCCTGCAATGCTTTCCAGGCACCAATCTGATAGGAACCTTTGGCTCCGCCGCCTTCGAGAACCAGACCGTATTCTATTGTGGTGTCCAGGCGAAGTTTGCTTTTCTTCATCGGCACCTCCCTTTGTCTTACCTGCTTCCCATCGTGCTTTTTTATAGAAGGGTATCGCTTGCTGCCATGATTTGAATCACTTCTGTCAGCAGCTGTTCAAATTGCAGGGCAGTCCGATCCGCTGTTTTTTGTACCTCTGCATGGCTTAGAGGCTCCTGCGTGATACCGCTTGCCATATTTGTAATGCATGAGATGCCGCAGATCTTCATTCCCATATGCTGTGCGGCCACCGCTTCGCAGGCGGTGCTCATCCCTACGGCGTCGGCTCCCAGAATCCGGCTCATGCGCACCTCCGCCGGAGTTTCATAAGAAGGACCGCTGAACTGCATATAGACTCCCTCCTGCAAGGGAATCTGCAGCCGGGCGGCGGCTGTACGAATCTCCCGGCGGATGTTCTCCGGATACACACTGCTCATGTCAGGAAAGCGCTCGCCAAGCTCCTCTGCGTTCGCTCCCAGCAGAGGATTCGGAACCAACACATTTATATGGTCTTTGATAAGCATCAAATCTCCGGGCGAAAACTGTTCGTTCACACCCCCTGCCGCATTGGTCAGCACCAGTGCCGAGGCCCCCAGCAAATGCATCAGACGGATTGGCAGCACCACATCCGACACTTCGTATCCTTCATAATAATGAATCCTGCCCTGCATGATGACCACAGGGATTTCCTGACAATACCCAAACACAAAACGACCTTTATGTCCCTCCACTGTTGATTGGGGGAATCCCTCAATTTGGTCGTACTCCACTGTCTGCCTGATTTCGATCTGCTGGGCGAACTGCCCCAGTCCGGACCCCAGAACGACGGCGACCCGGGGAACAAAATCTACCTGTTTTCGGACTGCGTCATAGCAGCGTTTTAGCTTTTCATAGTTCTGACTCATAGCGCGTTGCCCTCCCATAGACTGCATAATTTATGCTTAATTGCATCTGTTGTAAAAGCCGCTGATGCGGCATAGCGCTGCATGCGGAGTATCTCCGCATCAGTTACACCGAATTGTTCCGTACAGAACTGCATTTCCGTACCAATTGTTGTGCCGCTGACAGTACGGTTATCTGTATTGATCGTGACCATAAGCCCATCCTCCAAGAACTCTCTTAGCGGATAGTCCTGCAGCCTGCTGACTGCCTTCGTCTGCCAGTTGCTGACCGGACACATTTCCAGTGCTATGCCTTGTTGCCTGCACAGTGCTTTGATCTCCTCATGCCCGCGCATAGCAATACCATGACCGATTCTCGCCGCACCACAGGCAATCGCCCGGCGGATATTCTCCGCGTTCCCTGTCTCACCTGCGTGTATCGTAAAGGGCATCTCCCAACGGCGAACCTGGGCAAACACCTCTTCAAAGGCATGCATCGGATACTTCGTTTCATCACCGGCAAGATCGGCGGCACCGACTCCATACCCCAGAAATTCTCTCGCAACTTTAAGCATTTGCAGGTTTTCTGCAATTCCATGATGCCGCATCGCGATTACAATGACAGCAAAGTCAATGCCATACCGCTCACTGCCGCAGCGCAGTCCCTCCAGCACAGCTTCTATGACCCGGCGGCAGTCCAGATCCGCATGCACACTCAGAAGGGGCGCAAAACGCACTTCCACATAGGCGATCTTGTCCTGCTGCAGTGCTTCCATAAAATCAAAGGCGGCTGCCTTTAGATTCTCATAGGTCTGCAGACACTGCACCGGAATCTCAAATTTCTGCAAATATTCTGTCAGGCTCTGTGTATCTGTTGAGGCCTGTACCTCAGAGCGTTCAATCTGTCTGCCCAGCAGCCGCTGCATCGTAAGCAGCGGAAGCGAGCCATCCAGATGACAGTGCAGATCAATGCGAGGAAGCGTCTTACGATTCATTGCCGCCAGAGAGAAGCTTGATGGCTGAACTGGTACCGATTCTGCTGACGCCCTCCTCAATAAAGCGTTCCATATCTTCCAGACTCCGGATGCCGCCGGCCGCTTTGATTCGAACCTTAGGTCCGATATGCGCTTTGAAGAGACGGATATCAGCAAGCGTTGCCCCGCCTGTACCAAACCCAGTGGAGGTCTTGATAAAATCAGCGCCGGCCTCTGTGACCGCCTTGCACAGTTCAATCTTCTCAGCGTCCGTCAGATAGCAGGTTTCAATAATGACTTTTAAGATCTTGCTTCCGACTGCACATTTGAGCATCTTGATTTCCTGTAATACGGCTGCAAAGTTTCCATTCTTGACGTCTGTCAGATTCACGACCATGTCAAATTCGGAAACTCCGTCAAGGAGCCCCTGCTCAATCTCAGCCACCTTGGCTGCGGTCACACTGTATCCCAGCGGAAATCCGATCACCGTACAGATCGTTAGCTTATCTCCGAATGCGGCATGTACCCGCCCACAATAACTGGGCGGGATACATACGGAAGCCGTTCCATAGGCAATAGCCTCCTCGCATATTTGCCGGATTCCCTCCCATGTAGCCGTCGGGCTTAACAATGTGTGATCTACATAACTCATTAATACTTCCTGTTTCATGTTCTTCTCCTTCTTTTCTCTGCCCTCAGGCAAATCTTTCGACTCCGTCCTTCGTAACTCGTGCCAGCAGCAAAGGGCGCTGCAAAGGTTTTTCTTCCATATACACCACACTACTTTGAAATTCAGCCGCAGCCTGCGCAAAAAGCGATTCCTGTGAAGCATACAGCACTGCCAGCGTCTGTCCCTGTGTAACATAATCCCCGGTCGTAGCCTGCAGGATGATACCGGCGCTTGGGTCGATCACACTGTCCTTTGTCTCCCGTCCGGCTCCCAGCATCACCGAAGCAATCCCGCACTTTTCCGTATCCATGCGTGCGATATACCCGCTTCGTACCGCTTTGACCTCCTGCGAGAATGCCGCCTGTGCCAACTTTCCGGGATCACGAAGCACTGCACTGTCACCGCCTTGCGCCTCTGTCATGTCGATTAGTTTCTGCAAGGCACTTCCATCTGCCAGACTGGCCTCCACTTTTTTGATACAGTCACTTAACGGACTTTGCTCTGCCAGGCTAACCATATTGGCTGCCAGCAGCACACACAACCGGGTAAGTTCTTCAGGTCCATGGCCTCGCAGTGTTTCCACCGCTTCCTCGATTTCCAGACTGTTTCCGATGTGCGTCCCCAACGGACGGTCCATATCGGTAATCAATGCCACCGTCTGCTTTCCAGCATTCTCTCCAATTGAGACCATCTCCGCTGCCAGTGCAATCGAATCGTCGAGATTCTTCATAAATGCCCCGCTGCCTGTTTTGACATCCAATACAATGCGGTCACTGCCCGCTGCGAGCTTTTTCCCCATAATCGATACTGCAATCAGGGGGATACTGTCGACCGTTGCCGTAACATCACGCAGTGCATACAGCTTCTTGTCCGCCGGAGCCAGATTTCCTGTCTGCCCGACAATACTGATGCCTGTCTGGTTCACGACTGAGAAAAACTCCTCCTGCGAGAGTGCCGTCCGAAACCCGGGAATGGATTCCAGCTTATCAATCGTGCCTCCGGTATGACCCAGACCGCGTCCGGACATTTTGGCAATCTTAACACCACAGGCGGCGGCCATCGGACCGGCAATCAGGCTCGTCTTATCCCCTACCCCACCGGTAGAGTGCTTATCCACCTTAATCCCCGGAATCCCTGAAAGATCTACAAGGTCGCCTGAATGTGCCACCGCATCCGTCATCGCCAGCGTTTCCTGCGGTGTCATTCCTCTGAAATATACCGCCATCAAAAAGGCCGCCATCTGATACTCCGGAATCGTCCCGTCAATATACTGCCCGATCATTGACTTCATTTCCTCTGCGGATAACGCCCCGCCATTCCTCTTCTTCATAATCAAATCATACATTCTCATTGGCATCCTCCTTCGGTTCCTGCAGGGCTGCCGGGCCAAAGCCCTCAGGCAGCAAAGACCGCAAAGTATAGACTTTGTACCGCCCCCGGCCATTCACTACGATGACTTCAAAGCTTTCGTCATCACAAAACTCCATCATCACCTGCCGACATACGCCGCATGGCATGCAGTAGCCATCCTGTACCGAAATCGTGCCCTGCTTATGTCCTACAATTGCAATTGCACGAAACCGCCGCTCACCTTCTGAAACAGCCTTGAAAAAAGCGGTGCGTTCCGCACAGTTCGTGGGCGAAAATGCGGCATTTTCCACATTGCAGCCTGTATAAATGCGGCCGCTGTATCCTAACAGGGCAGCTCCCACCATAAAATGTGAGTACGGCGCATATGCATTGCTGCGCGCCTGCTGCGCTTCCTGAATTAACTTCTCGTATTCCATAGGAACTCCTCATTCATGTGCATCCTTAGTGACCGACTGCAAAAACCCCGTACCATCCGTCAGATTCTCAACTGCAAAATATTCCAGTACCGATGCTCCAATATCAGCAAACGTGGCTCTGGTACCCAAGGATACACCCGGTGCTATGTTCTGTCCATACACCAACAGCGGTGTGTATTCCCGGGTATGATCCGAGCCCGAAAAGCCCGGGTCACAACCATGGTCCGCCGTAATCATCAGCAAATCATCCGGCCGCATACGACTTATAAAGACTTCCAGCTGTGCATCAAACGCCGTTACCGCTGCCGCATACCCATCAATATCATTCCGATGTCCATACAACATATCAAAATCCACCAGATTGACAAAACAAAGTCCGGTAAACTTCCGCTCCAGCATCTGTATTGTCTTCTCCATACCATCTGTGTTGTTCAAAATACGCTCCGAATGACGAATCCCCTGTCCGGCAAAAATATCATTGATTTTGCCGATTCCATAGGTTTCAATGTTATGGGCACATAGCACATCCAGCATCGTTTGTCTGGGTGGCTTCAGGGAAAAATCATGACGGTTCGCCGTTCTCTTAAAGTCTTCGGGTGAGCTGCCTGTAAACGGACGGGCGATCACTCTGCCCACCGCATGCTCTCCGACTAAGATACCGCGGGCAATTTCACAAATCCGGTACAATTCTTCTACCGGTATGATTTCTTCATGTGCCGCAATCTGGCATACACTGTCGGCCGAAGTATAGACGATCAGTGCACCTGTTTCCACCTGCTGCTGCCCATAGTCCCGAATCACCTCTGTCCCCGAATACGGCCGATTGCAGAGTATCTTTCTCCCTGTCTCAGCTTCCAGTTGTTCTATGATTTCCGCAGGAAATCCCTGTGGATAGGTGGGCAGCGGCTCCGTGGAGATGATACCGGCGATCTCCCAATGTCCGATGGTGGTGTCTTTGCCATTGGACGCTTCCGTCATACGTGCATAGGCTCCGAGCGGAGCCACTTCCTTGGGCAATGCCTGCACACCTTCAATATTAAACAGCCCGAGTTTTTGCAGTGTAGGTGCATGAAATTGATCTGATGTAAGTATCGTCCGCAGAGTATTGCTCCCCACATCATTGAATCTGGCTGCATCCGGCAATGCACCTATGCCGAAACTATCCATTACAATCAAAAATACTCTTTTATCTGTCATGTGTGCCTCCTGTTGTTCTAAATTCATTTCGAGTCAACTTTCAAGTCAACTGACTCTTCTAACTATACCATAATTTACCGCTTTCAGTAAAACTTTTTATCGCAGGCAGCGCGCATCCGTCACGAAAAAAAGATACGAAGTTTCGGCTGCAAATGCCGTTTCTTCGTATCTTTTAACCGTGATATTTCAACCATAGATTTCGTATCTGTGTTTCCGTATCAGCCGGTGAAGCGCAGTGCCTCAATCGGGTGCTTCTTGGCCGCTTTATTCGCAGGATAGATGCCGAACAGCACACCGATCACCAGTGAGAACAGCACCGCCACCAGTACGACACCAAACGAGAGACTAAATGTCATCGAATCCACCACGACCGATGCAATTCTTACGATAATTGCCGACAGGAGAATCCCGGCCGCACACCCCATCAGACTGACCATCAGCGCCTCAATCAAAAATTGGAGCATAATACTTCCGCGTCCGGCTCCAATCGCCTTACGTATGCCGATTTCTTTGGTTCTCTCTGTTACCGAGACCAACATGATATTCATGATTCCGATACCGCCTACCAGCAGGGAAATGGCTGCGATTCCGCCGAGCATAAGGGTAAAGGTACTTTGTACACTTTCCATCGTCTCAAGAAGAGTGGACTGATTCACTACCGTAAACGCATCCTCATCCTGCGAGAATCTCTCCATCAGCATCATGGTAAGCTCTGACTCTGCGAGATCCAGGGTCTCTTCGTTGGAGGAAGAGGCATAGAATGTGGTTACACTTGAGATATTCTGCGCGATTCTCATAATCGTTGTGTAGGGAATATAGACTTCCAGATTCTCATTTGTGGAAGAGGCCGTACTCTCTGAGGCCAATACCCCGATAATCAGGAATTTACGTCCGTCCAGAGAGATTTCCTGACCTACAACATCCGTACTGCCCATAATGTCAGTCGCAGCCGTCTGGTTGAGCACTACCACATATGAATTGTTGTCAATGTCCGTCGTCTTAAGGAAACGACCGCGTTCCATCTCCAGTCCCTGAATATCCGCATACGAGGGTGTCGTACCATATATTGTCACGCTCTCACTGGTCGTATCATATTTACCGGTCGCTGAGGTCTGTGCCAGAGGAGCGACCAAGTCAATCTGGTCGCTTTCTGCAAAATCGCTTAATTCCGATAATTTAAGCGGATTTCCTTTATCATCGGATATATTTACCGTCAAAAGGTTCGTACCGATACTGGAAATCTCGTCCGTTACAGAAGACGTCGCACTGTTCGCCAGTGATACGAGTACAACCAGTGACACGACACCGATGATAATACCAAGCATGGTCAAGAAGGAACGCATCTTGTTCGACGCTATGGAGCTCCATGCCATCTTCAGAGATTGAAAGATCATTCTTCCACCTCCTCGACATGCCCATCCAGAATTCGGATCTGACGGTTGGTCTGCTGTGCCACTTTCTCATCATGTGTAATTAAGACAATGGTATTGCCTACGTTGTGCAGTTCGTGAAACAGACGCATGATTTCTTTTCCGGTCTTGGAATCCAGGTTTCCGGTAGGCTCATCCGCCAGGAACAGCGAAGGTCTGCTGGCGATGGCTCTGGCAATCGCGACTCTTTGCTGCTGGCCGCCGGACAGCTCGGTCGGTTTATGGTGCCGTCTTTTGTCGAGCTCCACCTTGGCCAGTGCCTCAGCCACTCTCTCCTTGCGAACCGAAGGCTTTAAGCCCTGATAGATCAGAGGCAATTCAACATTTTCTTCTGCTGTCATCTTAGTGATCAGATTAAAGTTCTGGAAGATAAATCCAATCTTGTGATTCCTTATTTTAGTCAATTCCCGTTCTGAATATTTCTCAATAGACTGGCCATCCAGTATATATTCGCCGCTGTCAGCCACGTCCAGGCAGCCTATGATATTCATCATCGTAGACTTGCCGCTGCCTGACGGTCCGATAATACTGACAAACTCACCTTCACCGATTCGCATAGAGGCATGATCCAAGGCTCTGACTTCTTCGCCGCCGATCTCATATATTTTAGACACATCGTTAAATATTATCATCCTGCTGCCTCCTTACTGACCGCCAAATCCACCGCCGCCGGATGGCATTTCACCGCCGCCACCGGAAGGCATCTCACCGCTTTGCATGCTGCCTCCCATGCTGAATCCGGTCGTAGTCTCATCTTCGCTGCTGCTTTGTACCTCAATCTGCTGGTAGTAGACTGTATCGCCTTCCACAAGTCCGCTCGTAATCTCAACTGTGGTGCCATCAGAGAGTCCTGTCTCAACCTCTGTCTCACCTGTTAAGGTGCTATCCTCTCCTTCTGTGCCTGTATAGACATAGACGCTGTCACCGCGTTCCTGTAATGCACTGACAGGAATCGTCACAACATTTTCCACCTCATCAATGATAATTGTGGCGGACGCATTCATACCGGCCTTCATAGAATCCTGCTTGGCTACGGTAACTTCGACTTCGTATTTTGAAGAACCGCCGGTCGAAGTTGCTGAATCCGCAATTTTAGAAATTGTCCCGGTGAAAGTTTCATCTTCAATCGCATCAAAGGTAATATCTACCTCCTGTCCCTCTGCCAATGAGAGGATGTCCAGCTCGTCAACACTTAAGGTCAGCAGCATATTCTCAACAGGTGAAACGGTCAGTGCCGCAACCGTTGTGTTGTCACTGTCTGTACTTGAACTGTCACTTGAATCTGAGCTTGTGCTGCTGGAACTGTCTGTGGAGGATGTCGTTGAGCTTCCGCTTGAGGATGCACCTGAGGACGAACTGCTTCCTGAGCTGCTTCCAGAGGATAAGCTGCCGGAAGAACTGCTGCCTGCACTGCTTCCTGAAGAAGATTGTGTGCCGCTGCCGGAACTTGCACTTTCCGTCGCTGCCGCTGCACCGGTAGTTTCCGCTGCCTGCGTTGCTTCCGCGGTTGGAGTCGCAGTAGGTTCAACCTCTTCTGTTTCCTCAGCAGCTGTTTTCGGGAATGTCAGAGAAAATGTAACTATATTTTCTTCCGCTGTACTGTTCACGAACAGACCTGAGATTACGCCGTTCCCCGGATCAATTTCTAACGCATCTGCCGCTGCAAATGTGTACCCTGCCTTGGCCTGCAATATCAGACGTGCACTGTACGTTGTACTGCCTTCATAAACCGAATCTCCCGGATCCCATGAGATTGTAGCCGTATAGCCATCTCCTCCTGTGACACTTGTCTGTGAATCCTCACCTGTCACAGGCTGTGTAATAGCAAGGTCAATTGAAGTGATTTCTGTAAGCTCTGTATCCTCTTCCTCTGCGCCCTCACCTGCTTCGAGGGTGGTTGCTGAGGTTCCCTCTTCTTCCGCTACCGTCATGACTCCGCCGGTAGTCACTGATGCAAGAGAAATGATTCCACCTGACTCCTGCGTACTGTCGGTCGTTGCTGCTGTACTGCTGGTGCTGGTCGCTCCGGTCGTTGCAGTTGTTGTGCTTGAAGAAGAGCTGGTCGTTGAAGTCGATGTCGTCCCGCCATCAGAAATATTTACCGACCCAACAATACCATCATAGGTCGCCTTGATAGAACTGTCTGTCAGATAGCCCAGCAGTGTTTTCAATTTGGTCGTAAGCTGTGTCCTCTCAACAAGCAGTTCTTCATACGTCTGTGCTGTAATTGTATTGGTAAGCGTAATCAGTGTATCATCTACATCCACAAGCTCATTTTCTGAAACGTCAACTGATTTCACTGTGCCATACGACCCCGTAATCTCCAGACCCTGATGGGCAATCAATGTACCTGTACCAAGTTTCGTACCACTGCTGTTCGTAACAGTAACTGTATCACCAAGCGGTGTTCCGTTATCTGTAATCAATACAACAACTGTCGAGCTCTGGACACTGTTCACAGTTCCTGATACTTCTGTTCCGTCAGAAAGAGTCACCACTGCCGCATCTCCCTCACTAACACCTGAAACATCTTCAAGTACGACCGCCAGATAACCGTCAAGAGACAGGACCATAAGTGCGCCGCTTTCGGCTACTGTATCTGACACTTTTGTTCCTGCTGCTGCGTAGATTTTCTTCACACGTCCATCTACATAGGTATCAATTGTTTCAAGCTCTGTCTCACTTTTCGCTTCTGCAATTTCTGCATCCAGTGTATTGATTTCTTCCTGTACAGAAGTAATCAAGGTTCCCAGTGCTGTCGTATCGACCGTCGCCAGTACATCTCCGGCTTTCACCGAGTCCCCGCTTTCAACCAATACTTCATCAATCTTAATTCCAGTTGGTATCTCAATATCATTTGCCGTATCGTTCTCCAGGGTTCCGGTACTCGATACGGAAGTGCTGATCGTTCCCAGTGCCGCATCCGCCGATACTACCGTCGCCTGCATTTGCGCACTCCCTGACTTGGCACGAACGATAAATATTGTACTTACTATGGCAACCACTGCCACGAGCGTTACAGATGAAATAATAATAATTCGTCGCTTAGTCATGGGCTTTTTCAGTATTCCCAATTTCTTTTTTGCTTTCATTTTTTATCCTCCAGATTTTGATATGATATAGAATACTGTAAAAATATGTTTATTTTGTGCGCAAATTGTGATAAAGTGTACAAAATTTTCGGTGCAACAACAAAAAAGCCAAGCCGCGCATTAAATACATGCTGCGGACTCAGCCTTTGAGAAACATTCTCATCCTTATACAAGTGTACTGACACGTTGCTACTTGCTCTAATGGCGCAGAATGAATTTTCCGTCTGTAAGGCGGAGGAATGAGGCGCAGCGGTGACTGCGTCGATTGACGACAACGTGGCAGAGGTGGAGTGCCCCCCGATCTTTGTACCAGTGGAAGAGTTAGTTTTGATATGATAAACTAACAAAAAGGAGCAGTACAAAAATGGGAAAAGCAAGGTACACAACGGAGCAAATCATCGTCAAG
>JBKECY010000030.1:0-4320 GCA_047975025.1 Lachnospiraceae bacterium
CTTAATCCAAATATGATTATTGCTGATGAGCCGGTTTCAGCGCTAGATGTATCCATCCAGGCGCAGATTATCAATTTACTCAAAGAGCTGCAAAAGACATATCAGATTACAATTGTTTTTATTTCACATGACTTGAGAGTCGTAAGATACATTACGGAGCGAGTTGTGGTCATGTACCTTGGAAAAATAGTAGAAATAGCGGAAACCGAAGAATTATATAATCATCCGCTTCATCCATATACACAGATACTGCTGCAGTCAAATCCAAATCTGGATCCAAGAAAGCGAACAGAAAAGGCATTGATTGAGGGAGAACCGCCCAGTCCGATTAATCTGCCTATCGGTTGTCGTTTTCATGCCAGATGTAAGGGCGCAACAGATAAATGCAGTCAAAGCATGCCGGAACTTAGAGAGATAAAAGACAACCATCAAGTAGCGTGTCACTATGCTGAAAGATACATGCAATATACTGCATGATCTAAATATATCACAAGGAGGATCATCATGAAGAAATGGAAGAAAGTGTTAGCAGGATTGTTAGTAACAGTAATGGGAATCTCAATGGTTGCCTGCAGTTCCTCAAACTCCACAGCAACAGATACAACGGAGGCAGCAGAGGCGGCAGAATCCACAGATGCTGGTTCAGGGGAAAAGAAGTCACAGTTAATTGTAGCGAGACAGGTGGATTCAGATAATTTGGATCCGGTTACAAATCAGTACAATCAGGACATCTGGGTTTTGGATTCTATTACAGAAGGTTTGGTACAGTTTAGCAGCGATGGAACAGAAATCATCCCCAGACTTGCTGATTCATGGGAAGAAAGTGAAGATAAGCTTACATGGATATTCAAATTAAAAGAAGGCATTAAATTCTCTGATGGTACGGATGTAACCGTAGATGACTGGATTTTCTCATTTGAAAGAGCAATGGCAGCAGAGGAAAGTATTTTTGCCGGATACTGCGCGTCAATTGATACCGTAGAAGCGGGAACAGATGACACAACATTGGTCATCCACCTTAAGAACGAAGATGCCGCGTTCTTAACTAACATGAGTATGTGTAATATGAAGGTTATTTCTAAAGCGGCGTTTGATGCAAATGGTGGCGAAGAAGAGGTGGCTAATGGTGTAGTTGGAACCGGCCCATATTACATAAAGGAGTGGGTAAAGGATGATTATCTGCTGCTTGCCAAGAATGAGTACTATCGTGATTCCGTAGAGACAGATGAAATCATGATTCAGGCAGTATCAGATGCCCAGACCCGAATGATGATGTTACAGTCAGGTGAAGCAGATGTTATTACCGATGTTCCCTATACGAATATTGAAGAACTTGATAATATGGATGGAATCACTGCAACCGGTATTCAGTCAGGTCAGGAGAAATATTTCATTATTAACCATAGATTAAATGCATTTGGTGACGTAAAGGTTCGTGAGGCAATCCGTTATGCAGTTGACTTAAATGAAATCTGTGACATGGTTCTGGCAGGTACAGGCACAGTAGCAAGCTCCTTCTATCCGCCGTCTGTTCTTTACTATGATGACAGTCTAAAGGTAACAACTCGTGATGTTGAAAAGGCAAAAGAGCTTCTGACAGAAGCGGGTTACCCGGATGGTTTTGAATTTGAATATTGCGTAGTTGCCGGAGATACAACACAGGAGCAGATTGCGGTAATCGCACAACAGCAGCTTGCAGAAGTTGGAATTACGGCCAATATTGTTACGTATGAAAATGCAGCTTTTCGTGATGCATTTACAAATAATGGAATAGAGTTTTATGTAGGACAGTGGACAATGCAGTCGAATGATCCAACTTCTATCGGTGATTACTGGTTCGACTATTCACAGTCTGATGCTTACATGTCAGGATATCAAAATGACAGACTCACAGAGATCAACACATTGGTCAAAACGGCAAGTGAAGAGGAAAGAGAAGAGTACTACAAAGAGATGCAGGACACTTTTTATGATGATGTCATTGCAATCCCGATCTATTATGGTTCTTTCACCGTTGCGTATTCAGATAAGGTGCAAAACTTCACCCAATCGCCATTTGGTACCTATGATTTTACACAGACCTATGTAACAGAGTAATGTTACTTACTCTGTGGTAGTGTGTAATGTATTGTGAGGTGAAAAGGGGTAACAGCGATGATGTAATTCGCTGTTATCCTTTTTGAAATAGGAGGAGTTGTAAATGCAGATCGGCAGTGAATTTCAACTGGAATTTGAGGAATGCAGTATAAAGGATAATAATCTGCAAACCTATTTGAAAGAGTATGAAACACTTTATGTGGACAGCGGACGAAGTGCAATTAATCTAATCAGTCATATGATTGGAGAAGGTGAAATTCTTGTTCCTGCTTATGCCTGTGTTTCGGTAATGTATAGTTTTAAAAGGAATATTCAGCCGGTGTATTATAAGGTGGATACAAGCTTTCAACCGGATCTTGAGGATTTGGAAAATAAAATCACAAAGCGTACAAAAGCTATCTTTTTGATGCACTATTGGGGAAAGCTGCTTCCAACAGAAATACTTGAGAAGTTTCAGATTCTCAAAGAAAAGTATGCATTGCTTATTATAGAAGATACCACACAGAGTATATTTAGTGCGCGAGAAACAATTGGAGACTATATGCTCTGCAGTTTGCGAAAGTGGTTTGCCATTCCGGATGGGGGGGTAATTTATTCGAAGAAGACGCTGGCTCCAATTGAAGCGGGTGATATCAAGGAAGCCGGTATAGATCGAAAGGCTTATATTATGGCGCTAAAGACACAATACCTGCGTCAGGAGCTGGACAGCAGAGAATATTGTGACAGTCAGTTCGCAGCCATCGAAGAACAGCTAAATGAACGTGGTTACAAGCAGGAGAATTGTTATATGAGTGATCTGACATATTTTCTCCTTTCATGTCAGGATATTTTGCAATTGATTCAAAAAAGACAGGAGAATGCCAAAACACTGCAGCATGAGCTTATAAGCATACCTGAGGTGCGTCCGGTATATGATGCATATGGAGCATCCGATTGTCCGTTTATGCTGTCTTTCTATGTTGAGAGGCGAGATGAGTTAAGAAAGGAGCTCTTTACAAAGGATATCTGTACTTGTGTACTTTGGTTCGTATATAAAACGGAACTTATCTATTTTGAAACCTCGGCGCAGATGGCCGGAGATATTATTCAGCTGCCAATTGACCAAAGATATACAAAAAAGCAGATGAAACTAATTGCAGAGGCCATACGTTCATTTTACGCAGGCATTAAAGGAAAAGAGGGAATACTATGATGCAGAGTGTAATTAGAGCCCGAAAGCTTTATGTGGGGGATGGCACTGCAATTGATTTCCCGCTTGTTGTGCTGCAAGATGGAATCATCCAGGAAATTTTGCAGGATCCTAAAGGGGATGTTTTTGCCAAATTTCAGGCAGCAGAAAAATATGATATTTCGGAAACATATCTGATACCAGGTCTTATTGATGTACATGTACATGTAATGCTCCCCGGAGATGGGCGAGAGATGGAGAAGATTCTAAGTGAATACAAAGAGGGTGAAATCGCTCTTCTGGCATGGCAGAATGCCCAAGAAGCCTTAGCACATGGTATCACAACATTGCGAGATTGCGGCTGCGCTTATGGAATTGCTATGCAGTTGCGGGATTTACTGCAAAAGGAGGCATGGAATGGACCGGACATTGTAGCTTCGGGAGCCCCTATTACTTCGTCATGCGGTCACTGTCACCCTATGGGGGGAAGTGCAGATGGTGCGCAGGAAATTGTCCGCAAAATCCGCCAACAACGCAAAGCAGGAATCGATTTTTGCAAAGCCATGGCAGATGGAGGGGCAACACAGGGGGGCAAAAGCGGTATGACGTTTAGTCAGGAAGAGCTTGAAATAGTTGTAGAGGAGGCTCATCGTCTGCATATGCTCGTATCTATGCATGCGACAAGTATGGAAGCAGTAGAGGCAGCGGTAGATGCTGGTGTGGATCGCATTGAGCACGGTTGGTGGATTAATGCATCAGGAAGTTCATGGTATACAAATGAGAACCTATATCAAAAAATAAGCCGGCAGAATATCATGATTTGTCCAACACCTGCCATTATGGAATCTTCGCTTCGATATTACAAGCAAATTCTGAATCATAAGGAAAATAGCGCAATCAGAGAAGCCTACGAGAGTCTGAAAAAGTATAATGACACTGGAGTGCCCCCCGATCTTTGTACCAGTGGAAGAGTTAGTTTTGATATGATAAACTAACAAAAAGGAGCAGTACAAAAATGGGAAAAGCAAGGTACACAACGGAGCAAATCATCGTCA
>JBKECY010000052.1:0-163468 GCA_047975025.1 Lachnospiraceae bacterium
CGGGACTATGCCGTCGGCATAAATATACGCAGCGGTCACTATCTGGCCAGCCTGTGTGCAATACTCGACCAGATGCGCGAGCAGGGCTATGCTTACGAGATCCTCTTCATGGATGCCGAGGATTATGTGCTGATCATCCCGTACAAAGAAACGCGGCGCAACCATCCGCTTTCCCTTAACAAAAGGATTGACGCAGCCGTACGACTGGAACGCGAGAAGACCGCATTTCTTAAAGCACGTGCGGATTATATCATCGACACCAGTCATTTGCTGACGCGGGAGTTAAAGGGCGAAATCGTCAAGATCTTTGTCTTGAACCGCAAATTCGACAGTCTGGTAGTTTCTATCTTATCCTTTGGGTTCAAGTACGGAATTCCAAGCGATTCCGACATGGTATTCGATGTACGTTTTATCCGAAATCCATACTATATTCCACAGCTTAGACCGCTGACGGGGAATGACACTCCGGTGAGTGAATATGTAATGGCTTCGGCTGCTGCATGCAAATTCGCAAAGCAGCTGGAGGAGATGATGCTTTTCTTAATACCGAACTACATTCTGGAGGGCAAGAACCAGCTGGTCATCAGCATTGGGTGTACCGGAGGACGCCACAGATCGGTCACAATTGCCAATCAATTGTACAACAAGCTAAAAGAAAACTCGAATTATGTCCTTCGAATTGAACATCGCGATATTGATAGAGAAATAAAATCATAGTATAATCATAGGAGCGGATCATGTCTTTTTCAGGAGAAGTCAAGTCAGAGGCGGCGAGGAAGAGTAACTCGGCTCGGCACTGTAATATTGCCGAAGCCGCGGCGCTGATTACATTCGGCGGCAGAATGCTGGCGGATACGATAGGTACAAAACGGCTGCGGATCCAGACGGAAAATGCGGCAGTTTCCAGAAAGTGCTTTACATTATTGAAGAAAACCTTTAATATTAATACTGATGTTATCATCGAGAAAAACATCCGCTTGAAGAAAGGAAACACCTATATATTAGAGCTGGTTTCCCCGGAAGACATCGGGCACGTAATGCTCACCTGCAAGCTGACTGAGACGGCTTTGAGTGCAGGTGGCATAGCGCAAAGTGTACATCCGCTGCTGGTGCAGAAGAACTGCTGCAAGCGGGCTTTCATACGAGGTGCGTTTCTGGCGGCCGGTTCGCTGACCGACCCGGAGAAGTCATATCATCTCGAAATTGTGTGCCGGAATTACGGGCAGGCAGAGCAGCTGCAGGAAATCATGCAGCATTTTGAACTTTCAGCCAAAATTACGGAACGCAAGAATGTCCATGTGGTGTACATCAAGGACAGCGCCCAGATTATACAGATGCTGGGAATCATGGAAGCTAACGTGGCACTGATGGATATGGAGAACACACGTATTTTAAAAGAGATGCGCAACACAGTAAACCGAAAAGTAAATTGCGAGACGGCGAACATCAACAAGACAGTCAGCGCCGCAGTCAAGCAGTTGGCAGATATAGAATTCCTGAAAGAACAGATCGGGCTGGCAGCATTGCCGGACGAACTGGCGCAGACCGCAGAGTGCAGACTCAGATACCCGGAGGCTTCGCTCAAGGAATTAGGAGAGATGGCGCAGCCGCCCATCGGAAGGTCGGGTATGAATCACAGACTTAGAAAAATTTCAAAATTGGCAGAAGAAATACGTGGGGAAACGAGTATAACCAAGGAGGAGTTATTATGATGAAAAAAACGGTGCTGATCAATTTGAATACTGGACTGGAGACACGACCGGTGGCACAGTTGGTACAGCTGGCTAGTCAGTTCGACTGTGAGGTCTATGTGGAACTGGAGAGAGGGCGTGTGAATGCCAAAAGCATTATGGGCATGATGACGCTCGGTATTGATACAGGCGAGGAAATCACAATATCCACAAGCGGCAAGGATGAGGAAATCGCTTTGCTGAAGATTGAAGGTTTCTTAAGCGGAAAATAATAAGGAGTACCTTAGATATGTCGAGAATTTTAAAGATACTTGTCAACATAATCATCATTGGTGTGATTTTGACTGTGATTGCGCTGACCGTACCACAGCTGTTCGGAATCAAGACAACTGTAATCGATGATTCTTCCATTAACACGAACCTGCCTCTTGGCTCTGTGACATATTCTGAAAAAGTCGCGGTAAGTGAGCTTGCGGTTGGTGACTCGGTTCTTGTCAGCAACAGCGATAAAACATTTCGTTATCTTATAGAAGAGATATCTACGGAAGACTCAAAATATACGGTATCAGATTCAACATTGCAGGATGGGACACAAGAGAGCATCACACTGAAGAACAACGCATTTAAAATTAGAATTACGGTTGCGTTCATTGGCTATCTGCTGATTGCAATCCAGAGTACGGAAGGCATCATTGTTCTGGTAGTCGCTGCCTTGTTCCTGATTTTCTTACAGGTGCTTGCAGAGCTTATGCGTAAGGATTCTTATGATGAAGATGACGAGGAAGACGATGACGAGGATGCAGAGGATGAGCTTGCTCTTGCAGAGCCGGTTACCGGAAAAGAACGACGCATTGCCCGAAAGAAAGAGAAGCAGTTAGAGAAGCAGCGTCTGGCAGATGAAAAACGCCAGGACAAAGAAGATAGAAAAAAAGATAAAGAGGCCAGACATACGGACAAAAAGAAAGATAAGAAGAAAAAACGCACCAAAGATGACAGTGACTGGGAAGCTCCCGAACGTGAGGAAGCACTCTCCCCGGCAGCAGCCAAACAAAGAGCTGCGGATAGTTTCCTAAGCGGTTATGACTCTTCCGGCAGCACAGCGGCAGAGACGAACGATACGGCTGTAGCCAGGCCAACGCCGGTTGCGGAGGCGCCGCTGCCTGTGATACAGGGTCCATTCTCGCCCGAGCCTATGCAGGTTACGGAAGCGTGTGCATCTGCCCCGGTGTCAGAACAGGTACAGGAGACATATGCATCGTCAACCAAAGTGGTGATTCCGAGAATGACAGCTCGTGAATTAATGGATAAGGCGGCCAAGGAAGGTGATTTCCCGGAAATGATCAAGGATGAGGTGGCTGGAATCTCCGTGCTGGATTATACCGATATTATTCTGGATTTACCGGATGAATCTTAAGAAGCAGTTGCAGCAAAAGCATGTGGCAGAGGAAGTATTTGCCGCATGCTTTTATGTTTTTATAAAGTACAATTATATTCTAAAAAACACTTGATTGCATAGGGATAGTATTGTAAAATAGTTCTTGCTGTGACATGATAGCTGTGAAGCATGAGGTTGCCACTTGTTGAACGAGTGGGTTTTCTGTGGAGCGAATGTCAAGTTAGGAAACTGACGACAAGTCACTGTACGAACTAGAGTCCACTGAAATAGGATGGATACGCCTGTGTGAAACATTAAGATACACACGGATGAGTGTACAGTCGCCGCTTGTCGTACTGATAGTAAGTACGAAAAGGAGGAGGCTTTTTTTATGGCAAGTCAAATTATGAGAATCACTTTAAAGGCTTATGATCATCAATTGGTAGATGCTTCATCAAGCAAGATCATCGAGACAGTTAAGAAGGATGGTGCTATTGTCAGCGGACCGGTTCCGCTTCCTACGAAGAAAGAAGTAGTGACAATCATCAGAGCGGTACACAAGTACAAAGATTCCAGAGAGCAGTTCGAGCAGAGAACGCACAAGCGTCTCATCGACATCATAGCACCTACACAGAAGACAGTAGATGCATTGTCACGTCTGGAGATGCCGGCTGGTGTACATGTTGACATCAAGATGAAAACAAAGTAAGACACAGTTTTTCAGGTAACAGATTAAACGAGAAGAAACAGTAAACATCCTACATTTAGGAAGACCGAAGCTTATCTCACTTATATAAGGGGGGAACAGCAGGCGGTCCGCTGTAAAACAGGAGGAAATCAAAAATGAGCAAGGCTATTTTAGCTACAAAAGTGGGTATGACACAGATCTTTGCGGATAGTGTACTGACACCCGTAACAGTACTGCAGGCAGGCCCCTGTGTAGTCACACAGATCAAGACAGTTGAAAATGACGGATACAATGCGGTTCAGGTAGGTTATGTAGACAAGAGAGAGAATCTTGTGAACAAGCCACTGAAAGGCCAGTTTGAAAAAGCAGGCGTTTCCACAAAGAGATTCTTACGTGAATTCAAAGTGGAAGATACGGCAGAGTATGCACTTGGACAGGAAATCAACGTAGACGTATTTGCAGTAGGCGACAAGATCGACGCTACGGCAACTTCTAAAGGTAAAGGATTCCAGGGCGCAATCAAACGTCATAATCAGTCCCGCGGACCTATGGCCCATGGTTCTAAATTCCATCGTCATGCAGGTTCTAACGGTTCTGCATCCGATCCGAGTAAAGTATTCAAAGGCAAGAAAATGCCGGGTCAGATGGGTAATAAGAAAATTACGATTCAGAATCTTGAAATCGTTCAGATCGATACAGAGAACAATCTGCTGCTCGTAAAAGGTGCGGTACCTGGACCTAAGAAATCAATGGTAACCATCAAAGAGACAGTTAAGAAACAATCATAGTATTGGAAAGGAGGACTACGTAAGATGGCAAAAGTATCTGTTTATAATACAGAAGGTAAAGAAGTCGATACAATCGAATTAAACGACGAAATCTTTGGCGTAGAGGTAAATGAACATCTCGTTCATTTGGCAGTAGTACGTCAGTTGGCTAATAAAAGACAGGGCACTCAGAAAGCTAAGACGCGTTCAGAAGTTCGCGGCGGCGGCAGAAAACCTTGGAAACAAAAAGGAACCGGTCATGCAAGACAGGGATCTATCAGAGCTCCTCAATGGACAGGCGGCGGTGTTGTATTCGCTCCGGTACCCAGAGAGTATACACTCAAGATGAACAAGAAAGAAAGAAGAGCAGCTCTTAAATCAGTTCTTTCTTCACGTGTAACCGAGAACAAGCTGATCGTACTTGACGGACTGGCACTGACAGATGTTAAGACCAAGGCTGTACAGAGCATCCTGAACAACCTGAACCTGAACAAGGCACTTGTTGTGACAAATGAAGCGGACAAGAACCTGATCCTTTCGATCAGAAACATCCCGAATGCAGCAGCAACAACTGCAGCAGATTTAAATGTGTATGACGTACTGAAATACAATACACTTGTTTTAACAAAAGAAGCGGTAGCTTCCATTGAGGAGGTGTATGCATAATGGCAAACGTACAATATTATGACGTAATTTTAAAGCCGGTAGTAACAGAGAAAAGCATGAACCAGATGGGCGAGAAGAAATATACATTCCTAGTTCATCCGGAAGCTAATAAGACACAGATCAAAGAAGCTGTGGAAAAAATGTTCGAAGGAACGAAGGTCAAAAGCGTCAACACAATGAATCAGGATGGCAAGAAGAAAAGACGCGGTAATACTTCAGGCAGAACTGCTAAGACCAAAAAGGCAATTGTGGCTCTTACCGAGGAAAGCAAAGACATCGAGATCTTTGAAGGTTTATAGAACTTAGATACGGCAGCGCATCCTGTATGCAGCCGCCGTATGACAACTATACGCATACGAAAGCGTGATACAATTTTGAAAGGAGATTCGTAATGGGAATCAAAAAATATACCCCATATACACCTTCCAGACGACACATGACAGGTTCTGATTTCGGTGAAATCACGAAAGTAACACCTGAAAAATCATTAGTCGTTTCGTTAAAAAAGAATGCTGGACGTAATAATCAAGGAAAAATCACTGTGAGACACCGCGGAGGCGGCAGCAGAAGAAAATACAGAATTATTGATTTTAAGAGACGTAAAGATGGAATCCCGGCAACGGTTACTTCTATTGAATACGATCCTAACAGAACAGCCAACATCGCACTGCTTACATTTGCAGATGGCGAAAAAGTTTATATCCTTGCTCCTGAGAACTTAAAAGTCGGAGCTAAGATCATGAACGGAGAAAAAGCTGAAATCCGTGTGGGCAACTGCCTTCCGCTTTCATCAATTCCGGTTGGTACTATGGTTCATAACATCGAGCTGTACCCGGGTAAGGGCGGTCAGTTAGTACGTTCAGCCGGTAACGGTGCACAGCTTATGGCTAAAGAAGGCAAATTTGCTACGCTTAGATTACCTTCAGGAGAAATGAGAATGGTTCCTCTGACATGCCGTGCTTCTATCGGTGTCGTAGGAAACGGAGATCACAACCTGATCAACATCGGAAAAGCCGGACGTAAACGTCACATGGGCTTCCGTCCAACAGTTCGTGGTTCTGTCATGAATCCTAATGACCATCCACATGGTGGTGGTGAAGGTAAGACCGGAATTGGTCGTCCGGGTCCGTCAACTCCTTGGGGCAAACCTGCTCTTGGATACAAGACGAGAAAGAAACATAAACAGACTAATAAGTATATCGTTAGAAGAAGAGATGGAAAAGCGTTAGCAAAATAAAGGAGGTTAGAGCATGGCTCGTTCACTGAAAAAAGGACCGTTTGCAGATAAAAGCCTGTTAAAAAAGATAGATGCTTTAAATGCAGCAAATGAAAAAACAGTTATCAAAAGCTGGTCACGTCGTTCAACGATCTTCCCTCAGATGGTAGGACATACAATTGCCCTCCACGACGGAAGAAAACATGTGCCGGTATATGTAACAGAAGATATGGTAGGCCACAAACTGGGTGAGTTTGTAGCGACCAGAACTTACAGAGGACATGGAAAAGACGAGAAGAGATCAGGTGTTCGCTAATACCACGACTGAAAGGAGGTCAATGCTATGGCTAAGGGACATAGAAGTCAGATAAAAAGAGCAAGAAATATTGAAAATAAAGATACAAGACCATCTGCGAAGCTATCTTACGCAAGAATATCAGTACAAAAAGCATGTTACATACTCGATGTCATTCGTGGTAAAGATGTACAGGCGGCACTTGGTATTGTTACCTATAACCCAAGATATGGATCAAGTATTATCAAGAAATTACTGGAATCTGCTGTTGCGAATGCGGAGAACAACAATTCAATGGATCCGGCAAAACTGTATGTTGCAGAGTGCTATGCCAACAAAGGTCCTACAATGAAGAGAATCAAACCAAGAGCTCAGGGACGGGCTTACCGCATTGAGAAGCGCACAAGTCATATTACATTAGTACTTGATGAAAGATAAGGAGGGTATTCATGGGACAGAAAGTCAATCCACATGGTCTTAGAGTTGGAATCATCAAAGATTGGGATTCTAAGTGGTATGCAAAAGAGACATTTGCAGACAACTTAGTAGAAGACTATGCTATAAGAAAATTTTTAAAGAAAAAATTATATACAGCCGGAGTTTCCAAGATTGAAATCGAAAGAGCTTCCGATCGTATTAAAATCATCATCTATACTGCAAAGCCTGGTATCGTAATCGGTAAGGGCGGTTCTGAAATTGAGAAAGTCAAAGTAGAATTAAAGCAGTACACAGATAAAAAAATCCTGGTAGACATCAAAGAAGTAAAGCGTCCGGACAAGGATGCACAGCTTGTAGCTGAGAACATTGCACTGCAGCTTGAGAACCGTATCTCTTTCAGACGTGCTATGAAATCTACGATGTCAAGAACTATGAAATCCGGTGCAAAAGGAATCAAAACTTCCGTATCAGGACGTCTTGGCGGTGCTGATATGGCACGTACAGAGTTCTACAGCGAAGGAAATATTCCGCTTCAGACACTTCGTGCGGATATCGATTATGGATTTGCAGAAGCAGACACTACCTTTGGTAAAGTCGGTGTTAAGACTTGGATTTACCATGGAGAAGTTCTTCCTACTAAAGGAAATAAGGAAGGGAGCGTTCAATAATGTTAATGCCAAAAAGAGTAAAACGCCGTAAACAATTCCGTGGATCCATGAAAGGAAAGGCGTTAAGAGGAAATAAGATCAGTTATGGAGAGTTCGGTCTGGTTGCAACAGAGCCTTGCTGGATTCGTTCAAATCAGATAGAAGCAGCCCGTATTGCCATGACTCGTTATATCAAACGTGGTGGTAAAGTATGGATCAAGATTTTCCCGGATAAGCCAGTAACGGCAAAACCGGCAGAGACCCGTATGGGATCCGGTAAAGGATCACTGGAATATTGGGTAGCAGTCATTAAACCAGGACGTGTTATGTTCGAAATCGCAGGAGTAGCTGAACCAGTAGCTCGTGAAGCGCTGCGTCTGGCAATGCACAAATTGCCATGCAAATGCAAGATCGTCTCACGCGCAGATTTAGAAGGCGGTGATAACAGTGAAAACTAAACAATTCGTAGGAGATTTAAGAAGCAAATCAGCTACTGAGTTAAAAGATGAATTAGTAGCTGCTAAGAAGGAACTTTTCAACCTCAGATTCCAAAATGCAACGAATCAGTTGGATAACACATACAGAATCAAAGAGGTTCGCAAGAATATTGCCAGGATTCAGACGGTGATCGTAGAGAAAACGACATCTGATAAGTAAGAAAGAAGGAGGCATACAAATTGGATAGAAATCTTAGAAAAACCCGTTTGGGCAAAGTGACCAGCAATAAGATGGACAAGACGATTGTTGTAGCAATCGAAGATCGTGTAAAACATCCGCTTTATAAGAAAATCATCAAGAAGACTTATAAATTAAAAGCGCATGATGAAGAGAATATATGCAATATTGGCGATACAGTAAGAGTTATGGAAACAAGACCTTTGTCAAAAGACAAAAGATGGAGACTTGTGGAAGTAGTAGAGAAAGTTAAATAAAATACGAAAGAGAGGATTAGCCGCATGATTCAACAGGAAAGCAGATTAAAAGTTGCTGACAATACCGGTGCGAAAGAAATTCTTTGCATTCGTGTTTTAGGTGGTTCAACGAGAAGATATGCATGCATAGGCGATACGATTGTTGCGACTGTCAAAGATGCAACACCAGGCGGAGTTGTTAAAAAAGGTGATGTCGTTAAAGCAGTAGTAGTTCGTTCTGTAAAAGGTGCACGTCGTAAAGACGGCTCTTACATTCGTTTCGATGAAAATGCTGCCGTTATTATTAAAGATGATTTAACACCTAGAGGAACACGTATCTTCGGACCGGTAGCAAGAGAGCTTCGTGAAAAACATTTTATGAAGATTGTGTCACTTGCTCCAGAAGTATTATAGGAGGTTAGAAATGTCAACAGCAAAGATTAAAAAAGGCGATACAGTAAAAGTAATCGCAGGTAAAGATAAAGACAAGACTGGCAAGGTACTTTCTGTAAATACAAAGAAGAACACTGTATTGGTAGAAGGTATCGGCGTAATTTCAAAACACACAAAACCGTCACAGGCAAATCAGCAGGGCGGTATCGTGACAAGAGAAGCAGCAATCCCTGTATCTAATGTAATGTATGTACACAAAGGTACAGCAACCAGAGTCGGCTTCAAAATCGAAGGAGACAAAAAGGTACGTATTGCTAAATCAACTGGTGAGGTTATTGATTAATCAAAAAGAAAGGAGGAAAATCAGGTGAACAGACTTAAAGAAATTTATCAGTCACAAATCGTTGACGCGATGATGAAGAAATTTGAATATAAGAACACTATGGAAGTGCCTAAGCTCGAGAAGATCGTAATCAACATGGGCGTTGGAGAAGCTAAGGACAATGCCAAAGTATTGGATGCAGCCGTAGCAGATATGGAAGTAGTGACAGGACAAAAGGTCGTTACTACCAAAGCTAAAAAGTCAGTTGCTAACTTCAAATTGAGAGAAGGCATGGCAATCGGATGTAAGACTACATTAAGAGGTGAGAAGATGTATGATTTCACAGATCGTCTTATCAACCTTGCACTGCCTCGTGTACGTGACTTCAGAGGTGTCAATCCGAACGCATTTGACGGAAGAGGAAACTACGCTCTGGGAATCAAAGAGCAATTGATTTTCCCTGAGATAGAGTACGATAAAGTTGATAAAGTCAGAGGAATGGATGTAATTTTCGTAACCACTGCAAAGACAGATGAAGAAGCTCGTGAATTGTTGACTTTGTTCAATATGCCGTTTGCGAAATAGAAGGAGGAGAAGTTCATGGCTAAAACATCAATGAAGATCAAACAACAGCGCAAACCCAAATTTTCAACCAGAGAATATAACCGTTGCAGAATTTGTGGCCGCCCGCATGCCTATTTAAGAAAATACGGAATTTGCAGAATTTGCTTCCGTGAGTTGGCATATAAAGGACAAATTCCAGGTGTGAGAAAAGCAAGCTGGTAAAAAGAAAAGGAGGAAACCTAAATGACAATGAGTGATCCTATTGCAGATATGCTTACAAGAATCCGTAATGCCAATGTCGCAAAACATGACACAGTAGATATTCCTGCTTCTAAGATGAAAATTGCTATCGCAGATATTCTTTATACAGAAGGATACATTGTGAAATATCAAATCATTGAAGCCGGCGAGTTCAAGAACATCCGTGTTACATTGAAATATGCGGATAATAAAAAAGAAAGAATCATTACCGGACTTAAGAGAATTTCCAAACCGGGCTTACGTGTGTATGCCGGCAGAGAAGATCTTCCTAAGGTACTCGGAGGACTTGGTGTAGCCATCATTTCCACAAATAAAGGCGTTATTACAGACCGCGAAGCCAGAAAACAGGAAGTTGGCGGTGAAGTACTTGCCTTTGTATGGTAGAATAGTACTATTGGATATACATTAAAGCTGAAAACAAAAGCCAGGTGCTTTTGACAATTTAAGTTTAACAGGAGGAAAAGTAAAATGTCACGTATCGGAAGACTGCCGATTGAGATACCAACAGGAGTGACTGTTGAAGTCAAAGCGGATAATAATACGACAGTGCAAGGTCCTAAAGGAGTACTTGAGAAAGCGCTGCCTAAGGAAATGACGATAACAATCGAAGGAAATGAGATCCTGGTCACACGACCAAGTGATTTGAAGAAAATGAAATCACTTCATGGTCTTACAAGAAGTCTGCTTCAGAACATGGTCATCGGTGTAAACGAAGGCTATACAAAAGTTCTTGAAGTGAACGGTGTTGGGTATAAATGCCAGAAACAAGGTAAAAAGTTAGTTCTTGCTTTGGGTTATTCTCATCCAGTAGAAATGGTAGACCCGGAAGGGCTTGAAGCCAAAGTGGAAGGGAATAAGATTACGGTAGAAGGAATAGATAAAGAAAAAGTTGGTCAGTATGCTGCTGAAATCAGAGATAAGAGACGCCCAGAGCCATATAAAGGCAAGGGTATCAAATACGCTGATGAGGTCATTAGACGTAAAGTCGGCAAGACCGGTAAAAAATAGTTAGGAGAGAGAGCATATGATTAAGAAAGCGTCGAGAGATAAAATTCGTCATAAAAAGCATATGAGATTGCGTAATCGTATAAACGGAACGACAGAAGTTCCACGTTTGTGCGTTTTCAGAAGCAATAATCACATCTATGCACAGATCATTGATGATACAGTAGGTAATACATTAGCATCAGCCTCTACTCTTCAAAAGGAAGTCAGCGCTGAGCTGGAGAATACAGATACCGTAGACGCAGCTACAAAAGTAGGTGCTGTCCTGGGACAAAGAGCAGTAGAAAAAGGAATTAAAAAGGTTGTGTTTGATCGTGGAGGATACATCTATCACGGAAAAGTCAAAGCACTTGCTGATGCAGCCAGAGAAGCTGGCTTAGAATTCTAAGAGAAGGAGGAATACAACACATGGGCAATAATCTTGTTGATGCGAGTCAATTAGAACTTGAAGATAGAGTAGTATCGATTAAACGTGTTACAAAGGTTGTAAAAGGTGGACGTAACTTCAGATTCACAGCATTAGTCGTAGTTGGCGACGGCAAAGGACATGTAGGTGCAGGGCTTGGAAAAGCAACTGAAATTCCTGAAGCTGTTCGTAAAGGCAGAGAAGATGCAATGAAGAAAATGATCACTGTTCCTATGAACATGAACGACAGTATCACACATGACTTTATCGGAAAGTTCGGAAGTGCGGAAGTACTGCTGAAACGTGCACCGGATGGTACCGGAGTTATCGCCGGCGGACCGGTTCGTGCCGTAATCGAGATGTCTGGAATCAAGAATATCCGTACGAAGTCACTGGGATCCAACAATAAACAAAATGTTGTTTTGGCAACGATTGAAGGATTACGCCAATTAAAGACTCCGGAAGAAGTGGCAAAACTTCGCGGTAAATCTGTAGGCGAAATTTTTGCTTAAGGGGGTAATGTAAAATGGCAGAGAAATTAAAAATCACTTTAGTTAAATCAACGATTGGCAGTATTCCTAAGCACAGAAAGACCGTAGAAGCCATGGGACTGCGCAAATTAAATAAAACTGTTGAACTTCCGGACAATCCGGCAACCAGAGGTATGATCCATCAGGTTCGACATTTAGTTAAAGTAGAAGAAATCTAAAATCAGGAAAAAGGAGGTGTAGAAATGGAATTATCTAACTTACAGCCGGCATTTGGCTCAAAGCATAGTGATGCATTCCGAAGAGGCCGTGGACATGCGTCCGGTAATGGTAAAACTGCCGGTAAAGGACATAAAGGTCAAAAGGCTCGTTCCGGTGCTAAGAAGGCAGGATTTGAAGGCGGACAGATGCCTCTTTACAGACGTATTCCCAAGAGAGGGTTTACCAATAGAAATACAAAAGATATCGTTGCCATCAACGTTAACGTATTGGATCGTTTCAATGACGGAGATAAAGTAACGATTGAAACATTGCTGCAAAGCGGTGCAATCTCAAATCCTAAAGATGGGGTGAAAATCCTTGGAAACGGTGAAATTACTAAAAAATTAACTGTTGTTGCCAATGCAGTCAGCGAAACAGCAAAATCCAAGATTGAAGCAGCTGGTGGAACAGTAGAGGTGATCTAATGTTTGAAAATGTGAAGAACATCTTTAAAGTACAAGAGATAAGACTTAAGTTGTATTATGTTTTATTGATGATCGTAGTTATCCGTATTGGTTCACAGCTTCCGGTTCCCGGAACGGACAGTGAGTATTTTAAAAGTTGGTTTACAAGCCGTGCCGGCGATGCATTCAACCTGTTTGATGCATTTACCGGTGGCTCATTCACATCCTTTTCGATTTTTGCATTGAATATTACACCCTACATTACATCATCTATTATCGTCCAATTGCTGACCATAGCGATTCCAAAGCTTGAAGAACTGCAAAAAGACGGTGAAGACGGACGCAAGAAGATGACAGCGATTACACGTTATCTGACCGTAGGGCTTGCCTTATTCGAATCTGTGGCTATGACCATCGGATTCTCAAACAATGGTGTTATTACGGATATTAACTTACTTGAGGGAATTGCGATTGTGACTTGCCTTACCGCAGGATCAACGCTGTTGATGTGGATTGGTGAGCGAATCACTGAAAAAGGGATTGGAAATGGTATTTCCATCGTCCTGGCAATCAATATTATCTCCGGTATGCCTGCTGACTTCAAAGGGCTCTTTGAGCAGTTTGTCACAGGTAAAACGATTGCAAAAGGTGCACTTGCTGCCCTTATTATTGTGGTCATTGTATTGGCTATCGTAGTATTTGTTTTAGTACTCAACGGTGCAGAAAGACGAATCCCTGTACAGTATTCCAAAAAGATGCAGGGACGTAAGATGACAGGCGGACAGTCGACCCACATACCGTTAAAGGTTAATACGGCCGGTGTTATCCCGATTATCTTCGCTTCGTCCATCCTGTCCTTCCCGGTAGTTATTGCATCCTTCTTAGGAACCTCCGGCGGTACAGGTATCGGCGGACATATCCTAAAGGCTATGACTTCCAGTAACTGGTGCGATCCGACACAGCCGATTTATTCAATGGGTCTGCTCGTCTATGCGGTTTTGGTAGTGTTCTTTGCTTATTTCTATACATCGATCACATTCAACCCGCTTGAAGTAGCAGACAATATTAAAAAGCAGGGCGGTTTTATCCCCGGAATCAGACCGGGCAAGCCAACCTCTGAGTATCTGACATACATTCTGAACAATATCATCTTCATCGGAGCCGTAGGCTTGCTGATTGTAGCAGTGATTCCGTTCTTCTTTAATGGTGTATTCAGTGCAAATGTGTCTTTCGGCGGTACTTCTATTATCATCGTAGTCGGCGTTGTATTAGAGACGATTAAGCAGATTGAGTCACAGATGCTGGTTCGTAACTATAAAGGTTTCCTGAATGATTAATGAAGGGGAGGCAGCTATGAAAATCGTAATGTTAGGAGCTCCCGGTGCTGGTAAAGGTACACAGGCGAAGATGATAGCAGAACGGTTCGCTATCCCCACCATATCAACAGGTGAGATTTTCAGAGCCAATATCAAAGCCATGACGCCGCTGGGCGAGAAGGCAAAATCTTATATTGATCAGGGACTTTTGGTTCCTGATGATGTAGTGGTCGATCTGGTAGCAGACAGGTTGAAGCAGGAGGACTGTGTCAGAGGATTTATCCTGGACGGTTTTCCCAGAACGATACCGCAGGCCACTATGCTGACAGAATATTTACAGGAAGCCGGTACGGCAATTGATTTTGCCATTGACGTGGATGTACCGGACGAAAATATAGTAAGACGTATGGCTGGAAGAAGAGCCTGCGCCAAATGCGGTTCTACCTATCATATAGAACATCTGCCGTCGAAGGTCGAGGGGATTTGCGATAACTGCAACGAACCATTGATTCTTCGCTCAGATGATGAACCGGAGACTGTACAAAAAAGACTGACAGTTTACCATGAACAAACACAGCCTTTGATTGAATATTATTGTAATCAGGGAATCCTACATACGGTAAACGGTACAAAAGATGCATCCGTTGTATTTGAGGACATTCTTGCCATTTTAGGAGAATAAAAATGTCGGTGTCAATTAAAACAACAAAAGAAATAGAGTTAATGAGAACATCAGGAGAAATGCTGGAAGAAGTCCACAATTATCTTGCTGAAATCATCACACCAGGAATCACTACCTGGGAGATTGATCAAGAAGGTGAACGTATGATCAGAAAGCTTGGAGGTATTCCAAACTTCTTGAACTACAACGGCTTTCCGGCATCCATCTGTACAAGCGTCAATGATGAAGTGGTGCATGGCATACCTTCAAAAAGCCGTCGCTTGCAGGAGGGTGATCTTATAAAACTGGATGCAGGACTTATTTACAAGGAGTATCATTCGGATGCAGCCCGTACCTATGGAGTCGGCAAGATTTCTCAGGAAGCGGCGGACCTGATTGAGGTAACGAAGCAAAGCTTTTTCGAAGGCCTGAAAGTTGCCCGGGCAGGAATGCATTTATATGATATATCGGCAGCAATCGGTACCTATGCTGAAAGCAGAGGCTATGGTGTCGTACGCGATCTGGTAGGTCATGGTATTGGTACAAGCCTTCATGAAGATCCTCAGATTCCTAATTTCAAGCAGCACAAACGTGGGATGAGACTTCAGGCAGGAATGACATTGGCCGTAGAGCCGATGATCAACTGTGGAAGAGCAGATGTAGTATGGCTGGATGATGACTGGACGGTGGTCACACAGGATGGTTCACTCTCAGCGCACTACGAGAATACGATACTGATTACGGAGCATGAACCTGAACTGCTGACGTGTGGTACAAGATAAAAGCAATAAATGCAATTTCAATGTGTGTAGGAGGAATATATGTCTAAGGCGGACGTAATTGAAGTAGAAGGTGTAGTTCTTGAAAAATTGCCAAATGCAATGTTCAAAGTTGAATTAGAAAACAAGCATGTTGTTCTGGCTCACATAAGCGGTAAGCTGCGTATGAACTTTATTCGTATATTACCCGGAGACAAGGTGACATTGGAGTTATCTCCTTATGATTTGAGCAAAGGAAGAATTATCTGGAGAGATAAATAAAAAACTTGAATATTCAAAGAATTAATGGTATAATGTGATTCGACTTTGTGCTTAGAATTATTCTGGGTACAGAGCTGTTTAGTTATAGAAGGAGGATTTACCGTGAAAGTAAGATCATCTGTAAAGCCGATTTGCGAAAAATGCAAGATAATTAAGAGAAAAGGCAGTATCAGAGTTATCTGCGAAAACCCAAAGCATAAGCAAAGACAGGGCTGATAAGATTAAGTAATATGTCTAATACCGAGACAATTCGGAAAGGCTGTCCTCTGACAGCTGGGTGTAACCGAGCACCTCAATTAGGAAAATATTAACCAGATGCATATATATGGAACTTTGCGTTACAAAGCCATATTCTATGCATGATTTAAGTGGAGGAAATGAACATGGCTCGTATAGCTGGTGTTGACTTACCAAGAGAAAAGCGTATTGAAATTGGATTGACCTATATCTATGGAATAGGTAGAACCAGCGCTAACAAAATTCTTGCTGAAGCAAAAGTAAATCCTGATACACGCGTAAGAGATCTGACGGATGAAGAAGAGATCAGAATTCGTGAAGCAATGGAAAGTCTTGTGACAGTCGAAGGTGATCTGCGCAGAGAAATTGCTTTGAATATTAAGAGATTACAGGAAATTGGATGTTATAGAGGCATTCGTCACAGAAAAGGTCTTCCTGTTCGTGGACAGAAGACTAAGACAAATGCAAGGACTAGAAAAGGTCCTAGAAGAACAGTTGCAAATAAGAAGAAATAATTAATTAAGGAGAAAGTAGGTTAGTTTAATGGCAAAAACAGCTAAAAAGACGACAAAACGTCGTGTCAAAAAAAACGTTGAACGGGGACAAGCGCACATCCAGTCATCATTTAACAACACAATCGTAACGTTAACTGATACTCAGGGAAATGCTCTTTCATGGGCAAGTGCAGGCGGTCTAGGCTTTAGAGGTTCAAGGAAATCTACTCCATATGCAGCACAGATGGCCGCAGAGACGGCAACAAAGGCAGCATTAGTACATGGACTTAAAGTAGTTGATGTTTTGGTTAAAGGCCCCGGATCAGGCAGAGAAGCAGCGATTCGTGCACTGCAGGCTTGGGGTCTGGAAGTAACAAGCATCCGTGACGTAACACCGGTACCGCACAACGGTTGCCGCCCACCAAAACGTAGAAGAGTATAATTAGGAGGAAAAGAAATGGCAGTAAATAGAGTACCTGTACTAAAACGTTGCAGATCTCTTGACTTAGATCCTGTATATCTGGGAATTGATAAAAAGTCAACGAGACAGCTTAGACGCTCCAACAGAAAAATGTCTGAGTATGGATTACAGCTTAGAGAAAAACAAAAAGCAAAGTTTATCTATGGTGTTTTAGAAAAACCATTTAGAAACTATTATAAAAAAGCAGATAAGATGCAGGGCATGACTGGTGCTAACCTTATGATCTTACTGGAGAGAAGACTTGACAATGTTGTATATCGTCTCGCTCTTGCAAGAACCAGAAAAGAAGCAAGACAGATCGTCGATCATAAGAACGTATTGGTAAATGGCAGCATTGTAAATATCCCTTCTTACATTGTTAAGGCTGGAGATGTCATCGAAATCCGCGAAAAATCCAAGAACTCAGCTCGTTACAAGAGCATTTTAGAGACAACTGGCGGAAGATTGATTCCGGAATGGCTTGAGGTAGATCATGAAGCATTAAAAGGTACAGTCAAAGAAGCTCCTACAAGAGAAGCGATTGACGTACCGGTAGACGAAATGCTTATTGTCGAGCTGTATTCCAAGTAGGCTCCTGAGTAAATGGAAATAACCCAAAGGAGGGCTTTGAGTGTTTGAATTTAATAAACCCATAATCGAAATCGAAGAGATATCAGATGATAATAAACATGGTCGCTTTGTAGTTGAACCACTTGAAAGAGGATATGGTACAACTCTCGGTAACTCTCTGAGAAGAATTATGCTTTCTTCTCTGCCAGGAGCGGCCGTAAGTCAGGTTAAATTTGATGGTGTTTTACATGAATTCAGTACTATTCCGGGTGTTAAAGAAGATGTAACGGAAATCATTATGAATCTAAAAAGCCTTGCTATCAGAAACAACAGTTCTGATAATGACCCGAAGATTGCCTACATCGAATGTGAAGGCAAAGGGGTCGTTACAGCTGCAGATATCCAGGTAGATCAGGATATCGAAATAATGAATCCGGATCTGGTAATCGCGACCTTAAACGGTGGAACGGACAGTCGTCTGTTTATGGAACTGACCATAACCAACGGACGTGGCTATGTAGGTGCAGACAAAGGCAAGAAGAGTGATCTGCCAATCGGCATGATTGCTATTGATGCCATATATACACCGGTTGAAAGAGTGAACCTCTCCATTGAGAATACTCGTGTGGGTCAGACCACTGATTTTGACAAGCTTACGCTGGACGTTTTTACGAACGGAACATTGCATCCGGACGAGGCAGTCAGCCTGGCAGCGAAAGTATTGAGTGAGCATTTAAGTCTGTTCATTGATCTTTCAGAAAATGCCAAGACTGCTGAAGTTATGATAGAAAAAGAAGACGATCAAAAAGAGAAAGTCCTCGAAATGAGTATTGACGAGTTGGAACTGTCTGTTCGTTCCTATAACTGCCTGAAAAGAGCAGGAATCAATACGGTAGAGGAACTTTGCAACAAATCGTCAGATGATATGATGAAAGTCCGCAACCTGGGAAGAAAATCCCTGGAAGAAGTGCTGGCAAAACTAAAAGAACTTGGTTTGAAGTTACGCTCCACAGATGAGATTTAACTTTCAGCCGTATGTATAATAAGTGGAACGCTAGCAAGCAGGCAGTAAGACCGAAGGCATGACTGTTTGTCCCACAGATGGAGGATATTTAAATGGCGAAGTACAGAAAATTAGGTAGAACAGCAAGTCAGAGAAAAGCGCTGCTGCGCAATCAGGTAACCAACCTGCTGCATCATGGAAAAATCGTGACAACAGAGACTAAGGCAAAAGAAGTTCGTAAGATTGCAGAAGGCCTGATCGCTCTTGGCGTTAAGGAAAAAGACAATTTTGAAACTGTTACGATCACTGCCAAAGTTGCACGTAAAAATGCTGAAGGCAAAAGAGAGAAACAGGTCGTTGACGGCAAGAAAGTAACCGTATACGATGAAGTTCAAAAGGAAATCAAGAAAGACAATGCTTCAAGACTTCATGCAAGACGTCAAATGCTTAAAGTATTGTATCCTGTAACTGAAGTACCTGCAAAATCAAATGAAAAGAAAAAAGGAACGAAACAGGTAGATTTAGTTGAGAAGCTGTTTACCGAACTTGCTGACAAATACGCTGACAGAAATGGTGGATACACTCGTATCATCAAAGTAGGTCCTCGTAAAGGCGATGCTGCGATGGAAGTAGTTCTTGAATTAGTATAAACACGAAACCCAGGGTGAAGCCTTGGGTTTTTCGTTATTTTATTACTTAGACGATTGTATTATGAAAATGTACAGGAGGTCTTACATGATCAGTAAGGAATTTCACGAAACAAGAAGAGAACTGTATGCCGGGCTGCTGTCTGAGCGTTCCATCGGCATCTTGTTTTCCGGGTACGAAAAAGAGGACAGGGGGGATCAGAAATTCCCCTTTACACCCTATGCTAATTTCTATTATCTGACGGGGTATGAACAGCCGCGAGCTGTCTATGTAGTGATTAAACATGATGGAACCTGCAGAGAGACATTGTTTATCGAACGTCCGGATGAAACGAAGATGCGCTGGGTAGGAGTCTTTCATACTGCTGAGGATGTTGCCGCCGAGACAGGCATTGCGGCGGTCGATTATCTGGAGAATCTGTCGGCCACGCTGACCGCGGCAATCAGAAGAAGTCATCTGGAACATCTGTATATTGATCTGGCCAGCTGGGATGACGGTATCGAAGTCAGTCTGACACAGAAATTCACTGCAAAATTCCTGAAGCAGCATCCTTTTTTCCAAGTACATAATACGTATGAGGACATGGGGCTGCTGCGCCAGGTCAAGACCCAGGAGGAAATCAGGCTGCATGAAGAAGCGTGTCGCGTTACGAAGCGCGGTGTCCTTGCGATTCTGGACACGCTTAGGCCGGGGCTGTGCGAATATGAGACCGAAGCGGAATTCGACCGTATTTTGAAGGCACACAATGCGCAGCATGCGTTTCCCACCATTGCTGCTTCGCATAAAAATGCATGTATTATGCATTACACCAGAAATGACCGCAAGATGGAAGCCGGCGATATGATTCTGTTCGATTTGGGGGCACAGTGGCAGTACTATGCAGCCGATGTCAGCCGTACCTATCCTGTGAGCGGTACATTTACAGAGCAGCAAAAACAACTGTATAACGTGGTTTTGCATGGATTGGATGCGGCACTTGCTAAAGCTCGCCCGGGACAGGCAAAAGACGAACTTCAGAAAATCAGTAAAGCCGCGATGGCAGAGGAGTTAATACGTATTGGGTTCATCCGGGAACCGGATGAAATTAACCGCTATTATGTACATGGCTCGGGGCATTTTATCGGGCTGTATACGCACGATGTAGGAAATGACAGTGCCTTACTAGAAGAAGATATGGTGTTTACACTGGAGCCAGGCTTATACTTTGATGAACTTAATCTGGGAATTCGTATTGAAGATACATTGGTGGTAACAAAGACGGGCTGCCGGGTATTAACAGACTCCATACCCAAGACCGTGGAAGATATCGAACGCTATATGGCGGAGGCGCGCAGTAAGTCGGTTCATTAAATCCAGCCGCCGTCTATGGCAATGACCTGTCCGGTGACATAAGTCTGCTCGGCAGCCAGCGTATAGACAAGACTGGCGACCTCTGCCGGCAGCCCCATACGTCCCATGGGGATTTCGTTCGTCAGTTCCTGACGTTCTTCTGCCGTAAAGCACTCATTCATCCTTGTTTCAATAACACCGCAGGCTACGGCATTCACGCGGATATTGCTAAGCGAGAGTTCTTTTGCAAGGGCTTTCGTCAGACTGTTGAGCCCCCCTTTGCTGGCGGAATAGGCGACTTCACAGGCGGCACCGACACAGCCCCATTGAGAAGAAATATTGATGATACTGCTGTTTTGTCCCTTGCGCAGGAGCCCAATTGCTTGCCGGGCACATAGAAAGGCCGATGTCAGGTTAGTCTGGAGTACTTCCTGCCAGGCTCCTAGCGAAGTATCCTGCAGCAGGCTGATCTGCGAGATACCGGCATTGTTTACCAGCACCGACAGACTGCCGAAATGGGTTTCCGCCAAGGAAAATAGGTTCTGTACCTCACCCGGCTGGCTGATATCGCCGACATGTGTGTGAACTGTAATTCGATACCTCTGTTCCAAGGTGGTTTTAAGTGCCAAAAGCTCATTGCCGCTTGTATGTGCATTGAGGATAAGATGATACCCGTTTTTGGCAAATTCGATGGCGCATGCCTCTCCGATACCGCGGGCGGCGCCTGTAATAATAGCTGATTTCATATGTAAACTCCTGTTAGGATTCGATTTGGATCTGGTTGGTATTTCCTGTACACTACTATATCATGTGACCGCTATTTTGTCTTGTAAATATTCCGAAAGCATAGTACTATTAAGTACAGGATTTCGCTTTGGAATGGAGATAAAAATGAAGAGATTATTGTTTATAATAAATCCGAAGGCTGGCAAAGGCCTCTTACGTACCCGTCTGCTGGACGTAATCACAATGTTTACGAAGAAAGAGTATGAAGTAATAGTGCATCCGACACGCTTTGAAAAGGATGCTTTCAATAAAGTGATTGAATACAATACGAATATTGACATCGTGGTATGTGCCGGCGGTGACGGTACACTGGATGAAGTCGTTTCAGGAATGGTCAAATGCGGCTGTAAGCATCCTCTGGGTTATATTCCGACAGGGAGTACCAATGATTTTGCAAGTAGCCTGGGGCTGTCCAAGAATATTTTACATGCAGCGCGGACGATTATGAAGGGTAAGCTTTTTTCCTGCGATATCGGACGTTTTAATCAGGATAGTTTTGTGTATATAGCAGCCTTCGGATTGTTCACAGATGTGGCCTACGAAACGAATCAGGATTTGAAAAATATTCTGGGGCATCTGGCGTATATGCTGGAAGGCATGAAGAAGATCTTTGATGTGAAGTCGTATGAAATGAACGTAAAGACAGAGCAGCAGGAGTACAACGGCGATTATATCTATGGTATGGTGACAAATTCCATCTCCGTAGGAGGGTTCAAAAACCTGATTGGAGCCGAGGTAGACCTAAGCGACGGGCTGTTCGAAATCACGCTGATTCGCCGCCCTAAGAATCCAATCGAGCTGCAGGAAATTATTTCAGCGCTGCTGCTGGCAGAAGACAATACTGAATTAATTCATACATTTAAAGCTGCATCGCTGGATTTGGTCTCCGAAACAAAGGTTCCATGGACGTTGGATGGTGAGTATGGAGGTAAACATAAAGAAGTACAAATACGAAATATGCATAAGGTTTTGGAGATTTTCACTGATTAGTGGTAGTAAAAAGGAGTATTTCCTACACTATTTGTAACTATTAACTAAAAAGAATCTCTCAATGATACGTGGATGCATAAAATAAACGATTTTCACTTTTTTGCTGATAAGCACTTGCATTTTAGGACATTTTAAGGTATCTTAGTCATAGGTTTGGAATTGATTTTCCGGCGATGCGAGTGAACAAGGGCGTTCCACTGTGGTGGAGTGCCCTCTTTTTTAGGTTTCTTGCAACTATACTATGAATTGAAAGGAAGAAAAGGTATGAGCGAAACAATGAATGTATCCAAGATTTTTGGAAAGAATGTTTTTAATGATGCAGTAATGCAGCAGAGATTACCAAAGAACACGTATAAGCAGCTGAAGAAAACAATCGAAGAAGGCAAAGAGCTAAGCCCCGAAGTAGCTGATGTAATTGCACACGAAATGAAAGAATGGGCGATTGAAAAAGGTGCGACACACTACACCCATTGGTTTCAGCCATTGACCGGTGTTACTGCGGAAAAACATGACTCATTCATTTCAGCACCTCGCGGAGACGGTTCTGTGCTTATGTCTTTTTCAGGAAAAGAACTGATCAAAGGCGAGCCGGATGCTTCTTCTTTCCCATCAGGCGGTCTGCGTGCCACATTTGAGGCCAGAGGCTATACAGCCTGGGATTGTACATCACCTGCATTTGTAAGAGAAGATGCAGCAGGTGCCATCCTGTGCATCCCTACGGCATTCTGCTCTTATACAGGAGAAGCCCTGGATCAAAAGACACCGTTGCTGCGTTCTATGGAAGCCATCAACGTGCAGGCGCTGCGTCTGTTAAAGCTGTTTGGCAATACGACTTCTAAGAAGATTACACCGTCCGTAGGACCAGAGCAGGAGTATTTCCTGATTGATAAGAAAAAATATCTGGAACGTAAAGACTTGATCTACACCGGACGTACCTTATTCGGAGCTATGCCTCCTAAGGGACAGGAACTGGAAGATCATTATTTCGGTACTATCCGCCAGAGAATTGCAGCTTACATGAAAGAAATCAATGAAGAGCTTTGGAAACTGGGCGTACCGGCGAAGACACAGCATAACGAAGTGGCACCGGCTCAGCACGAGATTGCTCCGATTTACGAAGAGGCCAACGTGGCTGTTGATCATAACCAGATCGTAATGCAGACACTTAAAAAAGTTGCTTGCCGTCATGGTCTGCAGTGTCTGTTACATGAGAAACCTTTCGCAGGCGTGAATGGTTCAGGAAAGCACAATAACTGGTCAATTACCACAGACGATGGCATCAATATGTTAGAGCCGGGTAAAACACCTCACGAGAATATCCAGTTCTTGATGGTACTGACTTGTATTTTAAAAGCTGTGGATGAGCATGCTACACTGCTGCGTGAGTCAGCTGCCGATGTCGGCAATGACCACAGATTAGGAGCTAATGAAGCACCTCCGGCTATTATCTCTGTATTTTTAGGAGAGCAGTTAGAAGATGTATTTGAGCAGCTGATCAGCACAGGTACGGCTACCAGCAGCAAAAAAGGCGGAAAACTTTCTACCGGCGTTAAAACACTTCCGGAACTTAGTAAAGATGCCACAGACAGAAACCGTACATCACCATTCGCATTTACCGGAAACAAATTTGAGTTCCGTATGGTTGGTTCCAGAGATTCAATCGCATCACCAAATATCGTGTTGAATACCATCGTTGCAGAAGCATTCAAAGAGGCTTGCGATATTCTTGAAAAAGCAGATAACTTTGACGAAGCAGTTCATGATCTGATCAAAGAATATGCCGATGCACATCAGCGTATCGTATTTAACGGCAACGGCTATGCAGATGAATGGGTAGAAGAAGCTGAAAGACGCGGTCTGCCGAACATTAAATCTATGGTAGAAGCAGTTCCGATTCTGGTGGAAGAGCAGACAGTTAAGCTGTTCGAAGACTTCAAAGTATTTACAAAGGCTGAGCTGGAGTCTCGTGCGGAAATCCGTTACGAAGCATATGCCAAAGCAATCAACATTGAAGCCAAGACCATGATCGACATCGCCGGAAAACAGATTATTCCTGCAGTCATCGAGTATGTTACATATCTTGCAGATTCCATTAATTCAATCTCAGCTGTCGGAGTTGACGTAGACGTTGATGTACAAAAAGAATTACTGCTGGAAACTTCTACACTGTTAAAGAGCACCAAAACAGCACTTAAGAAGCTGATTGAGGTTACAAATAGTGCAGTAGCGCAAGAAGAAGGCGAAGCACAGGCAAATTACTACTACAAGAATGTAATTCCTGCTATGGAAGCACTGCGTGCACCGGTAGACGAGCTTGAAATGATCGTTGATAAAGAAGTATGGCCAATGCCGTCATATGGCGATTTGATTTTTGAAGTATAAGAAGTATAGCTGAGAATTTAAACAGAATGCACATATCAGGGAAGCCCTTATTTGGGGCTTCCTTTTTGTGTGTTTTTTAGTATTTTGGGCAAAAATCACTGTTAATATATGTTAAAATAGTATATAATAAAAACTGTTAAGTTTATAGAGAGTTGAGGAATCCAAGATGGAAGAATTAAGCACGCTGGCAGAACAGAATGTAAATCCTGCTCTGATTGAGCATATAGAAGAATACCGGACCAAGTATCCCGTAGCCCCGGAAGTACAGAGCAGAATCTTAAAGCCGAGCATCCCCTTTTTTGGAAAGGATATACTGGAGATGGCGATTGCAGGTCTGCTTTCCGGCGAGAACCTGCTGCTTTCCGGTTCTAAAGCGACCGGTAAAAATATTCTGGCAGAGAATCTTTGTTACTATTTTAACCGTCCGACCTATAATGTATCATTTCATGTCAATACGAACAGTGCCGATCTGATCGGCACCGACACATTCAAAAATAATGAGGTGCAGCTGCGCCGGGGCAGTATCTCGCGCTGCGCGCAATATGGTGGATTTGGCATACTTGATGAAATCAATATGGCAAAAAATGATGCTGTATCCGTACTCCACGCTACACTCGATTACCGGCGCACAATAGATGTCCCAGGCTATGATAAAATTGATTTGCATCCGGCGGCAAGATTCATTGCAACAATGAACTATGGATATGCCGGAACCAAGGAGCTCAATGAAGCGCTGGTATCGCGCTTTCTTGTAATCGATATGCCGCCGCAGTCCAAAGAGACGCTGCAGCTGGTATTCAGACAGCAGTTCCCGACGATTCGTGAGGAAGCCTTGGAGCAGTTCGTGTCGTTATTTCTGGATCTGCAAATCAAAGCGAATAATAGTGAGATTTCTACGAAAACACTGGATTTAAGGGGGCTTTTGGCAGCGGCAAAAATTGTACAGCAGGGACTAAAACCCCTGCATGCTGTGAAAATGGGAATCACCAATAAATCCTTCGATGTATTCGAAAGAGAAATCGTTGAAGACGTTGTTATGACCCGTATACCGGAGAATTGGACCCAGGAGGATGTATTTGCAGCCCTCTGATTCGAATCTCTGTTTCAGAGAAGATAGGTAGTAATATGCAAGAATATCAGATCGACGAGTATCGCCTCGAACTGGAAAACAGAATAAAGAATCTGCTGTGGACGGTCAGCGGGGATTACTCATTAGATATGAAACCGGATCTGGAAGCATTTGTGCGTTCTAAGGCGCAGGTGCTCTATGATGGGGTCAAACAGGGCGCCTTTGCCAAGTTTTTCGACAAAGACGAAGTAGGTCTGTATCTGGTCAAGAAAATCTATCTGCAAAGCTATGAGGGGCCGCTGCGAGCCCTTGCCAGCCTGTGCGTCGATGCGGCTGTCGGAGAGCGCGTCATACAGGAGCGCCCGGGGGTGGAGAGCATCCGCAGAAAGGCCTATGAAGATGTGCTGGATCTGGAATTCTCACAGCTTACCCGTACGACGCTGGGCCATTTGAAAATCGCTTTTTTGCGCGAAGCACTGGATGGAGAGCGCAAGACGGAGAAGCAGATTGCGCAGTGGATGGAAGACATCAATTCGCTGAAGCAGGCGGAAAGCAGTATGGATATTATCCGGGTCATTGATCGGTTATATAATGAAGTAGTGGACACACATTTTGAGAAAAACAATGGTGACCTGCAAAGAGTTCTGGCGGTGACGCTTTCGGAGCTTACGGAATTCAGCTGGAAGGATTACCTGACGGAGGAAATGTATGAGGATACGCTGGAAAGCTATCTGGAGTCACTGACTTCCCAGATGACAAGCATTGAGGACGTACCGGTACCTGAGGAAGAGGAAAAGCCGGCACAGGATTCTCATAAGCGTACTGTCAAAGTCGTCACAGAAGAATCCTTAGAGAAAATGTATTCGTATGTGGAGCTCAACTACGGCAGGACATATCTGCTGCCGCTTGAGGAAAAGCGGGTCAATTACCATATGTGCCGCGATGTACATGCGGATTGCAGTCTCTATTTTACCGAAGGCATCTTAAGCGACCCGGTACGGCGCAATTATCAGTTCGAATACGCCAAACGCAGCCGGGAGAAAAATAAATACCTGTATTATGACAAACACAGACTGGTCAAGCGCAATATTGCCAATCTGACAGAAACTTTGAAGAAGACGCTCGTCATTCGGGGGGAGACACAGGAGATTCAAAGTGATTATGGTACGATTGTTCCTTCACTGATGTGGAAGCCGGGGCGAAGTACGGATGCCAGGATTTTTACGCGGGAAATCAAGGCAAGCCAGATGGATTTCGTTGTCGATGTGCTAATCGATGCCAGCGGCTCACAGCGTTCCAGGCAGGGAGAGGTCGCATTGCAGGGCTATATGATCAGCGAGACATTAAGTAATATCGGAATTCCGCATCGTGTCATGAGTTTTTGTACATTCTGGGATTATACAATTTTGCATCGTTTCAGAGAATACGACGATCCGAGAAGTGCTAATGAGAAGATTTTCGAATATACCACCTCATCCAACAACCGGGACGGACTTGCTATTAAAGCCGCCGGAAGTGTGCTGCTGCAGCGGGAGGAAGAGAAGAAAATCATGGTCATCCTAAGCGATGGAAAGCCGTATGACGTAATCATTAACCGCCCGAATGCCAAGAATCCGCAGTTATATGAGGGGGATGTCGCGATACGTGATACGGCGTTCGAAGTCAGGAAACTTAGGAATCACGGAGTCAGTGTTTTGGGAGTTTTCGCAGGCGAAGAAAAGGATTTGAGCACAGAGAAAAAAATATTCGGCAAGGATTTTGCCTACATCCGGAACTTAGATAATTTCTCTAAAATTGTAGGTAGATATTTGACAAAACAGCTCGAAGACGACTGATTTAGCAAAAAATGTTAGCAAAAAAGTGTTTTTTTTGCAAAAACCTATTTCTTTTTTGTTGATATTGTATTAGAATACAAAAATATGGATAGAATAGTCAGAAGAAAATAAAAGGCATAGTAGAGGATGAGAGAGGAAGAGGGCAAGAGTTATGATATCAAACCAAGTGCTTCAAAATACATTGGACGGACTAAAGGATATTATGAAAATGGGACTGTGTATCTTTGATGCGGACGGCAAACTGCTGGCAAGCACATTTACACAGGAGTGGATTGAAGCTGCGGACATCAAACTGTTCGCTGCCTCACAGGCAGACAGCCAGGAAATCAAAGGCTCTTTGTGTATTAAGATTTCGGATGAATACCAGCTGGAATATATCCTGGTAATCAACGGAACGGACGAAGAGGCACATATGCTCGGCAAGATGGTGGCATTCCAGATTGAGAATCTGATGATTGCTTACAAGGAGCGTTTTGACAAAGACAGCTTTATTAAGAATCTGCTGCTGGATAACCTGCTGCTGGTAGATATTTATAATCGTGCCAAGAAGCTGCGCATCGAAGTGGAGCTCAAGCGTGTCGTTATGATCCTTGAGACGAAGCAGGAAAGAGATTTTAATTCCATCGAAAAGGTCAAAGGATTATTCTCAGGCAAGGGCAAGGATTTTATCACGGCCGTTGATGAGAAGAGCATCATTATTGTCAAGGAGCTGGATGATGATGCACAATACTCAGAAATCGAGCAGTTATCAAGTGAGGTACTGCGTGAACTGGGGCTTGAGAATCAGCCTGACACACATATCGCCTATGGTACCATTGTAAAAGAGCTTAAGGAAGTATCGCGTTCTTACAAGGAAGCCCGTATGGCGCTCGATGTTGGCAAGATTTTCTTCAGTGAACGCGAGATTATTGCATACAGCTCTTTAGGAATCGGCCGCCTGATCTATCAGCTGCCTATCCCGCTGTGCAAAATGTTCATTCGCGAAGTATTCGAGGGCAAGTCTCCGGATCAGTTCGATGAGGAGACACTGGTGACCATTGACAAGTTCTTTGAGAACAGCCTGAATGTGTCAGAGACTTCGAGACAGCTGTATATACACAGAAATACACTTGTGTATCGTCTGGATAAAATACAGAAAAGCACAGGCTTGGACTTAAGAGTTTTTGAAGATGCCATCTCATTTAAGATTGCCCTTATGGTCGTTCGTTATATGAAATATATGGAGACGCTGGACTATTGATCCCAAAAAAGCTTGCAATAACAGGATTATGTGTTACAATAATGTTACGAAAATGATTAAAATGTAACAACTGAGTAATTCTAATGGCAACAATAGTCTTCATTGGCTAGGAGGAATGTATGATTGATTTAGAAAATGTGAGTAAATCATATGCGAAGGGCCAGCCGGCCGTAAACCATGTGAACTTACATATTGATAAAGGTGAATTCGTCTTTATCGTCGGTAACAGCGGTTCAGGTAAATCTACACTGATCAAACTGCTATTACGTGAACTGGAGGCAACTTCAGGAATTATCAAAGTAAACGGCAACGATTTAAGTAAATTAAAACGCAGAAAAGTTGCAAAATACAGAAGATCTATCGGCGTTGTGTTTCAGGATTTCCGTCTGCTGAAAGATCGTAATGTATATGCTAACGTCGCTTTTGCACAGCGTGTCATAGGAAAACCGACGCATGTGATCAAAAAGCGTGTTCCGGAAGTGCTGACCCTGGTAGGTCTCCCGGAAAAATACAAGTCGAAACCCAGAGAACTTTCAGGTGGTGAGCAGCAGAGGGTGGCGCTGGCCAGAGCCTTGGTGAACCGCCCCGATATCCTGTTGGCTGATGAGCCTACCGGTAATCTTGATCCTCAGAATGCGAATGATATTATGCACCTGCTGGAAGAAATCAACGACAGGGGAACGACAGTCCTTGTAGTAACACATAACAAAGACATAGTGAACGCGATGAAGAAACGTGTCGTGACTATGCACCGCGGTGTAATTGCAAGTGACGAAGAAAAAGGGGAATACCATTATGAGGATTAGTACCATAGCATATGAGATCAAGCAGGGATTTGTCAACATCGGTCGTAACTGGATGTTCTCGCTTGCCTCAGTCATAACAATGACCGCCTGCATTTTTCTGTTCGGCCTGTTTTTTTCCATTGTTATGAATATGAATTATATTACACAATCGACGGAGAAAGACGTACCGATTACTGTCTTTTTCGAAGAAAATACGTCTGATGCTGATATGGAGGCTGTACGGGATTTGATTAACGCGCGGCCGGAGGTCATTGCGGATAAGACAAATTTTGTTTCTGCCGACGAGGCATGGGAGACTTATAAGTCGACTTACTTTGGCGATTCAGCAGATATGGCAGAAGGCTTTAAGGACAACCCGCTGGCAAATTCAGCGAACTATGAAGTCTATGTAAATGATATTGATAAGCAGTCGGATCTGGTGGATTATATCTCGGGTCTGGATCATGTACGGTCTGTGCAGCAGTCACAGTCAACAGCACAGACACTGAGTAGTTTTAACAAGCTCGTAGGACTTGTTTCCATTGCCATTATTGCAATCTTGCTTGTTATAGCCGTATTCCTGATCAGCAATACTGTTACGATCGGTATTTCAATCCGTAAGGAAGAGATTAAGATCATGAAACTGATTGGTGCGACGAACCTTTTTGTAAGGGCGCCCTTCCTGTTGGAAGGAGTTATTCTGGGGCTTGTAGGAGCGGCGATACCACTGGTTATTGTCTACTTTATGTATGACAAGGTGAGCAACTTTATTGCCACAAGATTTGAGATGCTGAGTTTTCAGCTGCTGACCGTATCGCAGGTATTCCAGTATCTGCTTCCGGTAGGTCTGATTCTGGGAATTGGCATTGGGTTCTTTGGAAGTTTGTTCTCAGCCAGAAAGCATCTGCGTGTATAGTGCGGATTAAAAATACTGTACGATTGAAATGCTTCAGGGGAGGAATCCTTTGAAGCATTTATTTTAGTAGAATGGAGAAATAATGAACGATAGAAGAGGATACAGAAGAGGAATACTTAGTGGTGCAGCGGGCATGGTGATTATACTTCTGCTGCTTTTTGCATTATGGAGAGCCGGAGTGATTTTTCCCTCGGAAGCCTCCTTGCTGAGTTATCAAAATGTAATGAAGTTGTCTTACATTGATCGTCTGATTGACAATAAATACATAGGAGAGGTCGACAAAGATGTATCTTCTGATTATCTGATGGCCGGAGCGCTGGCAGGCTTGGAAGATGATTATTCTGTCTATTATACCAAGGATCAGTACGTCACGCTGCAGGAGAGTACAAGCGGCGAATACAACGGGATTGGTGTTGCCATGCAGACGCAGGAGGATGGCAGTCTTGTAATCGTAAAATGCTATGAAGATTCACCGGCGGCGCAGGCAGGTCTGCTCGTCGGAGATACAATTCTTGCAATCAATGGGCAAAGTACTTCCGATATGACACTTGAAGAGCTCGTTGCCATCATACGTGATACGGCGACCCTGGAAATCACCCTTGAAATCCAGCGTGAGGGAAGCGAGAATTTTGAAGTGACGGTCGAAAAGACAGATATTGTATCACCGTCCGTAAGCTCGGCAATGCTTTCTGATCAGATTGGTTATATTGTCATCTCTGAGTTCACAGATGTGACTTTTCAGCAATACCAGCAGGCGTTTGCAGAGCTCGAAGACCAGGGGATGCAAAAGCTGATTATCGATGTCAGGAACAATCCGGGCGGCCTGTATTCTTCTGTCTGTGATGTGTTAAATTCTATTCTGCCTGAGGGGGTCATGGTGTATACCATTGATAAGCAGGGAAATAAGACGGAGGAGGTAAGCGAGGGAGAAACACCGCTTAGTATCCCGTTAAGTGTTTTAATCAATGGCAAGAGTGCAAGTTCGGCTGAAATATTTGCCGGAGCGATCAAAGACTATGAAATCGGCACGCTGGTCGGCGAAAAAACATTTGGCAAAGGAATCGTGCAGACGATCTTTCCTCTCTCGGATGGCAGTGCGGTAAAACTTACTACTTCCAAATACTATACTCCGGATGGAAATAACATTCATGGTATTGGCATACAACCGGATGTAGAAGTGGAAGCAGAAGGTGAAACGGCAGTGCCCGGAGAAGAGGCTTCCTATACGCAGGATGCGCAGCTGCAGGCGGCAATTCAAGCACTGGAGGAGACTCCGTAGGATAGGATAATCGTGTAATATACCTGTTTTTTATTGAAGGAATCGCTTGAACATGGTATGATACTCTTAATGTGGATTGGTTCAATCCAAAAAAATGATACAGGGAGGTACACGATGGGAGAGTTTATAATTACAACGGATAACGGAGCAGACCTGCCGGAGTCTTATCTGCAGGAGCATAATGTGGGGGCTACCACATTAAGCTATACAATTGAGGGTAAGACCTACGTTGCTGGAGAGCACCTCCCGCTTAAAGAATTTTATGCCAAGATGCGCAGCGGAATCGTGCCATCGACAGCCCAGGTGAATCCGAATGATGTGTCAGACCTTCTGACACCTTATCTGGAGCAGGGGAAGGATGTAATCCATATTGCACTTTCTTCCGGCATCAGCGGAACCTATAACAGCAGCCGTCTGGCCGGTGATGATCTGCGCGAGCAGTTTCCGGAGCGAAAAATCTATATTATCGACAGTCTGTGTGCCTCTTTGGGGCAGGGGATGCTGGTAGATAAGGCCGTACAGCTTCGCGACGAAGGCAGAAGCGTGGAGGAGACCGCTGAGTTTCTGGAAGCGAATAAGCTGCATTTGGTGCATCTGTTTACGGTGGATGACCTGGATTATCTGTATCAGGGCGGCAGAGTCTCAAGAACGACGGCGTTTTTAGGCGGGATGCTCAACATCAAGCCTGTGATGCATGTGGATATGGAGGGCAAACTTGTGCCAACCGGCAAAGTCAGACACAGGAAAAAATCACTGATTGCACTGGCAAATAATCTGGAAGCACAGTTAGGGAGCTATAAAGACTCCTTTGATACCTTTTTTATCAGTCATGGGGATTGTGAGGAAGATGCGAATTTCCTGGCAGAGTATCTGTGCGAGCGGTACGAGATCAAGCGTAAGCTGATCAGCAGTGTAGGACCGGTCATCGGTGCCCATTCAGGTCCTGGTACGATGGCACTATTCTTCTTTGGAGATGTGCGCTAAAGTGACCAGCTAAACGAATCATGAGGAACAAAAGAGCTTGGAAGGCCGAAGAGCCTTGTAAGCTCTTTTTTGCCGCAAAAAGTGGAGTTAAAAAGTACGATATGGCTATTTACCTAAAGATTACAGAAAAAATATGGGGGATTTGACCTCGGAAAATGGGGAGGCAAACCGGGTAGACTATGGTAAAATAGCTATACGTGTTATAAAGGGTGATTGTGCGGAGTATGGGAGACTTAGGTGAGTGATTAGTATAGGGAAAAAGCGTTGGGTACAGATTGGACTTATCATAATAAGTATACTTTTGTTGTTTGGTATATCGTTGATTTATCTTCGGAATTACGTTGTCAAGGAAATGGCAACGGACCCGGATGCTGCGGTCTTGGGGTTTGTAGTGACTGTGACAGAAGACGAGTGGCAGGAGGACGTATTCGAGTCACTAAAAGAAGAGGCACGCAGCAGCGGCTACGAGATCATGACAATTCAGGCAGAGAGAAACCAGGCAGAGCAGATTGAAGCAATCCGGGCGCTGATTGTGTATCGCGTTGATGCGATCATCTTATTTCCGGTAGTGGATTCCGGATGGGATGCGGTACTGATTGAGGCACAGGAGGCCAATATCCCTGTGATTACGGCGGATAAGGGAATCCGCAAAAGTGATGAATTTGTTACGTACTATGTCGGTTATGATTACTATGCAGACGCTGCGAAGGAAGCGGCGCTTCTGGCAGAGCAGGCACAACCCGAGGATACGATCATCGAGCTGTATGGAACGCTGGGTTCTTATTCTGCGAAGGAAATCACCCGAGGATTCAGAGAGACGCTGACACAACAGGGGCTGGAGATCCAAAGTAGTGTCAGTGGTGATTATATGCGCTCGAGAGGAAAAGAAATCACAGAAGGATTCTTAAAAAGCAGTGACGGCGTGGATTTCATTATCTCGCATAATGATGCAATGACGCTGGGTGCGGTAGAAGCGATTGAGGAGCAGGGGAAGATTCCGGGGACCGATGTCCGCATCTTCGCGGTTGGAGGCGGCAGGGACACAATAGCGCTGCTGCAGGAGGGCAAGATCAATTGCCTGATCAGCAGGAGTACACAAAAGCTTGGGCAGGAAATCATCAAAGTGGTAGACCAGGTGATGCAAAATGAGACTTTGACGAGTAATTTTGTGTTCATCGAGACGGAGATGCTTACGAAAGCGGAGGTGTCTTCATGAAGAACTCACTGACTTCGAGCCTGTCAAAAAAGAAAAGCATCAAAGGGATGCTCAAAGTATCCTATAAGGTCATTATTGCCATTATGGCGATTCCAACGCTGATTCTATTGGCAGCCATCTGGGGGATGAGCAGTCAATACAGCCGTTCTGTGGCCAATATTAATACAGCTACCGAAATCCAGAGGGTCGTACAGAACCAGCTTACCGTAGAGATGTGGGACATCATAGCGGGAAAGCAAAACTTCTCAGAGGGACGGCAGCAGGATTTGATTGAGCAGATCGACAGCGGTTTAAACGCGCTGACCAGTAATAACAAAGAGGCCATGCAATATATTATTGCGGCAGGAAGAGCCAATGACACTGTAAAAAGTTATGTGGATCAAATCGGTCAGCAGATCGCTGAACGTTCCTCTGTGGCCTATAATGAAGGTGTATATCGTGAAATCGTCAGCGTGGCGGATCTCATGTATAATATGCTGGAGCAATATATCCGCGAAGAGATTTCAAGTATTGCGGTGCAAAGCGAGAATATCCGCATGGCAGTCATTGCAATTTCAATTCTGGCGGGGGCATTGTTCGGTACTGTGATGAGTTTTGCGATACTGACGTATTCTGACGTACAGCGGGCAATTCATGCCCCGATTCTCAATATGGAGGAGATGACCGCAAGAATCGCGGCCGGAGATCTGGAGGCAAGGGCAGAGTCTCTGGAAATCGAAGAGGTCGAATCACTGACAAAAAGTCTCAATGTGATGGCAGGCAGACTGCAGGCGCTGATTGATGAGAGAGTATCTGTACAGCAGGATCTGCAAAAATCAGAAATACGTGCGCTGCAGGCACAGATTACCCCTCACTTTGTCTATAATACATTTGAGACGATTGTCTGGCTGGCAGAAAAGCAGCGAACCAAGGAAGTGGTCAATATTACCATGGCATTCACCGACTTTTTCCGAATTTCTTTGAGCCAGGGCAAGGATTTTATCACTGTTCAAAGAGAAGAGCAGCATGTACGCAGCTACCTGGAAATCCAGTCTGTGCGCTATGAAGATATTATGAGTTACGAAATAGCCATTGAGGACAGTCTGAAAGATTTTTTGATGCTGAAGCTCTTACTGCAGCCATTAGTGGAGAATGCAATTTATCATGGGCTTAAGAAAAAGCGCAGCCGGGGCAAGATCTGGATTACCGGAACGAAGAGAGAAGATGATACCATGCGGTTTCAGGTGGAGGACAATGGGCTGGGTATGACAGAAGAACGGCTCAGTCAGGTCAGAAAGCGGCTGCAGCAGAAGCAGGAGCTGGAAGAGGGCGGATTCGGGATCTTTAATGTAAATCAAAGAATCTGCCTGTATTATGGCGGTACGGGTCTGGAAATCAGCAGTGAATATGGAAAAGGAACCAGGGTCAGCTTTACGCTCCCCTGCAGGGACATACTACATGATTAAAATATTTGTGGCAGATGATGAAAACTTAATAAGAGATGGAATTCGTAATTGCGTGGAACATCATGAGGCAGAGTATAGTATTTGCGGTGAAGCACCGGACGGCGAATTGGCGATTCCTCTGATCCAGGAGCTTAAACCTGATGTGCTGATTGCGGATGTCCGCATGCCGTTCATTAACGGACTGGAATTATCGACAATCGTCAAGAAGACCATGCCCTGGGTGCATATTATTATATTAAGCGGGCATGACGAATTTACCTATGCACAGCAGGCACTTATGATTGGTGTGGATGCCTACATCCTAAAACCGGTCAATTCCGAGAAACTACTGCAGACACTGGACGAAGTACGGCAAAGAATTGAGAAAGAAAAGCATGAGTATCTCAACATTGAGAAAATGCTGGAGCGCGATGAAGTGGAAAAGACAATCATTCGTGAACATTTCTTGAGCAGGCTGGTTACGGGCAAAGCGTCCATCAATGAAGTCATGGAGTTTTCTCAAAAGTATGATATGGAGATTCTGGCGAAATACTATATGGTCAGCAGGGTCGAGCTGCTGACGTTGAATGCGGATGAGCTGGAGAAGATCCGGGTGCTGGGCAGCCGCCTGTTCGAAAACCAGAATCACATCATTTGGTTTATCAAGGGGGCAGACCTCTTAGTCTGCATTATCAAAGGAGATACGGAAGATGCGGTCAGAGAGCAGACCTATGAAACGGCACAGATACTCAGGCATCAACTCCATCTGTATCTGAATCTGGAGATTTCAGTGGGAATCGGAGGGATGACCGACCGTATCGGCGGGATTGCAAATTCCTACCGGGAGGCCAGAGAAGTATTGAGCGGAATCAGAGTCAAGAAAAATGATATCCTGGGCTTTGAAGATGTAAAGAGTCAGCGCTTTTTGGAAAACACGACGCTGCTCTTAGATGTTCCGACAATTGAAAAGCTTAGGCATATTACATTCGAGGATATTCCGGCCGTGATTGAAAAACAGTTCCATAGTCTTGATAATGCGCAGGTGGACAGTGTTTTGTACCGCTATTATCTGCTGATGGATATGTTCATTGCGGCTGTCCAGCTGACGAAGGGGCAGGTACGCCAGGAGATGGAGCGTACACCGCAGCAGATTTTTAAAATCGCAGAGTCGTGGGAAGAGTGTCTGCAATATGCAACGGCCATGCTTGAGCTTATGATTAACGACAGAGTAGATGAGGAGAGGTACAGCAAAGAAATCCGAATGGCGAAGGACTACATCAATCAGAATTACAGTGATCCGTCCCTGTCGCTCTATACGGTTTCAAAGAGAGTCGGATTTTCACCGAACCATTTCAGTACGGTGTTCTCGCAGGAAACAGGGGAAACCTTTATTGAATATCTGACAAAACGCAGAATTATGGAAGCAAAAAAGATGATTCTTGACACAGATCATAAGATAACGGATATTGCATTTCAAGTAGGATACAGTGATTCCCATTATTTCAGCTATGTATTCAAGAAGAAAATCGGTAAGAGCCCAAAAGAATTCAAGTTAACTGAGAAGCCTTAAGGGGTGAAAAAATATCATAAGAAAATCAACTTAAAAAAGAACAGAAAAAAGAAACACGAATTATTATCCTAATAATGTGCATTCAGCTGTTCTTTTTTTAATGCTAAAATGGCAGTAGGTTAAAGAAGTCGAAAAGGGAAATGAAGGAGGTAAGTATCATGAGTAAGAGGAAATTGAAGTGTATATCCTTAAGTTTGGTGCTATGTATGTTGTTGGGGCTGTTAAGCGGGTGCGGCTCTTCGGATACCCAGTCGGGAGACAGTACCGGGACAGAAGCCGCAGAGACAACGGCAGCGAATGAATCATCGTATAAGGAGCTGACAGTGTATACAGCACTGCCGGAATCGGAAATCCCCTATTATTTTAATGCGTTTGAAAAAGATACGGGAATACGTGTAAATTATGTACGTTTGTCCGCCGGTGAGATGCTCGCGAGAGTGACCGCAGAGGGAGATAACGTTAATGCAGCCGTTATGTTCGGCGGCTCCAGTGAGGTTTATATTACGGCTTCCGAAGAAGGTATGCTGGATGCCTATCAGCCAAAAGATATTGTGAATGTACCTGAGACATATGTAGACAGCGAGGGTGTATGGGTGCCGTTTTATGTAGGCGCATTATCTTTTGCCTGCAACACAGACTGGTTCGAGAAGAACAATCTGGAATTGCCTGCAACTTGGGATGATTTATTAAAACCGGAATTCAAAGAGCAGATTTCCATGGCACATCCGTCCACGTCAGGTACTTCTTACACAATTCTTGCAACGATCGTGCAGATGATGGGAGAAGAAAATGCCTGGGAGTACTTAAAAGAGCTGGATGCGAATGTACGTCAGTATACAAAGGCAGGCGCAGCGCCGCCTATGGAAGTTGCACTTGGAGAAGCATCGATTGCACTTACCTTCGCACATGACGGTCTAAAGCCCGCAGAAGAAGGGTATCCGATTGAAATCGTCTTCCCGGAAGACGGTACAGGATATGAGATCGGTGCGATGGCAATTCTTAAGAATGGGCCGGAAAAAGAAAAAGAAAATGCAAAGACCTTTATCGACTGGGCACTTTCCTCCAGAGGACAGGAATGCTTTATCGAGGCAAAAGCAAATCGCCTTCCTATCAACCGCGAAGCGAAAGTAGCGGATGGCTTAAAGACACTCGATGAAATCAAAGTCATCGATTACGATGCCATCTGGAGCAGCGAGAACAGAGAACGCCTGGTAGAGGAATTCTCTAGCAAGATTGATAATGCGGAAGAATTAAAAGAATAGGTTTCAATTACAGCGGGGCACATGAAAAGGTGCCCCGAAGCATTATAAAAAGTAAAGCGAATGCAAAGGGAGGAAAGTAAGTATGTCAAGAAGGACAGCGAAAAGCAGTAATTTGACAATGTTGGCAAAGCAGCCGCTTCTGCTGGCATGTATCCTGTTTATTTTTGCAATTCTGCTGATTTTTATATTATTACCGCTGTTTAATGTATTTAAACTGGGCTTTAGCAATGAAGCCGGTGGTTTTAGTATTGCAAATTTTGTTAAAGTAATTGGTAACAGCAGTTACAGGAGAACTTTTTTTAACTCAATTAAATTAGGTGTACTTGTGGCAGTGATTGCAACGACAATGGGCTATATTTTTGCATTTGCGATGACAAGAACTGAGATGCCGGGCAAAAAATTCTTTCGCCTGATCGCAACTTTGCCGATTATCTCACCGCCATTCGTACTCTCTTTGTCACTCATCTTTTTGTTTGGCAGACTGGGTCTGATCTCGAATCAATTGTTAGGTATTGAAAACGCGGATGTATATGGTCTGCGCAGTCTGGTCATCGTACAGGCAATTTCGTTTTTTCCGGTAGCCTATATGACGTTGACAGGCATTCTGGAGTCTATTGACGATTCTGTTGAAGATGCGGCGTATAGCATGGGGTCGTCACGATGGCATATCTTTCGTACGGTGACACTGCCGCTGTCATTCCCCGGAATTGCGAGTGCGCTTCTGCTGGTGTTCATCCAGTCTCTGGAGGATTTTTCCAATCCCGCGGTTATCGCCGGCGGATATTCGACATTGGCGGTGGAGGCCTACCGGGTTATCACAGGGATGAATGATATGCGGGGGGGCTGTGTCCTGGCAATCATTCTGCTGCTGCCGACGCTTCTGGCATTTACGATTCAAAAGTTCTGGATTGCCAAGAAGTCGTTCGTGACAGTGACCGGAAAGCCGACACAGAAACGCAGAAAGCTTCATGAACCTCATATTGTCTGGCCCCTGTTCGCCTTTTGCGCGCTGATCAGCGGTCTGGTCATATTGTTGTATGGAACGGTTCTGGTCGGTGCATTCGTTAAAACCTGGGGCATTAATTACAGCTTTACGCTGGATCATTTCAAATATGTATTCTCACTTGGATGGCTGCCAATGCGCAATTCGCTGACACTGGCAGGGCTGTCTGCTCCATTGGCGGGCATATTGGGAATGGCGATTGCCTTCCTGGTGGTTCGACAGAAGTTTCCGGGCAAGCGGATCATGGAATTTTCTTCGGTCCTGACATTTGCGGTTCCCGGTACAGTACTGGGTATCGGTTATATCTATTCCTTTAATTCCGCACCGCTGTTGCTGACCGGTACCGGCTTTATCCTGGTGATGGCATTTACCTTTAGAAACATGCCTGTGGGAATAGAATCCGGTACTGCGACCTTATTGCAGATTGATTCGTCTATTGAAGAGGCTTCGACCATCTTAGGTGCCTCTGCCGGCTATACGTTTCGCCGGATCACACTACCGCTTTTGCAGCAGGCGTTTGCCTCTGGACTGGTGTATTCATTTGTTCGTGCCATGACAGCGGTAAGCTCGGTCATCTTCCTGATCTCACCGAGGTGGAATCTGGCAACGACCCGGGTGTTCTCATTATTTGAAGTCAGTCAGTACAGTGATGCCGCCGCCTACATTTTTGTGATGATCTTCATTATTGTCATTGTAATCGGCATCATTAATCTCATCGTAGATCTGCTATTCAAGCCGAAGCATCTGCGAGTAGCAGAAAAATCCGCGAGACAAATGAAGAGGAGGAAGAGAGGATGAACCAGGATTTAGCAAAAGCAATCGGTGCCCGCTCCAAGGGCGTTATGTTAAAAAATATTACCAAGGTATTTCCTGCCCATGATGGCAGCGGAGATGTAACCGCAGTTGACAATATAGACCTTGAAATCAAGGATGGTGAGCTGATCACTTTGCTGGGGCCATCAGGATGCGGCAAGACGACAACGCTGCGCATGATCTCCGGGTTCGAGACACCGTCTGAGGGGGAGATCTTTATCGGAGACCGTCCGGTGGCGAATGTTCCTCCGAACAAACGGGACATCGCAATGGTGTTCCAGTCGTATGCACTGTTCCCGCATCTGACGATCTATGAGAACGTTGCTTATGGACTCAAGGTGCATAAAATCCCGAAACTGGAATTGCAGGAGAGAACCCAAAAGGCAATGGAGCTGATGCAGCTAAAAGGTATGGAGAACCGCTATCCGAACCAGCTCTCAGGCGGGCAGCAGCAACGAGTAGCCTTGGCCCGGGCCATCATTATCGAGCCGAAGGTTCTGCTGTTCGATGAGCCGCTTTCCAATCTTGATGCCAAGCTAAGAGAGCATATGCGTGATGAGCTTCGTTCCATTCAAAAAAGATTGGGCATCACCAGCCTGTACGTTACCCATGATCAGGCAGAAGCGATGGCCATCTCGGACAAAGTAGTTATTATGAAAGATGGTGTTATCATGCAAAATGGTACGCCGCAGGAAATCTATGAGTATCCGGAAAGCCGTTTTGTAGCACATTTTATCGGAAAAGCAAATTTTATACCCTGCCAGTGCCTGAAAAAGAAGAAAGAAGGTACCACAGTCCTGCTTGATGGCGGAATGGAGTATCAGGTGCCCTTTCCGGGAAATATGCGGGACGTTGCAGAAGGCGGGGAGTGCGTGCTTTCTGTCAGACCGGAGTCGATTCAATTATCCTCGACCGAAGGCCTGCTGCAAGGGACCATCAAAAGAGCGACCTATTATGGTGCGAGAATTGAATACGAGATTCTCTATAAGGACTTGCCTGTTATAGTCGAGATTCAAAATCCGCAGCTCTCACAGCGATTCAACGAAGGCGATACAGTGTATATGAATATGGATGATATCTGCGTGCGGGTGCTTAGTTCTTATCCGTAAGGGAAGAAAAGAGGGGGATGAAACATGGAGCATATAAAAGTAGGAAACAATCTGCCGAGTAAGACCGGACTGACCGCTCTGGATAGTGAATTGACACGTATTGAGAACGACGGATTTGATGTATGCGAAATCAATCTGGCAACTGTGCCGCTCATCATCAGCGGGGGTATTCAGGAACAGGTAGTGCAGTATGTTAAGAAGATACTCAAAAAACATCCGCTTGGCTATACGGCGCATGTGGGCTATGGTCTGGATCTTAGAAATCTGGCACAGTATGAAATGCATCGAAATGTCTTGCTGGCATCTGTAAATGTCTGCGCAAAGTTGGGAATCGGATTGCTGAACCTGCATTACGAAGTGGAAACCATGTTTGCTGACAGGGAGGCTGCGTTTCTGGCCGCCCATCTTGAAGCGGCAGATCTGGGTGAAAAAGTAGGAGTGAAGATTTCTGTTGAGAACATTGAAATCGAACATGCACTAAAGGCACTGGCTTTTGTTAAAAAGGCCGGGCATCCGAATCTGGGCATGACACTTGATCTGGGGCACCTTTATATATCGGCTGTGCACTTTCAATATTCATATCTGGAAGCGGTGAAAGCCTGCGCCCCGTATCTGTATCATCTGCATATCAATGATAATACAGGCATATTTGAGCCTTTAAGAGTAGAAAGTCATTTGCTGTATGATACCTTGTCCATGAACGAGCGTTTTACCTTTGGACGGGGAGATATCCATATTCCGCCCTTGTGGGGAACCGCGCCCTTGGCGGATGCCTTCGGAATCATAAAGCAGGCAGGGTATCAGGGGGTATGGCTGTGTGAATATTATAGCCAGCATTTTATTCCCTTTAACCGGGAAGTACAGGAACAAGTCAGAAAAGCAATTCTGGAAGCGTAATGTTAGTGTGAATAAGGAGTGAAAGTGATGTCAAAGCATGAATTTGATTCGTTGATCGTGGGGCAGATTTCCCTGGATATTAATGTGGATTATAAAGGTAATGAGATTCATGAAATAGGCGGTGCTGTGCTGCATTCAAGTTATGCAGCCTCTGCCTTGGGGCATCCTGTCTGCGTACTGCCAAAGGCAGATCCTAAGACGGTGGATTTACAGGAGATTTTTGCGGATGGGAACCATATAACCGTAGTGCCGCTTGAGAGTCCTGCGAATACATCAATCAAGAATGTCTATCATACGGCGGACAAGGAACGGCGAACCTGCCGGGCCATCAGCCGGATTGAACCATATCATGTAGCGGAGATTCCGGCAATCGACGCACAAATCTATCATATAGCCGGTTTGATGCGGGGAGATCTGGGAAACGACAGTATCCTGCATGCGGCAAAACGGGCACTGGCAGCAGTCGATGTGCAATGTCTCCTGCGTTGTGTGGTAAATGAAGCGGGCGATATGGAATTTCACGACTGGAAGGAAAAACGCGAGATTTTGCCCCATATCGAGTTTTTAAAAACAGATATGGCAGAAGCAGAAATACTGACAGGGCTAAAAGACCGCAAAGAGGCTGCCAGACTTCTGCACACATGGGGTGCAAAAGAAGTCATGATTACCCATAATACGGAAGTGCTGGTATACGATGGCAAAGCCACTTATATTCAGCCACTGCGCCCCAGAAACCTCTCAGGACGCAGTGGGCGGGGCGATACCTGCTTCTCCGCCTATATCACTGAGCGGCTGCATGCAGGGATACCGGAAGCGCTCCACATAGCGGCAGCATTGGTGTCGCTCAAAATGGAGACACCGGGGCCGTTTAAGGGGAACCGCGAGGATGTGCTGGAGTACATGAAATTATATTATGATGCGTAAATAAGTAGGAGGACTATGTGGGAAACGTTGCAAACAACACTTGGCGAATTTAATACCGTATCCATTATAGTCAGACTGTTGATGGCCATGGCATTTGGCGGTGTCATAGGATTAGAAAGAGAGAGACGCAGACGCCCGGCCGGATTTCGTACCTATATGCTGGTATGCTTAGGTGCCGCGCTGGTAATGATGACGAATGAATTTATTGTTGTTAAATTCCATACGGCAGATCCGGCGCGCCTGGGTGCACAGGTAATCAGCGGTATTGGTTTTCTGGGAGTCGGAACCATTATCATTACGAAAAACCGACAGGTAAAAGGGCTGACAACTGCAGCCGGTCTGTGGGCATGCGCTTGCATGGGACTGGCTATTGGAATCGGATTCTACCGGGGAGCGGCTGTAACGACACTTCTGATCTTAATTATTACAACGATCATGAATGTCTTTGAAAGCAGGTTCGTGGCCAACGGCAGAACAATGGAAATTTATATGGAAGTAAACAGTGATGGTTCGCTAAGTGTGATTTTAGAAAAACTCAGTAAACAGGGAATCTATATACTCAATGTGGAAATTGTCAAATCAGGCAAAAGTACGGCCGGCGGCATCGCAGTGAATCTGCTGCTGAAACTGCCAAAGCAGTACCGGCATTACAGGGTGGTGGAAGAAATCAGCCGTATGGCGGGGATTGAGTGCGTGATTCCTGTGTAGATATACAAAAATAGAACAGAGGTAATAGACAGACAGCAGGAAATAGAACAAAAGTTCGATTTCCTGCTGTACTTTTTTTGCGGTAACTGATAGAATGGGGAAAGGAGTTCTATTCTATGGAGGAAAGTACATGAGTGAGTTCAAACTAAAATCAGAATATCAGCCCACTGGCGACCAGCCGGAAGCCATTGCAGGTCTGGTCAGTGGCTTTAAAGAGGGCAATCAATGCCAGACGTTGCTAGGAGTAACCGGCTCTGGCAAGACCTTTACAATGGCAAACGTGATCCAGCAGATCAATAAGCAAACCTTGATTATAGCCCATAACAAAACCCTTGCGGCTCAACTTTACGGAGAATTCAAGGAGTTCTTCCCGGAGAATGCAGTCGAATACTTTGTCTCTTATTACGATTACTATCAGCCGGAGGCTTATGTGCCTTCCTCAGATACATATATAGCCAAGGATTCGGCAATTAATGATGAGATTGATAAACTGCGTTTGTCAGCAACCTCTTCGTTAAGTGAGCGCAAGGATGTGATTATTATTTCCAGCGTTTCCTGCATCTATGGAATCGGAAGCCCGAACGACTACCAGAACATGATTATATCACTGCGCCCCGGCCTGCAAAAGGATCGGGATGATGTGGTACGCCAGCTGATTGACATCCAATATACCAGAAACGATATGGATTTTCACCGCGGTACCTTCCGTATCCGGGGTGATGTACTGGAAATTGTACCGGCGGATGAAGCGGATCATGCGATCCGGGTGGAGTTCTTCGGGGATGAGATTGAACGTATCAGTCAGGTTGACCTTTTGACGGGAGAAATCAAGGCGCATTTGAACCATATCGGTATTTTTCCGGCCTCCCACTATGTGGTTCCCATGGAGCAGATTTTGCGTGCGGCAGCAGATATTGAAGAAGAATTAAAAGAGCAGATCCAGTTCTTCAAAAGTGAGGACAAGCTGATAGAGGCACAGCGTATTGCAGAACGTACGAATTTTGATCTGGAAATGATGAAAGAAACAGGATTCTGCTCCGGAATTGAGAACTATTCCCGACATCTGGCAGGGCTTAAGCCGGGAGAAGCTCCGTATACCCTGATGGATTACTTTGGGGACGATTATCTGATCATTGTAGATGAGTCGCATAAAACGATTCCGCAGGTACGCGGTATGTATGCGGGAGACCAGTCCCGTAAGTCCACACTGGTAGAATATGGATTCAGACTCCCCTCGGCCAAAGACAACCGCCCGCTTAATTTTTCGGAGTTTGAAGGCAAGATTGACCAGATTCTGTATGTTTCAGCGACACCGGGCGAGTATGAGGAGCAGCATGAGCTCTATCGGGCACAGCAGATTATCCGGCCGACCGGACTGTTAGATCCGGTAGTGGAACTGCGTCCGATCGAAGGACAGATCGATAATTTGATCAGTGAGATCAATACGGAAGTGAACAAAGGCCATAAAGTGCTGGTAACAACGCTTACCAAGCGAATGGCCGAGGATCTGACGGAATATATGAAAGAAGTTGGCATACGCGTGAATTATCTGCATTCGGATGTTGATACATTGGAGAGGACTAAGATTATCAGAGACATGCGTCTGGATGTGTTTGATGTCTTAGTGGGAATCAATCTGCTGCGAGAAGGTCTTGATATTCCTGAAATTTCTCTGGTGGCGATATTAGATGCTGATAAAGAGGGCTTCCTGCGTTCTGCCACATCGCTGATTCAGACGATTGGAAGAGCGGCGCGTAATGCAGAAGGCAGGGTACTGATGTATGCAGATGTAGTGACAGATTCCATGAAGACCGCGATGGAGGAGACCAGCCGCCGGCGTGCGCTGCAGGATGAATATAACAAAGCACATGGGATCACTCCGACGACTATCAAGAAAGCGGTGCGGGATCTGATTAGTATTACCAAGGAAATTGCACAGACACAGACGAAGCTGGATAAGGACCCAGAGTCAATGAATCGTGCAGAAATCGAGAAATTGATTGAAAAAGTGACCAAGCAGATGAAAAGTGCGGCAGCAGATCTTAATTTTGAAGCGGCAGCGGAGCTGCGTGATCAGATGGTCGAATTAAAGCGGAATTTACTGGAGATGGATACACCGGGCGTGTAGATGCTATATATAGTAGTTTCAAAAAAAGAACAGGCAGCAGGGCGAATTGCAGAGCTCTGCTGCCTGTTTCTATGTATTAAATCTGTGTATTATCTGCAGTAAGGCTTTGGGTAACCATAGGATGCGAAGAGACGTCTTAAGTGTTCCTGGTTGTATTCAAGGGCATCTGAGATGCTCATACCCTCATTTAGGATGTTGCGCAGTACATTGCAGAGAATCTTCTCGATTTTATCCTGCGGTATAATCAGGGTATTACGTTTGTAGGGACCGTTTCGCTTCTGTGTATAATCGAAGCTTTTCTCCGTCATGGCAAGCCAGGGATACAGACGCAGTAATTCCAGATTATGATAGGGGGCAATGACCGGAGACTGCCCGTCAAGTATGGTCATATAATAGCTGATATCCCGCTGGCACAGCCAGTTAAAAAAGAGATAGATGTCTTCCTTCATCGTGGAAAACGGATTCACACCGATATTCCAGCCAATACTCGCCGGTCGGCGGCCGGGAACCACCTCATATCCCATCCGCCCGATAATCTGATTGCGGATGCTTTCACTGATCTGTGCGGCATATTCTGTATATGTGATGAGCATTGCTGTCTTCCCATCGGAAAAGTCAGCGACGGTCTGCTTAATACTGGTAGCAAAGGGTGGTGTAGGCACGAAATCAAGCGTCTCCAGAATACTGGAGAAGGCCTGGGCATTAGCCATGGTATGGAGGCAGGGCCGGTTGTAACTGTCCCAAAGCGCACCTCCATAGGCCCACAGCCGAATCAACAGCTCGGGGGCGAGTTCTTCATCTGTGATGCCGGCGAACGAAGTACCATATTCTGTCGGTGATTCAGGATTGAAGGCGCGGGTGAAAAAACGGCTTGTACCATTGAATTGTGTCCAGGTCTTAGGCGGTGACAATGAGATCTTATACTGTCGCTTAAAGGATTTGATAATATCCCAGTTCTCGAAGAGATCCTTGCGGTAGAACATCAGCTGGGAACCACCGATCAGGGGAATCCCGTAGTATTTATCCTCATACATGCAGTTTTCCATGTTTTCCTGAAAGATGCGGCTCATTTTGAAGAAGTCACCTGTGATAAAATCGGAGAGATCACAGACCAGGGAATTCTGCACCATATAGTTGAGCCAGGGAATATCGTACATATAGATATCGTAAGCAGCGGTAGTCTGATCGATGGTATCAGTGATACGCTGCAAGACCTCATTTTGCGGCAGAAAATCGAATTCGATTTCAATACCTGTCTGGCGTGTAAAATCCTCAGAAAGCAGCTGAACAGAATGTGCGGTTGCCAGATCCACCATCAAAGCCCGTATTTTCTTAGACAGGACCGGGACAGGTGTGCGCTCTGAGGTAAGTGTATGCCGCGGCGGCACCGTCAGGGCATGCCGGACGACATCATCCTCAAGTGTAATGATCTTCGATTCGAAAAAAGAGGGAGACAGGATGTTCTTCAAGAGCAGGCAGGCGGCTGTGCTTCCCAGATCAAAGGGGGTTCTGGAGGTATGAAATACACCGGGTATATGATTGGATTTGGTCCAGGATTCCTCGCTGAACGTGATCAGCTGCAGATCTTCGCCCACGCGCAGCCCATGTGTGGCTAATGCTTCAAGCGTACCATAAGCGATGTTTTCAGAAGTCGTGATAATCGCCTCAAGCGGCAGATGAACCAGACTTGTCAGTACAGATTTAAAGGTATCTTCCTTGGACATATTGGTAAAGCGTATATAGTTCTCGTGCAGTGCAAGACCATGATCGGCAAAAGCGTCCCGGTAGCCGCGCAGACATTCCCGCTCGGATGAAAAACTCTGCGGTCCGCACACCAAAGAGATATGGGAATAGCCTTTTGCAATCAGATCATTGGTAATGTGATGCGCAGTGGCATAGTCATGAAAGCCCACAAAATTCACGAACAGATCCGCCGGATTGCGTTCGATGAAGACAGTGGGTATCTCATAGTCCAAAATTCGCATCTGAAAGAAATCGGTATTCTGCGGCTGGCAGGTAACAATAATCAGCCCGGCAGCATTCTGGCTGATAAAATCCTCGATAATCCGGGATTCGATATCAGGTGAATTGTTGGAAAAAGCAACGCTGACGCTATAACCTTGTGACTGGAGATGGGCCGAAATACCTTTGAAAATCTCTGTGTGATAGAGATGATCAATGTCTGTCAGTACAACCCCAACCAGTTTGGACTGGAATGCTTTTAGGTTTCGGGCGGACGCATTCGGGATATATTTTAATTTTTCTATGGAATCAAAAACGCGGGTTCTTGTTTCAGAAGAAACGGGTTTCTTACCGCTTAGACAGCAGGAAACGGTGGCAATTGAGACACCGGCATCCCGCGCCACATCTTTTAAAGTAGCCATACACAGTTCTGCCTTTCTGTAAAACATACGGTTCATGATAGAGGTACTCTGTTAAGGCAAATGTAACATAGCCTCCGGTAGAAGTCAATAATTCTAAACGTTTAGAATTATAATTGTACATACGGAGTTACCGGTCGTATTTTAGTGGTAAAATAGGGGTAAAATGCAGTAATGTTGTGTACCTGAGAAGCTTATACAAAGAGAAGAAAAGGGAGGAAAAACGATGAGAAGATATGGACAAATCATTCGCCTGAAACCGGAATATCAAGAAGAGTATATACGCCTGCACAGCGATGTGCCAGCTGACGTAAATGCTGTTATTAAGTCCTGTAATATCAGTAATTATTCAATCTATCTGTGGAACGGACTGCTGTTTGCCTATATGGAATACACAGGGGAGGACTTTGACGCCGACATGCGGAAAATGGGTGCCTCTGCGGTGACACAGAACTGGTGGAGCCTTACAGATCCCTGTCAGGAGTCAGTATCTCCAAAAGAAGCGAACCAGTGGTGGACCAATATGGACGAAGTATATCACCTCTCATAATCTAAACGTTTAGATTTTGGTGTCGTAAAAGCGGTTGAATCACGAACGCTGACCTGTATAATGAAGACATATCGATCGATGTTAGCTATAAAGCAAAGAAGAAGGAAAAGGTAAAGGAGAGAATGTATGACTTCAAGAGAAAGGGTAATGAGCTCAATCAACCATGTAGAACCTGATTGTCTGGCGATGGACCTGGGAAGTAATGTAAGTTCCGGTATTTCAGGAATGGCATATGCGAACCTAAGAGAACATCTGGGGATGAAAACGGGCCATACGAGAATCTATGATGTGGTACAGCAGGTAGCGCAGCCGGAGCTGGAAGTTTTGGATCTGATTGGAGCAGATGTACTGGATGTCGGCAGAGTCTTTAATGAAAAGGATAGTGACTGGTACGATGTCGTATTAAGTAATGGCGTAACGGCACAGTGGCCCTCGTGGTTTAAGCCGCAGCATATGCCGGATGGTTCGTATCTGGTATACGATGCGGAGGGAACGCTGATTGCTAAAATGCCGAACAAGGGAATGTGCTTTGATCAGATGTATTTTCCATATGTAGATGACTATCCCGAGAATTACGATCACCTGGACAAAGAGATGGGCAAAGTACTCTGGAGTGCCTTGGTACACAGTCCTTGGGATCATGCTTCTGAAGCGGGATTCTATGATGATTTGCGCAGACGGTGTCTGGAACTTCGGGCATCAACAGACCGCGCCCTTATGATTACTTGCGGCTGTAATATCTTTGAATGGGGAACCTTTCTGCGGCGCATGGAGAATTTTTTGATGGATACCTATGCAGACCCGGAGAATGTGGCTGCCTTAAATGACCAGTTGCTGCAAAGACATCTGGTGATGCTGGAGCAGGTATGCGCCTCAGTTGGAGATGTAGTGGATATCGTGCGTTTCGGGGACGATTTGGGGATGGATATCGGGATGTTTATGTCGCTTGAAAAATACCGCGAGCTCTTTAAACCCTACCACACAAGATTAAATGATTACGTGCATTCTCACAGCAGCATGAAGACGTTTTTGCATTCCTGCGGCTCTATCTATCCGGTTATGGGTGATCTGATTGATGCCGGGTTTGATATTATTAATCCTGTGCAGACAACCGCCAAAGATATGGACCCGCTGCGGCTGAAGCAGGAATTTGGAAAAGACATTACATTCTGGGGCGGTGGCTGTAACACACGAAGTGTTCTGAACCATGCTTCGCCCATAGAGGTATATGAATATTCCAGAAGAATGATTGACATATTTTATAAAGATGGCGGATTCGTATTTAATACGGAACACAACATTCTGCCGGATGTACCGCCGGAGAATATTATGGCGATGTATAAAGCAGTAGAAGATGCAAGGAAGTAGAAAGGGGACTGGAAGGTTGATGAACGCAAAGCAACTCAAGAAAGTATTTGCACGAAGTGAGGTTACAGTTATCATAGCGGTTCTGGTTCTGGGACTTATTTTCACCTTGTTCTCAGACAGCTTTCTGACGGCATATAATCTGTTCAACCTGGAGCGAACGGCGGCAATCTATATTTTTATTGCAATTGCACAGGCGCTGGTCGTTATTGTTGGCGGGATGAATCTTTCACTGGGCTATATTGGAGGACTGACCGTCGTAGCCGTTGGTTACAGCATTCAGGTGGCGGGAATTCCACCTATGATAGCAATCGTAATCGGACTGGTCGTGGGAGCTGCCGCCGGATTTTTGAACGGACTTGTCATTACAGTCCTAAAACTGAATTCGTTCGTAGTGACATTGGCAACATCCTTTATCTTCACCGGATTGGTGAACGGGATTTCACAGGGATTTCCATACGACAAGATTCCGCAGTCCTTTACACTGGTGGGGCGCGGCGGCTTTCTGGGCGTTCCCTATATGCTGTGGATGGCGGTGGCGGCGCTTTTGTTATTGGGGTATTTTTTCAAATACACTGTGACAGGACGGCGCATTCTGGCTACGGGAGGTAATGTGGAGGCGGCCAAAATGTCCGGTATTAATACGGATCGAATGGTCATTCTGGTGAATATCGGTTCCGGTATTTTTGCTTCTCTGGCCGCAGTTTTATGGATATCAAGGACGGGATCGGCACAGCCGTCTACGGGCGCTGACTGGATGCTGATTTCTTTCGCGGTAGCGGTAATCGGCGGTACGGCACTAAAAGGTGGTGTGTTCAATCCCATCGGGGTGTTGTTCGCGGGTATGCTTATTGTTATGGTCAAGAACGGGCTTGTTATGCTGAATGCAAACGTATATTATGAGCAGACGTATTTGGGACTGATCCTGCTGCTGGCAGTATCGCTGGAAAGCATTAAAGCTATCTATAATGTCAGAAGAAGTCAGAAAAGGCTCAAGCAGCAACGGCAGCAGTCCGGTGTGCAAAATCAGTAAACAGTAAAACAGAGGATAGGATATTTTAGGAGGGAATAAGCAATGAAAAAAAGAATCGCTGTTCTGCTTTCACTTATGGTTATGGTTTTATCAATGACAGCATGTTCCAACGGAGGCAGTACTTCAGGAACTTCAACGGATGCAGCCACAGACAGTGGCTCCGCAGAGGATACGTCCTCCAGTTCAGATCTTAAGATGGCATGGTATGCACCGGCTCCGCATCCCTATATGGATGAAGTGCAAAAGGGAGTTGAGAAATTTCAGGAAGAGCAGGGCGTGGAAGTCATCATCCAGATCGGCCCGGATTGGACACAGGCCAGTGAGAACGAGAAAGTAGAAGCACTGGTGGCACAAGGTGTCAACGCACTGTCCATCTACCCATGCGATGCATCGGGTGCGAACGGACTGTATGAAGAAATCGGGGAAAAAGCGGGTGTAAATGTCGTCAACTTCGGCACAGACACTTCCTCTCCCTCAGCAGCAAAGTTTGCTGTGGCAACAGATGTTAAGCAGGCGGCTATGGATGCGACGGAAGCAGTCATTGAGGGCATGGGCGGCAAAGGAAATATCTTAAATGTACTGGAAGTGCTTGAAGACCCGAATACGGCCCTGCGCAAAGAAGGAATTGAGGAAACGGTTGCAAAATACCCGGATGTTACTATTATTCAGGAAATTGCAGGTATTAAGACACAGGAAGAAGCCGTAAGCAAGATTGAAAGTGCACTCTCGGCTAATATAGGTAAAATTGACGGCATTATCTGTACGGGAATGGTCACAAGTGTTGGTATGACACAGACCTTATCCGATTATTATGAAAAACAGGGGACAGATAAGCACATTTATGCTGTCGGAATTGATACCGACGAAGGTGTAATCAGTGCGATTGAAGATGGAACGATTGATGGAACGATTGCGCAGAACCCCGTAGGTCATGGTTATATTTCCTGCATGCTTTTGAAGTACTTAAGTGAAGGGTATACCGTAAAAGACGGCGGGTATTTTATCAATGCAGGCAATGTACTTGTCACAAAAGACAATCTGGATACCTATGAGGCGGATCTCGAGAAGGTTACAGAGGATATCCTGGCTTCCCTGACTACCGAGCATCTTACAAAATAGCATAAGGATACGGAGGTCTACTATGCAGGAATTGAAAAATATTAGCAAAATATTTCCCGGGGTCAAAGCACTGGACGATGTTTCCCTTACCTTTCATACGGGAGAGATTCATGCACTCATGGGCGAAAATGGTGCCGGTAAATCCACCTTGATGAAAGTAATCACCGGAATCTACCAGCCTGATTTAGGTGAAATCTTTTTGGATGGACAAAAAGTTGAGATGAAAAGTTTCCGGGATGCGGTAGAGCGCGATATTAATATGGTGAGTCAGGAGATACAAATCATTCCCGAAGCCACAGTGGCTGAGAATATTGTATTGGACAGAATGGACAGCTACAAAAAGGGAATCAAAATCGACTGGGGCAAAATCAATGAGATTGCCAGAACGTATCTGGACATGGTCGGCCTTTCCATCGAAGCTACGGAAAAAATCGCCGCACTTACCGCCGCACAAAAACAGCTGATTCAGATTGCCAAGGCATTATCTTCTAATGCCAGATACATTCTGCTGGATGAGCCGACCTCGTCACTTACTTCCTATGAAAGTGAGAATCTGATTCAAATCATCAAAGAATTGAAGACGAAAGGCGTAGGGATTATCTTTGTTTCCCACAAAATCGAAGAAGTGCTGGGGCTGTGTGATGTGGTATCCGTCCTGCGCGACGGCAAATTTGTCGGAAGCTGTGCCTGTGAAGGCCTCTCGCGGCAGGATATTGTCCGAATGATGATTGGGCGGCAGGAAGCGACGCAGTCGCTGGGCAGTCTTGCTGTACAGGATGAAAAAGTGCTGGAAGTGAAAGGCCTGACGACCTACGGACAATTTGACAAGGTAAGCTTTTCTCTTAAAAAGGGAGAGATTCTTGGATTCTATGGTCTTGTCGGTTCAGGGCGTACGGAGTTGGTCCGGCAGATCATCGGGGCGGATAAAAGAGATGAAGGAGAGATTTATGTCGGAGGCAAACCGGCGCAGATCCGTTCAATTCGAGACAGCTTCCAACGCTACAAAATCGGTTATATAAGTGAGAACCGCAAAGAAGAGGGCCTCATATTAGAAGCAGATGTCAGTGCCAATATCGGTATTACGGTATGGGAGCGTCTCAGAAATCGTGCGGGCAAGATCAATCGGCGCAAGGAGGATGAAATCGTACACCACATGATTCAGAAGATGGCGATTAAGACGCCTTCGGATAAAAGCCGGGTGAAAGGATTGTCCGGAGGAAACCAGCAAAAAGTAAGCATTGCCAAATGGCTGGCGGCAGACTGCGACATTTTGATCATTGATGAGCCTACCGTAGGTGTCGATGTAGGTGCTAAGGCCTATATTCATGAACTGATCTGGGAACTGGTGGAACAGGAGGGGAAATCGATTATTCTGATTTCTTCGGATATGCCGGAACTGATACGGCTTTCCAGCAGAATTCTGGTGTTTCGGGATCAGAAGATTGTAGGGGAACTCGATGAACTTAATCAGACGGAAAAAGAATATAAAAAAGTAAGCGCGGCCATTGGGGAGTATCTCTCTTAAAACCTGATACAGCAGCTTTTTTATAGCATAGCACAGTTTTTATAAAAATAGCACCAACCTCTTGACATACCAGGGGGATGGTGCTATATTTAATTATAGTGTTAGCACTCAATGAAGTCGAGTGCTAACCGCTTTTGGAAAGGGGCTACCTACATGGGTAAGAATTTGGATGAGCGAAAGAAAAGAATTTTAAAAGCAATAATCCAGACATATCTAGAAACAGGCGAACCGGTTGGCTCTAGAACGATTGCCAAGCAAAGTGATTTGAACTTAAGTTCCGCAACAATTCGTAATGAAATGTCTGATCTCGAAGAGATGGGCTATATTATGCAGCCGCATACCTCGGCCGGACGTACACCTTCTGATGCAGGGTACAGGCTGTATGTGGATGAAATTATTCTGGAAAAAGACAAACAGATCACTCAGATTCAGGAAATGATGATAGAAAAGACGGATAAGATGGAGAAAGTACTCCAGCAGGTGGCCAAGCTGCTGGCGACAGATACGAATTATACTTCTCTGATCAGTGCACCGCAGTTCGGCGGGAACCGTCTGAAATTCATACAGCTCTCCAGAGTGAATGACCTGCAGCTGTTAGCGGTTATCGTGACAGAGGGCAACATGATTCGCAATACGATTATAGATTTAGATGAATGCATCTCGGATGAGATTGTACTGCGTCTGAATCTGCTGTTGAACACGAATCTTAATGGTCTGCCGGTGGCGGATATATCCCTGGGGCTGATTTCTGCCTTGAAAGAGCAGGCAGGAGATCACCGGGAAATTGTTTCCAGGGTGCTGGATGCGGTGGCCAATGTCATAAGCATCGAGGATGATTTGGAGATTTACACATCTGGAGCAACGAATATATTTAAGTATCCGGAATTAAGTGACAGTATGACGGCACAGGATCTGCTTACGACTTTCGAGGAAAAGAGGCAGCTGGAAGAACTGGTGCGGGAAACTGTTGGCGAAAGCAAGGGAACAGAAATTCAGGTATATATCGGTGACGAAACACCTGTTAAGACAATGAAAGACTGCAGTGTCGTCGCTGCCTCCTATGAACTAGGGGATGGCATGAAAGGCACAATTGCTATTGTCGGTCCCAAGAGAATGGATTATGAAAAGGTGGTGGATAGTCTGAAAAGTCTAAAAGGCCAGCTGGATCATATATTTAAAAAATAGCAGAAAGGTGGTACGGTAGAGTGGCATTTGAGCAAAACCCTGATGAGAATGAAATCAGAGAAGAAGAGCTGGAAACTGCAGCAGATGATCATACAGAAACAGCAGAAGCTACAACTGAAGAAACGATAGAAGAATGTGTGGAGGACTCTATACCGGAAGCGGCAGAGGAGCCTGACAAGAAAAAAGAGGGAAAGCCGGACAAGAAAGGCGAGTCCATATTCTCCAAGAAAAAGAAAGATGCAAAGCAACAGAAAATAGATGAACTGACGGATCGGCTGCAGCGCAATATGGCTGAATTTGATAATTTCCGTAAAAGAACGGAAAAAGAAAAAGCCGGTATGTATATTGTAGGTGCAAAAGATATTGTTGAAAAAATCCTGCCGGTCGTAGATAATTTCGAGAGAGGTCTGGCGGCAGCAGGAGAAAGCAATTCCTTTACAGAAGGAATGGAGTTGGTGTACCGACAATTGGTTACGACCCTGGAAGAACTCGGGGTTAAAAAAATAGAAGCAACGGGCCAGGCCTTTGACCCGAACCTGCACAATGCGGTCATGCATGTGGAAGACGAGAGTGTAGGTGAAAACATTGTAGTCGAAGAATTACAGACAGGTTATACATACAAGGACTTCGTGGTAAGGCACAGCATGGTCAAAGTGGCAAATTAGTTAAAAACGAAAACAATTTTAGGAGGAAATAGAACATGGGTAAAATCATAGGAATTGACTTAGGAACTACGAACAGCTGCGTAGCTGTTATGGAAGGTGGTAAACCTGTTGTCGTTACGAATTCAGAAGGTGCAAGAACCACACCTTCCGTAGTGGCATTTACGAAAACAAACGAAAGACTCGTAGGTGAGCCGGCAAAGCGTCAGGCAGTAACAAACGCAGATAACACAATCTCTTCTATTAAAAGAGAGATGGGAACGGATTTCCGCGTAGCCATCGCGGATAAAAAATATTCACCGCAGGAAATCTCAGCCATGATTCTTCAGAAACTGAAAACAGATGCAGAAAGCTATCTGGGAGAGAGCGTTTCAGAAGCAGTCATCACAGTACCTGCTTATTTTAATGACGCACAGCGTCAGGCAACCAAAGATGCCGGAAAAATCGCCGGACTTGAAGTAAAACGTATTATCAATGAGCCGACAGCAGCAGCACTGGCCTATGGACTTGATAATGAGCATGAGCAGAAAATCATGGTATTTGATCTCGGCGGCGGAACATTCGATGTATCTGTTATTGAAATCGGAGATGGTGTCATCGAAGTACTTTCCACAGCCGGAAACAACAGACTTGGTGGTGACGATTTCGACCAGAAGATTACAGATTATATGCTGGCTGAATTCAAAAAGAGCGAAGGTGTAGATTTGTCAGCTGACAAGATGGCACTGCAGCGTCTCAAAGAAGCAGCTGAAAAAGCCAAAAAAGAATTGTCATCTTCAACAACAACGAATATTAACCTGCCTTTCATTACAGCAACCAATGAAGGCCCGAAGCATTTCGACATGAACCTGACAAGAGCAAAATTTGATGAGCTGACACACGCATTGGTAGAAGCTACGGCAGAACCGGTTAAAAGAGCGTTATCAGATGCGGGAATCACTGCTTCTGAATTAGGACAGGTACTGTTAGTAGGCGGTTCCACTCGTGTACCGGCCGTTCAGGATAAAGTAAAACAGCTGACAGGCAAAGAAGCAAGCAAGAACTTAAATCCGGATGAGTGTGTGGCACTCGGTGCGGCTATCCAGGGTGGTAAATTAGCCGGTGATGCCGGTGCCGGAGACATTCTTCTGCTTGATGTTACCCCACTTTCACTTTCTATTGAAACAATGGGCGGCGTAGCAACAAGACTGATTGAACGTAATACAACCATCCCGACAAAGAAAAGCCAGGTATTCTCAACGGCTGCTGACAACCAGACGGCAGTAGATATCAATGTCGTACAAGGTGAGAGACAGTTCGCCAAAGATAACAAATCACTGGGACAGTTCAGACTGGATGGAATTCCGCCGGCACGACGTGGTGTACCTCAGATCGAAGTTACCTTTGATATTGATGCCAACGGTATCGTAAATGTATCAGCAAAAGATCTGGGCACAGGTAAAGAACAGCATATTACAATTACTGCCGGTTCTAACATGTCCGATGGAGAAATTGACAAGGCAGTCAAGGAAGCTGCTGAATTCGAGGCACAGGACAAGAAGAAAAAAGATGCAATTGATGCCAGAAATGATGCAGAGTCTATGGCATTCCAGGTTGAAAAGGCACTGGAAGAATCCGGAGACAAAATTGATGCGGCTGATAAGACAGCAGTAGAAGCAGATTTGGCTGCATTAAAAGAGCTGATCGAGAAATCCAATCCGGAAGAAATGACGGAATTGCAAGTGACAGATCTTAAAGCGGCTCAGGAAAAACTGATGGGCAGCGCACAGAAATTATTCGAAAAAATGTATGAGCAGACACAGGGCGCGCCGGAAGGTGCAGCTTCATCCACGACAGAAGCAGGCGGCAACGAAGCCGGCTATGGTGATGATGTGATCGATGCAGATTACAAGGAAGTGTAATAGGATAAAATAAGATGGCAGATGAAAAAAGAGATTTGTATGAAGTCTTAGGCGTAGATAGAAGTGCCGATGCAAACACATTAAAAAGAGCATATAGAGATCTCGCAAAAAAATATCATCCTGACGTAAATCCCGGCGATGAAGAAGCTGAGAAAAAATTCAAAGAAGCAACCAATGCCTATGGTATCTTAAGTGATCCCGAAAAAAGAAAGCAGTATGACCAGTTTGGTCATGCTGCCTTTGACGGGACAGGCGGAGCCGGTGGCGGCGGATTTGGCGGGTTTGAATTTAATTCGGCGGATTTCGGAGACATTTTCGGAGATATTTTTGGCGATTTATTCGGCGGCGGAGCGAGAAGACGGGGCAATGCCGGTCCTATGAAGGGAGCAAGCCTGCGGGCAAGGGTCAATATCACTTTTGAAGAATCTGTTTTTGGATGCAAAAAAGAGTTGGAACTGACTTTAAAAGAAGAATGTGAAACCTGCCATGGGACAGGAGCCAAGCCGGGAACAGAACCGATTGTCTGCCCGACCTGCCATGGAGAAGGTCAGGTGGTTACGACAGAACAGTCCTTCTTCGGGATGGTCAGAAATGTACAGACATGTCCGGAATGCCATGGAACGGGCAAGATCATCAAAGAGAAGTGTCCGGACTGCAAAGGTGCTGGTTACAATCCGAAGCGTCAGAAGATCCAGGTGACCATACCGGCAGGAATCGAAAGCGGACAAAGTGTCAGAATTCGTGACAAAGGTGAACCGGGGGCCAACGGAGGTCCGCGTGGAGATCTGCTTGTCGAGGTCAATGTTGCCAGACACCCAATCTACCAAAGAAGAGGGCAGGATTTATATTCAACAGCTCCCATTAGTTTCGTAGATGCGGCACTCGGCGGAGAAGTGCAGATTCAGACGATCGACGGCCCCATCGTCTATGAAGTCAAGCCCGGAACACAGACAGATACGAAGATACGACTAAAAGACAAGGGTGTACCCTCACTGCGCAACAGTAATGTCAGAGGCTATCATTATGTGACACTGGTAGTACAGGTTCCCAAGAAATTAAATGCCGAGGCCAAGAAAGCATTAAGGAATTTCGGCGATCTGATTAAGAAATAAATGCAGGAGAAGGTTTACGGAATGAATTTTTTCTGTAAGCCTTTTTCGTATGTTGTGGAAAAAACAATACTTTTGGTGAATATAACTCAAATTCGCCCTTTTCTTTTATCAATAATTCGTGTATAGTATTCATGGTAGATTGACTTGAGAAAGGCGACAAAATGAGTGCAGCGGTCATATTTCAGCAAATGATTATTATTTTTTTATTGATTCTGATTGGTTATTTTATCGAGAAAAAGCATATGCTAAGCCGTCATGCCGGCAAGGACTTATCCGTACTTGTATTACAGATTACGAACCCGGCGTTGCTGATTATGAGCGTACTGGAGAGTGATACGACGATATCCAGAATGCAGCTTTTAGTGGCTGCTATTATTTCGATTGTTCTTTTTGTTGTCCTGATATTGCTGGGCCGGGTGCTTCCGATCCTGTTGCGGGCACCACAAGAGCAGCATTTGACATATAATTTGATGACGATGTTCGGCAACGTGGCGTTTATTGGTATTCCGGTAGTTTCTGCTGTTTTAGGCAGTGAAGCGATGCTGTATGTCGTTGTGTTTAATTTGGTATTTGCACTGGTTGTCTATACCTATGGGTATTTTATATTAGAAGAGGGGCAAAAAAAACGGCAGGGATTTCAAATCAGGAAACTGATCAATCCCGGTACGGTTGCGGGGGTGGTGTGTATTCTGCTCTTCCTGCTGAAACCGCCGGTACCGCGTGTGCTTGCGGATACGATCGGCTACGTTGGAAAAGGAACGACTTTTATTTGTATGCTGATCATCGGATTTTCCCTGGCACGCATGCCTTTGAAATCCGTATTTAATGAGGCCAGGCTGTATGTGTTTATAGCACTGCGTTATGTGCTGCTGCCTGTGGCCGCGGCCTTCCTGCTGCGCCTGCTCATCTCGGATGCCATGCTGCGGGCAGTCATGGTGCTTATGCTGGCTATGCCTGTTGCGAATATGCCGCTGATGATGATGGAAGAAGTAGGCAATGAGACGGCGCTTATGTCAAAAGGAATTGTGCTGTCAACCATATGCTCGCTGATAACAGTGACCGTTGTAGCGGCTTTCCTCTAGTACATCGTTGGTTAAGGAGAAATAGTAAATGAAATGGAACAGATTTCGTATTAAGACGAATACGCAGGCAGAGGATATGATTGCCTATACGCTGGCAGAGCTTGGAATTGAAGGGGTGCAGATTGAAGATGCCATCCCATTGACAGAGGAAGAAAAGGAGCAGATGTTCGTGGATATCATGCCGGAACCGGTACAGGACGAAGGCATTGCATATGTTAGCTTCTATCTTGAGGAAGGTGTGGATACAAGGCCCATACTTCAGCGGGTGCAGGAGGAACTGCATGCGCTTAGCCAGGTCATGGAAATCGGACCGGCGACCATTGAGGCCACACAGACACAGGATAAAGACTGGGTGAACAACTGGAAAGAATTTTTCCATCAGTTTTACATTGATGATATATTAGTTACACCCTCCTGGGAAAAAGTATCCGAGGAGGATGCAGATAAGCTGGTACTTCATATCGACCCGGGAACTGCATTTGGTACCGGGCTGCATGAAACAACACAGCTGTGTGTGCGCCAGTTGAAGAAATACTGTACACCGGGGGCACAGATGCTGGATATCGGTACCGGCAGCGGAATACTGGGGTTGATCGCATTGAAGCTTGGAGCGGGACACGTATTGGGCACAGATCTGGACCCTTGTGCACTGGCGGCAGTCAAAGAGAATATCATCAGTAATTCTGTTTCGGAAGCACAATTTGATATGCATATCGGCAACCTTATTAACGACAAGGAAGTTCAGGATATCGTAGGGTATGGACGCTATGATCTGGTAACTGCGAATATTCTTGCGGATGTTCTGGTGGCATTAATGCCTGCGGCAGCGGTCACACTGGCCGCCGGCGGTCATTTGATTGCTTCCGGTATACTGCTCGAAAAAGAAACAGAAGTCGCACAGGCCATAGAAACAGAAGGATTGCAGATTGTAGAAACAACATATCAAAATGAGTGGGTCTCCATAACCGCACAAAAAAACTAGGAGGTAGTATGCAGCGTTTTTTTGTTGAGAAATCTCAGATTGAAGGCAATTACATTCGTATTACCGGCAGCGACATGAATCATATCAAAAATGTGCTTCGTATGAAACTTAAGGATACATTGCAGGTATGTGATGATGCGCAGATGGAATACAGCTGCTATATTGAGGCAATGAAGCCGGAGGAAATTCTGCTTCACATTCAGTATGCGCAGGAACAGGGGGCTGAACTTAGCAGTTCAATTTTGCTGTTTCAGGCACTTCCCAAAGCGGATAAGATGGAATTTATCATCCAAAAGGCAGTTGAGCTTGGAGCAGAGCGTATTCAGCCGATGCGCACACGTCGGTGTGTGGTAAAGCTGGATGAAACGAAAGCGCAAAAAAAGCAGCAGCGTTGGCAGCAGATTTCGGAAAGTGCCGCAAAACAGGCCAAGCGGGGCAAAATTCCAACCGTCGGATCTGTGATGGGATTTTCGGAGGCTCTGCAGATGGCAGCGGCCTGTGATATTCGTCTGATACCGTATGAAATGGAGACAAATCTTAAGGAAACGAAAGAACTTCTCGCGCAGATTCCTCCCGGTGCGTCCATTGCTGTTTTTATAGGTCCGGAAGGTGGGTTTGCGGAAGAAGAGATTGAAGCAGCTTTACAGGCAGGCGTACAGCCCATCACACTGGGACGGCGGATTTTGCGGACAGAGACAGCGGGGATGATGTTGCTCTCTGTTCTTATGTTCTTGCTGGAGGAAGAATAATGGAACTATATTTTGACAATGCTGCCACGACGAAGTGCTCTAAGAAAGCGGCGGAAGCAGTGCTGGAGGCTCTTACCTGCGTCTACGGAAATCCGTCTGCCATGCATGCCAAAGGTGTGCAGGCTGAGAAAAAGGTACAGGCGGCACGCAGTACACTGGCCAGACTTCTGAAAGCAGAAGAAAGTGAAATCATTTTTACGTCAGGCGGTACAGAATCAGATAATCTGGCGCTCGCCGGTGTGGTACAGGCGGCAGCGCGAACAGGAAATCATGTGATTACAACAGCAGTGGAGCATCCGGCTGTAAGCGAGCCGGTGCGCCGGCTGCGGGAAAGTGGCTGTGAAGTTACAGTACTGCCGGTGGATGGCGACGGGGCGGTCGATCTTGCAGATTTAAAAGCAGCGATGCGCAGTACAACCGTACTGGTCTCCGTTATGTATGTGAATAATGAGATCGGCACCATCATGCCGATTGCCGAGATAGGGGCATGGCTTAAGAAGGAATATCCTGCGGTCGTATTTCATGTGGATGCAGTGCAGGCCTTCGGAAAGTATAAAATATTCCCCAAAAGACTTGGAATCGATCTGCTTTCGGTCAGTGCCCACAAGCTGCATGGCCCCAAAGGCATTGGTCTGCTCTATATACGAAAGGGCGTTAAATGTAAGCCCCAGATATTGGGTGGCGGACAACAGCTTGGACTCCGCTCGGGAACGGATAATGTTCCGGGCATTATGGGACTTGCCATAGCTGCAGAGGAGTCCTATGAGCACATGGAAGAAAATGCGCAGAGTATGCGTGCCTGTAAGATGCGGCTGCTTGCAGGGCTGCAGGAAATCGAACGTGTCGTTGTGCATGGTGCCCCGGAAAAAACAGCGGAGCATATTGTCAGTGCCAGCTTTCTGGGTATCGGGAGTGAAGTCCTGCTGCATACACTCGAGGAGCGGGGCATTTACCTTTCGGCAGGTTCCGCCTGCGCGACCCATAAGAAAAATGTAAGTCCGACTTTGTCTGCCATGCAGACAGGCAGGGAAGAGATGGAATCTGTGGTGCGGTTTAGCTTTTCAGGGCAAAACACGCCGGAAGAAGTGGAAATCTGCTTACAGGTATTAAAAGAATGCGTGCCGAAACTGCGGCGTTATACGGCCCGCTGAGGGCTGTGGCACAATAAAGGAGTCAATATGGAAAGAGCTTTTTTGATAAAATATGCGGAAATTGCGCTAAAAGGAAAGAACAGATATCTGTTCGAAGATGTACTTGTACAGCAGATTCGGTATGGGCTTGGCAGATTAGACATAGAGTTTACAGTACGCAAGGAACAGGGCAGAATCTTCGTCCATTGCAGACAGGAAGAAGATTATGACGATATTTTGGAAGCGCTGCAAAGAGTGTTCGGGATTGCGGGAATTTCACTGGTGGCTATTTTTGAGGACGAGGGATTTGATGTACTCGGAGAGGCAATTGTTGCGTATATGCAGCAGGAGCATCCGGAGTTCGACGGTTCCTTCAAGGTGCATGCGCGCAGAGCACGTAAGAACTATCCATTGCAGTCAATGGAAATTAATGCGGCTCTGGGCGGCATTATTCTGGATCATTTTCCCAAGGCGCATGTGGATGTACACAAGCCTGAATTACTGCTGTCGGTTGAAATCCGAGAGAAGATTTACGTGTATTCCAAGACAATTCCAGGACCCGGTGGTATGCCGGTCGGTACGAACGGCAGAGCCATGCTGCTTCTGTCCGGCGGGATCGACAGCCCTGTGGCAGGCTATATGATTGCGAAGCGTGGCGTACGTATTAATGCGGTGTATTTTCATGCGCCGCCGTATACCAGCGAACGCGCCAAGGATAAAGTAGTTGAACTAGCCAAAAAGGTGGCCCGTTACAGTGGGCCGATTGATTTATTTGTGGTGAATTTTACGGATATCCAGCTATATATCTATGATAAATGTCCGCATGAAGAGCTTACGATTATAATGCGCAGGTATATGATGCGTATTGCGGAGCATTTTGCACAGGAGACAAAGTGCCTCGGGCTGATTACGGGGGAAAGCATCGGACAGGTAGCAAGTCAGACGATGCAAAGTCTTGCAGCTACGAACGAAGTCTGCGAATTGCCTGTATACCGCCCGGTCATTGCCTTTGATAAGCAGGATATTGTGGATATAGCACTAAAGATTGATACGTATGAAACATCCATTTTGCCCTATGAAGACTGCTGCACGATTTTCGTGGCAAAACACCCGGTCATTAAGCCCAATATCGGAATCATAAAACGCTCTGAGCTTAATCTGAGTGAGAACATAGACCAGCTGGTAGAAGAAGCTGTTAAGACAACTGAGAAAATAGAAATCAGTTAAAAAGAAATCAGCAAAAAAAGAAAAGACTCAAGCCCTGAGTCTTTTCTAAAAGATAATGCGATCGTACTTCATTAGTCAATGATGTAAGGTTTGATTAATCCCAGAACCTCATCCAAATCCGTACCTTCGGCATGGATATTCAAATCAATAGGTTTTGATAAGTCCAGACTGAAAATGCCCATGATGGATTTTGCATCGATTACATAACGTCCGGAAACTAAATCGAAATCGCAGTCGAACTTGCTGATTTCGTTTACAAATGCTTTTACTTTATCAATTGAGTTTAACGAAATTTTAACTGTTTTCATGATGTATTCCTCCAATTCATTTTTGATAGTTCCATCTTACCGTCTGGCATTTCGAAAGTCAAGGTTAAAACAGATAAAGTTTTAATGAAAAATTAGTTAAACCGTAAATTATTAGGTGGTGAAATATGCAGAAGAAACTTGCCCTGCACAGTCTGGGGTGTAAAGTTAATTCGTATGAAACAGAAAAATTACGAGATGAGCTGGCAGCCGCCGGGTACGAAATTGTACCCTTTGCTCCCGGCGCAGGTATCTATATTATTAATACCTGTACTGTGACAAATGTGGCAGACCGCAAATCGCGGCAGATGCTGCACAAGGCAAAAAAAATGAATCCGGATGCCATCGTGGTTGCGACCGGCTGCTATGTGCAGGCGGATGCAAAAGAAGCAGAGATTGACAGTGCTGTGGATTTGGTCGTGGACAATACGGATAAGCACCGGTTGCCTGCAATTTTGGAAGAGTATTTACGCGGTCGAAGAGGCTGTGAGGCGGGGGTGGAACAAGAAGCCGCGTTTCCGAATGAGCACGACAGTTTGTCGCATGTGCGTGCTTTTTGCAAGATTCAGGATGGGTGCAATCAGTTCTGCAGTTATTGTATCATTCCCTATGTCCGCGGGAGAATCAAGAGCCGCCCTAAAGCCGAGCTGTATGATGAAATCGTCGAACTGGCGCAGAAGGGGTACCGGGAAATTGTATTGACAGGCATTCACATCAGTTCTTACGGGCTCGACAGGCAGGACGAGCCACAGACCATGCTGATTGATTTACTCGAGGCGCTGCATTGCATCGAGGGAATCGAGAGAATCCGTCTGGGGTCCCTCGAGCCCAGAATTATTACGCCGGATTTTGCCAAACGTCTTGCACGTCTGCCCAAACTATGTCCGCACTTCCACCTTTCGCTGCAAAGCGGTTGTGACGAGACACTTCGCAGAATGAACAGAAAGTACACCATGGAGGAGTATGAGGCGTCTGTCAGGCTTTTGCGGACGTATTTTCCGGATTTGGCACTTACGACGGATCTTATTGTAGGGTTTCCGGGAGAGACCCCGCAAGAGTTCGCACAGACATATGAGGCGGTAGAGCAGCTGGACTTCTATGAAACGCATGTTTTCAAATACTCAAAGCGCCAAGGGACAAAGGCGGCCGTTATGCCGGATCAAATTCCCGGAGATGTACAGCAGGACAGAAGTGAGCGGCTGCTGTGCCTGAACCGCAGACAGATGCAGGCCTATGAAGATACGTATAAGGGCAGGGTAGTTGAGGTGCTTTTTGAAGAGGAAAAGGTGATTGATTCACAGGTGTATTTCGTAGGCCACACACGCGAATACTGTAAGGTCGCTGTCCTTAAAGACGAGCGTTCTTATGTGAATGAAATCCTGTCTGTCAGGATTCTGGGACATGTGCAGGATGGACTGCTTTTGGGCGGTCTGCAATAGCAGAAAAGTGCCTAAAATATTTTGAGTTGTCTTTTAAGCGATAATATATTAAAATAGAGTAAATAGATAAGATTGGATAAGGATGTGAGATTATGTCAGCTAATTTAGAAAACACCCAGTATTTTAAATCCAAACCGGAGCAGGAAGTACAGGTAAAAGAAGTAATTGATTTGGTATACAACGCAATGGATGAGAAGGGATACAACCCAATCAACCAGATTGTAGGCTATATCATGTCAGGCGACCCGACTTACATCACAAGCCATAAAGGTGCAAGAAGCATGATAATGAAAGTGGAACGTGATGAATTGGTAGAAGAGTTGTTAAGCGAGTATATCAAAAATAAGTCCTGGGAACGTAACTGAGTATGAGGATGATGGGGCTGGACTACGGATCTAAGACCGTAGGTGTGGCAATGAGCGACCCGCTGGGTATTATATCCAGCGGTGTTGAAATTGTCAGAAGAAAGTCGGAGAACAAGCAGCGTCAGACGCTGGCCCGGCTGGAAGAGTTGATCAAAGAATATAAAGTGGAGCGTATTGTATTAGGGCTGCCAAAACACATGAATAATACAATTGGTGACAGGGCCGAGAAAACTTTGGAATTCAAGAAAATTCTGGAGAGAAGGACGGGTCTGTTGGTTGTATTGTGGGATGAGAGGCTTTCATCGGTTGCAGCGAACCGCACACTGATGGAGTGCGGGGTCCGCAGGGAGAACCGTAGTAAATATGTGGATGAGATAGCCGCAGCGTTTATTCTGCAGGGATATCTGGATTCCCAGAGGATAGGAGAGAATGGAGAAAATACAGTTTGAGTTAGAAGATGGTACGATGGAAGAATTTTTTGTGGAGGAACAAGCGCGTATAGGCGGCGTAGACTATCTTCTTGTATCTGATTCGACAGAGGAAGAAGCAGAAGCCTATATATTAAAGGACATTTCCAAACCAAGTGCGCCTACCGCGTGCTATGTGTTTGTGGAGGATGAAAAAGAACTTATTGCTGTCTCAAAAGTGTTTGAGCAGTTGATGGATGATACAGATATTACAATGTAGATAACATAGGAGGTATTACTAAGTGCAGAATGTACATAATGACAGTGAAGGTATCACAAATGAAGGAGGAGCAAAACCTGTAAGAGAAAAAGCAAATAAACAGACAGAGAAAACTGCAGATAAACCAAAACGGAATTTTTCCAGAAGTGCGGCACCGGCCAGAAAGCCATCCGCCCCCAAGCCGGCAGCAGCTAAAACAGCCAAGCCCGCAGCAACATCTGCCAAACCTGCGACAGCAGCTGCCAAGCCTGCAGCTGAAAAGACGGCAAGACAACCCAAGAAAAGTGATAAGGCTGCACCGGTATCGAGCCTTAAGATCATTCCGCTTGGTGGACTTGAGCAGATCGGTATGAATATAACCGCTTTTGAATATGAGGACAGTATTATTGTAGTAGATTGCGGTCTGTCGTTCCCGGAAGATGATATGCTTGGAATCGATCTGGTAATCCCGGACGTATCTTATCTCAAGGAAAATATTGAGAAAGTCAAAGGGTTCGTGATTACCCATGGTCACGAGGATCATATCGGAGCACTCCCCTATATCCTGCGTGATATCAACGTACCGGTCTATGCAACGAAGCTGACGGTCGGACTGATTGACAAAAAATTAGAAGAGCACAGACTGCTTGCCAAGACAAAACGAAAAGTTGTAAAGCATGGCCAGATTATTAATCTGGGAGCTTTTTCTATCGAATTTATTAAGACAAACCACAGCATTCAGGATGCTTCGGCGCTGGCTATCTATTCACCGGCAGGAATCGTTGTTCATACGGGTGACTTTAAGGTGGATTATACACCTGTATTTGGAGATGCCATTGATTTACAGAGATTTGCCGAAATCGGTAAGAAGGGTGTACTGGCGCTGATGTGTGACAGTACCAATGCCGAAAGACCAGGCTTTACCATGTCGGAAAAGACCGTAGGTAAGGTGTTTGACGGTATATTTACCGAGCATAAAAACAGCCGGATTATTATTGCGACGTTCGCTTCCAATGTGGACCGCGTACAGCAGATTATTAATTCAGCATATAAATACGGACGAAAAGTTGCGGTGGAAGGCCGTAGTATGGTCAACGTAATTTCGACAGCGTCCGAACTGGGTTATCTTAAAATACCGGATAATACACTGATTGAGATAGACCATCTGAAAAATTATCCGGATGATAAGGTTACACTGATTACGACCGGAAGCCAGGGCGAGTCAATGGCAGCACTTTCCAGAATGGCTGCCAGTATTCACAGAAAAGTATCGATTAAGCCGGGCGACACGATTATCTTTAGCTCTAACCCCATACCGGGTAATGAAAAAGCAGTGTCAAAAGTCATCAATGAGCTTGCGATGAAAGGGGCTGACGTTATTTTCCAGGATGCACACGTATCCGGTCATGCCTACCAGGAAGAAATCAAGCTGATTTATTCACTGGTGCACCCCAAGTACGCAATTCCGGTGCATGGTGAGTACCGCCACTTAAAGGCCCAGGCATCACTTGCTGAGAATCTGGGAATCTCCAAGGATAATATCTTCATTCTGTCCTCAGGCGATGTGCTGACACTCAACAAGCGGAATGCCAGAGTGACAGGTAAGGTGACGACCGGTGCCATCATGGTTGATGGACTTGGTGTCGGTGATGTAGGAAATATAGTGCTGCGTGACAGACAGCATCTGGCGGAAGACGGTATCATGATTGTTGTCATGACATTGGAGCGTCACAGCAATCATGTCATCGCAGGACCGGATATAGTTTCCCGGGGCTTTGTCTATGTTAAAGAGTCAGAAGATTTAATGACAGAAGCCAGAAATGGCGTGGAACAGTCCCTGCAAAAATGTATTGATAAAAATATTATGGACTGGACAAAAATCAAGTTGGAAGTACGTGACAGTTTAAGTGATCTTTTATGGAAACGTACCAAACGCAGACCTATGATACTTCCGATTATCATGGAAGCATAAGGAGGAAACTTTCGTGCAGCTGCAAAAGGAAATAGACGCGCTCAAACAGGCGATTCAGGAAACACCGGAGTATCTGGAATATATTAAACAGCAAACTGACTTGAATCTGAATCCGGAACTAAAACTCCGGGTTGATAAATTCCGTGCGGATAATTTCTATATTCAGACAGAAGTCAGCCAGGAGCATAAGCTTCATGAGTTTGACCGGATTGCACAGGAGTCAGATTCGCTGCATGAAATTATTGAAGTAAATGCCTATCTTGAAGCAGAAATTGCATTATGTAAACTGCTTCAGGATATTTCATTAGAACTATTAGGCGACATTGATTTAAGTGTGCCCGAAATACCGGGACAGCAATAGGAGGAAACAATGAGCAAAGCAAGCAGAAAACCCGCAGACTATTTTTCTCCGGGAAGCAGAGTGCGACGTATTATCTTTTATCTGGCAATCATTCTGCTTCTGATTTTTGTAGGAAAGGCCGCCTACTCCTTTGGCTATGATGTATTTAGCCAGCAGGCGCAAAGCGAGGAACCGGGAGAAGAAGTGACCGTTGTAATCAAGGAAGGCTCCTCTGTCCTGCAGATGGGAAGCGCACTTCAGAAAAAAGGGTTGATTCGAAATCAGTACGCTTTTTTTGTTCAGGAAAAGATATCGTCTTACAAAGGTAAATTGCAGGCCGGTACGTATATTTTGAACACCTCCTATTCCCCGGAATACATTATGTCAGTTCTGGCTGGCGAAGTGGAGGATGACAGTAAGGAGGCAGCCAGTGGTGGTTGATGAACGAACGGCAGCCTATCTGCATTCTCTGGATGTTCCGGATTCTGCTTTTTTAGAAGCCTTAAAGGTGGAGGCACGACAGACGCATGTGCCGATCATCCGCAGAGAAATGCAGAATTTTCTTAAGGTAATGCTGGCAATTAAAAAACCTGAACGAATCCTGGAAGTGGGGACAGCCATTGGCTTCTCCACCCTTCTTATGTGCGAATACACGCAGGAGTGTACGAAGATTGATACCATTGAGCTCAATGACAGAAGATTTGAACGAGCAACAGCGAATGTGCAGCAGGCCCACATGGGTCACAGGATACGACTGCTAAAGGGCGATGCGGCAGAGGTGCTTCCGACACTTACAGGGAGCTATGACTTTATCTTTATGGATGCGGCAAAAGGCCAGTACATGAAGATTCTGCCGGATATTTTGCGTCTGCTGGAAATCGATGGCGTGCTGCTTTCGGATAATGTACTGCAAGAAGGCGATATTGTTGAGTCCAGATTTATTGTGGAGCGGCGCAACCGGACAATTCATAAGAGGATGCGGGAATATTTGTATACTTTGACCCACCATGAATTGCTTCGCACGAGTATTATCCCACTGGGGGACGGTATTACCGTAAGTTCACGTATTAGAACGGCTTTCGACCTGCAAGACGGGCGGTAAGCCGGGGAGGTATTGATTATGAGAGCCACAGAGTTACTTGTACCTGCGAGCAGTCTGGAAGTGCTGAAAATTGCAGTCATTTTCGGAGCAGATGCGGTCTATATTGGAGGCGAGGCCTTTGGTCTTCGTGCTAAAGCCAAGAATTTCACATTAGAGGAAATGCGGGAAGGAATCGCATTTGCACATGAACATCACAAAAAAGTGTATGTGACGGCGAATATTCTGGCGCACAATGATGATTTAGACGGAGTCAGAGTCTATTTTGAAGAGCTCAAGGAAATTTCACCCGATGCTTTGATTATTGCAGACCCGGGAATTTTTATGATTGCAAGGGAGGTTTGCCCGGAGATTGAAATACATATCAGTACGCAGGCGAATAATACAAATGCGGCGACGTTTCTATTTTGGTGGAATCTGGGAGCAAGGCGTGTCGTGACAGCGCGGGAACTGTCGCTGGAGGAAATCAGAGAAATCCGTACACAAATTCCGGAGGAGATGCAGATCGAGACCTTTATTCATGGGGCAATGTGTATCTCATATTCCGGGCGTTGTCTGCTCAGCAATTATTTTACGACGCGTGATGCAAACAGGGGAGCCTGTACGCATCCTTGCCGCTGGAAATATTCGGTCGTCGAAGAGAAACGGCCGGGAGAATACCTGCCGGTCTACGAAAATGAAAGAGGCACCTATATCTTTAATTCCAAGGACTTATGCATGATCGGGCATATGGATGATATCCTGACTTCAGGAATTGACAGCCTTAAGATCGAAGGTCGTATGAAAACGGCTTTGTATGTGGCGACCGTAGCGCGTACCTACCGCAAAGCAATAGATGACTTTCATACGAGTGCAAAGCTTTATAAAGAGAATATGCCATGGTACGAGGAGCAGATTTCCAATTGTACGTACAGGCAGTTTACTACCGGATTTTTTTACGGAAAGACGGATGAAACGACGCAGATTTACGACAGTAACACCTATATGCGTGAGTATGTATACCTGGGGTATGTACAGCAGGTCAGAGAAGATGGCTGGGTGGAAATCACACAGCGTAACAAATTCTGCGTGGGGGATACTATCGAAATCATGAAGCCGGATGGCTCCAACTGTACAGCACAGGTAGAGGCGATTGCGGATGTACAGGGAACTCCTATGGAATCGGCACCGCATCCGCAGCAGACCCTGTGGGTCAAGCTGTCGACTGCGGCAGTGTCCTATGATATACTGCGTATGCAGGAGCCGCCGAAACAGGCATAAAAAATTTAGAAATACAAGAAAAATATAAGGACAATACCCCTTGCCGGGCACGCAGAAATCAAGTATAATGCCAATCATCCGGGAGATGGCAGTAGAAGAGATGTGTATCCGGAGGAAGTTCTTATGTATTGTTCTGTCTTATCTGCTTTTATCCAGGGGACGCAGGTCCAGATGACAAGGATAGAGGCCGATGTCTGTGACGGTCTGCCCTCATTTTCTGTGGTGGGCGATGTCTCGAACCAAGTCAGGGAAGCACAGGAGCGTGTACGAACCGCACTGAAAAATGCTTCCTTTTATTTACCCCCCAAACGAATCACAATTAATCTGTCCCCCGCCGATGTGCGCAAGGAAGGAACCGGTTTTGATCTTGCCATTGCTGCGGCACTGCTTGCGGCGATGGAGCATATTCCAAGTGCGCTGGTAAGCGGTGCGGTGTTGCTGGGAGAAGTTTCCTTGGACGGAACCCTGCGGCCGGTGCGAGGTGTGCTGCCCATAGTGCTGCATGCCAAATCCATCGGATGCCGCACTTGTGTGGTCCCCAAAGAGAACGAACAAGAGGCATGTCTGACCGAGGGCATCCGTATTGTCGGTCTGACCAACATACGGGAGCTGGGCACCGGATTAGCACTCGACGAAGCTTACAGCCGCAGAAGCGTGCCTGAAAACCCGCAGGAGTTACAGCCGTATGAAGTGGATTTTAGCGACCTATGCGGACAGGAGGCCGCCAAGAGGGCAGCGCTGGTTGCAGTCAGCGGATTTCACAATCTGCTGCTTATTGGGCCGCCGGGAGCGGGAAAAAGCATGCTGGCCAAGCGCATTCCTACAATTTTGCCTGATCTGACACTGGATGAACGTATGGAAATTGCAGGAATCCAGAGCATTGCCGGGACACTCTCGGGACAGTATCCGCTGACACTTAGACGACCGTTTCGGCATCCGCATCATACGATTACGCCGGTCGCGTTGGGGGGAGGCGGCAGACACCCCAGACCCGGGGAGATTTCACTGGCGCACAGAGGCATCCTGTTTTTAGATGAGATGCCTGAATTTCGCAGAGAAAGTCTGGAGATTCTGCGTCAGCCCTTAGAAGAAAGGAAGATACAGATCAGCCGGGCGAGAGGCAGCTATGTATTTCCCGCCGATTTTATTTTGATAGCCGCAATGAATGCCTGTCCCTGCGGCTTTTTCCCGGACTATAACAGATGTGTCTGCCAACCCGGACAGATACACAGATATCTGCACAAAATCAGCCGTCCGCTGCTGGAACGGATTGATTTGGCATGTGAGGTAAGTCCCGTTTCTTTTGGGGAAATAACGAAAAAGCACAGAGGGGATTCCTCGCACAAGATGCGTCAATTGGTGGAGCGGGCGCAAGCACTGCAAAAAGAGCGCTTTAAAGGGACGCAGCTGCGTTTCAATGCAGATATTCCGACCCGGCAGATGGAAGACTATTGTCATATAAGTCCGAAAGCGAAGCGGCTTTTGGAAACGGTATTCAACACACTTCAAATCAGTGCCAGAGCCTATCACAGGATACTCAAAGTAGCAAGAACAGTGGCAGATCTTGAGGGGGAAGCCCGAATCGGTGAGGCGCATATTGCTGAAGCGGTTTCTTATAGAATCGAAGGAGGCTTATTTGAAAAAGGAATTTGAACAGGGCATCTGGTATATTGACAAGGAGGAAGACTTGTATCCCCGCCGTATGCAGTCGTTGCCCGGTATGCCGAAAGGAATCTTTTTCAAAGGCCATCTGCCCAAGGAAACGCTGCCAACGATCGCCATCGTCGGGGCCAGAGACTGTTCACCTTACGGACGGGCGAAAGCTTTTTCGTATGCACAGACCTTTAGCGATGCCGGAGTACAAGTTATTAGTGGTATGGCGTTGGGAGTGGATGGGGAGTCACATCTGGGAGCTTTGCAAGGAGCAACACCGACGTATGCAGTCTTAGGCAACGGCGTGGATATTTGCTACCCTTCAAGCCATACCGCGCTGTATCACAAGATCTTGCACAGTGGAGGGGTTCTTAGTGAATTTCCGCCGCAGATAAAACCGAGGCCGGCATTTTTCCCGGCGCGCAACCGTATTATCAGTGCATTGGCAGATGTGGTACTTGTCATTGAAGCGAAGAAACAAAGCGGTTCATTTATTACCGTTGAATTTGCGTTAGAGCAGGGCAAGACGGTGTATGCACTGCCGGGGAGTGTGGACTCTAAGCGCAGTGAAGGCTGTCACAGGCTGATTGCCCAAGGGGCGGGTATTGCGTTCTCAGCAGATATGATTCTCGAAGAGATGGGGATTTTAAGGGCGGGCAGCACAGTATATGCCACGCAGAGAGAACCCCTGGAGAAACCGCTTCAAAAAATCTATGACAGCATTGGATTCGAACCGAAGAGCATTGCACAGATGCTGCTGGAACAAAACGTGACAAGAGATGTGCTGCTTTCCTTGCTTCTTACACTTGAGCTAAAGGGAAGGATTATTGAAATCAGCAAGAATTATTATGTACGAAAAGAGTAAGTGAGAATTTTTTTATCGGTAGTATATGCTGCTTTTCATTTGAGTTTTTGGGGAAATATGCTATAATCTCTAAAGTGAGAATAAGCAAATTGTAAGACGAGAAAGGACGAGTATGAAGAATTTTATTTTGACCTGCTGTTCAACAGCAGACATGCCAGCCAGTTTTTTTGAAGAGAAGAACATTCCGTTCACCTGCTTTTATTATAAGCTTGACGATCAGGAATATGTGGATGACCTTGGAAAATCCATGCCCTTTGAGACTTTTTATGAGAAGATGAAAGCGGGGGCAGCCACCTCCACATCCCAGCCAAATGTGAACCAATATATGGAGCTGTTTGAAAGTGCACTGCAGGAAGGCCTGGATGTCGTTCATATCTCGTTGTCTTCCGGAATTTCAGGGGCTTTCAACAGTGCGAATATCGCGCGGGCAGAATTGGAGGAAAATTATCCTAATCAACAATCACGATTATAGATTCTGTTGGTGCATGTGCCGGCTATGGTCTGCTTGTGACATTGGCAGCGCAGCTGCGTGATGAAGGCAAGACGGCGGCAGAGGCAGTAGAATGGCTAAATGAAAATAAGACGCGGGTACAGCACTGGTTCTTCCCGGGCGACTTATCTTTTTACTATCGCGGCGGTCGCGTGGCGAAGACACAGGACACAACACCGGAGAGCGAGCAGGTATATCCTCTGTTAAGTATGACGGATGAAGGAAAGATGACATTCGGGGAAAAATTCACAGGAAAAGAGAACTCGTTTAAAGGTATGGTTGCCAAGATGCAAGAATGTGCCAAAGATCATGAAAAGTATAGTGGCACCTGCTATATTGCACACTCGAACTGCTATGAGGATGCCCTGCATCTGCAAAAACTTGTCGAAGAGACCATGACGGAGCAAAAAGGAAAAATCCAGATCAACAGTATCGGTACGACCATTGGTGCCCATACCGGTCCCGGCACAGTGGCATTATTCTATTTTGGAGAAAAACGCTGAGTTCATAGTGTTACAGCAGTACCTTAAGGCAGTAGAAATACTGCCTTTTTTGTGTTGTTTCGAAGCTTACATCTGCTTGGTGATGGAGGGGCCTTTTGGTGAATTCTTAGGTGAAAATCCAAACTTTTTCTTGTACATTCTGCAAAAAGTGACAGTGTCCGAATACCCTACCAAAGCGGCAAGCTTTTCATTTGTCAGATCATTTTCAAACAAGATTTCCCGGGCTCTTTCCAGACGGTAATTGATGATATATTCCTGCGGTGAAGTATTTGTAACCTGCTTGAACAGCCTGGAAAAATAGCTCCGGTCTAAGCCCAGAAGACTGGCAAGCAGAGAAATATTCAAAGAATCATTGTAGTGGCTTTTGATGTAATTGACTGCCTTGTTGACATAGATATTCGTATATACATTCTCGGAATTGGACAGCATGATGCTTTTAGAGAATCCCTGGTTAAAAAACGACAGCATCTCATAGATCTTGCTGCAGAGGAACAATTCGTTAATATCTGAAAGTTCAGGCAGATGTGCATGTTCGTTGTCTTTGCCGGAAGCATACAAATTTTTGTTGATGATAATCGTATTGTCGGATGCCCTTTTATACAGGAAGGAAAACAGATGCTCCCCGATGGGAAAATCCAGGATATCCTGCTGCAGCAGCATATCTACTTTCAAGGTGCTTGTAAAACCAATCCATGCATACGTCCAGGGCAGAGCAGCATCTGCAAAATAGGTGGTAATCTCAAAAGGACGAATGATGAACATCTGTCCCTTCTCTACGGCGAACTGGCCTCTGTCATTTTGTAACGTTCCCTTTCCCTCAATCACATAATGTACAAGAAAGTATTCACGTATGGCGGGGCCAAAGGCATGTGCACTGTCACATTTTTGGATACCGCAAATAATAGGATTTACATCGGTAAGCTCCAGATTCTCGAGCAATAAATTCAAATGTGTTTCGTTGGAATTCATTTTTTATCTCCTGTATCAGTATAGAATTCTCAATAGACATAATCACATTATATCAATACTTAGTCGCATAAAACAATAGTATATAATAAATATTATGTATAAAATGTCTATATAATCAAGCTTGATAATAAAATTTACATACAATCTGCTAGAGTAGATTGGACGGAGGTAGTATGTTAAAAGTCACTTTTTTAGGAGCGGGCAGTACAATTTTTGCAAGAAATGTTTTGGGAGATATGCTGGCGACTCCAACACTAGAGAATTTGGAAATAGCACTTTATGACATTAATCAAGACCGGCTAAGAGAAAGCGAACAGATCATAGGCGCTATTAATAAAGGGTTTAACAGCAAAGCAGTGATTAGATCTTTTGCCGGTGTTATGAATCGAAAAGAGGCGCTGCGAAATGCGGATTTTGTCGTCAATGCCATTCAAGTGGGAGGCTACGATCCCTGCACTATAACTGACTTTGAAGTGCCTAAGAAGTATGGTCTGCGGCAGACAATCGGAGATACACTGGGCATCGGCGGTATTATGCGGGCACTTCGAACTATTCCTGTATTGGAAGACTTTGCAAAGGATATAGAAGAAGTATGCCCCGAAGCATGGTTTTTAAATTACACGAATCCAATGGGGATGCTGACAGGCTATATGCAAAGATATACGAATGTCAAGACGATTGGCCTGTGCCACAGTGTCCAGGTAGCGTCACAGGATCTTTTAAAAGATTTGGGAATGGAAGACAAAATTGAGGGGCGAAAAGACCTGATCGCAGGTATAAATCATATGGGGTGGCTGCTTGAAATCAAAGACCGGGATGGCAACGATCTGTATCCTGAGATCAAGAAGCGCGCACAGGCAAAAAATGCGCAGGAAAAGCACAAAGATATGGTACGCTATGACTATATTGATAAATTTGGGTATTATTGTACAGAATCCAGTGAGCACAATGCAGAGTACAATATGTTCTATATCAAAGATAAGTACCCGGAGCGTATTGAGCACTTCAATATTCCGTTGGATGAATACCCAAGAAGGTGCGTTACCCAGATAGAGGAATGGTCACAGGAATACCAGAAGACAGCGCAGGAAAGCCAGTTAAAGCATGAACGAAGTCATGAATATGCATCGTACATTGTAGAAGCTATGGTCATGAACCAGCCCATTAAAATCGGAGCCAATGTTGTAAATACCGGGGGACTAATCTCGAATCTGCCGCAGAATGCCTGCGTTGAGGTTCCCTGCCTCGTGGATGGAACAGGAATCTATCCCTGCAGCGTAGGAGCGCTTCCGTCACAGTTGGCGGCAATGAATATGACAAATGTGAATGTACAGTTGTTAACGATTGAAGCAGCCAGGACCAGAAAGCTCGAACATGTCTATCATGCAGCTTACATGGATCCGCATACGGCCAGTGAGCTCAGTCTGGAGAAGATACAGCAAATGGTGGATGAGCTGATTGCAAGACATGGGGACTATCTGCCCAGATTCAGCTAAGGCCGACAGACAGGCAAGATGTTATAAATTCTATGAATCTAAAGTAATGGAAGGGGAAATGAAGGATGAAAGTAAGCAGATCGGATCATAAAAAAGTTAGTAAAAGCAGAAAGTGTATAGCCCTGGGATGTGTATTGCTGCTCCTGTCACTTATGACAATAGGTATGAGTGCTTGTGGCAGTAAGGAAGCATCTTCTGCCCAGAGCAGTGAAACACTTACCGTAGGCATATGGGATACGGCACAGGAGCCGGGGTTAAAAGAAATCATGGCTGATTTTACAGAAGAAACAGGAGTCAAGGTAAAGATCGAGGTGACACCTTGGGAGCAGTACTGGACCATGTTAGAGGCGGCAGCTACCGGCGGGGATCTGCCAGACGTCTTCTGGATGCATGCCAATGAAGTACAAAAATATGCTGAAAGCGGGATGCTGGCAGATGTATCAGAACAGTTAGAGACTTTGGGAGCTGAGAATTTTCCGGAGGGGCTGACAGAACTGTACACAAATTCGGATGGTGCGTCCATTGGAATTCCAAAAGATGTAGATACTGTGGCACTCTGGTATAACAAAACACTGTTTGATGAAGCAGGTATTGCGTATCCGGATGAGAGCTGGACCTGGGAGACCTTTAGGGAAAATGCGGAGAAATTAACGAACCAGGATGCCGGCAGATATGGATGCTATTTCCGAGCCGACTCGGGACAGGAAACCTACTTTAACGTAATTTATGATTATGGCGGCTATGTAATCAATGAAGACCGGACGAAGTCGGGGTATGACAATGCGAATACAATAGAAGCGATGACCTATGTGGAATCTCTAAAAGCATTTATGCCTCCCTATGAAATGATGGCCGACAACAGCAATGAGGCATTGTTCAACAGCGGCAAGGTAGCCATGGGGCTCTTCGGCTCCTGGATGACCAGAGGACTGCTTGAAAACGAGTATGTCGCTGAAAACTGTGAGATCGCAGTTCTGCCAATGTACGAAGATACGAGGAAATCTATTTATAACGGGCTGGCATGGTCGGTCAGTGCAAACTCCGCTAATCAGGAAAACGCCAAAGAACTTGTGGCTTATCTGGGAAGCCAAGAAGCGCAGGAAAAGCAGGCGGATCTGGGCGTAACAATGTCTGCGTATCAGGATACTTCCGAAGGATTTGTAAATCTTGCCCCGGAGAAGAATCTGCAGGCGTATATCGATATGATGGAAGACGAGGTGATGCTCCCGTATTCGAAGAATGCTACTGTGTGGCTGAACTATACGGCAGAAGAGCTGTCTAAGCAATACGCAGGCGAGCAGACGATGGCAGATGCGTTGCATAATATTACAGTGTTTATGAACCAGGCTCTGAGCGAAGAATAAATAGTAGCAGGTTGTGAGGTATGAGGTAAATAATATGAAATTGAAATCTAATAAAAGAGAGTTTTTCTGGGGCTGGCTCATGGTACTTCCGACCGTAGTGGGACTACTTGTTTTGAATATCATCCCTATGATACAGACAATTTATCAGAGCTTTTTTAAGACCGGAGATTTTGGCAGGGGGAACGTATTTATAGGCTTGAGCAACTATGAAAAGCTGCTGCAGGATCAGGAAGTGCTGCAGGCTTTACTCAACACGTTCAAATACGCCATTATGGAAGTGCCGATCAGTATTTTTATTTCTCTGCTGCTGGCGGTCATTTTGAACAAGAAAATGCGGGGGCGCAGTATATACCGGACAATTTTCTTTACACCGATGGTAGCGGCTCCGGCCGCCGTCGCAATGGTTTGGAGATGGCTGTATAATTCGGAATACGGTCTGTTCAACCAGATTATAAGAAATCTGGGCGGGAATCCGGTACAATGGCTTACCAACCCGAATCTTGCGATTGTCTGTATTGCTGTCATAGGAATCTGGTCGATTCTTGGCTATAATATGGTATTGTTCCTCTCCGGACTGCAGGAGGTTCCCAAAGACTATTATGAAGCAGCCAGAATCGACGGTGCCAATGAAATCACCCAGTTTTTCAGAATCACGCTGCCTCTTATATCGCCGACCATGTTTTTCGTGACAGTGACCAGGACAATTGCTGCACTGCAATGCTTTGATTTAGTCTTTATGTTAATGGAGAGGGCGAATGCAGCCCTGCCCAAGACGCAGACGATTGTATTTTTGTTCTACAAATACAGTTTCGTCCAGAATAACAAGGGGTATGGCGCGGCTATTGGGGACTATCCCAAAGATTGTATAAACCTTCAAACTGATGTAAGATAATTACAACAGTTTGGAGGTTTTTTATGGCAAGAAGAAGAGAGGAATCACCACAGAAAAAAGCAATGCGTGAAATGATGAAAGACTATCTTAAAAACAGCGATGTCAAGATCAAAGATGGAGCAGATGTCAACGCGGCAATGCGGGATATGATGTCTATTCTGTTGGAAGGTGTCCTGGATGAAGAACTAGATGAAGAACTCGGTTATACTAAGTACGATTATCGGAATAAAGATACTGACAATAGTCGTAATGGACACTCATCCAAGACCATGCATACCTCATATGGAGATATGGAGTTAGATATCCCTAGAGACCGTAAAGGTGAGTTTGAACCACAGGTAGTTAAGAAATATCAAAATACGGTTACCCAGGACATGGAAGAAAAAATCATCTCCATGTATGCAAAAGGCATGACCACTGGGGATATTGAAAGTCATCTGCGTGAACTGTATGATATCGAGATTTCTGACAGCACGATCAGCAGAGTGACTGATAAGATCCTGCCGATCGTACGCGAATGGCAAGAACGGCCTTTGGAAGAAATATATGCAGTTGTATTTATGGATGCCATCCACTATCATGTTCGAAGTGAGGGACGTATCGTAAAGCGTGCCGTTTATATCGCATTAGGAATGGATATGAATGGGCATAAGGATGTGTTAGGAATGTATGTCGGTGAGAATGAGAGTGCAAAGTTCTGGCTTTCTATCATGAATGGTTTGAAGAATCGCGGTGTAAAAGATATCCTGATTGCCTGTGTGGATGGTCTAACAGGATTTCCGCAAGCAATCGAAGCCGTATTCCCGAAAACAGAAGTGCAGCACTGTATTATTCATCAGATCCGTAATTCCACTCGGTTTGTATCCTATAAGGATATAAAAGCCTTAATGACCGATCTGAAGCGCGTTTATGCTGCTGCGACGGAGGAAATCGCTTACTCAGAATTGGAACGTTTCGGCGAGATATGGAATGGAAAATATCCCAAGATCTATAAATCTTGGAACGACCACTGGGCGACGTTATCTACTTACTTTAAGTATCCAGAGCCTGTGCGTCGCTTGATCTACACAACAAATGCCATTGAAGGATTTAACCGTCAGTTGCGTAAGGTGACCAAAAGTAAGACGATTTTTCCTTCGGACGACAGCCTGTTGAAAATGCTCTATCTGGCAATGATGGACATCACAAAAAAGTGGACAGGCCATCGGCAGGACTGGGGAGTAATTCACTCTCAGCTTGAAATATATTTTGAAGAACGGCTGGAAGGTTATTAGAAAAATGAGGCCGAAACCCATCGGCTTTATTGACATGCTCTAAAATAGAGCTATAATACATACAAAGGGCAAAGCCCGAAAAATCGGCTTTGCCCGAATATAACTATCAACCTTTCTTATATCAGTTTTTGCATTTACACAAAACTTGAAACAGTCTCCAAAAGAGCAGCATAATCAACAGTTTCCCACTACCTTTTGAATACCATGCAATTTCCCTATACTTCCAACTGACCACCGCTGCTTGGGTCAAAGAAACAGAAAACAAGTGTCAGATCATCGTTTAATTTTACAGTCTTAGCTAGATTGTATTTTCTACGTGATCAATCATCTTGCAAACTGTCTTATGCGCCTCCAGGACAATGCATTCTATTTCAGGATGTGATTTTCTAAACACCTTAAATAATTCATGTGCAAATTCCTGTCCGATTTCCTTAGCTCCTCTAAAATCAAGTTCAACTGTTTTGAACTCATTAAATCTGTAGTATAACTTTTTTCAGAGTGCTTCTCGTTCGCCGTTTTATGCATCGTCACGCAGCAACGCATACATCCTCATATCCAACAGCTCCCCATTCTTCAGCGCATTCAGCCTCAGCACGCCTTCGAAGGTAAACCCCGCTTTTTCCAACACCCGGCACGACCCTGTATTTTTTGCAAAAGGTTCTGCAAATATCCTCACCAGATTTGTATGAGAAAAGGCAAAACGACAAGCTTCTTTTACAGCCTCTGTTACAATCCCCCGTCCCCAATAGGGCTCTGCTATATAATAGCCCAGCTCTGCCGTACGGCAGTGAATATTCTCCTGGCGGAGCAGCCCAATGCTTCCAATTACTTGAGCATCCTCAACAATCGCCCAATAGTAGGCATCATCTTGCGGAGTATCCAGTACAAACTGAATGTAACTGACTGCATCTGATTCTGTATACGGAAAGGGAAGCCCATCCCGCAGATTATCTTGAATCTTCTTGTTATTAATAGCCGCTGAAAGTTCGGCGGCATCATGTAATTGCCAATTTCGAATCTGCATTTTTTCCTCCTTCTTAAGACTGGTCTGCTTTTAGTATAGCGTAAATCATCGCGTTCTGCCAGTTCAACTCACGCAGACTGAACACTCACATTTCTCTGCAAAAGATACGTAGCGGCAAACATAACGCCAAACAACCCCAGTAGGTAATACGGAAAAAGTGAAATACTGATATTTTGCGCCAGCAGCCCAAAGAATGGGGGCATGAGCATAGTTCCAACATACGATGCAGCCATCTGGACTCCCATAACGGACTGTGACATGCGTTTCCCAAAATTTTGAGGTGTCAGATGAATCAAGTTGGGATATAGTGTCCCATTACCCAGACCAACCAGAAACAATCCTGCTCCGGAAATTGCGGATGGCAACGGCAGAAGCAGTACCAGGATAGCTGCAAATGTAATGAACTGTCCAGTCTTAATCAGACGCCAGCTGGATATTTTGTACGCAAATACTCCCGATAAAAAACGTCCTATGGCAATTCCCAGATAGTAGAATGTAATGGTTTTTGCCGCAACTGCCGCCGTCATTCCTTTGGCTCCGACCAAAAATGTACTTCCCCATATCCCGCAAGTATATTCGATGGCACATGAGGCAAGAAAAATCAATACGACTGAGCGCACCGAGGAAATATTAAGCAGTTCTCCCAGCGCAAATGTATGAATTTCTTCCTGCCCGGACTCGTCGTGTGCCGCCTTCACCTTCCCCCATAGAGGAAGCGCCAGTAGCGTTACCACCGCAATCGCCAGCTGAAAGTAGAAAACGATCCGGTAACCGCCTCGCCAGCTCGCATCCTTTTCAAACGCAATTGACATCAGATAGGGGCTTAAGGTAATACCAATCCCATAGAAGCAATGCAAAAAGTTCATATGTATTGCTTTATAATTCAGCGCAACATAATTATTCAATGCCGTATCAATCGCTCCCGCACCCAGCCCGAGAGGGATGGCGAACAGACACAGCCATACCATGTTGCCTGCATAGGAGAACCCCAACAGTGCCGCGGCTGTCACAAGTGTACTGATGGCCGTAATCCTGCCTGTGCCAAGTCGTTTGATGATCTGTGCACTAAACAGGCTTGATACTACGGTTCCCCCCGAGATCAGCATTGTTACACTGCTGGCGTATGCAATCGGCAGATCAAATTCAGTGTAGATTAGGGGCCATGCCGTTCCGAACAAGGAGTCCGGAATCCCCAGTCCTATAAATGCTATATATATGATAATTAAAAGAATTGTTGCCATACTCTACTACCTCTCTTTTTTTATAACGATATCACACATAATTACTTGATTCTATTATAATAACGCAGTATTATATAATAAACACGCCAATTCTTCCGCGAAACGAGGTGAATCTCATGAACTCTCGCACAAACTATACTAATAATAATACGAGTTTTATAATTGACACGAACCATCGGGAAGTCACGCCACATGGGACTGACGATTTTCCTTGCGTAGAATATCTGGATACCTACTATAACAGCTTCTACCCTTGGCATTGGCATGACGAAATCGAGCTGGCCTATGTGGAAACGGGCAGTCTGACCGTATCCGTAAATAACCAGCGGCATACGTTAACGGCAGGAGAGGGGATTTTTATTAATTCTGGGGTTCTGCATGGCTTTGCCGGCATGGAAAATACAAGCTGTGTATTTCCCAACCTGCTGTTTCGCCCCGCGCTCCTATATGGTACGCAAGACAGTATTTTTTGGACGCGCTATATGTCCCCTCTTATAAACGCAGTCCATTTGTCGCACATCATCTTTAATAAGGAGATACCATGGCAGGCCGAACTAACACAACATATCCGTTTGGCATTTGCAGCCCTGTCTGACAAACCGTTCGGCTACGAAATCAGTGTAAGAAATCACTTATCCGAGCTATTGCTTCTCCTATGCAAAAATTATTCTGTCGAGAGCCGCGATTGCGAGCCCACAAACTTGTTGAACGTAAATCGACTTCGCCTGATGTTAGATTTCGTCCAGAACCACTACATGCATCCCATTGAAGTGGAGCAGATTGCCGAAGCCTCTTCCATCAGCAAACGTGAGTGTCTCCGGTGCTTTGACAGCATCATTGGCATATCACCAAAGCAATATGTAATCGAACTTCGCATACAAAAAGCCAAGGAGTTGTTATCCTCCACCTCTCTATCTATACTGGAAACCTGTGAAAGGTGTGGATTCCAGGACCAGAGCTACTTCACCAAAACATTTCGGGAGAAGACAGGCAGTCCCCCGGGGAAGTGGAGAAAATCAAAATAACTGACAGCGTCTGTGTGCCGGTCAGTCCAAAACAGCCGCGTAACACAGCAAAACAAAGGGATGTTGCCCGAGCAGATTGAACTCTGCTCGGACAACATCCCTTTTTAATATCGCTGCTTTATATCTTTACTTTATATCTTTACTCTATAAATTATACAAGATAGTCATTCAGACGAGAACGAAGTACTTCCAAATGATTTGAAGTATTCTTAATCTGATCATGCTCCAGCGCATAGGCTGCCAGTGACTTCAGATCTTCCTTGCCTTCAATAATTGATTTGCCGATGCCGTCTTTGTAGCTTACATAACGACGGTCAATCTCTTTTTCGAAGAATTTATCTTCGATTAACTGTGCTGCTGCCAGCAGACCACGAGCAAATGTATCCATACCAGCGATGTGTGCCAGGAATAAATCATCCATCTCGAAAGAGCTGCGTCTTACTTTTGCATCAAAGTTGATACCACCCGGTGCGATTCCGCCATTTTCAACTACCTGGTACATAGCCAGGGTTGCATCATAGATGTTGGTAGGGAATTCATCTGTATCCCATCCCAGCATGATATCACCCTGGTTAGCATCCAGTGAGCCGAGTGCATTGTATGTACGGGCTACTGCCAGCTCATGCTCGAAAGTATGGCCTGCAAGTGTCGCATGGTTTGCTTCAAGGTTCAGCTTGAAGTATTTGTCCAAGTCGTATTTCTGCAGGAATGCCATAGCGGTAGCTGCATCATAATCATACTGATGTTTGGATGGCTCCATTGGTTTTGGCTCGATAAGGAATGTAATTTCGTGTCCGATTTCTTTGGAGTAGTCAACTGCCATGTGGAACATACGTGCAATGTTGTCCTGCTCAAGCTGCATATCTGTGTTCAGCAGTGATTCATATCCTTCTCTGCCGCCCCAGAATACGTAGTTAGAACCGCCAAGTTTTTTGCTGAGCTCAAGACCTTTTTTGATCTGTGCTGCACTGTAAGCAAATACATCGGCATTGGAAGAGGAAGCTGCACCATGTACAAAACGTGGATTTGTGAACAGGTTCGCTGTATTCCAGAGAAGTTTTACACCTGTTTCTTCCATTTTTACTTTTATTAAATCTGTGATTTCATCAAGGTTGTCCAGGAATTCCTGCAGACTATTTCCTTCCGGAGCAATATCTACATCATGGAAGCAGAAATATTCAACGCCCAGTTTTGTAAAGAATTCGAAGGCTGCTTCTACGCGGTTCTTAGCTGTCTGCATCGGATCATCTGTCACCCAGGTACGGATGTTTGTTGCAGCGCCGAACGGATCAGAACCATCCTGTGTCATGGTGTGCCACCAAGCTACTGCAAAACGCAGATGGTCTTTCATCGGCTTGCCCAGTACTTCCTGCTCTGCATTGTAATAACGGAATGCAAAAGGATTCTCTGATTTCGGGCCTTCAAATTTGATTTTGTCTACATTTGGAAAATATGCCATTTTGTTACCTCCTGAATACTTGTATTATTTAATTTGTTTATCATACTAACTAATTTAAGAATAAGGCATTCGCCTCCATTTGTCAACAGCAAGCAGACACCTTTATATCGTTTTTACAGAAAAAAGCAGTTTACACAAATCCACCCCTGCTTTTTGTACAGAATCCTGACTTTTGACCGGCTCGCAGCTCCCGCTGCGTTCCCCAAAGCTTATTGCAGATCATCAAACGCATCCGTATCTACGAGATTCAAGCGGTCGACCTGCAGGAAATTCATAATGTTGACTGAGGCCGCTCCGAACAAAGCGGCTTTAGAGCCAAGTGTAGAATTACGAATCTCCACGCTGCTGCTAAATGAACTGGGCAGATTCTCCCGGATTTTGTCTACGATATCGGGAATCCGCCTTAGAATCGGATTGTTCAGGAAGATAATCTCCGGAGCAAAGCTTACGATCAGATTGTTAATTCCCACAGCCAGATACTCCGCCATTTCCTGTATACATTCGATGGCCGCCGCATCTTTTGCTTCGTACGCCTCTTTGATCGTATCCGCTGTGGCTTCCGCAGTATTGGTAAGTTCCATGTACTTTTTCAAAATTGCAGTCTCGGAGCAGTAACATTCCAGACAGCCATGATTGCCGCAGGAGCAGGGCTTTCCATGGGGAACCAGAATACTGTGGCCGATTTCACCGGCCTTTCCTTCCCGTCCCGTATACAGGCTGCCGTTAATGATGACACCTGCGCCAATACCACTATGAATACTGATACTGACCAGCTGCGGGTACTCTGAGGAAAAAGTGGCTTCCGCCACAGCCGTCAGGTTCGCCTCATTTTCGATAAATACCGGATATTTACATTGTCTGGAAAGTTCCTCATGGAGAGGAATTTCATCAAGATCGTAATTCGGGGTAAATAAAATCTTGTTCTCATGAATAATGCCATGAACCGCAATCGTCACTCCAATAATGCCATAGAGGCTTTTGGGCTGCTCTTCTTCGTACTGCCGTATGATGCCCAGCACAGTAGCGGCGGCATTGCCTTTATGGATTTTCAGGTTTTTTTCCTTCTTGGCATCGATGATTTCGCCGTCCAGATAGGTGATGCAGGAGGACACATAATCACTGCCCAAATCAATGCACAGGGAAACTCCCGCCCGCTTATTCAGCCGCAGCAGGATTGCCTTTCTGCCGCGATTTCTGGAGCGGTCATCCAGTCCCAGTTCTTCGATAATCTGATCATCTATGAATTTTTTCGTGATTTCCGATACGGTGGCCTTGTTCATGCGCATCCTGCCTGCGATTGCCGCGCGCGAAATCGGACCTGACTGTACAATCTGTCCCAACACAGCGCTTTCGTTCTGCTGTCGAATCAAATACCGGTCTATTACCATTTTTTTACCCCTTTGTGTTTGATATTGTTAGTCTACCATACTATTTCTTTTTTTGAAAGAACATTATAGCAGGAAACATCTGACGCATTGACAAAGCAGTTGTCTTGCAGGTATAATATACTTAATTTCAAAACTTTTTTATCCGGTTGGACTGATTTTCTGGCATTTCCAGAATCAGTTTTCAAGTTTAGTAGCTAAAGGGTGGAGGCTTCGCAGGAAGTCTTTGCCCTTTTTTTGTTTATATAATTATGAAAAGGAGTTGCTGCCTATATGAAAGTACATATTACAGAAACAGTACTGCGCGATGCGAATCAGTCACTCATCGCCACCCGAATGCCCTTCGAGGATTTCGAAGGAATTCTGGAATCTCTGGATCAGGCGGGCTATTATTCTCTGGAGTGCTGGGGAGGTGCCACGTTTGATTCTTGTCTTCGCTATCTGGGAGAAGATCCCTGGGAGCGGCTGCGCAAAATCAAGGCAAAGGTCAAAAATACCAAGCTGCAGATGCTCCTGCGTGGTCAGAATATCCTGGGCTATAAGCACTATCCCGATGACGTGGTTCGGAAATTTGTTGCCCACGCTGCCCAAAACGGTATGGATATCTTCAGGATTTTTGATGCATTAAATGATTTTAGGAATATTGAAGTAGCCGTACAGGAGGTAATTGATCAAAATGCTCATGCGCAGGGATGTATCTGCTATACCACAAGCCCCATCCATAATCTGGAAACCTATGCATCTATGGGCAGACAGCTGGCCGACCTGGGAGTTCATTCTATCTGTATAAAAGACATGGCCGGGATTATGGGCCCCCAAGAAGCCCATGATTTAATCCAAGCCTTGAAATCCAGTGTTTCCCTGCCTGTGTTTTTGCATACTCACTCCACGACAGGTCTGGGTGCCATAACCTATACCAAAGCAATTGAAGCGGGCTGTGACGGTATCGATACGGCCATCTCCTCTTTTTCCGGAGGCACCTCACAGCCGGCAACGGAAACGATGCATTTCGCCTTACGGCAGATGGGGTATCAGACCGGCTTGCAAGAGTCCGTACTCAAGGAGATTAACGATTTCTTCAAGCCTTTAAAATCTAAGTATATAGCCTCCGGACTTATGGATCCTTATGTACTGGGAACGGAAACCGATGCCCTTGTATACCAGGTACCGGGAGGCATGCTGTCAAATCTCATTGCTCAATTAAAGGCTCAAAATGCCATTGACAGACTGGACGAGGTGCTTATAGAAACTCCCAAAGTGCGCAAAGACTTAGGTTATCCGCCTCTGGTCACGCCCATGAGCCAGATGGTAGGTGTACAGGCGGCATCCAATGTGCTTGCCAACGAACGTTATAAAACAATTTCAAAAGAAGTAAAGTCCTATGTAAGGGGCGAATACGGTCAGGCTCCGGGAAACATATCGCCGGAATTACTCCAGAAGGTACTGGGGGAGGAAGCCCCTCTTACGACGCGCTTCGCCGATACTCTGGAACCGGCTTTTGAAAGTGCCAAATCAGACATTGGAAGTCTGGCGCAAAATGAGGAAGACGTATTGTCTTATATTGCATTTCCACAAATAGCAGAAAACTTTTTCAGGGAACGGGAAGCACGTAAAAGCCGAACTGTCACCTACACCATCACTAAGAAAACGGAGGAAAACACATGACTGTACCGGAAAGCCTGTTGGTCGCTCTTTTTTGCATTGCTATGGTGTTTTTCGTCCTGGTATGCCTGTGTATGCTGATTAAATTGTTTTCCTTTTGCCTGCAGAAAATAGCACCAGAAAATACAAGTGTGTCGGCCAAAACAGATACAGCCTTTAAGCTCCCGCAAGAAGAGGAAACATTCTCATCCGGCAGCTTAAAGTTAATCGATGTGGATGAGCCTACCGCTGCCATGATCATGGCGATTGTCAGTGATGAGTCGGGTATCCCATTATCTGAATTATGCTTTACATCTATTAGACTGGTTCCACCGCAAAACGCACAACAGGATGGGAGGGAAAATGTATGATATATACAGTAAGAATGAATGATAAGGAATATGAAGTTGAGGTTGAAAGAGGTAAGGCGACCCTGTTAAAAACAACAGAGGCCGTACCGACACCCCCTGCCGAACTTCCGAAAGAAACGCAGATACCGGTCAGCAGTGCCGTACCATCTGCCGCATCATCTACCGCACCATCTGCCGGAGTACCTGCCTTGGCCGACGGCGAGCAGGCAATCACCTCCCCCTTACCGGGAACGATCCTTTCGATTAAAGTCAGCCCCGGAAAGCAGGTAACCAAAGGAGAGACGCTCTTAATTCTGGAAGCAATGAAAATGGAAAATGAGGTTGTGGCATCAGCTGACGGCATCGTTTCGCAAATATTTGTCACCGGCGGAGCTTTAGTCGCAACCGGTGATCTGCTTATATCCATACGATAGGGAGGAACCAACATGTTTATAGATGCAATGCAACAAATTTGGGAATCTTCTGGTTTTGCCGCACTTACATGGCGGCATGCAGTCATGATCGCTATTGCATGCCTCCTGCTGTACTGTGCCATTGTAAAAAAATACGAGCCTTTGCTATTGCTGCCGATTGCCTTTGGCGTGCTGCTGGCAAATCTGCCTCTGACCGGGCTTATGGGCGAACCGACAGGCTCTTCAGACGCAGGCGGACTTTTGTATTATCTGTATCTGGGTGTGAAAAAGGGAATCTATCCTTCCCTGATTTTTCTGGGTATAGGTACAATGACAGATTTTGGACCCTTGATTGCCCGCCCCAGCAGCCTGTTCTTAGGAGCGGGTGCCCAGTTCGGTATCTGTGTGGCTTTTGTAATTGCGATTGCATTGGGCTTTACGCCCGGTGAAGCAGCATCCATCGGCATCATCGGAGGGGCGGACGGACCCACAGCCATCTTTCTTACTACCAAACTCGCCCCTCACCTATTGCCCGCCATTGCCATAGCCGCCTATTCTTATATGGCACTGATTCCTCTGATACAGCCTCCTGTTATGCGGGCACTGACGACCAAAAAGGAACGGGAGATCGAAATGACACAACTGCGGGAAGTTTCAAAACCAGAGAAAATATGCTTCCCGATTCTGGTTACGATACTATGTGTCCTCTTGCTCCCTTCTGTCGCTCCGCTAATCGGTATGCTTATGCTTGGCAATCTGTTCAGGGAATCCGGAGTCGCAGAACGTCTCTCCGACACCGCCCAAAACGCGTTGATTAACATAGTCACTATATTTCTGGGGCTCACAGTGGGCGCTACCGCAGCCGCCGATACATTTCTTAAGCTTGGAACCTTCAAAATCATCGGGCTTGGGCTGGCGGCCTTCGTATTCAGCACCATAGGCGGTCTGCTTCTGGGGAAGCTTATGTGCATTCTAAGCCGGGGTAAAATCAACCCCCTGATTGGTTCAGCCGGTGTATCTGCCGTACCGATGGCTGCCAGAGTATCCCAGGTGGAAGGACAAAAAGCTAACCCTGCAAACTTCCTCCTAATGCACGCCATGGGACCTAATGTGGCCGGGGTGATTGGTTCGGCGGTAGCGGCAGGAGTCCTGCTGTCCTTGTTCGGCTGATGCATAAATTAACAACTGAGATGCAATCATAAAACTTCATTGATTCCTGCCGGAAATTTGTTTTTTCCGGCACACTGTACTCACTATACCAAAGCATAAAATATCAATTTTTTAAGATGTTTTGAAATTGTGGAAGCCATTTCCTGATGATACACTATGTGCACAAGCTGCAATCGGCATACTGTAAAAATACAGCACAGAGATTCATTCAAGAAAGGAAAATATTATGGAAATGACATCCAAAGAACGTTTGACAAGTATCCTGGAGGGCAGGACACCGGATCGTGTAGCCAGCTCATTATTGATTAACCCTTACTATACCAACAGTCTTCCCGGCAAGCCTGACCCCATCGAGTTCCTAAAGGAACTGGGCGCAGACATCATTGACCGCGATGGCCCTCTCCCCTACGATAAAGTGTTCACCGGTGGTGTGGAGTACAGTGACGTCTTCAAAAACGGTGAAACAATTCGTACCTGTACGACACCTGTGGGTACGGTACAGGAGACTTTCGCAGGTCCCATGGCCTGGGGCGATATCTCGCATCGCACCAGCGGTTTTGTAAAAACATTAGAAGACTACAAAATTCTCCAGTACGTTTTCGAGAATATGCAGTTCACTCCAAATTATGATTGGTACGAAGAGCGTCTGGCCTTAATCGGAGATTACGGCATCCTTGCACCACAAGCTACCGAATTCCGCTCGTCTCTGGAATATTTACTGGAAACAGATTTAGAACGTACCATCTTCGACCTGAGCGATCATCCTGAAATTGTAGAAGAGTTTCTAGATGCATTAAAAGAAGCCAACTACCGCGCATGCAAAGTAGCTGCCGGCTGCCCCGCCACATATTACAATGTCTGGGAAGATTCCTCCACTACACTGCTCTCTCCTACCTGGTTCGAAGAATATGTTCTGCCGGAGTTCAACGGATTTACTGAAATCCTGCAGCAAAACGGCAAAAAACTGATTCACCACGCCTGCGGAAAGATCAAAAATCTGCTCCCTCTGATGAAACAAGAAAGTGTAGTGGCATTTGAATCCGTCACACCGAATCCGGTCGGTGATGTGCGTATACGTGACTGCTTTGACGCCTGGGATGACAAGTTCACCGTTATTGGAGGACTTGATCCCACGTTCTTGATCCGCTGCTCCATGGAACAACTAGAAGAACGTGTTGTTGAAATCATTGAAAGTCTTGGGGAATATAAAAAGCATTTCATTTTGGCCAATGGCGACAGCCTGCCTCCTAGAGTCGACAGAGAAAAGCTGGTGAAAATGATAGAAATTGTAAAACGTTACCGTTTTGGTTAGAAGAAAAGCCATCCACACTATACATCAGTGGATGGCTTTTTTCTTGTATGTTTTGTCTGTGTCAGCTTTCGAAAACGAGAGGGGGTAATCCCCATCTTGCTTCTAAACGACACAATAAAATTACGCTCACTATTATATCCGGCCGCAAATGCGATCTCTTTGATCGACATCTTGGTAGAATACAACAGCCCCTGAGCGAAATCCAGACGCTTCAAGATAATATATTCATGCGGCGAATATCCAATACTTTTTTTGAACTGCCTCGAAAAATGTGAAATACTCATCCCAATATGTCCGGAGAGTTCCTCCACTGAAATCATTTCCCGGAAGTTAAGTTCGATATAGGAAAGGGCTTCGTCCATAACACTGCCAAACGAATCTTCTGAATTTATACTGGCATTTGCATGGTATGTCTGACACAACATTTGGTACACCATCTGTGATCGTACGATCTCACTGGATCCCGTAGTCGGCTGGCAGGAATAGATAATTTCCTCCAGTTTATCCGCAAAGGCATTCGTCTTTACAATTGTAAAGACCGAACCCTTTTCTGCAACAATCTTCTCACAAAAGGTGCGTGTATTCACTCCATCAATATGCAGCCAGAAAAACTCACTTTTTTCATTCGCCCAATACTCATGCGGCTGCAGACAGTCTATCACAGCCAGCTGCTTTTCACCAATACGGTATTTCTCGCCATCTAAGATCAAGGAAAAAGAGCCTTTACTGATGTACATAAAAAGCATCGTCTGCCTGTCAGGATGCTTCCCAACCTTAGAATTACCATTAAACGAATACTGTTCATTACAATAAAAATGCCCGCATCTGGTCGTATAATAGAATAATTCCTTAGCAGTATCTGAAGGTGTCATAAAGAATATTTCCGAATCGGCAAAAACTCCTTTTTCATTTGTCTTCATCCTGACTCTCCCTTAAGCTCTTAAAAGATTACATCAGCATTGCTCTTAGCAGGCAAAAGAGGCTCCGGACGAACGCAGGTGGTCGTCGGTACCACAAACGTTTTCTCTTGAGCAGAGCGCAAAATTCCTTCCATAACATCGAGCGCGTGAAGCGCCATTGTACCGCTCGCACGCCCCGGACGACCGGCACGAATTGCATATACCATGTCCACCAGACCTACACCGCGGAAATTTTCCTGATGGCTGGTAGAATTAAAGGCGTGGCGTATCTGCACCTGTGTCCACTCTTTACGTACGCTCTCAATTTCTCGGGGCATTCCTACCCAACGGTAGTTTTCCTGCGTGCGCAAAAGAACTTCTCCGCCAAATAGATTCGGTCCGTCTACCGGATCAATATCCTTGACCGTAACTGTGCCCTTCGTACCATAAAGCTCCATACGAGGCAGCTCGGAATCCCATACATCAAAGCTGGTGACCAGCGTCACGACCGCTCCGCATTCAAACTCAAGAACGGCACTGATATTTGTATCTGTATTTACTTGTATCGACTGACCTTTAAGCGGCTGAGTCTGTACGGTTCTGGTAGCAAATGCCCGATTGCTCATTGCGCAGATATTCTTCACCGGACCCAGAAGTGCCAGCAGCGCAGTCACATAATAGGGACCGATATCAAGCAGCGGACCGGCGCCCGGCTGGTAGAAAAAATCAGGATTCGGGTGATGCCACTCATGTCCATGGCTAATCACAAAGGCACTGGCTCCGGTAATATCCCCCAGCGTTCCATCATCAATCAGGCTTCGCATCGTCTGCAGACGGCTCCCCATAAATGTGTCCGGAGCACAGCCTACATACAGGTTCTTCTCTCGGGCGAACTCCATGATCTGCTGTCCTTCGGCAAAAGAAGCCGCCAGTGGCTTCTCAGAATACACGTGTTTACCGGCTCGCAGCGCAGCCATATTGTAAACCCCATGAAATTCCGGTGTGGTCAGATTCAAAATCACATCGATTTCGGGATCTGCGATGAGTTCTTCTGCTGAGGCATACGCTTTGTCTATGCCATGCTCCTGCGCTTTTTTCTGTGCTTTTTCAAGACCGCGAGACGCGCATGCGGTCACTTTTACTACATCTGCGTAGTTTTTCAGGTTATTCAGGTATACGCTGCTGATATCGCCGATACCAATGACACCCACTCTAACAATTTCTGTCATGTAACACCTCCGTTTTTGTATTTTTTCGCGGGAAATTCTTGGTTCTATTGTATCATGGGGGTATCTGCTTTGCAAACCTGTTGTGTGGGTTTTCTTACTTTGAAATTCTTTAATACCATCCTCTGGCTCTTTACAAACTACCACTGATCATAAATACATTCCTTCATGATCTCCACACACCTTTTCGCCTTATCAATATCATTATGTATCGTATACACATCGCGAATTGTAAGCTCCACCTTGCAATCCTTGGCATACCGCAGCGTTGTTGCTATATGCTCTCTCCATGCCTCTTCATCCAGCTTTTCGCTGACCCCCAGATAGTTAGGGCTTGGCTTTCTCTGATAGATTGTCTTGGTGTTTTTCAGTACTTCGCCCATATACGCTTCATCTGTCCAAGGTGAGATGGATGCTTTTCTTAGGTTCTTTAGCTGGGACAGGCTGGGCCATAATCTCTCCAGTGGGTCACAGCATCCGAACGACACCATTCCGAACTGATCTGCTACCTTTTTGTAGGCATCCCAAATCATCTCTTCAAACATCACAGGAGATACATTGATGGTTTCCTGTGAATCCATATGCAGCCAGATTTGGTTTAATCCCACTTTGCCGTCTGACGGCAGCTCGTCTGTCAGGCAGATGGAGCCTTGATTGCACTCTTCGTAACCGGCGGTCGGGTAGAGAAGTCCGTCTGCTTCCCATTTGCGGAAGAACGCCATGTAGTCATCCGCCAACTGATGCAGAATCTGCATGAACTCATCCGGATAGTCGTACAGTGCATAGCACATATTCTGCATTCCCATGATGTGTACGATATCCTGTGTCAGCCAGCAGGTCATGGATTTACCCACTCGTTTGACCGGGAGAATATCTCCGAACGCCTCTTGGGCCGCCTCAAAATATTGATTGGTTTCTTCCAGCTTGATCCGGAAATCAGAGGGCTTGAATTTATCCATCTCCTCGCCCAGCTCCTCGACCTGCTCTGTAAAATGCTGGCCCAGTCCGCCATCATCCGCCACTTCTTTTTTGACGTCAAAGCCCCAGGGCTTCATGTCCAATTCCCACCAGACTCCAAAATAAGGAGCTACCACCTTGTCATCATCGAGTACTTGCATGTTAAAATAATTGTGCAGTAATCTCTCCTCGATTTTTCTGGCCATCGGGCTTTCACACTGCATTTGCGGCAGCAGGATTTCCTGTGTGAAATTGTCAATTTCCAGGTGGATCATCGGGCGTTTGCCCCGCATGGCATTGTGGTCAATCCACTCTCTCGTTCTTATGATATTCTTCTCACTATTCGCTATTTCCAACTGGACATTTGCCAGCTGGCGCAGCCTTTCTCTCTCCTTCTTTGTAAACATGATAACTCCTTTCTGAAATTGAACTTACTGTTTTTTCATGCTATACTATATAAAATGACAGACACAAAGGTCTGGATTTTACGGTAATGTGTGTCGATTTTGCTCTGGCCAAAAGGACGGTGAAAACTATGTATTGTAATGAAAATGGCGTGATTCCCGGATCTGATTTTTATCATTTTACGCCCTCTGAGTTTGCCAAAGAAACGCTGTTCTACTTTACATCTGTCGGACATTTTTTGTGCGACTTTGGTTATATTGTAAAGCGCGAGGACTATGCGAACTACATGCTGCTCTATGTTAATCAAGGTGCGCTTGCCGTCGAATCCGAGGGCAAAAAATATGTTGCCAAATCCGGTAATGTGGTTCTTTTGAACTGCCATATTCCGCACAAATATTATTCTCTGGGCAATCTGGACTTCCTCTGGATTCACATTAATGGTTCGAATATGGAAGCTTTTTACAAGCATATTATCAATCGTATGAATTCCAAGGTGATTCTTCATATGGACAATGTTGCCTATTTTGAGAATACTCTGTATGAAATTGTCTCGAAGTTTCGCAATGAACAGCCGACGAATGAATTTGAGAGTTCACAAATCATCTATGAACTGCTGCTTCGTATGGCCATCGGCAACGGGCAGTCCCTGGAGGAGAGTTCCTCTTCGTTTGAGCCGTATATCACTTCAGCAATCGGATATATCAAGGAACATCTGGCCTCACAGATTTCTGTTACCGACATAGCCGACCATGTGGGCTTAAGTCAATATTACTTCACCAGAAAATTCAAGCAGGCTTTGCATGTTTCCCCGTATGAATATCTGATTCTGCAGCGCCTGAACACAGCGAAGCATCTTCTAAAAACAACAGATATGACAATCAAGGAAATTACCTATCATGTGGGGTACAGCAGCGAATCGAACTTTATAAATGCTTTTATCAATAAAATTGGAATTTCACCTAAAAAGTTCCGGGCATTTCCTATCTGAGCTTCCCCTATGGGGTTCCTCTAATGCTCCTCTGGTGTTCCCCTGTTTCTTCATAGTAGCAGAATCAGGTGCAAAAACAATACGATTTATTGCCCGTAAATTGTCAAATCCTGCCCTGCATTTTTTGTGTTTTTCAGCATTGTAAAATCAAAGTCGGCATAAATTCAGCCTGCCTGCGCCATCAGTTGAAAAATAGCGCAGGCAGGCTTTTTTGTCTTTTCTGCCCCTCTACTTGTCAAAGCTTGAAACTACTAGTTTGCCGCGAGTTTTCTGGACTTTGCTTCTAAGTGTTCTCTGGTAACATCAATGAATACTGCCAGTATGATAACCAGACCGATTACAAAGTATTGTATATCACTTTGTGCTCCTAATAGGTTGAGTCCGTTGCGAATAACTGCTATGAGAAGTGCACCGATCAGGGTCCCCCAAATCGTACCTTTTCCTCCCATGAAGGAAGCCCCTCCTATGATACAGGCGGCAATTGCATCTGTGTCATATGTCGTTCCTGCCGTAGCATTCGCGGTTGATACACGTCCGACTAATACAATACCTGCAATTGCAGACATAATACCGGAGAGTGCATAGGCAAAGCACAGCACCTTGTCTATATTAATACCGGAAAGTCTTGCCGCCTCAGGGTTGCCTCCTACATAGTAGATCTGACGTCCCAGAGAAATTTTATTCAGGAACACGTGGAATACACCAAAGACCAGAATGACTACGATAAAACTGATGGGGAAACCGCCGATTGTCTTGGCTCCCAGCCATAATACGCTGTCTACTCCCTGATTCTGAAAACCGATAGGTGTTGCTGCCGTAATAAACAGTGCAATTCCCAAGGTTACATTTTTCATACCCAGCGTAGATACAAAAGGATGCGGTAATTTAAGCTTAGTCAGCAGAATTCCATTCAGATATCCAACCGCAAGTCCTGTCAGCAAGGCGGCGCCAATCAGTAAGACCGGATTTGTAACTCCCTTTTGGAGCAGTACACCCATGACGCAGGCCGCAAGCACGCAGTTTGAGCCAACCGATAAGTCAATACCGGCTGTGATCAGTACAACAAGCATACCGGCAGAGATAAAGCAGTTGATCGCCACCTGTTTTAAAATGTTCATAAAGTTACTGTAATTCAAAAACTTGTCACTTGCGATGCTTAAGATGATGCACAACAGCACCAATGCCAGAAGCGGCCCTAATTTCATCAGCAAATCGACCATATTTGTATTTTTCTTGCTTTTGCTCATCCTATTTTTCCTCCCCATGCCGCTTTCATGATACTTTCCTGATTAAAGTGTTCTGTATCTCTTTCGATTTTTCCGGTGATTCTGCCTTCACGCATGACAATGACCTGATCGCTCATACCAAGTATTTCCGGAAGTTCTGAAGAAATCATGATTACGCATTTACCTTCGCTTACAAGCTGATTCATCACATTATAGACTTCAATTTTGGCGCCGACATCAATCCCTCTGGTCGGTTCATCAAAAATATAGATTTTTGCATTCGTATTGACCCATTTTCCAACGACTACCTTTTGCTGGTTTCCGCCGCTTAGCTGATTGACCGGTGTATCCTTGTCCGGCGCCTTGATTCTAAGCTGCTGCATCTGTTCTTCACAGACTGTATTAATTTTTTTGTTATCAAAAAAGGCTTTTCCAATAAAATTGCTCAAACTCGACATAATTAAGTTGTTCCGGACACTTTGACTTAGTACCAGCCCCTGTCCTTTTCTGTCTTCTGTTAAAAATGCAATTTTATGCTGGATGGCATCCTGCGGTGATTTAATATTCGCCTGCGTTCCGTCAATCAGCACAGTGCCTCCGTTCTTGGAATCCGCCCCGAAAATTGCCCGCATTGTTTCAGTTCTTCCGGCACCGACCAGTCCTGCGAAGCCTAAAATCTGCCCGTAGTGGGCTTTAAAGCTGACATTATGCAGTACGCCCAGGGAGTTAAGCCCTTTTACTTCCAGTGCTACCTCACCTTTGGGGGCTTCAAGCTTGGGGAACAGATTGTCAAGGGTTCTGCCGACCATCGCCTGAATCAGTTTATCATTGTCCATATCGGAAATTTCATCTGTGGTTATGTGTTCTCCATCCCGCATGACAGTGACTCTGTCACAGATTTCAAAAAGCTCTTCTAATTTATGAGAAACGAACAAAATCGCTATATTTCTTTCCTTGAGTTTTCTGATTGTGGCCATCAGCTGCTCGACCTCTTTTTCTCCAAGAGAGGACGTTGGCTCATCCATAATAATCATTCGGGCATTGAGCTGCACCGCACGCGCAATCTCAATCATCTGCTGGATTCCCATACCCAGCTTGCCGCTTTCTTTCTTGGGGTCGATATCCTGCCCCAACGACTCCATCGTTGCACGCGTTCTTTCATGCATTGTTTTATAGTCCAGAATTCCGGACGATTTTTTAATCGGCTGTCCCATGAATACGTTATCCGTAACCGACAGCAGTTTTACAATATTTAACTCCTGATATACACAGGCAATGCCGGCAGCCCGGCTATCGTTAGGGTTCTTAAAGTTCTGGCGTTCTCCATCTACCAGAATTTCACCTTCGTCCGCTCCATGTACACCTGTTAATACTTTAATCAAGGTTGATTTTCCTGCGCCGTTTTCACCAATCAGCCCATGCACCTCTCCGGGCTTAATCTGAATTGACATGTTACGCAGAGCTACCACGCCAGGAAATCGCTTTGTTATATTCTTTAATTCGACAATATATTTGCTCATTTTTTCACCTGCATTTCCTGAGGCAGGCTGTACCCTCCGCGAATACAGCCTGGCTTCTATACTTGCTTCTTTGTCATCTACGTCTCAGAATCTACTTACCCAACTGCTCAGCCTGTGTATCCAGATATTCCTGTGCATTTTCTTTTGTGATCAGTTGTGCATCAACTTCCTGGTTCTCCTCAATCGTCTCTCCTTGTACAGCTTTGTACGCCTGCTCAATTGCCTGATATGCCATATTGTATGGCTGCTGTGCCACAGTTGCTGTAATTCCGCCATCGTTCAAAATCAGATCTACCGCTCCCTGGTCTCCGTTAAATCCAAGAATCAGAATATCCGTAACGCCTGCATTAGCACATGCCTGCTGTACGCCGATTGCCTCATCATCATTGATGCAAAGTACGGCATCAATTTCATCCGGATATTTTGTCAGAAGATCTTCCATAACGGCCATCGATTTGTCAGCCGTATTGTTGCCATACTGTGTTTCCAGAACTTCCATTCCGCCTTCCGTAAGGCCAAGTTCAAATCCGGACAGACGTGCCGCCTGTGTTGCTTCGCCCTGCTGTCCTCCAATCAGAACTGCTTTGGCACCTTCTCCCAGCTGCTCTGCTACATAAGCGCCGCCAAGCTTAGCTGCATTTTCATTACCGGTTCCGATAAACGCTTTCTTACCTTCCATTGTTACGTCACTGTCTACCATCAGAATTGGCAGCTGATCTACGTAGGGCTGAGTGGCGCCAATAACCGCATTTTCTTCACAGGGTGCAATTACCAGAGCACTCACGCCTGCTGCAATCTGCTCCTCGATCTGAGTTACCTGCTGTGCAATCTGACTTTCATCTGTCGGGCCGATTACATCTACCGTAATCCCCAAATCTGTACCGGCCGCTTTGGCTCCCGCAATCATATACTGCCAATATTCAGCAGTTGTTGCCTTCAAGATCATCGTGATGGATACATCCTCTGCCGCTGTATCCGTCTGCGCCTCGGTGGCGGCATCTGTCGAAGTATCTGTGTTTGTATCCGAACTTTGTCCTCCGCAAGCTACCAGTGTAACGGCTACTATTGCACTAAGTACCAATCCCAAAACTTTTCTTTTCATACTCTTCTCCTTAACAAATCTACACACTTGTTTACCTGCCCATATGCTCCATGGTACATACAATATGCCTGTAACAGTGCCATTGTGCGGACGTCCTCATCACTGTTCCTCGGAAGCATGTGTGCTTGGTTCCATTTGATTATAGCAAAGGCTTCTTACAGACTTAAATAAAATAACTTGCCTTCAAGTTGCGATATCCTGCTCTTTTGGCACTAATCAACATTTTATACAAAAAAATACACACATTATTTGCGTTTTGCCTTTTTTCTTATTTTCGCTTCTATGAATTCCGTCATTTTATCTAATTTTACATTTTTATTATGAATTTGATTGTGTTTTTCTCCCTTTAAAAAGCAATAAAAAAGCGACCATACAGGAGTATCTTTTGTTTAGGGCTCCTGTCTTTGGCCGCTTAGTTCTATGCATATTTGAAATTGTCCTATTGAAATCCTGCTTTTTTTAGATTTTGTCTGCCACGCTCAGCAACAGGAAATGGTATGTCAAAGCTTTTCACAGGGAATAAATCCTGTTCCACCACCACCCAGCCATCATAGTGCATTTCCCCAAGTGCTTCATGAAGCTTTTCTAAATTTATACTGCCTTCCCCCGGTGCAACCATAATATCTTCTGTGACTGCCTTGGCAAAAGACCATTGTTCCTCATCCATGCGCTTCTTAACGGCAAGATCACAATCCTTGATATGAATATAAGGAATACGATTCGCATGCTTTTTATAGAATGAAATCGGCTCACCTCCGCCGTATACATGATGCCCTGTATCAAGACAAAGCTGTACATCTGTATCCCGCAGGAGCTGTTCAATTTGCTCTTCTGTCTGTACATGGCTGTCCACGTGTGGGTGAAACACCGCTGTAAATCCTAGTGCCACCGTATGCAGCACTGCTTTTTCTACATTCTTACAGTATATTTCCCATTGTGCGCTGTCTAAAATCGGGTTCATCAGTTGTTCACCCGTTTGCAGGTCTGTATACATATTCGGCAAAAGCACAATGTACTTTGCCTCTGAGAACTGTCTTAACAAGACTGCTATTTCATCGATTGTACGACACATTTCTTCAATGGAGGCATCACGTAAGAAATCTCCACCGGTGGTTGCTGCCACAAGAGTCAGCTCCCGGCTGTCAAGCTCTTTTTTCAACCGCTCTGAAGTATTGGGAAAATACCCCCATGGTCCAAGTTCCAGCCCCGCATAACCCGCTTCTTTCATCTCATTCAAACATCTTTCAAAAGGTGGCTGTGCCTCATGTTTGGGAAACCAGACACCCCAGGAGTCTGGTGCTATTCCTACTTTAATTGCCATATAATCTCCTCCCTATTTCACTTCAATCCAGGTCTGCGCTGCTGCCGATTGCAAGATGGCTGCTACTGTCCTGTCAATCTTATATCCAAATTCAAAGTTACAGCTATACTCTTCCTGGTGTGTAATTGCTGCAAACAATGCATGTACTTCCAAAATCTTCATATCATTGTATGCAATTGCAATGCCTCCGGCTGGTTGAAAAGCTGCGTATCCTTTGTGCTGCGGGTTCAAAAGTACTGTTCGAAATCCTCTGTCAGCTTCGTCATCTGATTGAAAATACACCTGTACTTCACCCATTCGTTCTAAATCATAGGATACCGATCCCTTGGTTCCCTGAATTTCATACGAAAGATAATTTTTTCTACCGGCAGCAACTCGGCTGGCGGAAATCGTCCCGATGGCTCCGCTTGTATATTCCGTCATAAACGTAATGATATCTTCATTTTCAACGCGTGCCATTTCCTGAGATCCTGCTGCTTTCGGACGGGATGCAAACACAGTGCGTTTCATCGCATTGACCGACTTAATATCTCCCATTACAAACTGAGAGACACTCAAAAGATGAGATCCTAGATCTCCCAGAGCACCACAACCTGCAAGTTTATTAATATGTCTCCAAGTAATGGGAAGTGTTTCATCAAGCAACTGGTCTTGATCATACGTACCGCTAAATCGTAAGATAGTTCCCAGTTTTCCACTTTCTACCAGTTCTTTTACATAGGCATTGGCCGGATTCATGGTATTATTATACCCCACATAATTGACTACCCCTTTTTGAGCTGCCAGCTCTGAAAGTTCTTTGGACTCATCTGCAGAAATTGATAAGGGTTTTTCACAATATACATGTTTCCCATTGTCCAGAGCAGCCTTAGCCACCTCATAGTGGAATGCATTCGGTGTAGCAATATCAACCAGATCCACCTTAGGATCTGTGACAACTTCTTTCCAGTTTGTTGTACTACGCTTAAACCCAATTTTATGCTGCGCCGCAAGCGCCATGTCTTGATTGGCATCTGCCACAATCTCGAATACGGCAATACCATACTCCGGTCCAAATAACATTTGTGCATCTAACAGAGCACTGCTGTGAGCTTTGCCCATCCAGCCCGCACCCACTAACCCAATATGAATTTCTTTCATTTTGTTACCTCCTTTATTTTCTATGATGCTTACAGTATAAAGTCCTCCCCTCCATATGTCATTGCATACAGTGCTCATATTCTATACAAAAATTACTCTTACTTATTTTTTTATTACACTGTATTTTCGGTCTTTTTTTCATATATCATAGTGCTTTTACACAAAAAATATCACCCTGCATTGTAGGGTGATACTATCTGTTCCTATGCTGACTACCAAATTATATCATGGCATATTTCTAAATTCAGTAGGGGAAAGACCGGTGTTCTTTCGAAAAGAGCGTGCAAAATGCGATGCACTATTAAAACCGGATTTTTCTGCTATGCGCTCAACCGAATAGGAAGATGTTAATAGCAGACGCTTAGCCTGTCGAAGACGATAGGAAAGTAAATATTCATGAGGTGTTAGATTCGTATGCTGCTTAAATGTACGAATAAAATGCGAAATACTTAAGCTGCAAAGCTCCGCTAAGTCCAACAATTCGATTTCTTCATCAAAGTGACTGTGTATGAAGGCCAGCGAAGGATCCAATATCTTTGTATGATCCACAGAAAGATTTTGTTCCATCGCAAGGGTACTAAATATATGATGAATCTGCAATGACACCAAATGTTCTCTGTTCGTCTGCCAAACAGACGTAGAAATCAACTCAAATTTTTCTTTCAACGGCAGAACATGCTCACCTGAATACACTAGCCCAAAATGTGTGTGAAGATATTGCGCATATTGTTGGCTGCTGCTCCCATGAAAATGAAACCAGTAAAAATCAGTTCTCCTCTGACACGTATATTTATGCGGTTCACGACAGTTAATCAATATAATCTGATTCGCTTCTACATGTACTTTTTGCCCTGAAGTCTCTACCTCCAAGGCTCCCTTACACACATACATAAACAGGTATAAGTCGAGTCGTGTACGCTCAATACAGTAGTTCTCATTACACTGAAAGCTACCATATCTAGGACTAAAAAACAGTGCACTTTCTGCAAACTCCGAAGGAACAAGTGCCTCCATGAAGGACGTGCTCAATACCCCATTATCTACAATTTTCATCCTACTCCTTCTATAAGCTAAGGCATGGAAGATATACAGCCTCCATGCCCGCCTGTAAACCCTATATACTTTTTGAAATTTACTATATTACAGTGTCGCCTGAATCACCCCTGCATTATCCAGCTTCGCAAGCTCTTTGACCTTCTCCAGATCCAGACCTGCCGCCTCTGTAAAGCGCTCTCCATACTCCGGATCTGCCAGATAGCAGTGTACCGCATGACGGTATTTTACATTGTCCGTAACCGGTGCGATATCCCGCGCCGTATTCTCAATCAGCAGTGCACGTTTGTCCTCTGTCATCAGACGATAGAGATCTCCGCCGGCGCGGAAGTTATCATCTGTCGGATCATCTTTTGGATCAAAGCGGTACATTGCGCCTTCGATATCAAGCGGCGGCTCAGCCACTTCCGGCTGCGCTGACCAATACCCTTCACTGTTCGGTGAGTAGGCGGGCATTCTGCCATAGTTGCCATCGACACGCATAGCGCCGTCGCGATGATATTCGTTTACCTGGCATTTTGCCTGGTTGACCGGAATCTGATTGTGATTGACTCCCAATCTGTATCTCTGTGCATCGCCATATGCGAACAGACGGCCCTGCAGGAATTTATCCGGTGAAAATCCAATCCCCGGTACAACATGTGCCGGAGTAAAGGCTGACTGCTCTGTCTCCGCATAGTAATTCTCCGGGTTACGATTCAATTCAAGCACACCAACTTCAATTAATGGGAATTCTTTGTGGCGCCAGATCTTGGTGATATCAAACGGATTCTCATAATGATTTTTGACTTGTTCTTCTGTCATGACCTGAATATACATCGTCCATTTTGGAAACTCTTTTTTCTCAATGGATTCAAACAAATCACGTCCATGGCTTTCTCTGTCCTGTCCGCAGATCCGGCCGGCCTCTTCGTCCGTAAGATTCTTGATTCCCTGTTGTGTATGGAAATGGAATTTACACCATACGCGTTCGTTCTGCTCGTTATATAGCGAGAACGTATGCTCACCGAAGAAATGCATGTTACGGAAAGTCGCCGGGATGCCTCTGTCGGACATAACAATCGTTCTCTGGTGGAACGTCTCCGGCAGAAGTGTCCAGAAATCCCAGTTGTTCTGCGCCGAACGCATCCCAGATCTTGGATCACGTTTAACCGCACGATTCAGATCGGAAAAATTATGTACATCGCGGATAAAGAAGGTCGGCGTATTATTTCCTACCAGATCCCAGTTGCCTTCTTCTGTATAGAATTTGCAGGCAACACCTCTGATATCCCGCTCAGCATCTGCCGCACCGCGCTCGCCGGCTACGGTTGAAAAGCGCAGGAACAATTCGGTCTTCTTGCCCGGCTGCAGCACTTTTGCCTTAGTGTACTTTGAAATGTCCCCCGTTATCGTCAGGTCACCATAGGCTCCCCAGCCCTTAGCATGCATACGCCGCTCCGGAACTACTTCACGATTAAAATGCGCCATTTTCTCCATCAGCCACACATCCTGCATTACGACAGGGCCACGAGCTCCGGCGGTAATCGAATGCTCATTGTCCGCCACCGGTGCGCCAACTTCATTTGTCAGTTTCTTTTTGTCGTCCATGATAAACCTCCTTTTACTTAAACATGAATAGTGTCAAAATATCACGCATATCCTTACGGATACAACGACTGTTACCTAAATAAAAGCGGGATTTCTATTGTATGGGAAGTGAAAATCCCATCAGTATGATGGCAGCATATGCGCAGCTTTTCGGCAGCATCAGCATCCCTAGTTTGGGGTTCTTTCCTACAAAAAGTACTACCGGCAGATAGCATGCAAAGCTGATGAGAACTGCCAGCCATAGAAAGGAAAGCCCGTCCTGTACCTGCAGCGCCCCTGCCGCTGCCAGCCATACCACCAGAGCACCGATCGCCGCAAACGGAAGATTGCGCCAGATGCCCCATGTCAGTGGCTGCTCTTTCGAATTCCAATGATTCTGCCGAAAGAAACAGAGTACAATTCTGACTGTGGCCAGCAGATACACGATTCCCGACATAAATTCAATAGAAAGTCCAGTGTAATGACGTACCAGACTTTGCCACAAAATTACGTAAAAAACAGTCATAGTCACAGAAGCAATCTGCTTTCCGCGGCCGAGGCTTACGGCATAATCCCGGTCTCCGGTGTCCCACATCGCCAGCAGGCGCGGCACCAGATGAAAGGAATCCCCGACTCCCAGAAGCAGGCCCATGCCCCCAAAGGCAAAGCGCACACTGCCTAGGCGTCCGGTCAGGCACAGCATGGCAGAGGCTATAAAAACAGTAAGAAGATAGACAATATCAAATACTGTCTCTACCAGGTACATCGGTTTTCTGCTCGTCGCTTTACTTGTCATTGCACTTCCTCATGATCTGTCTGCTGTGTCTTGGTACGGGCCGGATTCTGCGGAAACCATCCCTTTTCCACCCGCTTAGTCTGTTCCTTCAACTCAATGATCGACCACAGACAGGCGCAACCGAAGATGGCAAGCGCCGATGAAACGACCAATTGTCTGATAAAACAGGAAACCAGGAGCGACAGCACCCCCACAGCCAGAAAAACCGGCCAGATTTTTTCTGTAAAATAGTATTCACACTTAATCACAATGGGATGAAATGCACCAATAATCAAAAAGGAAATAACGCCTATCAGCACTCCGTCAAATATCATGTCTATCTCCTTTCCACGCACCATTCGTATGTCATTTCAATACCACAACTACTTTAATAATATAAAACAACCCAACGTATGTCAAGCCTGCGCTACGTATTTTCGCATGCAACTTTATTTGATTTTACGTTCTTCCATGAAAAAAAGTCCCTGCACGCTGCCCCTTTGCAAGGGCAGCACAAGAACTCTTTTTTTGAATCCATTTTATAGGCTTATCCATACAGATAAATACATAATAATTTATAGCATATCCGAAGCTTCCGTCTCCTGCGGCATCTTCTGTGCTGCATTTTGTACAGCCCTTGGAAAGATCAGTGTTACTTTGAACAAATCACCGTCCAGATATAATTGAAACTCCCCGTTTTGCATCTGTGTCAGGCTCTTGGCTATCGAGAGTCCCAATCCGCTGCCCTCTGTGGTTCTCGAAACATCGCCCCGTATAAAGCGCTCCGTCAGCTCCTCTTCGGTAATATTAAGCGGCTGCTCGGAAATGTTCTTCAGTGAGAAACTTACTTGCAGTGCATCCACACTCATATCCGCATAGACTCTGGTGCCTGTCAGAGCGTATTTCGCCGCATTATTATAAATATTTTCCAAAATCCGCCACATGCGTTTGCCGTCTACGCGAATGTATACAGGCTCCTGAGGCAATGTAAGAATCGTTGTAAGCTGTCTTTCATCAAATTTCTCCTGAAATTCTCCGGTCGTCTGCTGAATCATTTCCACCAGATTGATGTTCATGTATTCCAGCTCAATATTTCCCGAGCTGATCTTGGATGCTTCTATAATATCCTCTGTCAGGCTCTTCAACCGCTGTGCCTTGGCTTCGAGCACCGCGATATACCCCTGGGTCTTGGGATCCTGCAGATTTTCCCGCTTCAACAAATCCACATAATTGATGATCGAGGTCAGCGGCGTCTTGATATCGTGTGAGACATTTGTAATCAGTTCTGTCTTCATTCGCTCACTTTTCATATTCGCTTCTACCGCTTTGTTAAGCCCCTCGCTAATCATATTGATTTTTTCCGCCATATGCAGATAATCACCTCTTAGCTTGCCCGTCGGGATTTTATAAGCCAGATCGCCGGCTGCGATTCGCTCAATTCCTCTGGTGATCTTGGTCTTAGCCGCCGCACTCCAGAGGAGATATACGAAGATTGCAAGGTCAGCCAATACCACCAAAAATATGATAAACCCATTTTCACTCAGTAACAAAAGCTGCAGCAGCAAAAAACCAATGGCAGAGATAATGGTTTTTACGATATTGCTGCGGTTCCTGAATACATCCCTTACCGTATCAAACAGCAGGTAACACAGGCTGTTTTTCCACAGTACTTTTGCTTTAATGCGCCGCACCAGTGTCAGAAATCCCGTCAGGAACGCAGCACAGAAAATCGTGCCCAGAACGCTGTAATATATGGTCTGTATCACAGGGAACCCGGAGGAAGTCCGCATTTCTTCAATATAACCGCTCTCACCCACACCGACCACACTGATATTCAGGAGTGCCCAGGCTCCCAGCAGAACTACCGCTGCAATTTCTGTTTTCCATGTATCGAATGCCACCAGATGCAGTTCCTCTTCTCTGGATGTCCGCCCGGCCACAACAGTCAGCCAGATCAGACCTATGACAAAGCCGAAGCCACACAGTGCGCCAACAAACACCGCCGGGCGCACAAGCGGAGCGTATTGTGAATAATACTCATTTCCCTTGTAAAAGCTATCCTGTATCGGGTAGGTGTCATCCACAGCCAGCACAAACGTATAATCCCCCGAAACCACCGCTGTATCACTAAGCAGTTCCTGCCAATTCTCTTCGTCAAGCGGAACATTTGCTTCGCAGTCCGCACGTTTAGGATTGATTACAACATACTTGCTGTTCGGACTGCTTTTAATCTCCGCAATATAGGATTCTGCATCTTTATACGATGTAAAGTCTGTTTTATTGCTATATAAAATCTCCTGTTCCCGATCCAAAAGCAGGTATGTAAGATTCGTGTTTCCTTCCATAAGTGCGGAATAACCGGCTTCGTAGTCTGCAACTGAACCGTATAGATTTTGCAGTACCGTGTGCAGATCTTCCAGAACTTCCTGCAGTCTGCCATTCCAGTTCTCGTCCTCATTGACTACTTCTAAAATGTTATCGTATCCCACAGGCGCATACCGCTCCTCGATTCCATAAGCCGAGAAATTCCAGCAATCCGTATACAGTACCTTGCCCTTCTTATCTTCTATGCCTAAAGAACTCCCCCTTGCAACCATGTCCCCTTGCAGCTCCTCCAGGTAGTACGCGGCATCCGCTTCTTCCACATCTGAGAATACTAAGGTGCCACTTTCCATCAGTTCTTCGAACTCTTCTATGTAGTAATATTGAAACGTGCCGTCCGGCTTCTGACAGACTATGATCTGCTCTCCGTCATACCCATACTCCGCATATTCTTCACTCCATTTTTGAAGCTCAGAAAGTTTATAGAGTATACCTGTTGCTTCCTCCGCATCACCTTGTGAATCGGTACCAAATGTCGTGATATCAATTTCTTTGTCCCCATCGAACTTACCGTCTGTTCCATACAATTTTGCATAGGAAATGATGTTAAGTATCTGTGACGCTTTTGACTGCATCTCCAGCGAAAAGCTATTTGACTGCGTATAGTCCGATGCATCCTCCTGCAGCAAAAGCTCCTGGGTATCTCGCCCCGGATACGATAGGACCAGTGACAAGCATATAATAATTGCCACAACGAACAGATGCATGCATACGATTAAAATCCCCTTACACGCTTTTGTTCTATACCATTTATGCATTTTTATTCCTCCCTAATTCTTATCGACCTTATAGCCTACCCCCCATACGACTTTAAGATATCTTGGTTCTTTTGGATTGATTTCAATCTTCTCTCTGATATGACGGATATGCACAGCGACCGTATTATCAGCACGAACCGCTGCTTCGTTCCAAATACTTTCATAAATCTGGTCAATAGAAAATACTTTTCCCTGATGTTTGACCAGCAAGAGCAGGATGTTGTATTCAATCGGTGTCAATTTGACACTTTCATCATCTACTTTTACTTCCTTTAATTCATCATCAATTGTCAGGCCTCCCACAGAATAGATCGAGCGCTTCTCCGTATCTACGGAAGCCCCAAGCTTGGTATATCGTCTTAGCTGTGACTTTACTCTGGCCACAAGTTCCAAGGGATTAAAAGGTTTCGTTACATAATCGTCGGCGCCGATATTCAGCCCCAGTATCTTATCAGCATCTTCAGATTTTGCTGACAAAATAATAATCGGGATACTATTGTCCTCCCGAATTTTAAGTGTTGCCCTGATCCCGTCGAGTCTGGGCATCATAACATCTATCACCAGCAGATGGATCGTCTCCCCTTTAAGCAGCTCGATTGCTTCGATCCCATCATATGCCTTAAAGACATGATAGCCTTCCTGTGTCAGATATATTTCAATTGCTTCTACTATTTCTTTGTCGTCATCACACACTAAAACATTAAACATTCTCATCACCTCCCCTGTATTATACAAGAATATCAGTCCTTTTTTAAGATAGAGTTCAGAAATTTCTTAAGATTCTATAAATTATCTTTTTCACAGCACTTTGGGATACGCTGTGTTATACTGTACATAATGATAAGAAAGGATGGGTTTACTATGGAACAGACCACTTCTACCACTGCTTCAACTGCGACTTTAGAGATCTTCGAATATTCCAAAGACAGCTGTTCTTACCGTACCGTTGCTGTCCAAAGTCCCGCTGCGCTTTCACAGCTTCCGGCGACTCCCGGCTCTACGGTCCGCTGGCTTCATATATATGGTATCTTCGAGGATACGCCTGTCATTCAGGAATCGGGTTTCCTAGAAGAACTAGGCCGGACATTTTCCATCCACCCACTGGTAATTCATAACATTCCTGATCAGACGCTGCGCCCTAAGGTCGAGGAATATTCTAATCTGCTGCATCTGATCGGAAAGCTGATTTATTATAAAGAAGGGGAGCTGCAGTTTGAGCACATCAATTATCTGCTGGGTGCCGATTATATAATTACCATCAGTGAAACAAGGGTCGCGCTGTTTGACCCGATTCGCGAACATATAAAAAAGCACCGCCACCAAAGCCCGCGAGCTTGGTGCCGATTACCTGTTGTACCTGTTATTGGATTCTATGGTCGATGGCTATTTTGATACATTGGAGACTCTGACAGAAAAAATCGATGAATTAGAGGACAAGGTCATGCAGGACACATCCAGTGAATATCTGCAGGACATTCGTGAAATCAAAAAATCCCTGCTGCGAGTCAACAAATATATCTGGCCGCTGCGGGATGTTGCCGCTTTATTGGGCAAGGATTCCACAAATCTGGTCACAGCCGGAAGCGAACCGTACTACCGGGATGTCTATTCCCATATCGTTCAGGCAATCGACTCTACCGAAACGTGCCGCGAGCTGCTGTCAAGCTTGACAGACCTGCATCTGTCCAACACCAGCTACCGGCTGAACAACATTATGAAGGTGCTGACGATTTTTTCGACCATCTTCATGCCGCTGTCTTTTATTGCCGGTATCTATGGTATGAACTTTGTGGATATGCCGGAGCTGGGGCTGGCTTGGGGGTATCCTGTGGTGCTGTTGGTGATGCTGGCAATTGCGCTGTGGATGATTTATTTCTTTAAGAAGAAGAAATGGTTTTAATATATTTTTTTAATATTTTTTATATTTAGGAACATTTTGTATCTTTTTCGTGTTTTTATTGACATTTGGAGACGATTATTATACTATGCTTGTATGAAAGGAGTATTTCTATGAAAAACTCAATCGTCCGCATATGTTCAATCGAACTAAGAGGCTTCAAGAATATTCAGCATGGGCTGATAGAAATGCCCTCCTCTTTGAATCATGCTATTTTCTCCACCACCTCAGATCTTCTGGGTATTTACGGACAAAATGGTTCCGGCAAAACTGCGGTAATTGAAGCAATGGAATTTATCCAACTTCTTTTGATTGGAAATCCACTTCCTGCTGAAGCGATTCACTACATTTCTAAAGAAACAGATACTTGCACCATAACTGTTACCTTTTCCGTTACATATCAGGAAAAAGCATCGAAGGTTGAGTATTCGGTTTCCTTAAAGCGTCTTGATAATAATTCTTTTGAAATCTCTCAGGAGTCTCTTAAAGACAGCGTTTGGCTTGATTTTGCTTTTAAAAACAAACGAACACTCATTAACCTTGCTATTTCAGATAATGTCATAACACTTACGCCAAAGTTTCGTTATAACAGTCTTATTAGCGCCAAGAAGAATAATGAAGTCAACTTGAAAGTAGCCCAAAAAATAGCTCAAAAAGAACTAACTTCCTTTATCTTTAGCAAGGAAAGCAGAAAACTTTTTTTGTCATCATCCGAAGAGATGATTGAAGACTATGCTTATATTATACTGGCACTCCATAGATATGCCTGTATCAATCTTTTCGTTATTTCAAATGCCCATACCGGCAGTATTAGTATGAATTTTTTACTTCCTTTTGCATTTCGCCTTGATATGGGAACTACCGTTACCAAAGGAAATTTACCGATACGATTAGATGCCCCTTCCTTGATATCTAAGGAGCATTACTCGATTGTGCGCGAAATCGTTTCTGAAATGAATATAGTATTACATACACTTATTCCAGGACTTTCAATTGGCATACATGATTTTGAAGAACAACTTCTGGAAGCTGGAACTAGCGGGTACAAAATTCAGTTAGTTTCACAGCGAGGAGATATAACGATTCCCCTGCAATACGAGTCCGAAGGAATTTTAAAGATCATTTCTATACTTAATGCATTAATGTGCGTATACACAAACTCCTCCATGTGTCTCATGATTGATGAATTAGATTCAGGAATTTATGAATATTTGTTGGGTGAACTTCTTTCAGTCTTTGAGAAGGGAGCAAAAGGACAGTTAATCTTCACATCTCACAATCTTCGCCCCTTGGAAATGCTAAACAAATCAAGTATTATTTTTTCAACAACAAATCCGAAGCAGCGTTATATCCGATTACAAAATGTCAAAACAAACAATAATTTGCGTGATCTGTACCTTCGCAGTATCACTTTAGGCGGACAAAAAGAAGATGTATATGACGAAACCGATGCTGTAGAAATAGGTCGTGCATTTAGACGCGCCGGAAAGGTGGTTCCTTTTGCCGAAGAAAGTTAAAAAGGTGATTTTGTTTATTGTCGAAGGTCCTACTGAAGAAACCTCATTAAGTCCCATATGTAAAAAGATATTTCAAAGAGAAGATGTCCGGTTTCATGTTGTACATGGCGACATAACCACAGCACAAGAAATTGGTAGTACAAATGCAGTTACAGAAGTAACTAAACACATATGTTTAGAAATGGAGCGCTACGGTTTCCGGCGCTCCGACATTCTAAAAATCATTCATATTATTGACACTGATGGTTCCTTCATTCCCGATTCATGTGTAAAGTTAGGAACTGAGCAGAAAATTCACTATGAAGCAACTGAGATCAGAACATCAAATCCACAGACAATCCGGAATCGGAATCACAAAAAGTCTTCTGTCATACAACGTCTCTATTCCACTAACAAAATCGGAACAATCCCTTATAAAATCTATTACTTTTCCAGAAATATGGAACATGTATTGCATAATATCAGCATAGCATTATCTGATGACAAAAAAACTGAATATGCAGACCTCTTCGCCGATAAATACACAAATAACACCGAAGATTTTATACATTTCCTCACATATTCAGAATTTTCAACACCCGGAAGTTATTTAGAAAGCTGGAAGTATATTTTTTCCGGACTTAACTCTTTACAGCGTCACTCCAATATCCATCTTCTCTTTTCTTAGATTCTTATCTGTTCTTCATTTTATATTCAACAAAATTCCCTGCTGAGAACATCTTGTACACATCACCATTATTTATATCAAAGCATGAGACGATAAATCGCCTCCACATCAGACTCTGTCAGATTAACAAACCCACCGATATTTCCTGCACGTCCATTTCCATAGCACGCAATATGTGCTATCTGCGGAATATCTTCTTCTCTGGCACCAAGTTCTGCGAAGTTTCCTGGCATTCCGATAGACTTCAGAAAGCTTCTAAAGGCTCTGATTCCTGCACGTGCAGTATTCTCCGGATGCGCAAAATCCATCTGGCACCCCCATACGCGTACCGCCAGCTGCGCAAAACGATTCACATCATGTTTCAAATTATAGGTCATCCAGGCCGGGAATACGACCGCAAGCCCCGCACCATGTGCACAGTCATACATCGCCGAGAGTTCATGTTCAATTTCATGGCTCGCCCAGTCCTGTACTCTGCCCACTCCGCAAGAATTGTTGTGTGCCATCATCCCCGCCCACATTATATTGGCCTGTGCCTGATAGTTCTCTGGATCCTGTATGACTCGCGGTGCCTCGTACACCATCGTCAGCAGCAGTCCTTCCAGCATACGATCCGTCACCTCTACCTCTGTCGTAGTCGTAAAATACCGCTCCAGCAAATGCGCCATGATGTCGGTAATGCCACAAGCGATCTGATACACAGGCAGCGTTTGTGTCAATGCCGGATTCAGGATTGAAAAAGCCGGTCGCAGCGCTTCTCCGCTTGCTCCTCTTTTGTACATCCCATCTTCGTTGGTAATCACTGAGTCGGGCGAACCTTCACTACCCGCTGCCGAAATTGTCAGAATTGTCCCCACCGGAAGCGCTTTTTCAATCGGCTTGCCCTGATAGAAATCCCAGAAATCACCATCATATACTGTACCTGCAGCAATGGCTTTCGCTGAATCTATGGTGCTTCCACCACCTACTGCCAGCACAAAATCCACTTTTTCACGGCGGCACAACTCAATTCCTTCATATACCAGACCGCTTCTGGGATTCGGCTTCACGCCTCCCAGTTCAATAAACTCAATACCGCCGGCGCTCAGAGATTCCTTGACACACCCTAAAAGTCCGGAACGTACTACGGAACCTCCTCCGTAGTGAATCAGTACTTTGCTGCCGCCAAAGCGTGTTACATACTTACCTGTGTTTTGCTCTTGCTCCTTACCAAATACAAAATATGTGGGACTGTAAAATGTAAAATTCTCCATAGCTTCTCCTTATCGTTTCCCTGAACCAACATTAGATTTTCCAGCTGCTTTTTGATAAAACCCTTTTAACGCAAAATAACATTCATCGAACATCTCTTTGACCGGTGTGTATGCCTGAACTGCCTGCATGTCGGGCTCATGCACCGACTGAATCTCAATGAATCTGTCAATAACAGAAAAATCCTTGAACAGCCCGCATCCTACACCTCCGGTCACAGCGGCTCCCATAGAGCCTGCTTCCTCCAACAGAGTTGGTACTTGTATCCGGGCATTATAGATATCTGCCATCATCTGCCGCCATATAGCACCTTTGGCTCCGCCTCCCAATACCATAATCTCATCAATTTTTGTCTGTTGCCGCAAGATATCCAATACAATTGATAAATTCATAGTAACACCTTCTAAGACACTGCGCAACAAGTCATTTCTGGTATTCTCCGGCTTTAGCCCTACCCAGGCTCCTTTTGCATCCGAATCCCATCTTGGTGCTCTTTCTCCTAAAAGATAAGGCAGGAATAGAATTCCATTGGCGCCTGCCGGACTATCGGCAATTTCCTCATTAATGTAATCATACGGTGATTTTCCATCCAGTTTTGCGTTATACGATTCCATTCTGCACACCGTATTCTTAAGCCAGTTATAGGCACCGCCTGCATACTGCATAGTACCGTTAGGTGCATAAAGTCCCGGAATCATATGCGCCCAGGTAACTGTCCTCATCTGCTCATCAAACAGCGGCTTTTCAGAAGTAGTTGTAATCCAGGCAGACGTCCCCATACAGCAAAACGTCTTGCCCGGGGCAATGGAGCCTGCTCCCACATTCGTTGCTACTCCGTCACCGCCGCCAAGTACAACCGGCGTTCCTTCAGCCAGTCCGGTTGCCAATGCCGCACTTTTGGTTACTTTTCCCGCAATAAAAGTAGAGGGCTTTACCTCCGGTAGTTTGTCCGGTTCTATGCCCGCATACTCCAGAATTTCTTCTGACCACGCAAAACGGTTCAAATCAAAGCAGCCATTACTGTTTCCATCTGAATAGTCTGTGTAGAAATTACCGGTCAGCTGCAGGACAATATAGTCTTTTGCATTCAGCGTCTTGTATGTCTGCTCGTAGATTTCAGGTTGGTTATCCCGTATCCACATTAGTTTCTGAATTCCATAGGATGCTGTATTACGATGCCCGACTATATGATAGAAGTCCCATTGGGACATGTGTTCTTCAATTTGTGCCACCTGTGCTTTGGCTCGTTGATCTGCCCAAATCATAGAAGGTCTGAGCGGCCTGCCTTGCCGGTCCACACACAAGCATCCCATCATCTGTCCGCTAAAGCTGACTGCGGCTATATCTGCCGGAGCAACCGCCGTTTCCGTCAGCAATTGCCGGGTCGTATGACAGACCGCATTCCACCAGTCATCTGCATCCTGCTCCACCCATGTTGCATTAAAATAATGAGCATCATACGAAAACACTGCGCTTCCAATCATTGCTCCATTCTCCGAGAAAAGTGTTGCTTTATTTCCCGACGTTCCTAAATCATGTGCTAAAATATACTTTTGCATACTCCCTCCATCTCGCTTGTAACGGCGTACCTTATATGACTGATATTTTTTAGTAGCAATATTGTAATGTACCTACATTGCAGATCCCAAGTTACCCTTTTACCTTTATTTTGCAGGAGGAGCTAAACAGCAAGCTCCCCCCTGCCTGCATTACTTCTTATTCTGGTGCAACCGTAATCTCGAAAACACTGCGGTCGGCACGATAACGCGCCAGCGAATACTCTATTGGCTCTCCGAATACATTGCAGCCCACTGAGCTAAAGTACTGAATTGGCTTTCCCTTGCGCACTCCTAAATATTCCAAATCCTTCGCTGTCGCTTCAATTGCTTCGACCCGGCGTTCAATACGCACAATCTTCGTATTCTCATCCCTTCCAAGTACAGAGTACAATGACTCTTTTGTCAGATCTTCCTCCAGCAAAAATCCACAGCGTTCATAGGGTAAATAGGTCTTGATTGTCACGAGCGGCTCCCCATTGGCCGAACGTTTCCTATGCAGAAATATTACCTTGTCATCTTCCTGAATATTCAGATGTTTGGCTACGTCTACGTTGGCCGGCAGCACTTCCATCTCTAACACCTGCGTACTTGCCGTAAATCCCTGACGCTCCATTGAGGAGCTGAAAGATTCGATCTTTGTCAGAAAATTCTGGTTGATTTTCGGCCTGGCTACAAAGGTGCCTTTACTCTTCATTCTGTACAGATACCCCTCTTGTACAAGTTCTGCAATGGCCTGACGTACTGTTGTACGACTGAGTTCAAAAATTTCGCAAAGCTCATTTTCTGTTGGAATCAGCTCATCACTTTTAAAATTCCCTTTTTTTATTTCTGCCAATAGCAACTCTCGCAGCTGAAAATACAGCGGTATGGGGACTGACTTATCTATCTTGTTTTTTTCTAATGCCATATGCATCTTCCTCCGAATTATTTCCCTGTAAATGTCTTTGTTAATACATTATACTATAATAACTTAGTACATACAAGAACTACTGTTAAATATCATTTCATTTTAATGTCGTTACATTACAATATTACTATTGACTTACCTCTTGACGCATGCTATATTGTTTTTATAGAGTAAGTCTATCGACACATAAAGTCAGGAGGTAATACGGTATGTCTATGATTCAACACGCAACACGAGCCTTTGGCTCTCCCAGCCGGTATATCCAGGGACGGTACGAACTGGAGCATCTAAAAGAGTACACTGATGCCTACGGCAAGAAAACACTTATTCTGACAGATACCTTTTTCTACAAGGACTACCAGAAAAAATTCGAGGATATGTATGCAGGTGGAGACAGCGATGTTCTTGTATATGAATTCTCCGGTGAAATAACAGCTGAAAAGATTGAGCAAATAGCTGAGGAAGTACGCGGCTTTTCTCCTGATGTTGTAGCCGGTATGGGCGGCGGAAAAACAATGGATACAGCTAAGGCAGTTGCCGACCTGTTTAAAGCTGCTACAATCATCATTCCTACCACTGCTTCGACAGATGCCCCCACAATTGGGCTATCCGTAATTTATACCGAAACAGGCGAACATGTAGGTGCCCGACATTATATTAAAAATCCTGATTTGGTACTGTTGGATACCGATATTATAAGCAAAGCACCACTTCGTTTTCTAATTGCCGGTATTGGAGATGCATTAGCAACTTATATCGAAACCAGAGCAAATCTGGAATCCCACTCTCCAAATTACGTCGGCAAGGGATTCTGTGCCACCGTTGCCGTAAAAGCCATCGCACAGGCATGCCATCAAACAATCTTACAGCAGGGAGTACGTGCTATGGAAGCTGCCCGTAAGGGGCTTTGTACGATTGATGTCGAAGATGTCATTGAAGCCAACACGCTTCTAAGCGGTCTTGGTGTACAGAATTCAAGCTGTGCCGGTGCACATTCAATTGCAGAGGGATTAACTGTACTGCCCGCCTGTGAAAAACTTCTTCATGGTGAAGTCGTTGCCTTTGGAATCCTTGTGCAGCTGCTGATTGAAGGACGCCCCGAAGAAGAAGTTGAAGAAATCTATTCTTTCTTCAAAGCTGTTGGCCTGCCGGCTACCTTTGAAGCACTAGGAATCAAAGATGTAACCTCTGAGGAGATTTTTAAAGTTGCACAGGAGTCCTTGAAATCCTATTGGGACGTGGAACCTTTCCCTGTGACTGCGCAAATGATTAGTGATGCAATGGTACTCGCAGATATAATTGGACAAAAATACACAGTCCAGTAGAATACCAGCTAACATATAGTACAATACACACGAAGGGCAAAGTGCGAACTATCAGCTTTGCCCTTCGTGTGTATTTATACTTTAAATGTCATAGCAAATGCAGGTGACATATTCTCAATAGCTCCTCTGCCTAATCCATATTCATTTGCTAATCGTTTCCAATTAGATTCAACAATTTCTTTAATATGTTTTAGTTCATCATTTGCCTGTTTTATAGTCAACTGATACATTTTAGCCACTGACAACGCTAGATTAAAATCAATCAAATTACTCTCAGAATCTACATTTAGTGATAAGGAATCCCCATAAGCACTCGGATTAACATCATATAGCGGAGACAAAATCCACCCATGTGCCGAGAGAATAAATCCATGATTTCTTAAATGATCGTCAGTGTTTGAAACCGCCATATTAAATACAATTCTTTTCCATAATTCTAATAAGTCTGTTTTAGGTGTTGCACCATATTTTCGAATAAATGACGCAATATCCAGATAGCTTGAACCTTCTGATGCGTCTGCTCCATCAGTCTTTCTCAAGAGTGTCATCGCAGAAGAAAAATGTATTCTTTGCTGCCCATTCCGATCAAATCTTTTAGTAATAAATGTACTTCCCATTTTTGAAAGTTACTCGAGTTTGGCTTCCGGGACATTTAATCCGCAAAGAACTGCAAGGTCATGTACAACCATCTCCCATGCTGCTACATTTACTTCATCATGTTTTGACGGGAATTTTGCTATCCACAAAGACTGATCAGGTGCCACAATCGAAGCTTTAGGTCTTGCTCCCCCCAGGGAAGAGCCAGGTGCCACTAATTGACTCAACCATTGTTCTCCAACTCCGTCTTCATTTTTTTCGAATTCAAAAACTGCGGATTCCAATGTTCTTAGCGTTGTCCACGGCGGTGCTGCCATTTCTCTATCATTCGATAGAAACGGCCCCTCTTCTGACAGGGAAAATCGTAGTGCGCCCATTCTGGTTTCATCATATACTCCCAACAAGAAATCTATATCCGTTAACGTTCTGGGTTTGCGTCCTTCCTTTTTTGCTACAATCATTTCTCTTCGTTTCATTAGCAGCCGTCCCCAACGATCCGGACATGAATCCGCAAAGACACCAAATAAAGTTTTGCCAGTTGGCGCATATTGCCGCCCCTTATATAATGCCAAATCAGGATCAAACACGATATTTTCATCAATTATGTTTAACCACCTGTCATCATATTCAAATGACACTATCTCTCGACCTTTCCCGCCATCTACATGCAGGCTTCCTATTTTGGAAGGAGTAGTTTCTTTCCAGTTTTCATATACATATATCGGGGTTATAAACTCCATATTTTACCTATTCCCTTGGGCTCTTTTACGTGAGGGCAGATTTAAATCCTGTAATTTTCTACCGAACACGTCATCCTTAGCAATTAATTCCAAATCCTTATCCATTCCACCTAATGCATGTAATACCGCTGCATAAGTTCCTAATGAAACCGTCGGAGTTCCTTTTTCAACCGACCATAATGTAGCCCTGCTAATACCGGCTCTTTCAGCAATTAATTCTGTCGAAAGATTACGACGTAGTCTGGCCTTTTTTATTTGCTCCCCCATTACTTCGAGTATTTCTTGGGTTTCTGGCATAATAGCAATAGTTTTTTTACTCATATTATCACCTCTATGTTTATTATATTAAACTATTTTTAGCTTTTTGTCAATTATATTAAACGTTATAACTATTCTTTTCAGCACAAAAAGCACCGCCAGTCAAATGACTGGCGGTAGCTAAAATCTATCTTTGCTGCGTATCACTTCTAAAATACAATTATCCCTTTTTTCCCAATTTTACGATCCAATAATTTTTGAAACGCATCTACTGAGTCATCAAATTTGAAATAGTCTGATATAAATTCTTTAATCACAAGTCTGCCTTCCAATATCCATTCCATAATTTGAGCAGTCGCTTCTCCCTCTTCCCTTTTTCTGGGCATCTGCTGGTATATGACCTGCCAGTTATAATCTGCTTTTGAAAAGTCGATCGTAATCTCCTCTTTTTCCGGTACACCATAGCAGAGCACTTTACCTCTGTCAGCAATCAAAGGCATAGCCTGATTTACAATAGCCGGTGAGCCTACTGCATCCAGCACATAATTGACTCCTTGCGGGTACAGACCCCGAATTTGAGCCGGCAGATCACCCTCCTTGCTGTTAAACGTCTTCGTTGCACCATTTAGTCTGGCACTTTCCAGCTTTTCTTCAATTACATCGACTGCTATGAGTTCAGATACACCTAATAATGACAGAATTTTGATAAAGCTAAGCCCTACCGGGCCACATCCAAAGACCACAATGGTTTCATGCGGCTGTATGCCAAAATAACGGATATTACTTAATACCTCTCGAAATGTAACCAGCATTACAGCATCAACCGGGTCCAGGGAGGGATCCAGAACCGTTTGCGCATAAGCACAATCCGGAATCTCCTCATCCGCTGCATACACTGCCATCTTATCCCAGACAACGCCATACTCACTCATTGCCCCCCAGCCTGATCCCAGCCCCGGATACAAAGTTTCATCAGGATCAACAAACGGAAGCAGTACTTTGTCACCTACTTTGTAGCCGCGTACATCCGAACCGACTTCTACCACTTCTCCCACACCTTCATGCCCCAGCATAATAGGATATAGATCTTTGGGGAAGCCTTTAAAGGTATGATGGAGCAGCTTTACATCCGTTCCGCACATGCCATTCGCAATCATTTTGACCAAGGCCTGCTTTGAATTAATTGCAGGTGTTGGTACTTCCTGCAGCCCGAAGCTGCCATCTTTTTCTATCACAAATGTTCTCACTATGATTTCCTCCTATTTTACAATAAAACTTCGTGAAGAACGATCCGTATTAATCGCAATTGCAATCAATACAACCAGTCCAAACACAATTTTCTGCCAGTATACGTTAACACTTACAATGTTCATCCCATTCTTAATAATGGATACAATGAACACGCCCAAAATTGTGGTCAATATATTGCCCGAGCCTCCAATTAAAGCCGTTCCCCCAAGAACTACGGCTGAAATGACCATCAAGGTGAAAGAGTCACCGACCGTTGGGGCACTGCTCTTGGCTTTGGCCATCAGAAAGATTGCCCCCAGTGCCACACAGAATCCATTGATTGCAAACGCTGTGATTTTTATTCTGTCGACCGGTATTCCCGCCATACGTGCGGCTCGCTCATTACCGCCTATTGCATATAATCCCCGTCCAAATGGTGTCCTCGTCAATATGACATAATACACCACGATCAGTACCAGTACGAGAATCAACGGAAGCCCCAGCGGACCCAACGAAATTTTATACCAGTTAATCGTTCCCCACAGATTTTTAGGAATCGAAACTGGGGAATTACTGATCAGAAGGGCTATGGAATTCCATATGGACATAAATGCAAGAGAGGCTATAAACGAGGGGACTTTAAGCTTTACATGAATCACTCCCAGAATCATACCCGCAAGTATTGAAAAGAGGATGGTGAGCGTAAAGGCCACCAGCATAATGAACCAGTCTGCATAAAATGTATCCTTGAATTTCATAATGATGCTGAGTACCATGACATTTGCCACAGAACACATAGCTCCTACTGACAAATCAATCGAGCCAATCAGAATAATCGGCATCATTCCCGCCGCCATAATCATAAGAGGAGCCGTATCGCTCAGCAGATTATTAATATTGGAAATATTCAGGAAGCTTCTTTCCATCAGGGTAAATACAACTACCAGACACACAATCACGACAAGGCTGAAGTATCTCGTAAGACTCCCCTTACTAATCTCAAATTTTTTCATTTCTTCCACCTCCTAGACCATCATGCTGATTATGGATACCTGTGTCGGCTTGCTGTCAACAGCCGCATCCAGCTCTCCGGTAATCAATCCATCGCGCATGATCAACACCCGGTTCGACATTCCAATGCACTCATCCAGGGTATCGCCCAAGAGAATTATGGATTTTCCTTCTGCAACCATCTTACGAATCAAATCGTAGATTTCTTCTTTTGCTCCGACATCCACACCGCGTGTAGGATGATTCAATATAACAATTTGGGCTTCTGATGCAAGTGCTCTTGCAAACACGACCTTTTGCTGGTTGCCACCGGAGAGCTGTATCAGAAGTTCATCCTTGCCGCTGGTCTTAATGCGAAGCTTTTTGATCCACTCAACAGCCTGTGCGGATACTATCTTGCGGGAGACAAGCAGCCGTCTGCGCAAGAGTTTGGCATTCGATAATGCAATATTATCTTCTACTGACAGCCCTCGTACGATACCTTCAATCATCCGCTCCATTGGAATCATTAAAATCCCGTCCCTTAACGCCTGTGCGGGTGCAGAATAATTAACGCGCTGCCCTCTGACTTTCATATGACCGGAGTCTGCCTTCTCATCTCCGCAGAGCACAGAGCAGATTTCCTCTTTGCCGGAGCCTACCACACCACAAAATCCTAAGATTTCTCCCCTGTGCAGCTGGAAGCTTACATGCTTGAATTTTCCCCAGCACCCTAAGTCAGCCGCCTCAAGTACCACCTCTTCTTCCGGTGTGATCTGCTTATCCAGATGATAATACTCTGTCGTTGTTTCATGGCCGACCATGCGTTCATACAATATTTCTTCTGTGGCTTCTGCAATAGGCATATTTCCGGCGTTTTGACCGTCTTTATACACATAGACACGATCTGATATTTCCAATACTTCATCCAGCCTGTGTGATACAAAAATGACCGAATGCCCTTTGGCCGTTAATTTACGAATTTCTTTGAAAAGTACCTGTACCTCTGTTTCATTTAGTACAGAAGTTGGCTCATCCAGCAGAATCAGGCATTTCCCATCGGCAGAAGCATTCTTTGTAATATTAACTACCTTAGCGATTTCTATCATTTGACGGGTTGCAAAATTAAGGTCAATTACTTTCTTCTTAGGATTAATATGCTCACACCCTACCTCCGAGAGTACATTCTTCGCCTCTTCATACATTTTTTTCCAGTTTACTATTCCCAAGTGCTTAAACTCTTTTTCATGCCCGAAGAAAATGTTCTGTCCTACGGAAAGTGTTGTAATCAAGGACTGCTCCTGATACACCATCCCAATCCCGTCAGCATTTGCCTCCAGTGGATTCTGCGGGGCGAACGGTTTGCTGCGCAGCATCATCTCTCCGGAGGTCTGCGGCTGTACCCCTATGATAATCTTCATAAGAGTTGATTTTCCCGCTCCATTCTCTCCAATTAAACCTATGACTTCCCCTTCATAAACATCCAGGTCTACACCTTTTAAAGCCTGCGTTCCATGAAAGGATTTTGTTATGTTCTTTGCACTAAATAACAATTGTCTATCTGCCATATCTCTCCCTCCATGCTTCTACTTACTGATAACCGTAGCATCATGCTTAATTGTCAGGATAACCGCAATCAGTATGATGGCACCTTGAATACCTGTCTTGATGTTTGGGTTTACCCCCATCATGGTCAGACCATTAATTAAAACAGTCATAATCAGTGTTCCTACAACCGTATTGACGACACCGCCTTTGCCTCCTGTCAGCGCCGTACCTCCAATAACAACCGCTGCCTGCGCCGGGAACATCTGGTCCGTTCCAATGGCTATCTGCCCTTGTCCCAACCGCAGTGCACCAATTACACCGGCAACACCATAGCAGAACCCCGCCAGTATAAACACTTTGATTTTTACTCGGTCTACCTGTATTCCTACCGCTTTAGGGATTGTCTCATCTGTTCCAATAGCATATATATGACGCCCGAATGGGGTAAACTCCTGAATATAATAGCAGATGGCCAGAACGACTAATGCAATCCACGTAATTACCGGAATCCCCAGAAAGGAAGCTTTAGGAATCGCCACCATGAGCGGATCCCGGATCGTTGCCGGTTTTCCGCTATATGAGAGCATCCCGATTCCGATACAGATATTCATAAATGCAAAGCTTACCATAAAAGATGGGATTTTTACTTTTACATAAATCACTCCCACAATAAATCCAATCAGGACTGCACAAAGGATGGCCAGACACAGCCCGAACACCCCCATATTATTCGCATTCTTAGAATTAGCGACAAAGATGGCAGCAAGTGACCCCACCATCCCGACACTGCCGTCGATTGAAAGATCGATACTGCCTATCATTATTACGAAGGTGAGTCCCAATGCTACCAGCAATGGAATCGACCATTGGTTCAAAATTGCCACCAGGTTGTCAAATCCCAGAAAGGATCTGCCCTTTAAAATTGAAAATACGATGAACAGCGCTGCCAGAACACCTACCGGTGCCCAACGCATCATTTTTTCTTTTTGATTATCTGCTTTTACTTTTGCAGCAAATTCCTCTGTAATGGTAAGTGCCACCCGATTTTTTGCTTCCATAACATCACTCCCATCCATGTTTTTCACAAGACGAGGGCTGATTCAATCTCAGCCCCAGTCTGTTCATCTGTGTATCTGATACTTGCATGCCACACTCTGGACTGCGCTGCCTGTTAATCAGCTTTGCAGTACCAGATATCTGAGAAGTCAAAGGTAGGAGTGCTTTCAACATACTCTTTTACATAATCATCAACATTATCTGCAGTAATCAGGATGGCTGGTGTTAAAAAGACACGGTACTCGTCCGGAAGTGCCTCCAGATCCAACTGTCCAATCCATGCCGCATAGCAGATGGCCAATGTATATCCGCCTTGCAGATAACCATTTGAAGACACAGTTGCAACCACACTGCCATCTTTGACGCCTTCTACAATATCTGTATTGGCATCAATTCCTGTGACTCCAACTTTACCTTTAAGACCTTTAGCATCCAGCGCCTGCAAGGCTCCTGTTGCCATATTATCGTTAGCACACCAGATTCCGCCTACATCTGATGTATCATTCAGCCATGTTTCTACCAGTGCCAGCGCTTCATTGGTTGCCCAGTTACCGGTATCCTGATGTGCCACTTCAATGTCCGGATACTCCTCTAATGCCTGGTTAAAACCTTCCACGCGGTTGTTGGATGCAGAGTTTCCAAGCATTCCCTCAATGACAAATACCTTGCCCTTGCCGCCCATAGAATCAAATAATGCCTCTGCCGTTGCTTTTCCATTCGCCACATCATCTGCGGACGTATGAATTACCCAGTTCGGGTCGTAGTCCTGCGGTACTACGTCATCCGGTTTGTTCCATGCAGTACCGATATAACCGCCGGATTCTGCCATAGCCTCTGCCAGTGACGGTGCAATGGCTGACTCATTAGGATCTGCATATGCAATCGCATTACCACCGGCTTTTGCCGCAAACTGTTTCATATTGTCAATCTCAACATCATTCGAGCCGCCTGAATCCAGAACTTGCTTCTCATACTTTTGACCGATGCTGTCTAAGTATTCACAGAACATATCCATACCTTCGGCAATCGTGGCGATATATGGATTTTCCAGACCACGTATGGAACAGGCGACATATAAGGTCGTGTCCAGCTTCTCCTGGGGTATTGCAGCCGCATCAATTTTGAACGATGCAATATCCTCCGTCTGTGCAGCAGTACTTCCGTCCTCGGCCGATGCATCCTCCGTCGCTTCTGCCGTTGCAGCAGCCTGCTCTTTTGCAGGATCTGTGGCACATCCTCCCAGAATACCCAGAGTCATGACGACTGTTGTCAAGATTGCAATTACTCTTTTACTTTTCATAAACTTCCTCCCATTGGTTATTATGTAGTAACATTACTAACTTGCTATATAGTCACATTATATTGTGATTTATTCTAAAAGTCAACCGCAATTTACTCTTTTTTTATAACTTTTCACAGCCCATAGGATACAAGTGTCCGGATTCTTCATGGATTTACAATCAATTTCCACATACCCTTGTTATGCAGGAACGCTTCCATCATCTCATCAAACTGATCAATTGTATAGTGTTTTTCAATAAGTCCCTCTGTATTCACAATTCCCAGCTCCAGATATTTGACCGCTCTGTCAAAGCAGTGGGTCTGTGCAAAAGAACCCAGAATCTTCCACTCATTGTTAAAAACATCGTACGGGCTGATACTGATGCGGGCATCACTTGGTGCCACACCGTAGAATACACTTTTACCACCCTTTTTCAAAAAGGTAAACATATGCTCAATGACAGCCGGTACACCGGTCGCGTCAATCACAATATCAAACCCTTCCGGATATTTCTCCTGCAGCTCTGTTGTATGAACCTCATATTGCTTACGATCCATCAGCACAGTCTGCGCATATCCTTTCTCACGTACCAACTGTAATTTTTTCTCAGAGGAAGCACACACCACCAGATTCGCAGCACCACCATGCCGCAAAAGCTGTGTCAATAAAAGCCCTGTCGGCCCGGCACCAAAGATTAGTATATCGTCTCCTGCCATCGGTGAAATGACATCCATACCATGAATTGCACAGGCAAGCGGCTCGGTAAAACACGCCATATCGTACGTAATCTTGTCGGATATAGGAAATACTTTATCATAATTCACCGCTACATACTGTGCATATCCTCCCGGCTGATTACAGCCTAAAGAGAGGAAATTCTCACAAAATAGTGGCTGGTTTCTCCGGCAGTAGTAGCATGTACCGCACAATACGGTATTATCTGCCACAACTCTGTCACCAATCGAAAAATTCTTTACCTCCGCTCCCATAGCTGCGATTTCACCGGTAAACTCATGTCCGGGAATCAAGGGGAAGCTGGAAATAAAGTCTCCTTCATGAATATGTGCATCCGTCCGGCAGACCCCGCATGCTTTGACTCGAATCAGAACCTGATTATCCTTGCATTTTGGTATTGGAACTTCTTCCAGCTTATACTCTCTGGGTGCATGGTAAACAATGGCTTTCATCATAGTTTTTCCTCCTTACTAAGAATTCCATTTAGGACTATCCTCCACAGAGGGTCCTCCGTTTTTTTCAATTAGTATTTTTCGAAATCCTTTACTCTCAATTGTCCCATAATCATGTCCCGCATTGCCATCAAATACAAAGAACATCACCAGTGGTGTATTTCCCGTATTGACTGAACGATGCGCATACCGGCGGGGAACATAGACCGCCTCTCCTTGTTTTAATTCTATTTCTATAGTATCTCCCTCCGGATTTTCCATCATCATATATCCTTCCCCTGCAAGAGTATAGTACACCTCTGCGGTATCAAGGATTGTATGGAAATGCCCTTTCGTCATAAAATACTCACTTCCTACCTTGCCGGGATATAATATCGTAGTTCCAAACGCCAAATCACCGGAACGCTCCGGACACCCGAGTTCATAAAATTCATACACCAGGGCATCTGTCTGATGCAGGCTGTCCTCTGCCGCTTTAGGATCACAGAACATTTCTTTCATCTGTGACAAATATCGTTTCGTTGTATCCGCAGATTTGGAAAATCCGTTCATAAGATTAAAATCCACTGCAAAGCTCTTATCCCACTCAAAATGATTCATGTCCTTATACCTCTCTTTTAGGTCTTATTTATTCTATCTCCAGCATGCTCATCGTAGCCGGAAGTTCGTGTCCGGTATTCCACTTATCGCCGCCCGTTACATTGTCAAAACAAGAAATTGCAATCCGCCCATTCCATACACATGGTTCACCGGGCTGGTCTAACTCCCCATGCGTTCCATCGCTGTCCGGGCTTTGAGCAATTCTTGTCACAGTACCATCCGGTGTGATTTTAGCAATCGCATTTACGACAAAATCAGCCACATAAATATTTCCTGCCGCATCGATCGTCATGCCATCCGTAGAACGCAGCTGCTGTGCATCCTTGGCAAACAGTTCCGTATTTTGTATGTTGTCCTCAGCATCCAATGTGATTTTGAACACTTCTCCGTCTCCAAAGTTTCCGATATACAAATTCCCACTATGATCAAAAACTATACCGTCTACCCCATACTGATCTTCTGGATTCTGTGTCTCAAAAGTCGCAAAAATATGTGGATCTTCCAGCGTATTTGTCACTTGGATATTCTCGTCGTCCAAACGAAAGCGATACACGCAGCTTAACAGATTACCGCTTTGGGTCTTCACCCGGGTCATCATGCTCTGTGTTACGTACATATACTCACCTTTGATGCGGATTCCATTTGGGTGCTCCATCCCCTCAGCTACGACCGTCACTTTGCGGACAACATCCTGCTCCATACGTACACGCAGGATTCTTCCATTAAAGATCAGATCAGGATCGCCTCCCCACCCTTGGTTATCTACAATATACAGATCCCAGTCCGGTCCAAAGGCAATTCCCATGGCGCGTGCTTCTCCCGTCTTAGCATGCAGGGGTACATCGAACCATTTACTTACCTTAAACTCTTTGTCAATTTTGCAGATACAACTTGGCAGGGACATATCTGCAAAGTTCGGACATGCCAGAACCAGATCTCCGTTTTGATCCACCTCCATTCCATCAGGTGTCACGATATAGTCTTCCGGCAATATCGTTAATAATTTTGGTATTTGCATCCTACCTCTCCTTTCTTCGTTTTGATTCTTTGTCATTACATTACTCTATAACGACATATTAGCACACGTTCCCTAAGTTGAAAACCCCTGATTTTCTTTTATTTCCTAATTCTTTTAGAAGAATGCAATATTTCAAAAGCTTCTGCATGAAAACTTGACATTTCTTTTTTTTGATTTTATAATATAATAATGTCATTACATTGCAATATATTATCAAAGGAATAATGTCAGAACTATTAGGAGGTTTTATGAAGCACTACGAGAAAGCAACAACCCCCACTATCTACTTCATAGGCGTCACCACAGAGAAATCTTCTATTATGAAGGTCTTTCCAAAATGGGCCGACGCACTCGGGCTTACCGGCGCCGTTATCAAAGGAATTGATTTCCCTTTGCATGCTCCCGCAGAAGAATACCGGGAAGCTGTGGAATTTATCAAACACGACCCTCTGTCTTATGGAGCGCTGGTAACCACACACAAAATTGATTTGTATCATTCCTGTAAGGATTTATTCGGATATATTGATCCCTATGCCCAAAAGCTTGGTGAACTGTCTTCTATTTCAAAAAAGGACGGACTGCTCTGCGGGCATGCCAAAGATCCTATTTCTAGCGGTCTGGCACTGGAACATTTTGTTCCCGCACAGTATTGGACACAGCATGGCGGAGAAGTGCTGCTGCTGGGAGCCGGCGGCAGCACACTTGCCATGAGCGTTTATTTTTCGCAGGAAAAATTTGGTGATAACGTACCAAAGCGTATCCGAATTGCTAATCGGAGTCTGCCGCGCCTCGAAGAGGCTAAGCACATTTTATGCGGAAGCAATCCCAAGATCGAATTTGAATTCATCCACAACCCGACACCCGCCGACAACGACAGAACACTGGCACAATTGCCTTCGCATTCGTTAGTCGTCAATGCCACCGGCCTTGGTAAGGACGGCCCCGGTTCGCCGCTTACGAACGACTGTCAGTTCCCGTCAGATAGCCTTGTATGGGAAATCAATTACCGCGGTGAACTTTTATTCAAGGAGCAGGCATTGGCACAGGCCCAAAACCGGCATCTGCATGTTGAAGACGGCTGGATTTACTTTATCCATGGCTGGACACAGGTGATTGCAGAGGTATTTCATATTGAGATTACGCCTTCCACCTTGGAAGAATTGAGCAAAATCGCCAAACAAATCTAACATACGGCAACCGCTGTGGGAAAGGAGATGGCATGAATTCAATCATGACGGTTCAAGGTCCGATACTTCCGGCACAACTGGGGTTTTGCCAGTGCCATGAGCACTTACTAATTAGTAAAGGTGTTTCTTTCTCAGTGAACCCGGCACTCTGCATTGACGACTTCAGCAAAAGCCTTGCCGAGGTGAACAACTACGCACAGGCGGGCGGACGGACACTCATTGATGCACAACCGGGCGGATGCAATCGGATGGCAGAAGGACTTCTGGCGCTTTCTAAGGCAAGCGGTATCAACATTATTGCTTCGACCGGCTTTCACAAAATGCAGTTTTATCCGACAGCGCATTGGATTTTCGAAAAAACACAGGCCGAGCTGACCTCCATCTTCCTGCATGAATTGACTGTCGGTATGTATACCAACAGTGATATACAATTTCATCCGGAATATATACCCTGCTGTGCCGGTATGCTTAAGACTGCTTTGGATGCAGAAGGATTAACTCCCCGATACAAAACGCTATTTGCCGCCGCTGCCGATGCCGCTGTCCGCTCCGGGGTTCCTATGCAGATTCATATTGAATCCGGTTCAGATCCCTTGTCTTTATTAGACTTTTTAGAAATCCACAAGGTTCCTATGCAACGCATCATCCTTTGCCATATGGACCGCGCCATCGCCGATACAGGTATTCACAGAGAAGCTTTAAAGCGCGGGTGTTTTCTGGAATTTGATACAATTGGGCGTTTTAAATACCATAGTGATCTCTACGAAGCGGGCCTCTTTGCAGAACATATGCAAGCAGGTTTTGAGGATCAGCTGCTCTTCTCACTGGATACAACACGTCAGCGCATGAAGGCGTATGACCCTTCTGCCATTGGGTTGGATTATATTCTTACAACATTTCTACCGATTTTACAGGCGCATGGAATTACCCCGGCGCAAATCAAAAAAATCGCACACGACAATTGTGTACGCATCTTTCAATAAGGAGGTTTTATTATGAAACAGGAAGTACTGTTTGAACAAATAAAAAAGCACAAGATTGTGCCCGTTGTAAAAATTGATCGGGTCGATGATACTAAACCACTCTGTAAAGCACTTTCTGACGGAGGACTTCCGGTCGCTGAGATTACATTCCGCACCGCAGCTGCCGAAGAATCAATACGCATCGCAACAGCAGCCTTTCCGGAAATGCTGATTGGTGCCGGAACCATTGTTAATGTTGAACAGGCCAGACGGGCGGTTGCGGCAGGCGCTGCTTTTTTGGTTTCGCCGGGCTTTTCAAAACCGGTCGTTGAGTTTGCACTTGCCAACCTGATTCCGATTTTTCCGGGTGCCTGCACCCCCTCAGAACTCATGCAATTGCTGGCGTATGATCTGCGCGTAGCGAAGTTCTTTCCAGCCGGTCAATTTGGCGGTCTGGCTACTATCAAGGCTCTGGCTGCACCATTTCCGGATATGCTTTTCATGCCCACTGGAGGTATCAGTGCTTCTAATATCCGGGATTTTCTTGCGTTTGATAAGATCATCGCCTGCGGCGGCAGCTGGATGGTAAAGGACTCCTTGGTTCAGGAAGGTGATTTTGTACGTATCCGACAGTTGACACAAGAAGCCGTAGCACTCGCACAATAAGCAGACCTGTGTGTCTGCAGAATGGAGATTTATATGAAAATACTGGTAACGCCTACATCTCTGCAGCCGGATAAGAACCCTGAGGCTTTGCGCACATTGCAGAACTTCACGTCAGATCTGGTATTTAATACCACCGGGAAACCGCTGGAAGAAGACGCATTGCTTTCTTTGCTGAAGGACTGTGACGGATATCTGGCCGGGCTTGATTTTGTCACCGAAAAAGTACTGGCATCCTGTCCGAAATTAAAAGCAATCTCGCGCTATGGCGCCGGCTATGATCGTGTAGATCTACACGCTGCCTTTGCACAGGGAATTGTCGTCACCAATACCCCCGGAGTGAATGCACAGGCGGTAGGGGAACTGGCTTTTGCACTGCTTTTATCCATTGCCCGAAAAATTCCTTACTTAAACGCCCAGACACAGAGCGGTGCCTGGATACGCTCGACCGGAACCGAACTAAAAGGAAAAACAATTGGCATCATGGGGCTTGGCGCCATCGGTAAAGTCGTGGCACGCTGCGCCTCCGGCTTTGGGATGAAAATACAAGCCTACGACCCTTATATCGATAAAACCTATTGTAAAGAACACGGAATTCACACTGCTGACTTTTCAGAAGTGCTGCGCAGTTCGCATGCCATCAGTCTGCATCTGCCTCTGACTTCCGCTACCAAGCATTTGATGGGAGCAGATGCTATCGCACAAATGCTCCCAGGCGCCATCCTGATCAATACTTCCCGCGGCGGCATTATTGATGAGGCGGCAGCCTATGACGCACTGATTACCGGGCAGCTCGGAGGACTCGGCCTGGATGCCTTCGAAGTTGAGCCGCCGCTTTTTTCTCCGCTTTTTTCACTTACGAATGTGGTTACGACCCCACATACAGGGGCTCATACACAGGAGGCCGTAGCACAGATGGCTTCTCTGTCTGTGGACAATTTGATTGCCGTATTAACGAACGCTCCCTGCCCCTACATCATACAGCCGCAATAACACCACACGCCACAAAACAGGCAGCCCCCGCTCTTTTTTAAGACTCGGTGTGCTGCCTGTTTTGTGATATAACACTGCTACTGCATCCGGTTGCCGCCGCCCTGGCCGCCTCCCATCCCTTGATTTGTCGATGCTGCATTGCCGCTTTCATCTATGGAAGTGACTGTGCTGTCCAGCGTAACCTGTACTGTGCTTCCGCCGGAAAGCTCGATTGTATAAGTTTCCCCAACGGTCAGTTCCGGAGCGCTTAGAACCACATTGCTGAATTCTTTTACTGCCTCAACTGTGAGAATCTCATTGCCGGAAGCGTCTGTCAGAACAATCGTCTCACCTGCACTATATGTGCTGTCCAGCCATAGCTGGATGCTCGCCTGGGATGAACTATCGCTCGCCGTCTGAGCCATACCAGAAGAGCCAAGCGCCGCTAAGGTACCTCCGCTGAGTTCGAATGTACCATCGTAGTCAAGTGCCCCATTGCCGTTATCTGTCGGTCCATAGACAAGTACAGTGCCACCGGTCATAGTAATATCTCCGTTCGAATCCAGTCCATCTGCCTGTGCATTGATGGTAATCGTTCCACCTGCAATCTGTATCGAATAATCTCCCGAGCTTTGGAAGGAATCCGCCCCGAATCGACCAGTATCGCCTGTGGTACTTTCATCATTTACTGAACCACCGGCCGCATTGAGCCCATCATCTGAAGCTGTAATTGAAATCTCGCCTCCGGTAATTATCACATTCGCACCTTCAATTCCCTCATAGGATTCTGTGATTGTGATACTGCCGCCGCTGATTGTTGTTGTCGCATCTGCATGAATACCATCATCGCCTGTCGCCAGTTCATAGGTTCCGCCTGTAATTGTAATATTTGAGTTGGAGTGAATACTGTCGTCTGTAGAAGTAATCGTATAGCTTCCGCCCTGCAGCAAGATATCGCCTGCGGCCTTAAGTCCTTTAAAACTCTGCGTTGTATCCGATGAGTCCGCCGTATTGGTCTGAATATCCATCACAGCATCATTGATGATTAACGCCGTCGCTGCCTGTATGCCATCATTAGCACTTTTAATGGTAAATGTGCCGCCGTCAATTACGATATATCCTTTGTCCGTTTCCTCTGTATTGGTTGTCTGCATACCATCACTTTGTGTATCAATGGTAAAGGTACCATCCAGAATCTGAATAGAATCTTTGCCCTTTAACGCTTCATTAGTACTGGTGATTTTATAGGTTCCGCCTGTGACCTTCAGGTCATCCTTGCTCTGTACCCCATTGCCAACAGAGGTTAGCACCGTAAGCGTACCGCTGCCGCTCAGGGTCAAATCATCCTTGCTGTAAATCGCTGCTGAGGATTCATCTGTGTCTGCAAAACTTTCTGCTGTCAGTGTGATGGTATTCTCAGAGCTTTCCGCCGTCATAAGAATCGTCTTCGCGGCCTGTGCCACATAAATGGGGACTGTCGTATCATTGGTAAGTTTCACACCATTTAGCACGATTCGGACGGTTGTATCGTCCGCACTGTCTATGTAGAGTTGACCATTTGTCAGACTTCCCGAGATCACGTAGGTTCCTCCTTGCGTAATTGTAACCGTGCTTCCGGAAATTGTCACTCCCTCACCCTCTGTGACAGAGCCGCTGTCGCTTAAGGTAATTGTAACCGCCGAGCTCTCATCATACGTAAGCGCCTGATCTTCTTCGTCGTACTCTCCTGCGATGGCCGTCGTGTCTGCCGCCGCTACGGTGGTACTGCTTGTACTTTCTGTTGTCGATGTATCCGCCGTACTTTGTGCCGCAGTCGCAGCACCGGAACTTCCTGCGATTATTCTATATACCGTATATGCTATGCCGGCTGTGATGGCGATTGCCAGCACAACCGCCGCCACAATAAGCAAGTGTTTCTTAGCCTTCATAGATTGCTCTCCTTTCTGTCAGAAGATACCGTTTCCCCAGCATGCTATAATTCGTCCCGGCCATTAGAGCCATGCTGTACAACAATCGGCAGGTTCGCATTCAGCGTCCTTAAAGCATCCAAAAATTCTTTTTCCCGATATGGATTTTTCTCCTGTACGGTAAAAGTCACCTCCAGCAAGCTTCCCAGATCTGTGGTCTTGACTCGCTCCATCCGGTGCATATCTGTGAATTTCACCATCACATCTTCGAATACTCTCATGTAGTCCGTATCCTCCGGGACAATGATTCTAAAACTCTTCATGCTTTTATCTATCTCACCGAATTTTAACAGTGTGTACAATATAATTGCGATACTTACAAGGACTGTGAACAATCCTGCAAAGACCAGATATCCCATCCCGACCGCTAATCCGGTCGCCATTGCGAAGAAGATTGTCGTAATCTCTCTGGCATTGCCGGGGGCAGACCGGAACCGGACAAGACTAAAGGCACCGGCTACAGTAATACCTGCTCCCAGATTGCCATTTACCACCATAATCGTCGCAGCGACGAGAATCGGAAGCATGGCAATCGTTAAAACAAAATTCTTAGAATAGGTGTTGCGAAACATATGTACCAATGCGATTACGATACCGATGGCAAGACTGACACCCACCATCAGCAGCAGCTGGGTAAGTGTAATCTCCATGGCACTGGCATTATTCGTAAATATACTCTCTAGCATACTCTTTTTCCTCCTCTCTGGCTGGAAGTGCCGCACTGGCAGTTTCAATGTGCTTCTCCGTAAGGACCGGACTGATCGTTCGACTGTAAACCATACCAAATTTGGAATACCTCGATTTGAACAATCCTAATCTTGACAACAGCCGGCTCATCTCCAGCGGATACGCACCGGGCACTTTAATTTCCATCAATACGAGCGGTTCACGCTCTAACAGTGTCAGGGCATCCTCTTCAATATGGCTTACGTCCATTTTTTTCGTCGAATACCGGATATTCTGGTCGAATGTAATACGAAAATTAGGATCTTCTCGTCCCCGCATTGCCACCCGGTCATAACTGATTAATACTTTTGGCCTTACCTGTTCCTGCTGCATATAAGCATCAATTTCTGCAAAAATCTGTGTCTTTTCCAGCGGCGGCTCATGATATCTCAGATAATTCACTGCCTCGAGATAGCTCATCTGCACTCTTCGCTTATACGTGACACCCAGCAGTTTTTTCTTCAGTTCAAAGTATACAGGTGAATTACAAGTTGCTTCTCCGTAGCTGCGCAGCCGCATCTTTTCTTTGAACGTTGGCTTGCTTAAGGAATGACGGATTACCTCAAAATCATCTGTGTCAAAATATACTGTATGAATGGTATGTCTCCCATATTCATCAAATTCCATAAAAGTCAGCAGTTCCTCGAGTAATTCCTCATATTGCTGCAAGGTCATCAGAAACTTTTTCTCATGCCGTTCAAATGTCATTTCACCTTTTGCTTTAACCTTACCCATCTTCATCACTCCTTTATACTGTATCCAGTCAAAAGCTGGTGTATCGCCTTTACTTATGAATACAGCATATCGCAGTTTTCTGAACTGCTTCTGAGTTAAATCTGAACAATTCTGAATTTAGGACATAAAAAAAGTGAAGACAGTATTATCTGTCCCCACTGTAAATCGGAAATTCAATTCTGGTCTTGTAGACCTCGCCATCCTGACTTCCTTCAAACACTGCATTGTGCAGCTCAGCGATTCGCGCTGATATTTTAAGTCCCAGCGACTTTCCTACTCCTGTATCCTCCTGCGATACCGTATTTTTTAGTTCAATCACGATCCACGACTCTTTTACTTCCAGAAGCGCATCCACACCCTGCTCCAGATCCGCATATTGGTTCATATTGGAGATCAGATTATCAAAAAGGCGCTCCAGCATCTTCACATCTCCGATCATGGTTGTATCCGGCGGTATCTGCGACACCAGACGTACCTCTGTCACCGGCGAAAGTTCCAGTACAAACTGTTCCAATAGCTTTTGGACGGGCACCGGTTCCAGCCGCAGCGGCTGCTGTCCGGATGTAATCGTTGCATATTCCAGCAGTGTATCGACTCTGCGGTTCAGCTGATGTGTCTTTTTATCAATTAATTCCAGATATTTGCGCTGCTCTTTCGTCAGCTCGGACTGCAGCAGGATGGGAACATATCCCATCAGAATTGTAAGTGGTGTCCGTATGTCATGGCTCAGATCCCCAATAATTTCCCGGGAAGCCTGTGTTGCCTTTTCCTCAGAGGTTATTTTCTCCGACAGCGACCGGCTCATTTCGTTGATGCTGTGAGCAATCTGAGTCAGCTCGTCATTACCCTCTTCGGCGATTGCATGGGTTAGCTGTCCCGACTCCAGGATAAACGTTCCCCGCTCTATCTCTGTCATATATCTGGCTTTCTTGCTCAGCTGCCGATAGAAAAGAATTCCCGTAAAGCACACTGCCAGCAGAATCACCAGCCCCGCTCCTGCGTAGAACGGCCATCGATTCTCTACCATCAGAAAAACCGTTTCCGCCTGTGTATCCTCATACTGAATTTCTACCGACTCTTCATTCCCAAGCGGCATATTCCTCTGCAAATCATCCGATTTATCTCTTGAAACACTGGGGCCGCCTTTGCCGGATGCCAGATTGTGCATGTAAAAGATATTTCCCGTATCCGACTGCCATGAAATTCTTGACTGACTGCTCACTTCCTTTTCAGTTACAAAGGCCTGAAACTCGTCGGCGGCTGCGGCCAGCTGTGAACTCACGATGCGTGGACTTATGACTACATCATACAGATATTGATTCAAAAAAAGCAGTACCAGAAGCAGTAAAAGCCCGCTAATGACACTGATCATCAGGTACTGCAGTACTTCTCTGGGGAATGTGGTTTTGCCTTTTCTATTTTTCAATTTTATACCCCGCTCCCCATACCGTAATGATATACTGCGGATTTCTGGGGTCCTCCTCAAGCTTCTGCCGCAGCTTTTTGATATGGGTCATGACTGTGTTGTTAGAATTGTAGAAGAACGGCTCCTCCCACACCATTTCATAGATAATCTGTGTCGAAAAGACCTGTCCCGGACTGCCCGCCAGAAGCTTTAGAATTTCAAACTCCTTGCCTGTCAGCACAATTTCCGCACCCCGTATCCATACTTCATGCGTGGAAGGATTCAGTGCTAATTCCCTGATTTCTATCCTATCCTGTACTGCTCCGGTGTCCCGCGGACCGTACTCCAGATAACGCCGCAGCATGGCCTGCACTTTCAATTGCAGCTCCTGCGGAGAAAACGGTTTGACCAGATAGTCATCGGCTCCTGCGGAGTAGCCGATGATTTTGTCATATTCCTGCCCTTTGGCCGACAAAAACAAAATCGGCACGTCGTACTTTTCACGAATTTCTCTGGCCGCCTGCACGCCATCCATCTTCGGCATCATACGGTCCATAATAATCAAATCCACCGTTTCATCTGTCAAATCTACGGCTTCTCTTCCATTTTTTGCCTCTATGATTTCCGCATAAGGAGAGAGCAGTAGCCGCTCTAGTTCACGGATATCCTCTTCATCATCAACAAGTAATATTTTGGCCAAAAACTTCACCTCACTTCAATTGCTTTTTATTAAGTGTGACCTAAAACATCTACTATGTCAAGAAAAATTTACGCATCCGCAGCTTCGGACTTCAGCGCCTGACCTTACGATATTTGCTGGGAAGCAGCCCATATGTCTTAAGGAAACTTTCCGAAAACCGACTGACACTTTTGTACCCCGTACACTTTGCAATCTCCTCAATCAGCATATCGGTCGCCAGCAGTTCCAGTGCCTTTTCCATGCGATAACTTCGCAGATATTCCATTACAGTAACACCTGAATAATGCTTGAATACTGTCTGCATTTTGTTGGGATTAAGCCCCAGCTCCGAAGACAGGGTTCTGATTGACGGAGGGTTCTTGAGATTTTGCCGCAGAATCGTCTGTGCCTTGAGTACAGCCTTTCTCTCATACTCTGAAAAATGTGGGATACGGCTGGCTTCCATGGTTGCCACTGTATGTACGAGTGCCGCCATCAACTCTTTCATCTTGCCATCCAGATACAGCCTGGCAGAGTCCCCGTCATACGTACAGTCCCGCAGCTCCACAAGCAGCTTCGCACAGACCGGCAGAACAGAATTTCCTGCAATCTGCAGGATGGAATAGGGATCCACCTCTGCCCCCCAATAGTTTCTTACTGCCGGGAACAGATGCTCCCGGCAAAAGGAATGCCGCAGAATCAGACTGCAGCCGCAGCAATAGGTATCTCGGTTAATGTACACGTATCCGGTAGCTCCGGTCGGCCGTATGACCATGAACAGCACGCCGCGCGGCGGCTCCTCGAGCGGCAGACCTGCATCGTCTCGCGTCACAAAGTTCTCAATGGTATCATTTATAGCCAGTTCTATGTAAGGTTCATCCATATTATAGGGCTGAAGTTTTTCAATCAGTACATGATATTTCATATTGGTAAAATAATAGTGCGCAATGTCGCCCAGCACTTCAACAAAACCTTTTTGGGGCAGCGAAGGATAGCGGTAGACTGTCCTGGCTCCTGACACTTTTTTTTGCATGCCAAGTTGTTCAAAAATTTCAAAAGAATCCTCTACGGTTCGCATTATTTTCATAAAATCTCCCTCAACGCACAAAAAATCTCCCCAGAGACACAACCGGCACCAACTCTATTGTAACCGGCTGGATTTGCCGCTATGATAGGCTGGTTAGCATTTACTAACTGTTTTTCAGTATACTACATCAGGAGGTAGTCGGTCAATGAAAGAAGAACGCCGAAAAGGGAATCTCAAATACCTGTTTTCCCTGGCAGATATGAAGCCTGCGGGCTGGTACGGTGCAATTGGATTCAGCATTGCAGGCATTTTACTGGAGGCATTTCCCTATGCCGCCATTTATTTTATCACCCGGCAGGTACTGGAACTCTACGCCGCCGGAGGTTCACTTGCAGATGCCAACAGCATACTGTGGGGCCTGCTGACACTGCTGACTTTGTGCAGCAGCATTCTATGTACACTAACCGGGGGATACAGGGCACACAAATACGCTTTTGAACTAATCTACCGTCTGCGGCGGCGGATTCTGTCTCACCTGGGCACTTTATCCATGGGATATTTCACCTCTACCAGTACCGGGGAGATACAAAAGCTGATGGAACACAGTATGGGAAAAATCGAGCAGCTGATGGCGCATAATATTCCAAATCTGATTGGGGCCGGACCGCTTCTCGTGGTACTTTTGGCTTCCATGTTCCTGCTAAATGGCTGGCTGGCACTTGCCGTACTGCTTCCGGTCATACTGGCATTCCTCATCCAGACACTGTCGTATGGCAACAAGAAGAGCCGTCAGATGACAGTGGAAATGAGCCGTCGTATGGGTGAGATGACTCGCAGATTCAATGAATACCTACGGGGCATTGCCGTCATAAAAATTTTTGGCGGCAGGAATAACCGCTATGAAAATCTTTCCAAAAGTATCTCGGATTACCTGAAGACACTGCTGCATTTTACGAAGATGGTTTCTATCCCAAGCTCTGCATTTAAGGTTATTATGCTCTCTCTTTTGACCTTTGTTATGCCCATAGCCACTATTTTAATCGTTCTTTATGGCGGTGAATTACGTCTGGTCCTTACAATTCTGATGTTTTTAATCATCACGCCTTGTCTGTACTCTCCCATACTTGAGCTGATCCGACTGGGTGTCGAAACGCAGATGGCGCAGGTGGCTGTTGACCAGATTGAAAAGCTAATGGAATTACAGCCTCTGCCGGAACCTGCCTCACCCAAAATTCCTCCAAGCTTTGATGTGCATTTTGAAAACGTATCTTTTTCTTATCAGGATGCCAGCGACCCTATGCGCCGGTGGGCGTTGCAGGAGGTATCCTTTACCGCACCTGCCGGCTCAGTAACCGCATTGGCCGGCCCCTCCGGCGGCGGCAAATCGACGACCGGCCAGCTTCTCTGCCGTTTTTGGGATGTAAGCACCGGTGCGATTCGCATCGGCGGGGTTGATATACGCGATATGGCACTTACCACATTAATGGATGTAATTGCTTTTGTGTTTCAGGATACATTTCTATTCTCAGATACTGTCTATCAGAATATCGCGATGCATCGCGAAGTGTCCCAAAGCGAAGGGGAAACTGCCGCAAGAGCTGCCATGTGCCATGATTTTATCATGGAGCTGCCTCAAGGCTATCAGACACGTCTGGGAGATGGCGGGCATCCGCTTTCAGGCGGTGAAGCACAGAGAATCGCCATTGCCAGAGCCATTCTAAAGGATTCACCGGTCATCGTGCTGGACGAAGCGACCGCCTATACGGACGCCGACAATGAAACTTTGATACAGCAGGCTTTAAGCCGGCTGCTAAAAGGAAAGACGGTACTTATGATAGCCCATCGGCTGGCCACCGTTCAAAATGCCCGGCAGATTCTATTACTAAAGGACGGGCAAATCGCAGAATGCGGAACCCACCAAAGCCTGCTTCTGGCAAACGGTCTTTATGCGCATCTGTGGCAGATACAAAATGAATCCGGTCAGTGGATCTTACAGGGAGGACATACCAATGAAAACATGGTTGAGTAATTACACCTGCGGCAATGCCCGCGAGCTGATTGCACCGACAATCTGGGCATTCCTTGAAAATCTGTGCTCTATGATGCCTGCCTTTCTCGGCATGCTGGCACTGGGCACTTTGCTTGAGCCGCTGATGCTATCTTCGGCGCAAGTTGACATTGACCGGCTTTGGGTATGCTGTATTGGCATGGCCGCTGCCTTTCTGCTGCAAAGTATCATATCCATTCTGGCCTATCGTTACAGCTATTACGCTTCCCAGCGCTCCTCTGCCAAACTGCGCACCGAGATTGCTGCGAAAATCGGACGGCTGCCGCTGGGCTTCTATGCGGGCAAGGAAAGCGGCGAACTTTCCAATACGTTTGTTACAGATCCTGACAGTCTGGAGCAGTCCGTATCCTTTTTTATCCCGCAGATACTCAGTATGGGCGCACTTTCGATTTTCTCCTGCATCATGCTGCTGTTCTACAACTGGCAGCTGGCGATGGCGATGTATCTGGCGCTTCCGGTCTGCCTCGTGATCATGCGTTTTGCCATACGTCTGCGCCACCGCCAATCTGAGCGGGTACGTACCGCCAAAGCTGCCGCCACTACTTTTTTGCATGAATACCTGTTGGGCATGCGTAATCTGAAAAGCTATAATCAGACCGGAACCGGCTTCGGGAAACTGGATGCTTCCTATGCCACGCTTGCCAGAGAAAGTACCCGGGAAGAAGGATTCCCCGGAGCGCTGACACTGCTGGCCGCGCATGGCATCCAGTTCGGCATCCCGCTCATCATCTTCGCAGCCTCCATGCTGCTGGTGCAGGGCACAGTAGAAATCTTCATCCTTCTTGCTTTTCTAATTCTGGCAACCCGACTATACGGCCCGCTCTCCACTGCCATAACTTGTATTATCATGCTTCGTGTCAGTTCAGTGGCATCCACTCGTATCAATACCTTGCTTTCAGAAGAGGAGCAAAGCGGCACTGCCGGAGCTTTCCCCTCCGGCAGTATACAGTTCGAAGATGTCAGCTTCTCCTATGGAACCAAAAATGTCATTGAACATGTGTCTTTCACCGCCCCGCAGAATCGTCTGACGGCATTAGTCGGTCCGTCCGGAAGCGGGAAGAGCACACTGCTGCGGCTGGCCTGCCGCTTTTGGGATGTGCACTCCGGGAATATCACTCTGGGCGGCACACCGCTTAGCACACTCTCGCCCCAGTCACTCTATGAACAAGTTTCTATGGTGTTCCAGGAAAATTATCTCTTCGGAGACAGTATCCGCAACAATCTGTTGTTCGCAGACAACAGCATCTCCGACGAGCGCATAATACGCGCATGCCAGAAAGCCCGCTGCCATGAGTTCATCATGGCATTGCCCGAACAATATGACACTGTCATCGGTGAAGGAGGTGCAACTCTCTCCGGCGGCGAACGCCAGCGCCTCGCAATTGCACGCGCCATCTTAAAGGATGCGCCCGTCCTGTTCCTGGATGAACCCACTTCCAGCCTCGATGCGGAGAATGAACTATTAGTGCAGCAGGCCATCGGTGAGCTTGTCAAGGACAAGACGGTGATCATGATCGCTCACCGGTTAAAGACAATAGCCGATGCAGATCACATAGTCGTTCTTGACCAAGGACATGTTGTACAGGCAGGCACCCACAAGGAACTGCTCTCCCAGACAGAGGGACTCTACACACATCTCTGGGAATTGCAGACACAAGCACAACTTTGGAATATATAAAATTTGGAGGACTCAATATGAATAAGACAAGAACTGTAATCGGATTTCGTGACATCGTACTCATTGCACTGCTGACAGTACTTAGTATTGTAATTCAATTAGTAACAGCCATACCCTTTGCCGCCGTTCCGCAGCTTATGATGTTCGTCTCAGTGGCATTGATCATGCTGCTTTGCGGTCCTATCTATGTATTGATTATGGCAAAAGCGCCGCGCCGGGGTGCTGCGTTTTTGTTCGCCGGTCTGATGGCACTGTATTTTATCATTCTCGGTCAGGTCTTTATCTCAATTTCCTATCTGATCTGCGCCCTGCTCTGTGAATGTGTGCTGTTAGGAGACGGCTATAAAAAGCCGCTGCGTATAACGTTTGCCTATATGATTTTTGCCGCTTTTTATGTATTGGGCAGCTTTTTGCCCTATCTTGTACTGGCGGAGCAATACACACAGCAGCTGCTGGCCTCCGGCGTTGCACAAGCTTCCATCACTGACATGATGCGTTGGTTCACTTCTCCTGTGATGCTTCTGCTTGCCGCCTTAAATGCATGCGTTTTCGCCGCTCTGGGCTCCTTCCTCGGATTTAAGATGCTCAAAAAGCACTTCCGCCCGGCAGGCGCCGCCTGACTATGAAAGAGTATAATTCCATTCCCTCCCTGCAAACCCATATGACGCAACGCCCCGCGGGAGAAAGTATTGAGCGCACTTTGACCGATGAGCTGTATGAAACTCCCGGTATAGACTGCCGCGTCAGGATGGCCGCGATCGTACTCGGCACCATTGGTGCCTTCTTCGTCAGATCCGAGCTCCTGCTGGGACTCACAGCGCTTCTTGGTCTGGTATGGCTATGTGTATATAAGCAGGTTCGCGCGGCCATTGGGTTTGTCTGTCTGTACCTGGTTTTATCCGGAATCTCGCATCTGCCACTGACCGGCGCTGCCGGATCACTGCTGTTCATGGCAACGATTCTAAGACGTATGCTGCTGCCAGCCTTCTTCGCCATACCATTGGGAAAAGCTCCTACGGGTACATTGCTGACCACGTTACACCGGCTGCATCTGCCACGAACAGCCACTATCGCTCTGGCTATCGTCTTTCGATTCATGCCAACTGTGACCACCGAATATCAGTCCATACGCGTTTCTCAAAAATTCCGCGGCATCGGCGTCACTGTCTGGGGACTGCTGCGCCACCCAGTACAAAGTGTCGAATCCATTCTGATTCCACTTTTGCTTCGCACGACCCGAATTGCTGATGAGCTTGCTGCCTCCGCAATGCTGCGCGGTGCCGATCAGCAGCAGGATGTGACCTCTTTTCGCCCCATTCATTTTACCCGCAAAGACACTTGCCTCCTGCTGGTCATTATACTGCTCAGTGTGGGACTTATCTTGGCGGATCTGTTTCTAAAGGAGTAATCTATGATTGAATTACAGGATATTTCATTTCGCTATGCAGGCTGTGACGATACCGAAAGTGTTTCACATATCAATCTGTCCGTAAAGGCCGGGGAATGTCTGCTGCTTACCGGGCAAAGCGGATGCGGCAAGACAACCCTGACTCGCATTCTCAATGGGCTGTGTCCCCAGTTCTACGGCGGCAAGCTGGAGGGAAGCTATACACTGGACGGTCAGGATATTCGTACCTTATCGCTTTCATCGATCGGAAAACTCGTTGGGAGTGTGTTTCAGGACCCGCGCAGTCAGTTTTTCTGTGCAGATACGACCGATGAAGTCGTCTTCTCCATGGAAGCACGTGCCTTTACACGACAAGATATGCTAAAACGCCTGGAAGCGCTCTGGGAGGTACTGCCGATTCAAGAGTTGATGGGGCAGCGCATTTTCAACCTGTCCAGCGGAGAAAAGCAGAAAATTGCCATTGCTTCTGCCTACATATGCGGCCCTAAGGTACTTGTTCTGGATGAACCGAGCGCCAATCTGGATGCCGCTGCCACTGAGCAGCTAGCGGCACTTCTGCTGCGTCTAAAACAGCAGGGACATACCCTCGTCATATCAGAACACCGCCTCCACTATATAGCCCGCCTGTTCGACAGAATGATTGTCATGGAGCATGGACGTATCACTAAGGAATATACACAGGCAGAGGCACAAAAGCTTTCCCGGGAAGACCTGTATGCGCAAGGTCTGCGCCAGCTTACTCTGCCAATACTGCACACTAGCAGTACCCCTGCCTTTAGAGGAATAGCAGCAATCGAGGCTGAAGCTTTATACAGCCGGAAAGGAAACCGACAGATTTTAGAAGACTTGAATCTCCAGATCCAACCTGGCGAGATTTTGGCGGTCACCGGCGGAAATGGTGCTGGCAAGACTACGTTATGCCAGACTTTAACAGGTGCAAGTCGTGAAAATAGTGGTATTATCCGCTATGAAGGATTACTCACAAAACCCAAGGAACGCATACGCCAATCCTTTCTGGTGGGACAGGATGCCGACTACCAGCTCTATGCTGCAACGGTGACAGAAGAAGTTATGCTGGGACTGCCCCCTGCTTCTCAACTGCAGGCTCAAGCAGAGGATTGCCTTGCCAAATGGCAGCTGCTCCCCTACCAAAACCGCCATCCGGTCTCTTTGTCCGGCGGGCAAAAGCAGCGTGTGCTGCTTGCCGCCGCAACTATGCGCCGCACCAAAGTACTGGTGCTTGATGAGCCAACAAGCGGGCTGGACGGACATCATATGAGACAGACGGCCGCCTTGCTGCGTCAACTTGCCGAACAGGGACAGTCTATTCTGCTTATTACGCACGATACGGAACTTATTGAATTGTGTGTGGATCGAATTATACATCTAAGAAACAGAACCATTGATTATATCTGCGGGCATAAAAAAATGTAACAAACCCTTGCTTTTTTCAGAGAGAAAATCAACAGAGGCCAAGCTGGACACAACATATAATTATACAAACTAAAAGAGCATCCTCCGATGCCCTCATGAAATCAATTTATATAAAATTATTGAAATATATGTAGTCGCCGGACGGATAATCCTTTAGTCTTCATAATGCCCCTTGCAAGAAAGTATGACTAAATTTTGCTCATTATCCCCAATGTATACGAGCCTATTTGCATCATCAATCCGACGACTATATGCCTTACGTCCTTTCAAAGGCTCTGGCTTTCCAATTCCTTTCATAAATCCATCACGTTGAATGCTCGAAATCAGGCGATTAATACGCTGCAATGTTTTCTTATCTTCTGATTGCCATGAAATATATTCTTCTAAAGCCTTTTCATCAAAAGTTACTTTCATCTAGCCATATCCTCAAGCTCTTCCATAGTTTTAACTACCGTATGACCTTGCTCAACACGCGCTAAAGCAGCATCGATTTTAGCTAAATACTCGGCATTACGATGCGACTTCTCCAGCTCATTGTATTCTTGCTCACTTATGACCACAAGATTTTTATTACGTGGGCGCGAGATCAATACTTTTTCACCAGAATTGATAAGGTCACTTACTTTTTTGAAATTATTCCGTATATCAATCGTTTTCAATGCTATCATTTTTTGCACCCCTTTCTGTATCTTATTATGTACTTATATTAATACTTTTTTTGACTTTTGTCAATGCCGCATCCCATATATTACTACTTTCAAAATCTTATATTATTTGCAACTTCTCCATCCACTTTGGCTTACTTTGATAAAAAGCAGCTGCTCAGAAGTATTCTTTTTCTCCTAAACAGCTGCTTCATGAATCTATATATTCTTATTATACTTTCTATGAAAGGAATACGCCAACCGCACACGCCCCAGGTCCCCCATGTGTACCAACCACAGGCCCCATCTGGCAGATGCTGCCGCCCACATACCCCAGCTTGTTCTTTAATGCCTCTTCAAAAGGCACCGCGTCCGCAGGATCTCCGGCATACACAACATTATACGGCATGGATTCATCTCTTCCGCCATCTGCTTTGATCAGTTTCCCAATTTTTTTGCAAGTGTCATTGACGCCTCGCCCTACACCTACCGCGACAACTTCACCGCCAATGACACTGACGATCGGGTTCAGATGCAGAATTGAACTTGCGATAGCGCTGGCTCCAGTCAGTCTGCCGCCTTTTTTCAAATAGGTAATATCCATAATAACAACATAGATTCTCACTTTTTCACGCTTCTCAAGGACTGATTTGGCAATCTCCGCCGCACTCACCCCCTGATCGCGCAGCTCTACCGCATGATAGACCAGCAGCTGCAAAGTCGCCATTACCTGTAAGCTGTCAATAATATAAATCTTGTCATACTTAACCATATCCTTGGCGATCATGGCGCTTTGCACGGTGCCGCTCATCTTAGATGAGATTGTAATTACGATGATTTCATCACCGGCATCCTTGAATTTTTGAAAAAGTTCTACAAAGGTCTCCGGTGACGGCTGACTCGTCTGCGGCAGATGACTGCTTTTTGTCAGCTTATCAAAAAAACCATCAGAATCAATTTCTATACCGTCATAATAGGTTTCTTCTCCAAAAATCACCTGTAAGGGAACAATTGTGATCCCCAGCTCCTTACCCTTATCCTGCGTAATATCACTTGTTGAATCTGTAATGATTTGAATGGCCACGTTTTTCCTCCATTATTCTTTGATAGTTTACAGTTCATTCTATCATGAAAATGGAATACAGAAAATAGGTAATATAGACAAACCCTATTGATTAATCATGTAGAGCGTTACTTAGTTACTTAGTCACTTTTCGTTTTCTCCGCAAAATCAGTACCGCAGCAATTCCGGCGGCTCCGGATACTGCCAGAAGAACCATTCTGCTGTCCGTATCGTCCCCTGTCTTAACGCCTGTTTTACTGGTAGGATCTTTTACCATTGCTATAGGTGTTGCTGTCGCTCCTTTGGTTGGTGTTCCTGTAACCGTACCTGTCGGTTTTACAGTCGGGGTACCTGTCGGTTTTACGGTTGGGGTACCTGTCGGTTTTACGGTCGGAGTACCTGTTGGTTTTATGGTTGGGGTGACCGTTGGTGTAGCTGCCTGTTTCCATGTTGCAATATAGGTTCGATCTGCCCCCTCAATCACATCTGCCGCCGAATATTCCGTAGTTTCATCTTCATCGATACTGCCATTACCATTGGCATCAAAGATGAAGGTATCGAATACCCAGGCACTGTCTGTGGAATTTAATACCTCGGGCATACCGGGCACCGCCTGTGTATCAAGCAGACCTGTGACATAGTACATGGTATCCTCTCCGGCGGGGTCTATGCTCCAATCGCCCTTGGCACCGGGTTCAAAAATAGTTTTATAATTCTCAATGTTCAATGTAAAAAATACGAAAGGTTTGTCGATTTCTCCCTGATTATATAGATCCAGTGCATTGGCTGTAATGGTGACCTCGCCGGTTCCCTTGACAGTAACCAGTCCCGTAGCAGCATCCACCTCTGCGATCCCAGTATCCGAGCTGCTCCACGCAACCGAAGGGTCATCAATCTTAAAGGCATCGGAAGGTGTCACTTCCTCATAGCCGGTTGCCTGATAACTAAACGCCTGGCTCATTGCAGTCGTCGGTGTAAACGGCGCTGTCTTAACAGAAATCGTATACGTGTCCTCATGATCATTATCTGTCTCATCCGCTTCTATATTGGCCGGAACAGAGAGGGTCATCGCCTGTGCCAGTACGGTAAAGTTACATCCGATAAAAGTAGCTTCCTCCGAATTTGCAATTTTGGATTGTACAATCGCTTCCTGCATCGTGTAGTTCGCCGCCGCATGAAAATCAAAATTATAAAGCCTCACATTTGCATTCGCTCCCCCGGTATTATCCAGTCCTATCGTTCCTTCCGCCACCAGCGGAACCAATGTTGACGCCCCCATAGCCGATGTGAACAGCTCCTCTGTTGACGCCACCGCGCGGATATGTACGTTAGGAGCGGAAGCTGCAAGGGAGTAGGCTGGTACGGTAAACGAAGGAATACTTCCCTGTGTATTCGCTACAATCTTAATATTGGCATCCATCACGAGTCCGCGGCCGTTACTGTTGCCGACAGATCCATTTGTATCATTGGGCACATAGGCTGCTGCCATCCTCTGTAATACAGTCTGGATACCCGCCAGCTGTGCTCCGACATCCGGTGCCCCTTCCGAGCGAACAAGCCACGAGTTATCCCATAGATCGTACACCAGAAATTGTGAACGCGCATCGTTCGCAGACCAAGTCTGTGTAAAATCAGAAAGAGATTTATATGCCAATATATCCGCCACTGTGCTTCCGCTTGCTACCGTCGAAATGGATCCCACGGAGAATACCGCATAACGATAACTCTCCGGCAGTGTCACATTGCCGTACGAGGTCTGCTGGATACCAATACGCTGTTTGTTGGGGTATCCGTCAAAGGTAACGTCCCCGGCGAACCGGATATCACCGGCCGGAATATCTGCAGAGGTCACTGTTGTTGACATTGGGTTCTCAATCCACAAAGCATCGACGGAATTCCCTGAACCCTGTATAAAGCTTATGTCTTTAAAGTTAATATTAGAGGAAACTCCTACGTTGACCAGTCTGTAACTGCTGCTGCCGTTTCCTTTGCAATTTGAAATAGTCACACCTTCAATATTCACCTGCCGCTTGTTCGCGGCAATAATATTAATGGCATAATTGGCACTTCCAGACTGTCCTGTGCCAATATTGCGCACCGTACAATTTTTTATTAATACTGCACCGGAGTCATTTTGACTAATTGCCAGAAAATCCCCTCCGCGGCCTGAGCCAATTGCCGTCCCGCTGGTCTGCCAGGTCAGTCCGCCATCCTTGCTGATTTTAGTATATGCATTGGCAGTCTGCGCCCCCGTCTTCAGACATCCTGCATTATCCGCATCAAATGTGATATTTTGATACAAGGTATTATCATAAATCAAGTTTCGTTCATGATATTGTTGGGTAACACCAAAAAACTCGATCTGCCATGGCTGCTTTTTAATGACCACCTCATCCGCCGACCCCAGCCCCACCAGAGCCAGCCCGCTTGCCGTAAGAGAAGTATAACCAACGGCCTTACAATAATATGTACCCGGATCTACGAACACTGTACTGTCTTTTTTATTAGATAGTTGGATCTTGTTATTTAATGGATCACTTGCGTTTCCATTCGTTTCAAAATATCCGACTCCTCCCACATTCGCTGTGTACAGCACATTATCGGGCGCAATCGTAAACCAGTCCTCCCCTTCAGTTCCTGCTGGAACCGTAGTTGACACGCTGCCTCTGTCTCCATCAAAGGACACATAGACAGTAGTTCCTGCGAATTCCGGATTTTGCGTAAGCAAATAGTTCGAAGCCTTTCCCTTATATGTAAGAGGAGACAATCTATACTCTTCTTTCCTTAATGGGAGCTTTCCCTGTTCGGTGGTAACTGCCGGGACTCCCTCATCGGGTTTCGTAATAACTGATGCCTCTGCCTGTGTGTACGGCATCCCTCCTGCCAGTATACACAAAACAGCAAATAGACAAAGTAGTTTTCTCACTGTTTTTTTCATGACCCTTTTCCTCCATTTTCCCTTATTTCCTTCATACAGTTTTATCTACTTATATTGTATGCCAGCTCCATCTTATTGTCAATATTTGCATAAGTATATGCATAAAATGACTCGTTCCAAATACAAAAACATCAGGACGAGCGGCGGCTGTCGCTCAAATCCTGATGTCTTTCTATGTTTTCTTATGTATCTTATTTCGTTTTGGTTACAACACCGCTGGTGCTTAAGTAGTAGCTCTTGGTTCCTACTTTGACCCAGCGTTTTGTCAGCATCTGCCCTTGCGTCGCACTGGCTTTGCTGAAATAGTACTTCTTGCCTGAAATGGTCTGCAGTCCGGTCAGCATCTGTCCTTGTGTTTTGCTTGCCTTGCTAAAGTAATATTTTTTGCCCGAAATGGTCTGGAACCCAGTCAGCATCTGCCCTTGTGTTGCGCTTGACTTGGCAAAATAGTACTTCTTAGATGAGATGGTCTGGAATCCGGTCAGCATCTGACCCTGGGTCTTGCTTGCCTTGCTAAAGTAGTATTTTTTGCCCGAAATGGTCTGGAACCCAGTCAGCATCTGACCCTTCGTCGCACTTGCCTTGCTAAAATAATACTTCTTTCCTGAAATGGTCTGGAATCCGGTCAGCTTCACATTGTTCTTGTAATAATACACTTTTCCGCTTTCTGTTTTCCATCCGTTCTTAACAGCAGCTTTAAGTGCTGTCATTTTGGTCTGCAAAGCTGCCAGCTTCGTCTTGGCACTTTCCGAAACATACGATTTCTCCAGTGCAGACAGTGCATCGTAAGCAGATTGTGCCGCTTTTAATGCAGTTTCATCGCCTAATGCTAACTGTGCCTCTTCCGGCAGTGCCGTAATCAGTGCCGTCACCTGATTGACCGCTTCAATTACATTGTCACCCACAGTAGCCGTAAGCGACGGATAACCGTTAGCTGCAAGCGTAATTGTATACTGCCCTGCCTGTCCATCGGCAAATACCGGTGTCGTCTGCCCACGACTGGAAATCTCAGCGGCAAAATTAACAAGTACCGCACCATCCTTTACCGTAAACACAGTACTTCCCAGATTATTGCCGCGCAGGGACGAGCCGTTCACACTTATAGATGAGATTTGTGCTAAATACTGCTCCGCTGTAAAGTTCTCTGAATTCTCGGCAATTGCGAATTCCCATGCACCATCAGCGTTTTGTGTTATGGACAATTTTTCCGCCTCCAAAGCACTGTTCAGGGTGAAGGAAGCGCTCGCAGACTGATACCCGTCTTTTGTCACTTCAATGGTATAGGCTCCGACTCCGGTATTCGCCGAATTGTTGATGGTCAGCAGATTCGTTGCTCTGTTATATGTATACTCTTCCTCTGTCAAAGTGACTGCATTTCTTCCGCTGCCTTTCTTCACTGTGATCTGCGCATCAATTGCAAGACCATACTCTGCCGGCAGCGTACTGGTTATTGCTACGCTGGCTCCATCTGTTGTCCATGTCGCATTTGCGGCTGTGATTTTCTGATTCGAAGCCAGTGCCTGGCCTACGGTAAAGGATCCCGTTTGATCTGCGTATCCATAGGCTTTTACCGTATAGGTATACACACCAGGCTTCAGACTATCGCGATCTTCATTAAAGAACGAATCAAATCTGTAACTTGCAAAGTAATTACTGCCTGCCGGTACAATATCGCCGTCACTGATCCCTACCTGTATGAATCCATTGCGGCTTGCTTCGGTCCATACATCTTCCCAATGCACCGCACCGCGGCTGACACCCTGCTCATTTGTAATAATGACTGCATAAAGTTTGTGCATATAATCCGAATACTGTGCATACTGTGTGCTGTCGAAGTTTACCTGGAACATTGTATCTGCATAGTTATTGGTATACGAATACGATGAAGAGCTCGCCGGTACAGGCAGTAACGTATTGCCCGCCATCTCTTCTGCCTCGCTGTATGTTCCGTCCGCCAGAAGTGTCTTTATGTTGTTGCGATATGTGGGCGCTGTCGGATCGGCATTTAGCACGATTTTATCCGCTAAGGATGCAAGTTTGCTGTCCACACCATACGAAGCCAGTATTTTGGCATTGATATAAAGCGATGCGGCTGCTTTAACCTCCACTGTATTGATTGCCGTTATTGAATTTCCGGGAGAACCACTCTCCACATCAAGTATAGATGGCACGTCACTCCAGTGAGAATTGGAATTTGTAGCCGAGGTAACTACATCATAGTAGCCTACGGCATCCAATGCTGACGCGCTGCTTGTGCTGCCATAATTCTCTGCCACAGAAGCTGTGCTGGACAAACCATTGTTCTCACCATAAAAATAATCCGAGAACGTCATTGAGGTCACTCCGAACAGCTCTCCTGTAAGCGGAGCATTGCAATAGACATAGATGCCTGTGGTTCCGATCTGACTCAGATCCTCAACTGTGACCGCTGTTTCCCCTGCCAGACCTGAAAAAGCCGGGAGATCTTCACGTCCTCTCAGATCAAAAGAATAGTACTTCGCTCCCTGTACCTCCAGAAGTACGCCTTGCTCCGGCTTGATTTCCGCCTGCGCCAAGGCTACATTCGTCGCTCCAATGGCAGCATTGCTAAGATCCGTGGCGCCGGATACTATATCAACGTTTGTAGAATTGGTCTGCACCATCTTAGTATTTACATTTGCTGCGTCGAACAGTACTTTGTAAATATAACTCTCTTGCGGTACTGCATAATCGAACTGTACATTGCTGATGACGCCCCCCGTAATTGTAACGGTGGATTGTACATTGTACCCCTGGTAACTGCCGGTCGGTACTACTGCCTGTGTCCCCGTATAGGTTCCATCGGCATAGGCCAGACCGTCTGCTGCGACCGGTACGTTCAAGCTGAGTGCGGCCAATACAACGGCGCACAGATAACAAATAAATTTTTTCACCTTTCTCCTCCTTAGTCTCTGCTAAATCCGCTAAAAATAGATACTATATCTAATTTCGATACAGAGTAACAGATATACTCACGATTTACAATTCGCATAGTGAGTATTTTTATCAGTAAGGAGTTTTTGAATTTTTTTATCATTATTCAATAATGTTTTTTCGTAAAAAGCTTGTTTTACTTGTTAATCGGGGGTGTTGTCATATTCAACAGAGCAGAAACTGTGAACTTATTGTTCTCTACCTGATAATCCACGATTCCATGATATCTGTCCGTAATCTCCTTCATAGACAGAGTTCCCATCCCCAGTCCATTATCTTTTTCTGGATTTAAATCCGTTCGATGTTCTTTGTATCCAGCCGTCAAAATGATTCTCTGCGATAATCGACATATAACTGTTAACGATTTTGATAATGATTTTGAAATGCCGTTCCTCCGGCTCCAGATGCTGGCTGGCTTCGAGCGCATTTTCCACCATATTTCCCAGAAGCGCACATAAATCTATCTCTTCGATATGCTGCAGATCCGAAGGGACTTCCATTGCATATTTAAACGTAATCTGTTCATTATCTGCCAGCGAATAGTAGTATTTCATCATGGCATTGACGGCGAGATTTTCACAACAAATCAGCCCGTTTGCAATAGAGGTAATAGAAGAAAGTTCGTCAAAATAGCTGAGTAATGAGGCATTCTCAGGGTCTTTAATATATTCTTTGATAAGCAGGAGCTGATGCCGCAGATCGTGCTTAGCAATCTTAACTTTGTGAACCTCTTTTAATATTTTTTGATGCTCTGCCTGCTGCAGCTTCATTTGTTTTTTTACAAAGTCTTCCTTTTGCTTGAGATTCGATATTGTAACTTCCTTTTGGAACAGGAATACAATACTGGTACAGACGATAAAATCACTGAACGTGATAACAACGAAGGTGAACATAGAAAATAGCCAGCTAACACCCATGACTTGATAGGCACGAAGCGTCACAAGCATCCAGAGCGTAAATAGTATAGGGACGATCCAGAGCCATTTCCACTCTCTGGTATTCTCACGAAGGGCCAGGGGGTACATAATACGACGAATCAGCAGATACACCCATGGAGCGGTCAGCAGACGCAGAATCCAAGGTGCAGAGAAGTAGAACCAGCTCGAGCTGCTGTGATATGCCATCATAATACTGATACAGTTAGAGGCAACCGCATAGCTGACCACCATACTCACAATAAACCCAAACCGGTTTGCAACCATATCCACTCTGGATTTCCAGTACACAAACACGAACACAGCCAGTACCGGCACGAGCAGCTCCATCCCTGACTTAGGAACAAATTCTACTGCCAGAAACAAGGCGACCGTCGAAATCAGAAAGCACGCCACATACCGTTTCTTCCAGCCGGCAGTCATCCGTTCCCGCAGCGGCAGTGTGCAGAGCAATATACAGCTTACAACCATATTAAATATGTCTGAAAATCTCAGCCAGTTAAATTCTACGATTATCTCAGGAAGATTCATTTTCCTCGGTCACCATTCTTTCAAAATTAGATATATATGATATTTTTGTGAAAAGATTCACTTTTTCTTGCTTTTACTCTTTTCAATTAACTTGTGAATCTGTATAATTATACTATAGAATTGAGGTACTTTACAACAAATTCAAACCTTCAAATAGGTCTACTATAACTAGAAAGGATTTACTTAATGGAAATCTCAATCTGTGATGATTCAGCTATCAGCCGTCAAAAAACAGCATCCTTGGTAAAAAAGTATTATGAAGAGCATGGCGAAACAGTCCACATTAACAGTTTTCATTCCGGCACTGCCCTGCTTTCCCATCTGAAATCTGTAAATTATTGTGCGGATATTATTTTTTTGGATATTATTATGCCGGATATGACCGGCATAGAAGTAGCCGGTGCGCTGCGCAAAGCCAATTGCCCCAGTTGTATTGTGCTCGTATCTACGAGTGCTGACTTTGCTGTCGACAGTTATCCTGTGGAGGCAAGCTATTATCTTGTCAAGCCTGTAAGTTTTCAGGATATTACAACCGCACTGGAGCGGTGTCACACCAGACTGTCTGCTCCGGTCTTTACGCAGACACTTACCATCACAAATAATCGCCGTACGCTGGATATCCCTCAGATCTCGATTCACTATATTGAGGTGTTCAACCAGGTGGTTACCTTGCACTGCCGGGATGGCTCTTATGAAACCTATACCACCCTGGAGGGCTTGAGCGCTCTTTTAAACCCCAATATTTTTCTTCGGTTGAACCGAAGCTTTATTGTCAACTTATATTATATTGAAACTATGCAGGGACGCGATATAACCTTGAAGAACGGAATCATTGTAACCGTTTCGCGCCAGCGGATGAATACTGTCAAAAAAGCTTTCTTTTCTTTCTTATCCACACTTACATGGGATGGTTCTTATTAACACAGGCTAGGAAACTGCTTTCATCTTCAGCAGAATATTTGCCCGGAAAATCTTATCTTCTATTTTAAAGTCCAATACTCCCCCGTATTTTTTTACCAGCGCACCTACGGAAAGTGTTCCTACCCCCAGGCGTTCTCTTTTTCTGGACATAAATCCATCCGTCGTATTCTTGATATACCCGTCAAACGTATTTTCTACCATGACCGACATGTAGCTGTTGATCAAGCGGACAACCACTTTGACTCTGCGTTCTTCCATCACAATATAACGGCTTGCCTCCAGTGCGTTTTCCACCAGATTTCCTAGAAGAGCACACAAATCCATATCTTCTATCATGTCAATATGCGCCGGTACTTCCATCTCACACTCCATCGGCACACCTTCTTCAGCCGCACGCCCGGAATAATAACGGATGACCGCATTGACTGCCATATGCTGGCAATAGATATCTTGAGCCGGTTCGAGAGATTCCTGTGCATTTCTGGTACTTTTCTCCAACAGCAATACCTGATGGCGCAGATCGTTTTTTGCGATTTTGATTTCCTGGATTTCTTCCAGAAGCTTCTTGTATTCGGCCTGCTGCAATTGCATCTGTTCTTTGATGAACTGCTCTTTTTGCGTAAGCGAGGAAATCGTAGCTTCTTTCTGACACAGATAAATCAAAGCCGTACATGTGACAAAATCACTGATTGTAATCAGGATGATACTGACCGAATAGTACACCCAGTTCTCATAAGAAGCCTGAAACGAGCGAACGGTCAGGACGAGAAGTTCAGCAAAAATCAGCGGTATAATCCAGATCCATCTCCATCCATGTGTGCCTTTGCGCAATGCCATGGGATAGATCAGCTTTCTGATCAGGAGATATACAAACGGAGCCGTCACAATGCGCATAATCCATGGCGCTGCTACATAAAGCCAGTCCGAACTATGATTCGATACCAGTACAATACTGATACAATTTGAAGCAATGGCATAACTGACTACAAGACTTAAGACAAAGCCAAACCGGTTGGACTCCATACTGATCTTGGAACGGCCATACAAAAATCCCAAGGTTGCCAGCACCAGCAGGATAAAATCTACGGCTGCTTTCGGTAAAAATGCTACGGTCATGACCATAACCACAATACTAAAGGGGATGCAATCCATGTAGATTTTCTTCAGCGGAACCGTAAACTCTTCCCGCAGAGGAAGCGTAGAGAGTATCGCTGCTGAAATAACCATATTAAAGACATCTGAAAGTCGTATTAAACTGACGGACGGCAAAAACGTCATAATACCCCATAGATTATTCATGATTTTTTCCTCTTATTATGAAAAGTCGGCAGTTCATAAAAAAACGCATAAATCCCTCACAGCAGGTTGCTGTGAGGGGTTTCCCGTCATCCTATCCTATAGCTTCTAAAAGATTTTAATTTCATTGTTTTACACTTTCAATACTTTGGCAATCATGGTTTTCTCCCTACCCTTATGCGTATAGGGACATATACAGCTTATTATAGCACTTTTTTTACTCCTGTTTTTTTGCACTTCACATCATTTTAGGGCTGTTTTATTGCGCGAACGGAACACAATCAGGGTTGTCTGCCGAGCAATTGCAGGATGGCTGTTTTGACCGTATCCAACAAAAGCAATAAACTTTTACGCATCAGCAATAGTCCGACAAGCCCTCCTGACACAAGATACACCAGGCAGCCCACGACAGCATTGAACGAATACCCGCAAATCAGGTAGATTGTCAGCATAATTCCAATAAACAGTATCTCCCGTATTCCGACTCTGATCTGGTCGCTGCGCAGCTCACACAGAACGAACCAGATCATGGCCGTCAGCAGCGTGCCTGCCGCTATCGCAACCATATTTTTGAACAGGTAATATAAAATCAGATTAAGTACAAAGGCGACGACCGTCATCAGTACCATCTGATACAAATATCGCTTCTGCTGTCGGTTCGCCTTGTAAATATTGACATGGATTCCCCGAACGACCACATAGAACACCTGCGCTGCAAATAAAATGAACAAAACGCTGCTTGCCGCAAGATAGGTCTGCAGGAAGTTTTCCAGCACCCATTTGGCCGGGAAAGCTGCCAGGATGGCAATAAAGCCCCAGAGGATGACCATCTGCTTGATTTCAAAGATCTTTTCCCGCGCAGGTTTTTTGCAGAAATAATTGTACATGGATACGGTAATCGGAGACATGAATACGTTGAGCATACTTTCCATGCTAACCGCAAACGAAAACATTGCAAAATCCGCCGTTGCTAAAAGCGTCTTGACGAACCATCGATCCATCCCTGTGAACAAGGTGCTTGAGAAATTACCAAGCATCAAGATAAATCCCATGGAAATATTCTCTTTGAACTCGGCGGCTTTTAATCTGCCCCGGCCCAAAAAGGGAATGTTCTTTTGCAGTTTTATAATAAAGAGGACACTGACTCCCAGCGCCGCTGCCACCAAGATCAGGATATAGATGTTGGCATTATCCGTCCTGACAAGCAGAAGACAGACCATATTGGCAATAAACACCACGATTTTCTCAAAACTTAAAATCACACCATAGTCTTTGAATTCTCCCGTTGCCTGAAGAAAAATGCTCAGATAGCTCAATAAATTTGTGCCTAGCATACCAAAGGCAAGACATTGCAGCAGAACAGAATCCATGCAGGTTGCCACGATAAACACTCCTGCACCCAATACTATCTGTAAGGCCAGAAAGCATTTAAAATTACTTCCGACATCTGTACTGCTTAAGTCACGAATACTTCTGCCTCCATATTTAAAATACATTCCGTCGCTGTATCCCAATGTCAGAAACCCAGCATAGGATATATACAGTGTATATGTTTTGATTATGGCATACGAATCGATAGACAAAAATCGCGGCAAAATAAAATTAGACAGTACTCCGATGAGCAGGCATATTATATTCGCAATCATGATATACAGCATTCCCTTTTTCATCCAGGTACCTTTCTTCTAATCCAGGCGTATTACTTTGCAGTGACAACGTGTCCGTACTTTGTCAGCTGCCCTGTCTGGGTACGCCGTACAAAATGCCGCTTATAATGCATCTTAAATAGATGCGTTCCTTGACATACTGCCGCAAACTCTGCCTCCTTGTATTCCTCGTTTCCATGATCATCGAGATAGAATACCTGCGTATTATTCAGCGGCACCTGATTGACCATTTCTCTAAGATACGGGATTTCTTCGTAGGCAATCGCCAAAAAGCAGTCAATGAGCAAGTACGCTGCCACATAGGTGTATTCTGCAAAATAGGCTTGAAACATACTTCGCATGAAACCAAAGAGCGGACTGCCGGCTCCACCTGCCAGCAAGAAACAGCTCCACAGGCCTTTGCAGACATGAAAATCCGAAAAAAGCCCATGCCGGATCGTATAAAAGCTGTACCCGCACATATAGTGATCCAGCGGCTGTGTCAGAAATACGGTCGCGTCCAGCCAGATTCCGCCATGCTGATACAACAATTCCACTCTTATGATATCCGAAAGAGCACAGAGGGATAGTTCCTGCTTCTCAACTTTCTTTAGTATCGATGGAGGCAGCGCGATATATTCCTTGAGATTGTACTGGGTCACCACGTGGATTGGGTGTGCAGAATGGTATTTTTTCAGATTTTCGATACAGTCAAGAACTACCTGCGGTGTATCTGCTCCTATTCCCTGCCACCAGAACACCCAGAGGGGAGCCTCCGGACCTATCTCTTCCGGGTCTGATCGTTTCTCTTTATATTCCTCAATTATACCACGATACTTCTTAGAAAGAATTCGCTTTAGATTCTCATATTTTCGATACTCTATTTCCTTACCGCAGCCGCTGTCCTTTCTAAAAACAAATGTCTTTAAAAAATCATACCAGGCCGCTCTGGCTCCAAAATTCTTCAGAAGCCATAGTTCTAACCGTAAAAACCCCAGAATTTTTTTGCTGTAATACATACGACTCCTACTCTATGATCGGATTGCTTTTTTATACTCTTTGTGCATTGTGTCCTGTACTTGTGCTATATCAAATTTTTTACTCTTTGCCAGATTATATCTGCCATACTCTGCTCTTCGTTTTGTATCCTTTAGCAGAACTCCCATAGAAGCGGCAAGTGCTGCATGGTCTGTCGGTGCGCACAGCAATCCGCCCTGATCGGAAGTAATCAGATCCGTATTCCCTCTAATTGCAGATACCAGACAGGGAAGACCACAGGCCATAGCTTCCATAAGCGCAACAGGTAGTCCCTCCTGGAAGGAGGTATGGACAAATATATCCGAAATCTTCATAAGTTGTATCACATAGCTGCGGTAGCCCAGAAATCGGACCTTTCCGGTCAGCCCCAGCTGCCGGACCTCTTCTTGCAGCTCCTCTTGCAGCGTTCCGATGCCGCAAATCAGATAGTATGTATTCTCCAGGCCGAGCCGGTGAAATGCCAGGAGCGCACTACGGTAATTCTTGCGCGGAATCAATTCACCTACACTGATTAGGATACCGGCATCCGACGGAATCTGCAGCTGTGCACAATACTGCGCTTTCAGAGTCGGTACTTCTGCAATCTTAACTGTATCGATTCCCACCCCCGGCACATACAGTACCTTGCCCCGGACAGGCATGGTGCTTGCCGCGCGGTAGTCTTCTCTGTTAATACAAATCAGATGATCCGTATATCTGGCACATACTTTTTCCATGGTTTTATACAGCACTTTCTTCCGAAAAGAGCTTCCCTCATAAAAAGCAAAGCCATGTGTTGTATAGAACACATGCCGCAGGCGGCATCTATGTGCGGCCCACCTGGCAAATACACTTACAATCGGATTATGCGTATCCAGAATATCAATCTGCTCATCGCGCATGATCTGCTTGAGTTTGCGGTAAGCCGCAATGTTTCTGCCGCTGCAAGGAGTACGGGAAAAGTCAACTTCATGCAATATGACCCCCGCTTCTTTTAATTTTTCCAGATTCCGGTTATATGCAGCGTTTGTAAAATTCGAAGCGCAGTGAACTTCACAGTGTAATTCTCTTAGGATTTTGATATTAGATAACTCAAATGTAGCCAGGAAATCACCGTACGTCGCCGTAAATAATACCTTTTTCATCTATCTCTTCGACCCCACCGTTGCTGATCAATCGGTCAAAGCACATTTCATACCGATTGACTATATATGCCCAACTGTTTCTATCCTCAACACGCCTTCTGGCGCGTCTTCCCAATTCATCTATCCTTGCCGTATCCATTTCTTCTGCTTTTACTATCAGAGAGGACAGACTTCCGGACTTTTTGTTCCAATACAAGGCTGTATTTCCGGCAACCTCCTCGTTGAATCCGACACTAAGCACCAGATTCAGGCGGGTACTTGCCAGGGATTCCAGCAGTGTTGGATTGGTGCCGCCCACCTCGTGTCCATGCAGATAGGCAAATGCATTTTCCCTGATTTTTCGAAGCAATGCCGCATCATACACCGTACCTGCAAATTTGATTCTGTCATCCTGTGTAAATCCGGTAGAAGCCAGCAGTTCTTTGTAGAACTTCCCCGATGCCTGTGTAATGACGACCAGCTTTTTAGCAGTGCTGCTTTTCATGAATTCACGCAGCATGGTTTCATAATTATTCTCCGGCACAAAGCGGCCTACGATCAGATAATAATCTCCGGGAGCTGTTGCATTCGCCTGAAACCAAGCCGCAAGCTCCGGACTGGCATCCGGCGGCGAGGCCTCATGTAAATCCGTCCCATAGGAGATAAAAATAGTTTCCGGATGATACTTCCTATACGTCTTTTGAATATAATATTCAATCAGGCGGCTGTCACAAATCAGAAGATCCGCATGCTTTACCATGAACCTTTCCGAGAGCTTCCAATAGTGCCGTATGAATGCATTCCATTTGGCACGCTTCCATTCATGTCCGTCCGGATTGACTAACAGCATCCCGCCCAGCCTCTCGATCTGTCTTTTGAAATGCCCGATAAAAGGTCCGATACGACAGGCCAGAATATAGAAAATCGGTTTGGAGATTTTATGTGCTTTAACATACCGTATGGCGGTATGCAATGCCTCCAAGTCATAAATGACCGCTTTGGCAGCTCCGCATTTTTTCCAGAGAAAGGGCATACAGTGTGCCCCATTATGCATAGCAGGTCTTTTCCCTGCCTCGCCTCTGTCATATGCACAGGCAACATGATATTGCAGCAATTCGGATTTCTTGTACTGTGTCAGCTTTTCCACAAAAGTTTCATACCCGCCATACTGGGCAGGGATTCCTTTGGAACCTATAATAAAAACATGCTGTATCTTTTGTTTTTTGCTCATAGTCAACTCCTATCTCAGTCAGAACTCACCCTTTTTCTCAGGATTATTCTGCCTACAATCACGACTGCAATCACTGCTATGACAGTGACGACAAGCAGTACATTTTCATCGTTTTGACCGCTGCCCTCTTCTGTTGCATCAGAAGTGCCTGACACGACCGTACCCCTTAACTCCTTGTCTGTCAGTTTTGCAACTTCTACAGTGACCGGTGTACTTGCAAAATCCGTAGAATTGTCTCCATTGTGCTGCTCTACAAAAAGCAGTAATTCATCTGTGTCCGCTGCCTGCTGCGGCAGCGTCAGTACCGCAGTGCCTTCCTCCTCTGTCTCCCCCAACTCTTTTAACTTTCCATAATAGCTCACAGTCCCCTCCTGCGTCCGCAGTAACGCTGAGAGCGTATACTCTTTCGTGTCTTCCGGCAGCTGTACATTGCGGTATGTCACCGTTACTTCCTCTGCGGCGCCGACGACTACATCCGCTTCGAACTTCGGCGACATGTCATCATCAATGACCGTCATCTTAAGTGAGGTATCGCTGACGTATTTCATCATGCTGCTGCCAGCTTCGAACTGCTTGCCCCCGACAGCCGCAGATACGAACAGCACCTGGCTGGTGTCAATCGTCATGGCCGGGCGAACGAAGTAGGACTGTGCCACATTAGAACCTTTTTCGAATACTATTTTGTATGAACCCGCAACGATATTTTGTTCCGTATCCCCCTGGGTTCGCAGCCACCAGAATTCTGACCTGTCACCATAGGTTCTGGCCCCATACCACCCGGCACTGATCAACGTGCCCTCTTCATAACTGAGCGGCCAGATGTACTGATTTTTAACAGGCTTCTTATCTGCCGTATCCGAGAGTACACGCGGAAGAATCATACTGCTTTCTGCCAGGGGCAGCTGTTCATAGATGCGCTCCATCTTGGCTTGCAGCACACTTCCCGCATAGACTGATGTATCCAGATCACTAAATACGCTTTTGCCAAAATCCGGCTCACTGGAAAACAGTGTCAATGCTGCTGCATCGTCGGATGCGTTAATCCCCTCATCTCCCAGACCAACGACATACCACTGGTATCCGCCATAGCCCAAGATGGTGCTGTTCTCCACTGTGGTATCCCCTAGTGCCATCTGAATACTTTCCCCGGCAAGGAAGCCCTTATAATCCATATAGATCACCTCGGCCGCAGGAACTGCAACCTCGTTCATTCCTATAAAAATCCAGGCAAGGCAGATGATACAGAATATTTTTATATACATTTTTATATGTTTAGTGTGTTTCATCTTCATTATGCATGCACCAGCTTTCCGTCTTCTATACGAACCGTCCTGTCGCAGTGGAGTGCCCCCCGATCTTTGTACCAGTGGAAGAGTTAGTTTTGATATGATAAACTAACAAAAAGGAGCAGTACAAAAATGGGAAAAGCAAGGTACACAACGGAGCAAATCATCGTCA